>NZ_JBQFRK010000002.1:0-874630 GCF_056537365.1 Ruegeria sp. CF3 | reverse complement strand
TCAAGTAGCGTAAGCGATAGGTCACTTAAAGTGTCGCGGGATGGAGCAGCCCGGTAGCTCGTCAGGCTCATAACCTGAAGGTCGCAGGTTCAAATCCTGCTCCCGCAACCAACTTTAGAAAATCCCAGATCAGCCCGTGCAGACTACAAACAGCCCACCGGACTGTTCGATTAACGATCAAAACTCGTCAGGCTTATAACCTGAAGATCGTAGTATCGTAGTCTTTGCTGAGAAGGACAAAAAGACAACGACGATCCGCTTGTCAGCATGCCTCTTAGAAGAGTGAGCAATGTAGTAGAGTTATCAGTTAAATTCAAACTTTCGTCACTGGACGCTTTCGAAGTGCAGGTTTTTCCGTAGTCCCGAGAATCTTTCCGAAACATCTTGTTTCCAATTCGCGAACTAAGAGTTTCGAATTTAGCCGTGGACACATTTTTGCCATAATGCCATCCTGCCAAAGTGGGCGGCATGTCTTTATTTTTAGCACTTTCTAGTTTTTCCAACTGGATTTGAGGGGGTTACCTAGTTCGATATGCCGCCCCACGAGCAGTCTTCTGATCGTCCAATGAATGAAACACACTGTTGATACAATGCGCGTTCAAACCCTTTGTATCGCGCATCTGGGTGTAGTTATGGTGTACCTCGACAGCGCCATTAGATTCTATGGGCGCAGTTTCAGGTATCTTTCCATTGATCGTTGCACGCCGAATGATGTGCAATCGGCGATGCAGAGGTGCAACAGGTCAAGATAGAAATGCCATCAAAACGACCCCAACTAACGTCCTGAGAGCGGTATCTGAGCAAGTAAGCGCTACCTGGATAGCAAGTTTCCGCACCGTAAACATAAGCTCACTTTTCGCCTTTCAAGACTTGCTCTATGCCGGGTGCAGCATTCCGGTGGGGGCCGATATGAAACTCAGTGCGTTGGAAATCCTTTGCGTCATTTTGGCAAGCGCTGTGGCAGTGGCGGGTTTTGCCGGAGCCGTGAATGCGCTTGTTTCAGCGATTTAGTGTAGCAAAGCAGTAGGGCCTTTGGGCATGAGTTGTCACGCGCGTGGCAACTGATTGTTTGAGGCGTCGAGGGCTTGATGATAAGTCTCAGAACTTAAACAATTAAAAGCAACGTCAGTTCATTCCTTGTCGCCTGCCGGCGATCCCGTCCCAGCTCAAAAATCAACAGGTCTAGGGCCTACAATCAAACCCGCCTAGCCCAAGTCTCATTAAATTAGATTAAGCGCATTGCCTCTCATTCCACCTACCAGAGGGGTTGGCGAGGGGGTCGAGCCAACCCCTCTGAAGGGGATACACGGATCATCGAAAGTGGCCCGTTGAAATCAGATTATGCCAAGCGCGCAGGCCCGTATATTGGGGGTTCCCCGTAGTTGGAAAAATTAATCTTTCAGACACATTCCGGACATCTCACGCCGATACCAAGTTGATACGGCGCGCCTAGAAGATGTCTGATGATTTCTTGAGGGGGTACGAGTTTGGCGCGTCGTACCTTGACCCTCATTCAATTTCCCAAAGCATTATATGAGGCTAATGACAGTGCCCTGTTTCAAGGATGCATCTGCTGCATCGGCCAGAACCTGCGCGCGCAGCCCATCGATGATACCGGGTGCAAGCTGTCCTGAACCGGACACGGCGGCAACGAAGTGGGCCATCTCTGCCTGATAGGCGCCTTCGTAGCGTTCAAGAAAGAAATGCTGGGCGGGGGCTTTGCGGAAACCCGACGGAGTCGCGACCTCAACCGCATTCTCCAACATGTTTTCAGCCCGCAACATACCCTTCGCGCCATGCACCTCGATGCGCTGATCATAGCCATAGCTGGCGCGGCGCGAGTTGGAGATCTGGCAAATCTTGCCACTGGCCGTCGTCAGGGTTACGGCTGCGGTGTCGACGTCTCCGGCTTTGCCGATCTCGGGATCGACGAGCGATGATCCAATAGCGTAAACGCTGATAGGTTCTTCGCCCAGCAAGAAACGTGCCATATCCAAGTCATGGATCATCATATCGCGGAACAACCCACCCGAGCTTTCGATATAGCTGATCGGTGGCGGCGAGGGGTCGCGGGACAGAATGGTGACAATTTCGACCGCGCCGATCTCACCTTCGGCGATGCGGGATTGAATATTGGCAAAGTTCGGATCAAAGCGGCGGTTGAAGGCCGTCATGAAGGGCACGCCGGTGGCTTCGACCACTTTGATGCAATCGCGGATGCGGTCAGCGGACATGTCCACTGGCTTTTCGCAGAAGATCGCTTTGCCGGCATTCGCCGCTTTATGGATCAGATCGTAATGGGTGTCGGTCGGAGTACCGATGACGACAGCATCGACATCTTTGCTTTCGATCAGTTCGTCCGCCGACAGGATCTGTGCGCCAGTTTTGTCGGCCAGCATCTGAGCCGGTTCTGTGAATGCGTCCGCCACTGCGCTCACCCGTGCGCCATCAATCTGCCCGATCGAGCGCGCATGAACGTGACCGATCCGCCCGCATCCCAATAGCCCAATATTCAGCATGTCATGCCCCTTTGAACGCTTTCAGTACTCGGCGCGTCGCCTCGACCACCGGTTCATGTGTATCTTTCAGTATTTGAACGCGGTCGAACCTGTCCGGATCGGCATTCACGGCCGTTCGCAGGGCATTCCCAAAGGCCATTCGCAGCTCGGTCCCGATGTTAAATTTGCAGATTTTCGATCCGCGCGCCAGCGCAGCACGTTGCGCAACCGGCACGCCCGAGCCGCCATGGATTACCAGAGGTATATCGGTCACGGCTTCGATGGCGCGGATACGGGCCTCGTCCAGACCGCCCTCTTTGTTCTGTTGCAAATGGACGTTGCCGACCGAGATCGCCATTGCATCCACGCCGGTCTCTCGGGCGAATTGCGCGGCTTCCTCCGGGTCGGTTCCGTCCGAACCTTCACCACCCGAATAGCCGACAAAACCGATTTCCCCCTCGCAGGAGACACCAGCGGCATGGGCCATCTCGGCAATTGCAGCGGTCTCGGCGATATTCTGTTCCAAAGGCTTGCGCGATCCGTCAAACATGACAGAGGTGAAGCCGCTGTCGATGGCGATGTGGCATTCGTCATGGGTGTAGCCATGGTCCAGATGGGCCACGACAGGCACACTGGCCCCTTCGGCCAGATGGCGGAACATCTTGCCCAGAACCGGCAGCGGCGTGTGTTCACGGCAGGACGGTCCGGCTTGCAGAATGATGGGCACGCCTTCGGCTTCGGCAGCGGCCACGTAGGCACGCATGTCCTCCCAGCCCAGCGTCACCAACCCGGCCACGGCATAGCCGTCGCGCAGCGCGGGTTGCAGCACGTCCGATAATGTCACAAGGCTCATTTGAACTTGGCCACCATGTCCATAATGCCCGGGATCGTATGCAGCTGGGCTGCATGGGTCGGTTGGAAATACTGCTTCAGCGAGCGCTGACTGAGCCCGCCGAGGATGGTGAAATAGTACATTTCATACCCCGGCAAAACTGCGCAGGGGTGATAGCCCTTGTCCAGCAGGATCGTCGAGCCATCCATGATGTGATAGGCATCACCCGGCTTGTTGTCTTCGCGCTGCAGCATCTGGACGCCAGAACCATAGTTGGGCCGGAAGCGGAAATTATAGGTTTCGTCATGGCGGGTTTCGATCATTTCGCCATCGTCGCTTTTGCGGTCGGTGTCATGTTTGTGGCTGGGAAAGCCGGACCAGCCGCCCTGACCCACGGTATAAAGTTCAGACACCAGCAAGCGGCCGACCTTGTCGTGATGGTTCGCGCCCAGAATGTGTTTGATTTTTCGATGGGTTTTGGTGTCGTCCGATCCATACTGCACCAGATCCAGCTCGGGTACGCGGACATCAAAGGGTTCAAGTACACGGTCGAATTTTGCGCCCGCGATGAAGGTTTCGGTTTCATCCGTCATGCAGGTTATTCGAACCTTGGCGCCGACGGGAACGTATACGCCCTCGGGCTCGCCATCCCAGACGTCGATGGTGCGGTTGCCAAGGTTGGTATAGATCGCGCCGTCCACATCGACATCCACGGTACCGGTGGCGGGCACGATGCAGGTCTCATAGCCCGGTACGGCATATTCGAACACCTCGCCCTTTTTCAGTTTGACGATGTTGAAATAGTTTAGCGGCACCAGATCATGGTCGGCATCGACGATAGGTTTGTTCTGGTTGTCATGGGGCGCAATATGCATCTGCGTCTCCTTTCAGGTATCCGTGGAGCCCGGGTGTTGGGCCAGAAATTCGTCAAGTTCGGGCGTCGTCGGCATGGCCCCGGCGCAGCCGGGTTTCGACACGACGATCGACGCGCAGGCCGAACCGCGCAGCACCGCATCGCGCAGGTCATGCCCCGCAGCGATCGAGGCCAGCAGACCGGCCAGAAAACTGTCGCCTGCGCCGTTGGGCTTCACGGCGGTAACCGGGTAGATGCCGGTGCGGACCTCTTGCCCGTCTGCCAGCGTAATGGCCCCCTCATGGCCCATCTTGTAGATCACCATCTTGCCGTTGGCCGCCAATTCGCGGGCCTTGTCTAAACCTTTTTCGATGCCGCCCGCCATAAAGCCGAACTCTTCATCATTGCCTACGATCAGATCGCTTTCATTCCCTGCGCGGGTCAGAACCTCTGAGGCGACTTCGGGTGATGGCCAACTATAGGGGCGGTAATCGATGTCGAAGATCACCGGCAGGCCTGAGGCGCGCGCATTTTCAAACGCGCGGTAGGTGGCCGAGCGTGAGGGTTCCGCAGCAAACACCGTGCCCGCCGTGATCAGGGCAGAGAAGGCGCTGTAGTCGACCTCATCCATATCCGCCTCGGTTACCTGGAAATCAGCGGCGCCGTTGCGGTAGATGACATTCTGAAAGTCTTCGATGCAACTTTCGTAGACAGCCAAGGACGTACGCGCCTCGCCACCCACAGCTCGGACATATCTCGTTTCAACGCCATAGTCGCGCAGCCGGTTCACACAGAACCGCCCCACGGCATCATCCGAGACCGAGGTGACCAGCGCCGCTTGCGATCCCAGCTTCACCAGTCCGGCGCAGATATTGGCGCTTGATCCGCCCAGATCGGCGCGAAACACCTGTGCGTCTTCGCTTTTGGTTCCGACCGGATCCGCAAACATGTCCATTCCGGCCCTGCCGAACACGGCAAAGCGGTTACCTTTTATACCTTCAATCAGAGTCACGTGTGCCCCTCGGTATTGCCTGCCCGCGCGGCATCCAGCACCTCGGGGTAGGGATAGTTCAAGCCCAGCAACTGCCGCAGATCGGGACTTGCCTGATCAAGGAAATCCTGCGGTAGCGCAGCGGGCATATCTTCCATCGGTTTAACCCATTTGGGCAGGTACTGGATCAGGATCGCGCTGCGGTCGTGATCCGCTTTGTTCGGCATCGCGCAATGCCACGTCACGCCATAGAACAGAGCAACATCGCCAGGCTCACCGGTCATCTGCTCGCATTTGTCATAGAACTTGTCTTCGGGCGTGGGATAACGCAGCTCTTTCTGCGATCCGGGTACATAGCCGGTCGCGCCGCTTTCCTTGGTGAACGGGTCCAGCAAAACCGAGACCTGTGCATTCATCGGAAATGATCCATTCAGACCGACGGGATGCGTTTCGGGGCTGTGAAAGTCCCAATAGGGATAGTCGACATGCGGCTCCTGCCCCGGCCCGCCCGGCAGGATGCGATTAGCAGCGATCGAGCCCATGATGAACTCGGTCCCCAGAAACTTGCGGAGGATATTCATCAGAACCGGATGCGCAGCCATGCGTGAAAACACGTCGCCCTTGGCCAACAGATTCCAGACCCGCCGCTGCAGGTTCAGTTTGCCATCCTCTTCCGCAGCGCCTTGGAAATGGGTCACTTTCTCGGCCGCCGTTTCGGATTCGGCCATGACGATGGCACGTGCCTCGGCGATCTCTTCAGGGGTGAAAAGGCCCGAGATTGCGACGACTCCATCACCGTTCATCAATTCATCCACAATGACGTCTGGGTCAGCCGTTTCTACCTTGAACCGTTTCATCAGATGCCCTTGCGTTGTTTTTCGCGGGTCGATTCCCATTCGACATGGGCGTCACGAACCCTTTCGTCAGCCGAAGTGTGGGGCGTTCCAACCTCCCACCATGCATGGCCTTCAGTGGTCCAGCCTTCATAGGCGTCCACGTCCATCACAATCACATATGTCTTGTCGCTGGCCTTGGCGCGCTTGAACGCTTCGGCCAGTTCCGCCGGGTTCGCGACCTTTTCGCTGGTGGCCCCCATCGAGGCCGCGTGGGCCGCGAAATCAACGCCAAAGGCTTCGGGGATGGTGGGGCAGTCTTCCAGCAGGTTGTTGAAGCTTTCGTTGCCTGTGTTGTTCTGCAGCTTGTTGATGACTGCAAAACCGCCATTGTCCAGCACCAGAACAATCATCTTCTTGCGGCTCAGAACCGAGGAATAGATGTCCGAGTTCAGCATCAGATATGAGCCATCACCGCAAAACGTAATCGTGTCCTTATCCGGCTCACGCTCAGATTGGGCAATGCGCGCGCCCCAAGCGCCCGCGATCTCATAGCCCATGCAGGAGAATCCGAACTCAACATCAACGGTGCCAATATCCAGCGTGCGCCAGTTGGCGGTGACTTCAGCGGGCAGACCTCCGGCAGCGGCGACCACGCGGTCACGCGGGTCGCAAAGTTCGTTCACAACGCCGATGGTTTGAGCATAGGAATTTGGACGGTTCCCGTAAGACACATTTTCGGCCACGTAGGCATCCCACTTGCGCCGTTCGACTTGTGCCAGAGCCACCCAGTCGGGCGGGGCGGTATAGTCAACAGCCTGTGTTAGAGCCTGAATCGACAGCTTGGCATCCCCAACAACTGGCAAGGACATGTGCTTACCCGCATCATGCCGCGCAGCATTGATCGAGATGAACTGAGCGTCCTTGGCAAAGGCAGTCCACGAGCCGGTTGTGAAATCCTGCAAGCGCGTCCCGACGGCGACAATCACATCGGCTTGTTCCGCAATTGCGTTGGCACTGTCCGATCCAGTGACGCCAATCGGGCCAATGTTCAGCGGATGGGTCGCCAGCATATTGGCGCGGCCCGCGATGGTTTCGACGACCGGAATCTGAAACTTTTCGGCGAATTCGGTCAAATCGGTCACGGCTTTGGAATACTGCACGCCCCCACCCGCGATGATCATCGGGCGTTTCGCGCCGGCCAACGCGGTAGCGGCATCGGTGATTTCATGAGCATCGGGAGATTGGCGGCGAATGCGATGCACTTTTTTCTCAAAGAACTTCACCGGGTAGTCATAGGTCCAACCCTGCACATCCTGTGGCAACCCAAGGAACGCCGGCCCGCAATCGCCCGGGTCCAGCATTGTCGCTATAGCGGCGGGCAGAGATTGAATGACCTGTGCCGGATGCGTGATGCGATCCCAATAGCGGCTGACCGGTTTGAAGGCGTCATTCACACCAAACGTCGGGTCATAGTAATTCTCCATCTGCTGCAGAACCGGATCCGGTAAGCGGGTGATGAACGTGTCCCCGCACAACATCAGCATTGGCAGCCGGTTCGCATGGGCCAGTCCAGCAGCAGTCAACAGATTCGCAGTGCCGGGGCCTGCGCTAGCGGTGCAGAACATGAATCGCTGACGCAGCCACTGCTTGGCATAGCCTGCGGCGGCGAATCCCATGCTCTGTTCATTCTGTCCGCGATACAACGGCAGCTCATCCCGGACAGTATTCAGTGCCTCGCCCAGGCAGGTTACATTGCCATGACCAAAAATCCCGAAGCCCCCGCCACATAGGCGATATTCCTGACCATCGATCTCTATAAACTGGTTCGACAGCCAGCGAATGATCGCCTGCGCCGTTGTCAGGTAAACAGTTTCGTGTTGCGCGGACATGTCTGCGGGCTCCTTTAGGAAAATTATGATGCAGTGCCGAATGCAGCTTGCGAGAGTCCTATTCTCACGATACAAGTTTTGCAACCGGTTGCAAATGGTTTTCAAGAAAAAGCGAGGGAGGACGTCGGAATGGCAGAGATCGGCATTGGCATTCTAGGCGGCGGATATATGGGCAAGGCTCATGCGGTCGCCATGTCCTCGGTTGGGGCAGTGTTCAACACGGCCTTGCGACCACGGTTAGAGATGGTGTGCGCCTCGTCATCGGAAAGCGCTGAGCGGTATCGTCAGGCCTATGGATTCGCGCGCTCGACGGATGACTGGCGTGTGTTGGTGAACGACCCGAAGGTAGAGGCCGTTGTGATCGCCACGCCTCCGGAAACACATCGCGAGATCGCTCAGGCAGCGTTTGCGCTGGGCAAACCTGTGCTGTGTGAAAAGCCTTTGGGCGCGTCGCTGGAGGATGGTGCGGCGATGTCAGCAGCGGCCGAGGCCTCGGGCTTGGCCAACATGGTTGGTTTCAACTATATCCGCACCCCGGCCAGCCAATACGCTCGCGCTCTGATAGCCGAAGGAGAGATCGGCGACATCACATGGTTTCGGGGTGAGCATACCGAAGATTTCTACGCGCACCCTCAAGCCCCGGCAACCTGGCGTACAACAGGAATGTCGAACGGAACGATGGGTGATCTTGCGCCTCATATGATCAATGCCGCACTGGCTTTGATCGGCCCGATTTCACGCGTGATGGCCGAGGTCGAAACCGTGCACAATAGCCGCCCGGGTGGCGAAGTTGACAATGACGACCACGCTCAGATGATGGTGCGGTTCGCGAACGGAGCAATGGGATCGATCTATATCAGTCGAATCGCGACTGGGCGCAAGATGGGCTATGCCTATGAGATCAGTGGCACCAAGGGTGCGATCCGCTTTGATCAGGAAGACCAGAACGTTTTGTGGCTCTACCGTATGGAGGGCCCCGAAGCTGAGCGTGGCTTTCGTAAGATCCTGACCGGCCCTGCGCACCCGGACTATGAGCCGTTCTGTCAAGGGCCGGGCCATGGCACGGGCTATCAGGATCAGATCATCATCGAGGCGCGAGATTTCCTGAGCGCGATCGAGACAGGTAAACCGGTCTGGCCGACCTTCCACGACGGGCATGAGGTCAACCGGGTCGTCGCTGCGGCATTGGCATCGTCAGCGGATGAAAGCTGGAAAAATATCGAAGATTTCTGAGCATCGGAGACAAGACAAGATGAGCATCAGAATTGGCAATGCGCCCTGTTCCTGGGGCGTGGAATTTGCGCAGGACCCGCGCAATCCGCATTGGAAAACCGTTCTCAGCGAATGCGCTGCGGCCGGGTATAAGGGTATCGAATTGGGCCCGGTGGGCTTCATGCCCGAAGACCCTGCGGTGCTGGCCGATGCGCTGGCCGAGCATGATCTTGAACTGATCGGCGGCGTTGTGTTCCGCAACTATCACGACCCCGACGCGTGGGAAGACGTGCTGGACGCCACCCACCGCACCGCTCGCGCATTGAAAGCGCATGGGGCGCAGCATATGGTGCTGATCGATGCGATCTCACCCCGCCGCGCGCCAACCGCTGGTCGCGCCGATGAGGCTGAGCAGATGGACAAGGCCGAGTGGACGGCGTTCCGGGATCGCCTTTCTGAAAGCGCGCGGATCGGGTCCGAGGAATACGGGCTGACCGTTGGGATGCACGCTCATGCTGCGGGCTTCATGGACTTTGAACCTGAACTTATCCGTTTGCTGGACGAGGTCGATGAAAGCCTTTTGAAAATTTGCTTCGATACGGGGCATCACTCTTATGCCGGGTTCGATCCGGTCGGCTTCATGAAGCGCTACGTTGATCGGATCTCGTACATGCACTTCAAGGATATCTCTCCGACAGTGAAAGCGGATGTAATTGCCAATCGGACGGGCTTCTATGATGCTTGCGGGCAGGGGATTTTCTGCAATCTGGGCGACGGCGACGTGGACTTTCCGACCGTTCGCCAGGTGCTGCTGGACGCTGGTTTCACAGGATGGTGCACGGTCGAGCAGGATTGCGACCCAACGCTCGACCCTGATCCTGTAGGGGACGCGCGGAAGAATCGTGAATACCTTGAATCAATTGGTTTCAGTTAAGGAGGTCCAGACCATGACCAAGCTGAAATGGGGCATGATCGGAGGCGGCGAAGGTAGCCAGATCGGACCGGCGCACCGGTTGGGGGCGCTGGCGGACGGGCATTTCCAATTCACCGCCGGAGCGCTGGATCACAGGCCTGACATTGGTCGCGAATACGCCCAACGATTGGGTATCGCGGCAGACCGAGCCTACGGCGACTGGACCGAGATGCTGGAAGGTGAGCGCGGGCGCGAGGATCGGATTGATCTGGTCACTGTAGCCACTCCAAATGCGACGCATTTCGAGATCACCAAAGCGTACCTTGAGGCCGGGTTCAACGTGCTGTGCGAAAAGCCCATGACCATGACGGTGGAAGAGGGCGAAGAGATTGTCAAAGTCGCCGAGAAATCAGGGAAGATTTGCGCGGTAAACTACTGTTACTCGGCTTATCCGATGGTGCGTCAGGCTCGCGCGATGGTGCGCGCAGGTGAGATCGGCAAAATCCGTCTGGTCGTTACCAATTTCAGTCACGGCCATCACGGAGACGCCACTGATGCTGACAATCCACGCGTGCGCTGGCGCTATGATCCTGCGATGGCGGGTGTTTCCGGGCAGTTCGCTGATTGCGGTATCCACGCGATGCATATGGCCGGATTCATTGCGGATGATGAGGTTGAGACCCTGTCTGCAGATTTTGCCTCAACCATTGGCAGCCGTGAACTTGAAGATGATGCCATGGTCAACTTCCGCACGACAAAAGGCGCTGTTGGCCGGTTGTGGACCTCTTCGGTCGCCATCGGTCGGCAGCACGGGTTCGACATTCAGGTGTTCGGAGAAACCGGCGGTCTGCGATGGGCGTCGGAGCAGCCGAACCAGCTTATCTACACGCCTGTTGGTGGTCGCCTGCAGATCATAGAAAAAGGCGAAGGCGGGCTGCATGAAGACGCGCAGCGACTCAGCCGGGTGGCGATTGCGCATCCCGAAGGGTTCCCGTTGGCGGTTGCGAATATCTATTGCGATCTCGCAGATGCTATTGCCGGGGAAACCCGCGACGGCTTGCCAAATGCGGCAGACGGCGTGCGGTCGATGGCGGCTGTGCATACAGCGGTCGAGTCGGCGAAAAAGGGCAGCGCGTGGATGGATGCCCGGCCACCGATGTTTCGTTAACTCTCAGATACGGGGCGCAATGTGCCCCGTTCCACCACCGAACATGGGAATATCCGCGCCTCCGGATATCGGTCGGGTTCGTTCAGGGTTGCCACCATTAGCTCGATCGAGGAACTCACGATTTGCCGGATCGGCTGATGGATGGTGGTGAGATCAATATTCTCCCACCGTGCCATTTCCATGTCGTTCAGGCCGATGATGCCGATGTCTTCGGGCACCTTTAGGCCACTATCCAGAATTGCGGACAACACCCCGATGGACAACACGTCATCGCCGCAGAAATATGCATCAGCCCGCTCAGATTGGAGCAAGCGTAGCATTTCCTGACGACCTGCATCGAATGAGTAAGCCTCAGCAAACGAGCAGGTCACATCAATGCTAGGATGCCGGGCCATCTCTGACATGAAGCCTGCATGGCGATCCTGGGTCGAGGTCGCCGCTTCGGGTCCGCCTAGAAAGGCTACTTTCGTATAACCACGCGCGACCAGCTCGCGGGCCGCCATGCGTCCGCATTCCACATTGTCAATCCCGACCACATGAACCTGCGGTGAAGAGGATGACCGGCCAAAGCTGTGCACCACTGGTACGCCAGCATCCCGAAACGCTTTTGCGAACCCGGGCGGTAAGGTCGACGACGCTACGACAACGCCATCGACCGAATATTGGCGCAGCATTCGTACCGAATTTTCGGGTTCAACCTCGTCGGTCAGATTCACCAGCAATGGGCGCAGGCCTCGGTCCTGCAGCCCCCTGGTAAAGAGGTCGAAAACTTCAAGAAATATCGGGTTGTGGAAGTTGTTCGAGACCAGTCCGATCAGCTTAGTTCGGCCTGTGGTCAGAGATGAAGCCAGTGCATTTGGGCTGTATCCCAGCTCACGCGCGGCCTTCTCGACTTTTCGGCGCATCTTGTCGGAAACCGAGGCCCCATCGGTGAAAGTGCGCGACACCGCCGAGCGTGAAACGCCGGCGCGTTCTGCAACCTCTTTCAATGTGACAGCCATGATCCGTCTGACCTTCCTGCGTTTAGTGGCAGTCCTTTTACCTGTATTCTTTGGCAGATACAGTATGAAACACATCTGACACCGTTTGCAACCGGTTGCAAAATTTTGACAGATATGCTCTAACTCGAGTCGGAGAGGTGCGAAGGACTGCCTCAATCCGCGATAACATGAGTTTTGGGAGGACATCATGACTTCACTGACGAAGAAGTTGGCGCTGGCGGCGGCGGTAGCTGCGACGCCTCTGATCGCAGCCACGGGCGCTGCGGCGGAAGGTGAGAAATACATTCTGGTCAGCCACGCGCCAGACAGCGACAGCTGGTGGAACACGATCAAGAACGGCATCGCGCTGGCAGGCGACCAGATGGGTGTCGAAGTCGAATACCGCAATCCGCCCACTGGCGACCTTGCTGATATGGCGCGGATTATCGATCAGGCGGCTGCTTCGGGTCCGAACGGGATCATTACCACGTTGGCGGATTATGATGTGCTGAGCGGACCGATCAAATCAGCGGTCGATGCGGGCGTTGATGTCATCATCATGAACACTGGTACGCCGGATCAGGCCCGGGAAGTTGGTGCCCTGATGTATGTGGGGCAGCCCGAATATGATGCCGGATTTGCTGCAGGCCAGCGCGCCAAGGGTGACGGCATCGGCTCGTTCCTTTGTGTGAACCACTATATCGTTCAGCCCTCAAGCCAGGAACGTTGTCAGGGCTTTGCAGACGGCTTGGGCATTGAACTGGGGGATCAGATGATCGACGCCGGCCAGGACCCAGCCGAGATCAAGAACCGCGTGCTGGCCTATCTGTCGGCGAACCCGGATACTGATGCGGTTCTGACACTGGGTCCAACCTCGGCTGATCCGACAATTCTGGCGCTGGAAGAAAATGGTATGGCCGGTGACATCTATTTCGGCACCTTCGATCTGGGTGGTGAGATTGTCAAAGGCATCAAGTCTGGCGTGATCCAGTGGGGAATTGATCAGCAGCCCTTCCTGCAGGCTTACCTGCCGGTTGTTGTGATGACCAACTACCACCGCTATGGCGTTTTGCCGGGCAACAACATCAATTCGGGTCCCGGCTTCGTAACTGCTGATGGTCTGACCAAGATCGAAGAATTTGCTGGCGAGTACCGCTGATTCTTACAGCGCGGGCGCCCCGCCAAAGCGGCGCCCGCCAACAACTATCTGACGCAAAATCACTGCTTAACTCGGAGGGGCGTTCTAATGAGCGAGTCTGCTCAAAACACGGCTGTAACCGACGAACGGATTAAAGAAATATCGCCGCTGCGCAAGGCCTTGATCCGGCCTGAACTTGGCGGGATGGTCGGCACCGTTGCCGTCTTCACCTTCTTCCTTTTGTTCGCTTTTGACAGCGGCATGTTCAATGCACAGGGCATGATGAACTGGTCGGTTGTCTCGGCGCAGTTCATGATCATCGCCGTGGGTGCCTGCCTTCTGATGATCGCGGGTGAGTTTGACCTGTCAGTCGGATCGATGATCGGCTTTTCGGGCATGATGATCGCAATTTTTTCGGTCACGCTGGCGTGGCCGGTCTGGATGGCCATTATCGTCACATTTGCGATGGCGGTGGCAATCGGCGCGCTGAACGGTTGGATCGTGATCCGGACTGGGCTGCCTAGCTTTATCGTAACGCTGGCCTTCCTGTTCATCTTGCGCGGCTTCACCATCTTCCTGCCGCAGGTGATCGAGCGTAAAACTATCATTGGCGGCGTAAAGGACGCGGCCGAAGGCGATTGGCTGGCGCCGATCTTTGGTGGTAAAATTTTGCAGGGATTGTTCCAATGGCTCGGGGATGCCGGGATCATCGCCGTATTCGAGCGTGGCACTCGCGCCGGTCAGCCAGTTGTGGATGGTATTCCAATGCTGATCGTTTGGGCGATCGCACTGATCATCTTTGGTCACGTGCTGCTCACCAAAACGCGGTTCGGCAACTGGATCTTCGCCTCGGGCGGGGATGCTGAGGCGGCGCGCAACTCGGGTGTGCCTGTGAACCGGGTCAAGATTCTGATGTTTATGTTCACGGCCTTCTGCGCCACTGTCTTCGCTGTCTGCCAGGTGATGGAGTTCGGATCGGCTGGTGCTGACCGGGGTCTGCTAAAAGAGTTCGAGGCGATCATCGCCGTGGTCATCGGCGGCGCGCTTCTGACCGGAGGATACGGCTCGGTACTGGGCGCGGCGCTGGGCGCGTTGATCTTTGGCGTGGTGCAACAGGGGTTGTTCTTTGCCGGTGTCGAAAGCTCGCTGTTCCGGGTCTTCCTTGGGGTGATCCTGCTGGGGGCTGTGATCCTCAACACCTATATTCGCCGCATCATCACGGGAGAGCGTTGATATGAATCCCGAACATGAACCCATCATCCAGATGAAAAACATCGAAAAGCACTTCGGCAGCGTGATCGCGCTGGCGGGTGTCTCGGTGGACGTGTTTCCCGGTGAATGTCACTGCCTTCTCGGCGACAACGGTGCGGGCAAGTCGACCTTCATCAAAACCATGTCGGGCGTGCACCAGCCCACCCACGGAGAAATCCTGTTCGAAGGCCACCCCATGCATTTCGCCGACCCGCGTGATGCCATCGAGGCCGGGATCGCAACCGTGCACCAGCATCTGGCCATGATCCCGTTGATGTCGGTCTCGCGCAACTTCTTCATGGGCAATGAGCCGGTAAAGAAGGTCGGACCTCTTCACTTCTTTGATCATGACTATGCCAACAAGGTCACGATGGAAGAGATGAAGAAAATGGGGATCAACCTGCGCGGCCCTGATCAGGCGGTGGGCACGCTGTCAGGTGGTGAACGCCAGACCGTCGCCATCGCGCGGGCGGTGCATTTCGGGGCGAAGGTTCTGATCTTGGATGAACCGACCTCGGCCCTTGGGGTGCGCCAAACAGCCAACGTTCTGGCGACCATCGACAAGGTGCGCAAGCAGGGTATTGCAGTGGTCTTTATTACTCATAACGTCCGCCATGCGTTGGCAGTGGGGGACCGGTTCACGGTACTCAACCGCGGTCAAACGCTGGGTACGGCGCAGCGTGGCCAGATCACCCCGGAAGAGCTGCA
Source organism: Ruegeria sp. CF3 (assembly GCF_056537365.1). Classification (NCBI taxonomy): domain Bacteria; kingdom Pseudomonadati; phylum Pseudomonadota; class Alphaproteobacteria; order Rhodobacterales; family Roseobacteraceae; genus Ruegeria; species Ruegeria sp. CF3. Next base: position 859,361 of record NZ_JBQFRK010000002.1, on the reverse strand, counting down.
GGACCTGATGGCCGGTGGTCAGGAGATGGTCGAGCTTGAAGGCAGTCTGGGCGGAACCGTCTGATACTTTTTTGCCCCGCTGGCTGTGCTGGCGGGGTGACTACTTCTTCTCGAAGTACAATATGACTTCACCCAGCCTTACGCCAAAACGCGAAACATAGGCTCGGTTCAATAACCGGTCATCCGACAACAACCACATCCAGTCATCAAAATTGACACGCATGGTGCCGTCTTTGACGGGCAGGTCGATTTTGTACTTCCAGTTAAACGTATCGCCCCTTTCGACCCCACTGGCTGTGCCCAGCACACCGGGAGCGGTGCCGGTCCAGGTGTCATCGCCGGTCTTGGTCAGGGTCCAGATCCGTTGTTCAGTCGCACCATCGTCATAGACGAAATCTTCGACAAGCGTCAGAGTCTCTCCGTCCCATGTGCCGTCAATATCGACCTGGAAGCGACGCGGGACATTACCTAGTACATCCTGAAACTGACCATAAGCGACAGTCTTACCTTCGAAGAACTCTTCAAGGTTCAGCTGACGATCTGACAGAAACGATTTTGGTATACGCGGTTTGGCCGAGCATGCGGCGAGGATGGCCAACCCCGCGATCGCGACACCTGCAATAAGGGTACGGCGGGCGATCATTGCAAAACCCTCAGCTCAGAGTCTGTATCGTGGCCGTTTGCGTCATGCAGATGGGTGGATTTCACTTCAGGCGCAGGGCGCATCGTGGCGACCAGCTCGGCCATCTTGATCCCGAATTTTCGCATCTCGGACCGGTTCATGATTACACCGTTCTCCGTCAGATACATCCAGTCGGTCACATCCAGTGTATGCCCGCCCGCGTCCTCGGGCAGGATGATGCGATAGGTCAGCTTGACCGTTGAGCCCGAAATCACGCCTTTGCCCTCGCCGACAATATCGTCCGCTGTTGCGGTGAAAGTGTTGCCCGTGCCCAACGTCAGATGCCATTTGCGGGTCATCTGTTTGCCGTTGGAATAGGTGAAATACTCGGAAAGCGTACCGGTGTTGCCATCCCATTCGCCGACCATACGCGCGACGAAGCTGTTCGACATCTTGCCGTTAGGGCCATAGATCAGCCCTTCCGACAGGATCTCTCCATTCAGGTTCTTCTTCAGCGAAAACTCAGGCCCGGTTCCGCTGTAGTCGGAAGGTGATTGCGAGCGGAAACTGAGGAACCGGTTCTTCACAGCAAACAGCGCAAAAATCGCAAGCAGACAGATCAGGAGCGTTTTCATTTGGCAGAGACCTCTGTCGGGAGGGTCAGGACCATGCCAAACGCTCCGAGTTTCAAGATGCAGGGCAGCACCGCATAGGCGAGGGTGAGTGTATTCAAAGCCTCGGCAGAATTGGCCTGTCCAGGTGTAAAGCCGCTGCGTTCCAGTAGCGGCAGTGTGAAAAAGGCGGCCAGAGCTAGACCCAGCTTACCTGCGAAAGACCAGATGCCGAACGCAGCAGATGCGTTCAGCCCGGCCCGGGTCAGAACGACCGAGAACATTGCGGGCAGGACAACCATGTCCGCCCCAAGCGCCGCGCCGGATGCGAGGCATATGATGGCGAAACCGACGAGATTCCCAGGGGCTAGAAGAGCGGCCCCGACAAAGCCGAGAATGGCCAGCGGCATGGCGATCATCAGAGTCTGTTTCGGGCCAATCCGATTGCTGAGCCTGGCCCAGAACGGAACGCTGAGCCCGGCGCTGAGGAAGAACAGGATCAGCAATGGCCCCGCTTTGCCTGGCAGTTGCAGCCGATCTTCAACAAAGAACAGAAACAGGGTCGAGGTGATGGCGACGGGCAGGCTGTTGACCAACGCAAGGGCAAGCAGACGTAAAGCCCCTGCCTGTCCTAGGCCTGCAAAGGACAACCCTTGACCGGTGATCGGCGTGCGTCGCCACATTGGCAGGGTAACAGCCAGAGTCACAACGCTCAGAAGCCCGAGAAACATTCCAAAGGCCGGATACCCTTGCGCGGCTGCGCCAAGCGCCACGAACACAGCGGGTGCTGCGGCTGCTATGATAACTCCGGTCAGTTGTCCGCCTTCGCGGAAGGCGGCCAGTGTCATCAGTTCCTTCGCGCTAGCCTGTTTCGCCAGCGTGGCGCTGCGGCCATAAAGCAAGATGGTCCCGAGGCTGTAGGCCGAGAATAACAGGATCAGAATAGACACTAATGCGGCGATACTTGCCCCTTCTGGCAAACCAAACAGCAGTGGAAATCCAATTGCTAGACCCAACGCAGCGGCGGCGGCAAATAACATTTGCCCTGCGGGCCAGCGATCAATGGCCCAGCCAATCAGTGGATCTTGCACCAGGTCGACGAGCCGAATGACCAGCAGAATGGTGCCAATGACCCCCAGCCCGATACCGAGATTCACGGCGGCAAAGCGCGGCAGGTGGATGTAAAGCGGGATACCTGCTGCAGCAAGCATCAGCGCATAGAGGCTGACACGCGGGTACAGCATCACTGCCCCTTCAACTGCTGTGTGAACGAGGCGGATCGTGTATTGTTACCCAGAAAAATTGACATGAAGCTGCGTGTAATACCCGGATTTGTCAGGGTGCAGGTTTTGCTTCCGTTGCGCCAGAAGCTGACGCTGTTGGGGCCTTGCGCGATGGCCAGATAGCTATCGCCTTTGCTGACCGCCTGAAAACAGCCCTGCAATTGGGCTTCCGTCGGCGCAGAATTGCCTTGTCGGGCCATCTCTTCCAGTGTCGACTCGACCAGCGCTTTTTGTTTCAGGTTTTTTCGATAGGTCAATTGTAGGCCGAAATTCTCGTTCCAGCTGAATGCGGCACCGCCGGGCGTGTAAAGCTTGGCGTCATAGAGCGGCAGCCCCAGAAAACGGAATGTCCCGGTGCCGCGCAGCTTAGGGTCTTTGATTGCATCCGACAAAGGCGAAGCCGCCAATCCGCCGGGGACCATCAGCGCCAGTGACAGCAGCGCAGCGCAACAGGTTCTATACGCTGGCCGAAACAGCGAGGTCCGTTTCAGGGATACCATTGTCAGCTCCGATGCTCTGCGGGATGGCGGTGAGGCGCTCGACAACATGCATTGCGCTAGCAATCCCGTCTTCGTGGAAACCATGCCGGTTATACGCCCCGGCAAACCAGGTTCGGTTCTGTCCCTGCATCTCGCGGATTTGCCCTTGCGCGCGCAGGGCGGCTTTGTCGAACACCGGATGGGCGAACTCGACCTCGTCATAGATTTTGTCCGCGGGAATGTCTGATGCGGCGTTCAGGGTCACAAACAGTGGGTCACTGTCGGGGATATTCTGAAGCCGATTCATCCAATATGTAACCCCAACATTGCCCTTTTGCGATCGATAGGTCCAACTGGACCAGCAAGCACGCCGCCTGGGCATTTGGCGAGGATCACAGTGCAGGATAGCTTTGTTCGGTTGATATCTAATCGCGCCGAGCGCCGCTTTTTCCGCTTCGGTCGCTGCATCGCCCAGAATGGCGAGAGACTGATCGGAATGGGTTGCTAATATGATTTCGTCAAACAGAGCGGCCTCACCACCTGCATGGACGGTGACGCCCAGATCATGCCGCTCGATCCGCTGCACGGGTGCGGACAGTCTGATGTCAGCACCGCGCGCACGTAGCGCAGTTTCGATCCGGCGGACATATTCGATGCTGCCGCCTTTCACGGTGTACCACTGGTGCTGATTGGCACGGCCCGAGGCCAGCAGCGCGTGATTGCGGAAGAACTGCACCAGCGAGCGGGCTGGGAACTGATCGACGAACTCGACCGGAGTTGACCAGATCGCGCCGCACATCGGCATCAGATAATTGTGCCGGAACCAGTGGCCGAGACGCAGTTGATCCACAAGCTCACCGATCGTGGTGTCGTCGTCCTGCGCGGCTTCGGGGGCCTCTTTGCCAAACCGCAGGATATCGGCGATCATCTTGTAATAGGCTGGACGCGCGAGGTTGCGTTTCTGCGCGGTCAAAGTGCGCAGATTGTTCAACCCATATTCGATGCGGCCATTGTCGATAGTTGCACCAAAGCTCATCTCACTTTTGGTGACCGGCACGTTCAGCTCATCAAACAGCCGGGTCAAATAGGGGTATGTGACATAGTTGAAGACGATGAAACCGGTATCTACCGGCTGATCTCCGTTCTTTCCGGCCATCACCGTGCGGGCGTGGCCGCCCAGTCGGGGCTCAGCCTCGAACAAGGTTATATCGTTGTCTTCGGAAAGGTAATAAGCTGCGGAGAGACCTGAAATGCCTGCGCCTATGACTGCGATTTTCTTGCGTACGCCCCGGGTTTCGTCGAACATTCCATCCTCGTTATTCGGTATTTACAACAAGATACGCAGGGATTGAGCCTTTGGATCAACCGCGTTAGAAGTTTTTTTCCGACGCGCTATGTAGTGTTATCTGGCCGAATGCTACGAGCGCTGGGCGTGATCCATTGCTGCTGTCAGAACGTATTCGACCTAGTAGTACGAAAAAAGACTTACGCATGAGCAGTTTTGACGGAAAAACCTATTGGATCATTGGCGCCAGCGAAGGGCTGGGCCGTTGCTTGGCCGAAAAGCTGAGCCGCGAAGGCGCACATCTGATCCTTTCTGCTCGCAATGCCGAGCGATTGGATGAAATCTGTGGCACCTTGCCTAATGCACGTGCTGTACCGATGGATGTGACTGATCTCGACACTGTGCGCCGCGCTGTGGTGGAGGCTGGCTCAATTGACGCGCTTGTCTACAACGCAGGCGCCTATGAGCCGATCAGTACGTCAGATTGGGACACCGATGCCGCTTTGGCGATCAGCGATGTGAACTATTCCGGTGCGCTTCGGGTGTTGGGTGAAACCGTCCCAGGATTTGTGGGCTCAGGCAGTGGTGATATCACGCTGATCGGGTCGCTTGCCGGGTATCATGGGCTTCCCAATGCGATCTCGTACGGGGCCAGCAAGGCTGCGCTGATCTCGCTGGCCGAGACCATGCGACACGATCTGGCAGGGTCAGGCGTGACGGTGCGCATTGTCAATCCGGGGTTCATCAAGACCCGTCTGACCGACAAGAACAGTTTCAAAATGCCGATGCTGATGACACCCGAAGATGCGGCCGATCGCGTATTGCGCGCCATGTCCCGTCGCCGGTTTCGAACCGATTTCCCGGTACCGTTCTCATGGGTTGTGCGCCTGATCGATTATTTGCCCGATATTCTGGTGTACCGGGGAAAGTGACCCTATCCGCAAGTAAGCCTCTGAATTGTGCCTGCGCCGTTCACATAAACGTTCAGCCGGTCGATGCGATAATCCTGCGTGGCAATATCATCCGGGCCCAGAACGCGCGACCGTTCAGGCAGTTGGGCTTGTATGGTTGAAACCGGCTCACCAATGGTGTTCGCGAACGGTTCTCCCTTGCAAAATGCAAGTTCAACCGGTGCCTCCTCTAGTTCAAGCGCCGCGTCCTGCGGTGCAGAGGTCTCAGAACATGCGGTCAGAAGAATTAGGATCGGAAATAAACGGTACATTGGCGCAGGGCTTTCTGGTGATGTCGTTTCTGAAATATCAAAGATTTAGCCAACCTGTCATGAAAGCGCAGTTGAAAAAACCCTGTATTTGACGCAGGGTCGGGCAAAACAGACAGGGAGACAAGCACCATGCGTACCCGTGCCGCCGTCGCCGTTCAGGCAGGCAAACCTTTGGAAGTGATGGACGTAAACCTTGAAGGCCCCAAAGCGGGCGAGGTTCTGGTCGAGATCAAGGCGACAGGCATTTGCCATACCGATGAATTCACCCTGTCGGGCGCCGACCCTGAAGGCTTGTTTCCCGCCATTCTGGGCCATGAAGGCGCAGGTGTCGTGCTTGAGGTCGGCCCGGGTGTAACCAGCCTGAAACCCGGCGATCACGTCATCCCGCTTTATACGCCCGAGTGCCGTGAGTGCGAATACTGCCTGCATCCCAAGACCAACCTGTGCCAGGCAATTCGCGAAACCCAAGGCCAGGGCCTCATGCCGGATGGCACCTCGCGTTTTTCTACGTTGGATGGCGATCCGATCCTGCACTACATGGGCTGCTCGACCTTCTCGAACCATACGGTTCTGCCTGAAATCGCGCTCGCCAAAGTGCGTGAGGACGCGCCCTTTGACAAGATCTGCTATATCGGCTGCGGCGTGACCACCGGAATTGGCGCGGTGATCAACACTGCAAAGGTAGAAATTGGCAGCCGTGCCATCGTGTTCGGTTTGGGCGGTATCGGCCTGAACGTGATTCAGGGCCTGCGTCTGGCTGGCGCGGATCAGATCGTGGGCGTTGATTTGAATCCAGCCAAGGTGGAAATGGCGACCAAGTTCGGCATGACGGATTTCGTGAACCCCTCTGAGGTCGAAGGTGATCTGGTGCCGTATCTGGTCAACCTGACCAAGGGCGGCGCGGATTATACCTTTGACGCCACAGGCAATGTCGGCGTAATGCGAGCGGCACTGGAATCGGCTCACAAGGGCTGGGGTGAATCGATCATCATCGGTGTGGCACCTGCGGGCGCTGAAATCTCGACTCGACCGTTCCAACTGGTTACTGGCCGCTCATGGCGTGGCACCGCGTTTGGCGGAGCGCGTGGACGCACCGACGTCCCGAAAATCGTGGATTGGTACATGGACGGGAAGATTGAGATCGACCCCATGATTACCCACACCATGGGCCTGGATGACATCAACCACGGTTTCGACCTGATGCATAAGGGCGAGAGTATCCGATCAGTGGTCGTCTACTAAGGCTCTATAAGGGCTGAAATGGATTGCACGGCGCGCTGCAATGCGCGCCGTTTCTTATTCTCCGGGCCTCGTCGCTCCAGTATCTGACCGGGGCGACCTGACGCGCAGCACAGGCGTATTAGCAGAGGTAGTGTTTGATCGGCTCTCTCGCCAAACCACGAAAACACCTGATGCGATGATGATACTTGCGCCAACGGCGACCCAGATATCCGGGTGCTCGCCAAAGAAAATCACGCCGAAGATCGTGGCCCAGATGATCTGGCTGTATTGACTAGGGGCAATGACGCCGGCGGGGGCGGCGCGATAAGCAAGGATGATCAGGTGCTGTGCGATTACCGAGAACACCCCGACAAACGCCATCATCGCCAGATGCAGCAATGATGGTGGTTGATAAACTGCCGGTTGGGCGACGCTCATGACGGCGATGGCCAGCAGCATAGGATAAAGGATCAGGACGGCAGAGCGTTCTTCATTCCCGATTTTGCGGACAAGAACCGAAGCAAATGCGCTGCAGAAGGCTGCTGCCAGAGCCGCTAAATGGCCCAGGGTGATTTCGGTCGCGCCAGGGCGCAGGACGATCAGGACGCCGATCAGGCCGACGCCCACGGCCGCCCACCTTTGGGCACGGACCACCTCACCCAGAATCGGAATCGACAGAACAGTTACGATCAGCGGAAAGGAAAATAGCAGGGAATAGACTTCGGCCAGCGGCAGCACCGAAAAAGCGTAGAAGGCACAAGACATGGCCATGATCATCGTCGCTGATCGCAACAGCACCAACCACGGATGCCGCGGCAGGAAATTCCCAGTGGTCCGATCGGCTAGAATTGTTACTGCCATAGGGACAAAGGAAAACAGCGTCGCAAAGAAGATGATCTGCAAAACCGAATAGGTGCCACCCAGCACCTTGATCAGCACGTCATGCGTCGCGAAGACGGCAAAGCCTAAGAACGCAAAGGCAAGCCCACGAAGGGCGGAGTTCTGAGCGCTCATGACAAAAGCCTCAATCATAGATGGATCGTTTGGGGTGTTTGATGTTTGCTTAGACCCAAATTGGTCTGACGGGTAGCCCTTATTTTATCGCTAACATTCTTTTGCAGGCAGGGTTGCAGATTTTGCAATACGCAGGAAACGGGTCGAGTCCAAAACAAGCGATTGCCATGATCATCTCAAATCAAGGAGAAACATCATGCACGGAATTTCAGCCCTACCAACACAGCAGGTTCAGGCATATCGCGCCGGTGCGCCGGATGGATATGGAAACCCACCAGAGCGTGCGATTTCCAATGGGGCGGGCAACCCATGCCGTCATTGTTTGAAATACATACCGGAAGGCAAAGAGATGCTGGTGTTGGCGCACCGACCCTTCCCGGAAACGCAGCCTTATGCAGAGACTGGACCGATCTTCCTTTGTGCCGACCCCTGCGCACGCTATGAAAGTGAGGATGTGCTGCCCGAGGCGTTGACCGACTCGCCCAACTACCTGATCAAAGGGTATGGTCCGGACGACCGAATTGTCTATGGAACCGGGATCATCACCCCACAGGCGCAGTTGCATGAGGCGGCTAAAAAAATCTTCTCCCGCGCTGATGTCGCTTACATCCACATCCGATCTGCTCTGAACAACTGTTATCACGCACGGATCGATCGTGTCTAAAGCTTGACGCGGTGCATCCCCCGATGTGGTTGGTTCGGGTCGTTGACAGTTGCGTCGTCGACCCGACTGGAGGTCAACGCAAGGAACACATCCTCAAGATCAGCTTCTTCAGTGCGGACGTCCTGGATGCGAATATCGGCCTGACGTACAGATTCCAGCACCTGCTCGGCTGTAGTTAGGTTGCTGTGGTATTGCAGCACAAGGTCGCCGTTCTCACGTTGCGCTGCAATCACGTTATCCGCTACAGGCAGAGTCTGTATGGGGCTATCCGGCACGATCACCATGGTTCGGCTGTCCATGCGGCCCAGCAGATTGGCCGTGCTGTCTTGTGCGATCTTTTCGCCGTGATTGATAATGGCGATCTCGTCACACATCTCTTGCGCTTCTTCCAGATAGTGCGTGGTCAGGATGATGGTCATGCCCTGTTCGTTCAGCTTGCGCACATTGGCCCAAAGCATCTGTCGCAGTTCGATATCCACACCCGCCGTGGGTTCGTCGAGCACCAGAATCTTGGGATGGTGCACCAGCGCCTTGGCCAGCAGCAGGCGCCGCCGCATTCCGCCCGAAAGCGTGCGCGCATAGGCCTCGGCCTTGTCGGCAAGGCCAACGAGGTCGAGGATCTCATCGCTTCGCCGATCAGACTTGGGAACACCGTACAGCCCGGCCTGAACTTCTAATGCGCCTCGAGGTGTAAAGAACGGATCAAGGTTCAATTCCTGAGGCATCACGCCGATGGCGGCGCGGGATTGGCGCGGGTTTTGATCCTGGTCGAACCCCCAGATCGAGACGCTGCCAGACGTTTTGACCACCAGCCCCGCCAGAATGTTGATCAGGGTCGATTTGCCGGCTCCATTCGGGCCAAGCAGACCGAAAACGGACCCCTGCGGTACCGTCAGGTCGATCCCTTTCAAAGCCTGTTTCTCGGGCTGGCTCTTGCCGCCGCGATAGGTCTTGCGCAGTGATCTGATTGTGATTGCCGCATCGGACATGTGGCCCTTGCCCCCGGTTTGCTCATCGCCCATAAACGCACCTAATACATGCCCGCGAGGCCGACAACCAAAGAAGGATCGCCAGCCGTGACCATCGAAGCGCCGGAAACCAAGATTGTCGAAAATACCCGCGTCGCCTGCGATGGTGGCGAGGGTCCGCTGGGTCATCCGCGCGTCTGGCTGCAGATTCCCGAAGACACTGGTTGGGTCGAGTGCCCCTATTGCGATTGCAAATACGTGCTGCGTGGTGAGGACTCTGGTCAGGACGCGTAAGGGCGACCAGGACGGCAGGCGGTCGTAACTGGCGAGGATAGATAATGCTGTTCACAGCCAAAACGATTGACCTTTCCGACAGCCAGCCAATCGCGAACGGGACTGTGCGCAGTGTCTATGACTTTCCCGGTCATCCTGACCTACTGATCAAAGTTTTTACCCGGTCCCAAGATCGTGTCTCGCACAGGCTTGGCAAGCGACTGGCATGGAAACTGTTCCCCGAGGCGCAGTATCGCAGCACATTGAAAGAGCTGGAATGCGAACTGCGGGTATCGCTGAAACTCGGGACAGAAATTGAGCGTTCACCCCTGTCCAGGATGTTGGGCGTGGTTCAGACGACGCATGGGGCGGGGGTTGTTGTTGAGCGCATTTCTGGCATTGATGGCGGGCTTGCGCCCAAGCTTTATGAAGTCTGCCGCAGTGGATTGGACGCCCCGGTTTTGGAAGCGTTGAATGCATTCGTTGCGCAGATGTTTGACCTTCACATCGTCGCGCGCGACGTCAAAAGCTCGAACATCGTCTATGGAACGCGGGGGGCGGGCCCAGCCTGTTTCCTGATCGATGGATATGGTGAGCGGAACCTCATCCCACTGCGCAGCCTGTCCCCACGTCTGAATGATCGCTCGCTGAACAAACAGTTCTCGTTGATCGCGCAAAAAGCAGGCTTGGCTTGGAATGCGGATAAGCGCACTTTTTCGAATAGCTAAGGCCAGACCACGGGCAAATTAGGTCGCAACGAATTGGCCAGGTGGCCTCGTCTTTCGTGCAGCCCTTCTGTACAACTTGGCGCAACCCAGCGCAGGAGCCTCATATGACCACCACCCAATTCGGAAAAGGCTGCCATCTGCATCTGATTGATGGATCAGCCTTTATCTTCCGCGCCTATCACGCTTTACCGCCGTTGACGCGGAAATCGGATGGGCTACCAATTGGGGCGGTATCGGGGTTCTGCAATATGCTGCAGAAATATGTCGAAGGGAACGCCGGGCCGGATGCGCCGACCCATGTTGCGGTGATCTTCGACAAGGGCTCGCATACGTTCCGTAATGATCTGTATGATCTCTACAAGGCCAACCGTGAAGCGATGCCTGAGGATTTGCGCCCGCAAATGCCGCTGACTCGCGAAGCCACCAAAGCGTTCAACATCGCCTGCAAAGAACTTGAAGGCTATGAAGCCGACGACATTATCGCGACCCTCGCCGTTCAGGCACGTGAGGCCGGTGGGCGGGTGACCATTGTCAGTTCTGACAAAGACCTGATGCAGCTTGTGGGTGGCGGTGTCGAGATGCTGGATGCGATGAAGAACAAGCGCATCGATCGCGACGGGGTGGTTGAGAAGTTCGGCGTCGGGCCCGAGCGGGTTGTCGATGTGCAGGCTTTGGCCGGGGATTCGGTGGATAACGTACCGGGCGCTCCGGGCATTGGTGTGAAGACGGCAGCGCTGTTGATCAATGAATATGGCGATCTGGAAACCTTGCTGGATCGCGCTGAAGAGATCAAACAGCCCAAGCGCCGCCAGACCCTGATCGAAAAGCGCGACCAGATCGAGCTATCGAAGAAACTTGTGCAATTGGACGAAAACACACCGTTGGATTTCACTCTGGATGACCTTGAGGTGAAGGATCCCGATGCTGAGACTTTGATGAAGTTTCTGGCAGAGATGGAATTTCGTACGCTTACCAAACGCATTGCTGACAAGCTGGGCGTCGAGTCCCCCGTCATCCCCGATATATCCACGCCCGAGGCGGAGTCACAGGCCGAAGACGTCCCATTTGATGCAACGAAATACGAATGCGTGCGCGATGCAGCGGCATTGCAGAAATGGATCGATCAGGCCTACGAGCGCGGCTGGGTTGCGGTGGATACCGAGACCACCGGCTTGAATGAGATGATCGCCGATTTGGTCGGGATTTCGCTATGTGTCGAGGCGGGTGAGGCTTGTTACATCCCGTTGACTCACCGTGAAAGCGCGACCGATGATCTGTTCGGATCGGATGCGCTGGCCGATGGACAGATGCCGCTGGATGCGGCTCTAAACTTGCTGAAACCGATGTTTGAGGATCCGTCGATCCTGAAGATCGGACAGAACATGAAATACGATGCCAAAATCTTTAAGCGATATGGCGTCGACGTCGCCCCCATCGACGACACGATGCTGATGTCCTACGCCATGCATGGCGGTGAGCATGGGCATGGCATGGATACGCTATCTGAACGCTATCTGAGCCATACGCCGATTCCCATCAAACCTCTGCTTGGCTCGGGCAAGTCTGCAATCACTTTCGACAAGGTGCCGATTGACGAGGCCACGGCCTACGCTGCCGAGGATGCGGACATCACCCTTCGCCTGTGGAAATTGTTCAAGCCGCAGTTGCATCAGGTGCAGGTGACGACGGTGTATGAAACACTTGAACGTCCATTGGTGCCGGTTCTCAAAGAAATGGAGATGCATGGCATCAAGGTCGATCGCGATGTTCTCAGCCGAATGTCAAATGCATTTGCGCAGAAGATGGCCGGATTAGAGGCTGAAATCCACGAATTGGCGGGTGAGAACTTTAACGTCGGTTCGCCAGCGCAACTGGGTGAAATCCTGTTCGACAAAATGGGGCTTGAGGGCGGCAAGAAGGGCAAGACCGGTAAGTACTCGACCGGGGCGGACATTCTTGAGGACCTTGCAACGGAACATGAACTGCCGCGCCGGGTGCTGGACTGGCGGCAACTCTCCAAGCTGAAATCGACCTATACGGACGCGCTGCAGACCCATATCAATCCTGATACGGGCCGGGTGCATACGTCATATTCGATTACGGGGGCGAATACGGGCCGTTTGGCCTCGACCGATCCGAACCTGCAAAACATTCCAGTGCGTACTGAGGAAGGTCGGCGCATACGTGAGGCGTTCATTGCCGAGCCGGGCAATGTGCTGGTCAGCCTTGATTACAGCCAGATTGAGCTACGGATACTGGCCCATATCGCCGATATTCCGACCCTGAAACAGGCGTTTGCGGATGGATTGGACATTCACGCAATGACAGCGTCCGAGATGTTTGATGTTCCGTTGGACGAGATGACGCCGGATATCCGTCGTCAGGCCAAGGCGATCAACTTTGGTGTGATCTACGGCATTTCGGGCTTTGGGTTGGCGCGCAATCTGCGCATTCCCCGGGCGGATGCGCAGGGTTTCATCGATCGCTATTTCGAACGTTTCCCGGGCATCCGGCGCTATATGGACGACACGATCGCGTTTGCCAAAGAGAATGGCTATGTCCAGACCCTGTTCGGCCGGAAAATCCATACACCCGAGATCAATGCCAAGGGGCCGCATGCGGGGTTCTCGCGTCGTGCTGCGATCAATGCTCCGATCCAAGGGACGGCAGCAGATGTGATTCGGCGCGCGATGGTGAGGATGCCGGATGCGATCAACGGCTTGCCCGCCAAGATGCTGTTGCAGGTGCATGACGAGCTGCTGTTCGAAGTGGCTGAAGAGGCTGTGGATCAAACCATTTCGGTCGCGCGCGCGGTGATGGAAGGGGCGGCTGATCCGGCAGTGAAGCTGGATATCAAGCTGGTCGCGGATGCCGGACAAGGCGCGAACTGGGCCGAGGCCCATTAGGGGCGGCGCTGCTCATCAAGCCCTGCGGGCCCTCTTTGCAGCGGGTCAGGCTTCTGGCCTGACCAGGCGGGCGATCAGGCGTTTTACGAAAGGGCCCAGCGTCAGGATGACGGTAAAGGCGATAGGCCAGCAAAAGGCCCAAGAGGCCATCCAGTCTCCGAGTGTTGAAGGGCTGAAGCCGATAGCTTTGAGCGTGGCTATGCCGGTGACGACGCAGGACATCAGGCCGGACATGATCAAGGCGAACAGGGCATTGGCATAGCGGGCAGATATCATGCGAGGCATCCTTGGCGTGTCGATGCCCTCAATTGCGCCATTTCAGTCTGAAAATCCAGCGTTCATGCAGGGTTTAATACTGTATCCAAGCCAGTGAGTCCTCAGTCCGCCGGGTTGAGGGGTTGTATTCGGCGCTGACCCAGCCGCTGTAATCCGACTGGTCCATCGCAGCAAACAACGCGGCAAAGTCCATTGTACCCAGCCCGGGTTCCGAGCGATCCGGCGCAGCCCCGATCTGTGCATGGACAATACGGGGCTGAAAACGGTGCCAAATCGCCAGCGCGTCGCCGTGGATCATCTGCGCATGAAAACTGTCATATTGTAGGCCGACATTTGCGCGGTCGACGCGGTCCAGCACTTCGGCGGCCAGATCATAATTGTTCAGGAAGTAACCGGGTTGCGATACGGGGTTGAGCGGTTCGATTGTAAACCGCTGTGCCGGCGCAAGATCTGCCGCCCATTGCAGGTTCTCGACAAAACAACGCAGGGCCTCGGGGCCGGAAGCGTATCCGGCCATAACGTGAATCATCTCTGGCCGCAGCACATCCGCGTAGCGCAGAACGCGCCGGATATCGGACTTAAACCTGTCAGAGCTGCCGGGCATGGCGGCGTAACCCGGTTCACCGCCGGTATAATTCGGGGGCGGGGCGTTGATCAGCACCAGATCAAGCCCGCTGGACAGCAGCGCGCGGCGGGTCTCTTTGGCCGCGAGGTCGTAGGGGAAGAGAATTTCAACAGCCGTAAACCCGGCCTGCGCGGCGGCTTGAAACCGGTCGAGATAGGGCAGTTCTGCAAACAGCAGTGAAAGATTGGCGGCAAATCTGGGCATCGGGCATCCGGTGTCGAACTTTGCAGAGCCTAGCGATCACGACGGCCACGTGAAAGAGACTGAAAACGACAGATTGTCGAAAATCGGCCAGATAAAGGTTTTCGAATCAGGGACCATCAGGCTCAAGCGGTATCCCGTTGCGAGGGCCGCGCCAACAATAAGGTCTGATCACGATGGCCATGAGCCCTGAACCCGCGCGCGGGACCGCTATAGCTGTATCTGACGGTCGACAGACCGCGTTCACCGGAAATACGCTGGCGGTGGCTTCGATGCTGACTTGGGCGGCGGGTTTCCCGGCGGCTGAGATCCTATTGCAAAGCTGGCCACCTATCGCCCTGTTCGCAGCACGGATGTCTCTTGCGGTGTTGGTCATGGTACCAATCTGGCTGATTCTGGACGGACCGGCTCAGGTATTGCGCGCCCGTTGGGGCCATGCCCTCCTGGTCGGCGGTTTGGGGCTAGGGTCGGGGATGTTCCTGATCCTTGTAGCGCAGAAGCTGACCGACCCAGTTACCGTTGCCATTATCGCCTCGTGTGCGCCTTTGATCGCTACGATCATGGAGCTTGTGGCGGGAACGCGGCGATTGCGCTGGAGCTTTGCGCTGGGATTGGTGATTTCAATCATTGGCGGCCTGATTGCCACCAGCGCGGTGGCACCGGCACAATTAGGACTGGGCGCGATGTGCGCAGTGGTGTCTACCGCGCTGTTCTGTTGGGCCAGCATGGCCACTGCGCGCGACTTCCCCGAGCTTAGCCAGTTGGGCCGTAGCACCATTACCTTGGTCGGAGGATTGTCGACCGCAGCCATTCTAGTACCGTTAGCCGGATTGCTGGGGCTAGAGGTCATGCCTACACGCCCCGTAGATGTGGCGCAGATGGGTATGTTGGTGTTCTACGCACTGTTCTCACTGGGCCTGAGCCAATTTTTCTTCATAGCATCAGTGGGAAAACTAGGGGTCGCCCTGGCGTCATTCCACATCAATACCGCGCCATTTTATGTGATGGTGATCATGATGGCGCTGGGCGAGGACTGGAACTGGACCCGCGCGCTGGGCGCGTCGCTGGTGGCGCTTGCGGTCGTGCTGGCGCAGGACCGCAAACCGCGACCGGTTCAATCCTCTAGCACATCGGATGCGATCAGTGGGAAAAACTGGCCGTCCGACCAGACACCAAACCAACCGTCGTGATGTCTGGCGATCTCGACCAACCGGTAAAAGCTCTTGCGATCAATGCGCGCCTCAAGATTCGCGCGCACCAATATGTAGGGTGAGGGCTCATCAGTTTCCGTATTTAGGACAATGCGTATCGGGTGATCGGGCCCGGCGATGGCTGTATCGCCCACTTGCGTCGTAAAAGTCAGACGTTGGGCTTCGCCTTGTCCCTCATGCTCAAAATCAACGGCAACAAACGGCGCATCCTCGACGGTGATTCCCACCTTTTCAGCGGGAGTGACGAGAAAGTACCTACCCTCTTCTTTCTTAAGAATTGAGGAAAATAGCTTAACAAGCTCGACCCTGTTGATCGGTGACCCTAGATAACTCCAAGTGCCATCTTTGGCGATCCGAATGTCCAGATCGCCACAAAACGGAGGATTCCATAGGTGAACGGGCGGCAAACCCCGCGTTTTGGCCGCTTTGACCGAAGCCGCCAGACCGTCTGGCGAAGGGGTCACGGGTTTTTGTCCGCTCATTGCTTTTGCCATTTCCTCTCAGCGCGATACACTTCAATCATAACAGTCCACGGAAGGGAACCTCATGTCCGAACCTGCCGACCTCGTGTCCGAGATCGAAGCGCTGGAAAACAAGCTGCAAGAGGCCAAATCCTCGATCACCCGCCGCTTTATCGGGCAGGAGAAGGTCGTGGACCTGACCCTGACCGCGCTTTTGTGCGGCGGTCACGCGCTGCTGATCGGTCTGCCGGGGCTGGGCAAGACGCGGTTGGTCGAGACGCTTTCGACCGTGATGGGCCTGCATGGCAACCGCATCCAGTTCACGCCGGACCTGATGCCTGCTGATATTTTGGGCTCGGAAGTGCTGGATACTGCCGAAGATGGCAGCCGCCATTTCCGCTTCATCTCCGGCCCGATTTTCTGTGAGTTGCTGATGGCGGACGAGATCAACCGTGCCAGTCCCCGGACCCAATCGGCGCTGTTGCAGGCGATGCAAGAGCGTACGGTGACAGTCGCGGGCGAAGACCGCGAATTGGGCGTACCGTTCCATGTGCTGGCAACGCAGAACCCGATTGAGCAGGAAGGGACCTATCCATTGCCCGAAGCTCAACTGGACCGGTTTCTAGTGCAGGTCGACGTGGAATATCCGGATCGCCAGACCGAGCGAGATATTCTGCTGGCTACCACGGGCGTCGAGGAAGCCGAGGCGCATCAGATTTTCACCAAAGAAGAATTGCTGGCCGCACAGGTTCTGTTGCGCCGGATGCCTGTAGGAGAGTCTGTTGTCGAACTGATCCTCGATCTGGTCCGCGCCTTCCGCCCGGATGAGGCAGGTGTGTCAGAGCGGGTGAAGGAAACTGTTGCCTGGGGTCCCGGACCGCGCGCTGCGCAGGCTCTGATGATGACCGTGCGCGCAAATGCGATGCTGGAAGGCCGTTTGGCCCCCAATGCCGAGGATGTTCTGACCATGGCGCGTCCGGTTCTCAGCCACCGTATGGCGTTGAACTTCGCGGCGCGGGCACGTGGTGACAGCCTCTCTGACCTGATTGAGTCCACCGCTACTGGGCTGGTCCGAACTGAGGCCGCGGCGTGAGCGCCGCCCAGACCCTACGCGAACGCTCCGAGGCCGAAGCGTCCCGGTTGCCGCCGTTATTGGCGCGGGCCGAGCATCTGGCCGGAACCGTTTTATTGGGCGATCACGGGCGGAGACGCTCGGGTCTGGGGGATGATTTCTGGCAGTACCGACCTGCGCAGATTGGCGACAGTCGCCGGTTGATCGACCATCGCCGTTCGGCCCGCGGTGATCAGCAGTTTGTACGTGAGCGCGAATGGCAGATTGCACAGTCGATCATGCTTTGGGTCGATCAGGGCGCGTCGATGCGGTTTGCTTCGGACAAGAACTTGCCGACCAAGGCCGATCGTGCGCGCCTGCTGGGGCTGTCGACCGCTATCCTGCTTGTGCGTGGTGGCGAGCGCGTTGGTCTGACTGGCACGACGCTGCCCCCGCGCAGGGGGAATGCTCAGATCATTCGGCTGGCCCAAGCCTGGTCTGAAGATGCGCAAACCGATTACGCGCCACCCGAACACCGCGCCATGATCCCGCATGCGCGTGCGGTGTTTATCTCGGATTTTCTTGGGCCGCTGGACGAGGTCGAGCTGGCCCTTACCAAAGCCGCTGACCGGGGCGTGCGCGGCGTGTTGCTGCAGGTTCTGGACCCCAGCGAGGAGTCCTTTCCCTATTCGGGACGTACCATTTTTGAAAGTGTTGGTGGCACCGCTCGACATGAAACCTTGAAGGCCGCTGATTTGCGCGATCGTTATCTGGATCGCTTAGCGGCGCGCAAGGATGCGCTGACCCACCTGTGCCGCGCGACTGGCTGGCAGATGGGGCTCCATCACACCGATGACAGCGCTCAATCGGCTCTGTTGTGGCTTTATCGCGCCTTAGATGGGGGTGCGCAATGACGGTTCTTGCAGGAATCGGATTTACCGCGCCTTGGGTGCTGCTGGGTCTTCTGACCCTTCCGATTTTGTGGTTGATCCTGCGTGCCGTCCCACCTGCACCGATCCGACGTCTTTTTCCGGCGGTCACCTTGCTGCTGGGATTGAAGGATGATGAAAGCGTTTCGGACCGTACACCATGGTGGTTGCTGCTACTGCGGATGCTGGCAGCCGCAGCGATCATCATCGGGCTGGCAGGGCCGGTGATGAACCCCTCACGCGATGAGACCGGATCCGGGCCGCTACTGCTGGTGCTGGATGCAAGCTGGGGGGGCGCGACACGTTGGTCCTCGACACTTGATCAGATTGATGCGCAATTGACGGAAGCCGGGCGGGCGGGTCGTCCTGTGTCGATCTTGCGTCTGACTGAGCCTGAGGCACCTGTGTTTCAGGCCGCCGAGGCGTGGCGTGGGCGTCTGCCGGGCCTTACACCGATGCCGTGGCAGCCAACCGAAGCGCAGATTGACCAAACTCTGATCGCGTTGGGACAGGTCGAAGGTGGCTTCGACACCCATTGGTTCAGCGACCGTCTGTCCTATGTCGGCCATGATCGTTTGACTTCTGCCCTGCAGGCGCGTGGGGACGTGATTGTCTACCAATCCTCTGCACCTGTCACCGCGATCTTGCCCGCCACCTATCAGGACGGCGCAATCCGACTAAGCGTACAGCGCGCTAATCCAGGACCAGAGGAAAGAGTCACCGTTCTGGCGCAAGGGCGCGACCCGGCAGGAGCAATGCGGGTGCTGCAATCGACCAATCTTGAGTTCGAAAACGGCTCTACGCAGGCGGAAATTGATCTTGCGCTTCCATCGGAACTGCGCGCACGCATTACACGGTTCGAGATTCAAGGCCAGCGCTCTGCCGGTGCCATTACACTGACAGATGACAGCCTGCGTCGACGCGAAGTGGCGTTGATCGCAGGCACCCTGAACCGCGAAGGGTTAGAGTTACTGTCGCCGCTTCACTACCTGACACAGGTGCTGATTCCGACTGCTGATTTTGTCGAAGGCGGCCTGGCCGAGGTTCTCCCCGCGAACCCGGATGTGATCGTATTGGCGGATGTGGCCAAGCTGTCCGAGTCGGAACAGGCTGAAGTCGTCGAATGGGTTGAACAGGGCGGCCTACTGCTGCGCTTTGCCGGCCCACGCATGGCCGCCAGCGATCTGGGGCGCGATACTGAGGATGCACTGTTGCCGGTTCGACTTCGTAGCGGTGGCCGCTCGGTCGGCGGCGCCATGAGCTGGGGTGAAGCGAAGGGGCTTGCTCCGTTCACTGAAAACTCGCCGTTCTATGGGTTGGAGATTCCTGCGGACGTCTCTGTGACCACTCAGGTCATGGCACAACCAGATCCTAATTTGGCGGATCGGGTCATTGCGTCACTGTCGGATGGCACACCATTGGTGACCCGAAAACCGCTGGGGCTGGGGCAGGTGGTTCTGTTCCATGTCACGGCTGATGCGGAATGGTCCAGCCTGCCGCTGTCCGGGCTGTTTGTCGAAATGCTCGACCGGCTTGCCGTTGCCTCTGCTGCCAAATCGCGTCAAGAGGCTCAGATGCAGGGCACCGTATGGGAGCCGATTCAAATAATGGATGGCTTCGGTGTTTTGACTGACGCAGGAACGCTGCCCGGTGTCGATGGAGACGAACTGGTTTCTGGGCAAATCGGGCCGGACCTGCGCCCGGGGCTTTATGAAAACGGCAAGCAGAAACTGGCGCGGAATGTTCTTGCCGAGGATGCTGTACTATCCCCGGTGATCTGGCCGTCTGACGTCCCAATCCGGGGTCAGGAGATCAGCAATGAGACTCCGTTGGAAGGGCTGTTGCTTGGCCTTGCATTGTTGTTGCTGACAATCGATGTGATTGCCTCTTTGGCGTTGTCGGGGCGCTTGGCCAAGGCAACCCCTGTTGCATTTGCGCTTGCTGCCCTGTTCCTTGCCCCCGAGGTGCGGGCACAGACCCCTGAAGACACCGATTTTGCATTGAACGCGACGCATGAGCTTGTGCTGGCCCATGTACTTACCGGGAATGCTCAGGTCGACGATATCGCGCTGGCCGGGCTGCGCGGGTTGGTGCAGACGCTGCATTTTCGCACTTCGGTCGAACCCGCCGACCCGATTGGCATCGACCTTGAACGTGATGAGCTTGCATTCTTTCCGCTGCTCTATTGGCCTGTTACTCCGGACCAGCCGCAGCCCTCGATTGAAGCTTATGCAAAGCTCAACGCCTATCTGCGGTCGGGTGGGATGATCCTGTTTGACACGCGCGATGCCGATATCGCCGGTTTCGGGGCCTCCAGTCCCAATGGGCGCAAGCTACAACAGCTGGCGGCACCGCTGAATATCCCCTCGTTAGAGCCTGTTCCGCGTGACCACGTGCTGACTCGCGCCTTCTACCTGTTGCAGGATTTTCCCGGACGATATTCTGGCACCGAGGTCTGGGTCGAAGCCGCGCCACCCGATGCCGAGCAGATCGAAGGAATGCCCTTCCGAAACCTCAACGATAACGTGACCCCGGTGGTGATCGGCGGTAATGACTGGGCCGGGGCCTGGGCGGTGGATCGCAACGGTCAGTCCCTGTTGCCCGTGGGTCGCGGTTATGCCGGAGAACGACAGCGCGAGTTGGCCAATCGGTTTGGGGTTAATCTGGTAATGCATGTGCTGACCGGGAATTACAAATCCGATCAGGTTCACGTACCCGCGCTTTTGGACAGGTTGGGACAATGACCGGAACCGTCATCTTTGACCCGCTAATCCCGTGGCCGTTTCTGGCAGCCGTGGCATTGATTGCCATGTCAGGTGTGGTTCTGGCGCTTTGGCGCGGTCTGTCGGGCTGGGCCCTGCGCGGCTTGGCGGCCTTGGTCATCCTCGGGGCGCTTTGCGGTCCTGTTTATCAGGTCGAAGATCGCGCGCCGCTTACCGACATCGTGTTGATGATCGAAGATGAAAGCGCCAGTCAAACCCTATCGGATCGTGCCGAACAGACTGCTCAGGCTGCCAACGACCTCGCGACCGAGATCGAAGCCCGAGACAATACCGAGCTGCGCCGCATACAGGTTGGTGACGGCGATGGTGACGAGGGCACGCAGGTCATGGCTGCGCTGAACGCGGCACTGGCCGAAGAACCCCGTGCGCGGATTGCGGGCATTATCGTTGTGTCAGACGGCATCGTTCATGATGCAGACCTGGCACCCGACCTGCCTGCTCCAATGCATCTGTTACAGACCGGGCGCGAAGGCGATTGGGATCGGCGCCTGATCGTGCGTAACGCCCCAGCCTTCGCCATTATCGGTGAACCCGTGACCCTGACCCTGCGCGTCGAAGATACTGGCGCTGCGCCTGCCGGAGTTGCAAACGCTCCGCTTGAGATTTCCGTCGATGGAGGTGAACCCGAGCAGTTCACCATTCCAATCGGTCTGGACGTCGAGCTCCCGATCACGCTGCCGCATGGTGGTCGGAACGTCATCCAGTTCACGGTCCCGCAGGCCGAGGGTGAGCTGACTGACCGCAACAACACGGCTCTGATCCAGATGAACGGCGTGCGGGATCGCCTGCGTGTTCTGCTGGTTTCGGGCGAGCCGCATCCGGGCGGGCGTACGTGGCGCAATCTGTTGAAATCCGACAGCTCGGTTGATCTGGTCCATTTCACCATCCTGCGGCCACCGGAAAAGCAGGACGGCGTTCCGGTGGACGAACTCTCATTGATTGCCTTCCCGACGCGGGAGTTGTTTCTGGAGAAGATCAATGATTTCGACCTGATCATCTTTGATCGCTACAAGCGGCGCGGCATCCTGCCTGCGATCTATCTGGACAATGTTGGCGACTATATCGTCAATGGTGGCGCGGTGCTGGTCGCTGCTGGTCCTGATTTTGCCACGGCTGACAGCCTGTACCGATCCCCGCTTGGGCCGGTCCTGCCCGCAAAACCCAGTGCGCGGGTTTACGAGGAACGGTACGTGCCCATGGTCACCGATCTGGGCCAGCGTCATCCGGTTACCGCTGATCTGGGCGATGCTGAGACTTGGGGCGCTTGGCTGCGCCAGATCGATGTCAGCCAGCTGTCCGGCAATATGCTCATGACCGGCGTGGATGATCGTCCGTTGCTGCTGTTGGATCGCGTGGGTGAAGGCCGTGTGGCGCTGATGGCATCAGACCACGCCTGGCTATGGAGCCGCGGCTTTGAGGGTGGTGGCCCGCAGCTGGAACTACTCCGCAGGCTGGCGCATTGGATGATGAAAGAACCCGAGCTTGAGGAAGAGGCGCTGTGGGCCGAAGCGAACGGCCAGTCCATGCGTATTATCCGTCAAACGCTGGAGGATGAGGTTGGCCCGGTCACCGTCACCCTCCCCAACGGCGACACCTTGGAGATTACGCTAAACGAAGTCTCGCCCGGTCGGTTCGAGGCGCAGTACTTCGGCCCTGAAATTGGCCTGTACCGTCTGGAAGAGGGTGCGCATTCTGCCGTGATCGGTCTTGGTCCTGCTGCACCAAAGGAATTCGAGCGCACGATCGCGACCGATGAGATTCTAAGCCCCGTTCTGGCCAGCCTGCGCGGGGGAACGATCCGGTTGGAAGAGGGTCTGCCCTCAATCCGGAATGTCCGTGCGGGCCGACCGGCAGCAGGTCGGGGCTGGATCGGTCTGACCCCGCGCGACGCCTATGAAACCCGCGATGTTACACAGGCCGGGTTGCTTCCACCCTGGCTGGTGCTGTTGCTTGCCGGTGGGTTCCTCTTGGCCGGTTGGTTGCGTGAGGGACGTCGCTAACGCTGCTTAAGCACTTTTTCATGCTCTACCGCGATGCTCTGAGCAGATTATCGCGGGAAAACTTTACATGAGTCTTGCTGAGAAACTGGCGCAGGAACGGCGCGCACGACTGGCGGCCGAGCGGTTGTTGCATCTGAAACAGGCCGAGTTGTCTGCTGCCAACCGCAAATTGGGACGTCATGCTATCGCATTGACACGTCAGATCGATGAGACTCAGGCCGAGGTTGCGACGGTTCGCGATGAAAACGAAAAGGTCAAATCCGATCTGACCGTGGCCAATGCCAAGATCGAAGAGGCTGAACGCCGCCTGTGGCATTCGATCCAGACCATCCCTGACGGGTTTGCCTTTTTCGACGGCAACAACACACTGATCGGTGCCAACGCCGCTTACCTAAGCGTTTTCGATGGGCTGGAAGAGGTCGCGCCGGGGATCAGCTACACGCGTATTCTCGAAATTCTGACCCATGAAGGTATCGTGGACATCGGCGCGGAGAATATCGCGGACTGGCAGGCGCGTATGCTTGCACGCTGGGCGCAACCGCACCCCGAACCCGAGGTGATCCAGTTGTGGAACGGCCAGTATATCCGGCTGATTGATCAGCGGGGCCACGGCGGTGACGTGCTGAGCCTGGCGTTGAACATCACAGCCTCGGTCCGGCATGAGGCCGAGCTAAACGCTGCACGTGAACGGGCCGAGGCCGCAAACCGCGCCAAATCCGCCTTTCTGGCCAATATGAGCCATGAGATTCGCACGCCGATGAACGGGATCGTCGGTATGACCGAACTGCTGACCGAAACCCCGATGAACGAAGAACAAAGGCTCTATGTAAGCACAATTCGCAATTCGGGCGAGGCTTTGCTGGTCATCATCAACGATGTTCTCGACTATTCCAAGATCGAGGCCGACAAGTTGACGCTGCACCCCGAACAGTTCGATTTGGAGCGCTGTATCCTTGAGGTCGCGATGCTGTTGCAACCCAGCGTACGCGACAAGGGCCTGACCTTGCTGGTGGACTATGACCTGTTCCTGCCGACGCTTTATGTGGGTGATCCGGGGCGGATTCGGCAGATTCTGACCAACCTTGTCGGCAATGCAGTGAAGTTTACCGCGCAGGGCCATGTCCTTATCCGGGTGACCGGTGTTCCTGACGCGACAACTGAAACCTGCGACATCCACGTGGCCATCGAGGATACGGGTATCGGAATCAAAGCCGACAAGGTCCCGCACATCTTTGGTGAATTCAATCAGGTTGAGGATGCCCAGAACCGCCAATTCGAAGGCACGGGTTTGGGGCTGGCAATCACCAAGCGGCTGATCTCGATGATGGGCGGTGCCGTCTGGGTCGAAAGTGACGCGGGCAAAGGATCTTGCTTTGGGTTCCGTATCACACTGCCCACGGCTGAGGGTCCGCAGCCCGTTCCGCCTGATCTGGCGGGGCAGTTGGGCCGTGTTCTGGTGGTCGAGGATATGGCCGTCAACCGCGCCATTTTGACCAAGCAACTGAGTCGCCTTGGGTCTCAGGCGCTCACCTGTTCAACAGGGGCTGAAGCGCTTTCTGCAATGGACAAAACTATTGATCTGGTGCTGTGCGATCACGATCTGCCGGACATGGACGGTCTGGAACTCGCCACAACACTGCGCGACAAAGGATGGGGTGGTCTGCCAATTGTGGTGATGTCGGCCAATCCGGGTGTGATTCATGCCGACCCGGCCCATCGCCTGATTGACGGCGTATTGCAAAAGCCCATTCCTCGCGCCGAGCTGTATTCACGGCTGATGGCGCTGGGTGCTCCTGTATTCAAGTCGGATCGCAGTGACGACTGCGTCGCTGATCCCGAGACTCATGCGCAAGTTCCGCAGAATCAGAGGCTGATGCGGGTTCTGGCAGCCGAGGACAATCGAACCAATCAACTGATCCTTCAAAAGATGACCAAAGATCTGAAGATCGATTTGAAATTCGTCTCCAATGGGTTGGAGGCGATCGAAACCTTCGCCAGTTTCGACCCGGACCTGATTTTCATGGATATCTCGATGCCCAAGATGGATGGGAAAGAGGCGACGGGTGAAATCCGGCGGCGCGAGATCGGAACGGATCGACATGTTCCCATAGTGGCCCTGACGGCCCATGCCATGACAGGGGATGATCAGGGCATACTGGCAGCCGGGCTTGATCATTATCTGACCAAACCGTTGCACAAGAAACTGATCCACAAGATGATACTGGAACATCGTCCAGCCGATGCCCAATTGGTCGGTGCAGAAGGTGAAAGTACGGTATAGGATCGATTTATGTCAGATGAGCGCGGTTTTCGCCCCCGGGGATTGGGTGAGATTGCAATTCGCTGCGCCGATATGGCGGCAATGGTGTATTTCTATGAGAAGGTGATCGGGTTGCAGCGATTGCAAGGCGACCATAACAGCGCCATCACCTTTTTTCGGATTGCCGAAGGGTTTGGTGGACATACACAGGTGCTGGCCCTGTTTCACCAATCTGTTGGCTCTGGGCGTGGATCGGGCCAGACTGGCGCGGCAGTGCCAGTAACAGGGGGCGCCTCGGCCCTGCACCATATCGCGCTGTCGCTGCCCTTTGTCGAACAGGATGCTGTCATGCGCTGGTACGACCAGATCGACCAGCCTTATCGGGTCGAGCATTTCGGCTGGATCGGCTGGCGCGGTATCTTCACCCAAGACCCCGAAGGGAACACCGTTGAGCTTGTAGCCTACGACCCTTCACTGCTCGATCAGGCCTGATAGGGGCGAACAAACACAGGTTTGTAGTCGTCAGACAGGTCTGCCCTGTATTCATAACCACCGCTGTCGAAATCCAACAGGCCAATGGGATCGGTCAGGCGGTGCTGGATGATGTAGCGTGCCATCGCACCGCGCGCTTTCTTGGCGAAGAAGCTGACGATCTTGGGGGTGCCGCCCTTGTCCTCCATGAAGACCGGGGTCACAACGGGCAGCTTCAGTGCCTTCAGGTCGACCGCACCGAAGTATTCCTGACTGGCGCAGTTCACCAGAACCGTGCTGTCAGTTTCGGCGGCCTGCGCGTTCAGCACCTTGCTTAGCTGATCGCGCCAATATTCGTACAGGTTTTTTCCGCGTCTGGTTTTCAGTTTACTACCCATCTCAAGCCGGTAGGCCTGTATGGCATCCAGCGGGCGCAATACGCCATAAAGCCCGGACAGAATGCGCAGGTGATCCTGTGCCCAGGCCATTTCGTCGGCATCCAGCGATGCGGCTTCAAGCCCTTGATAGGTATCGCCCGCAAAAGCCAGTGCGGCAGGGCGTGTCGTCTCCGCATCGGGCACGTCCGAGAACATACGATACCGGTCGCGGTTCAGGCGGGCCAAGTCGTCGCTCAGGTCCATCAGTTTTTTCAGATCGCCCAATGTCAGATTGCGTGCGGTCTTCGACAAGCGGATCGCGTCATCTTGAAAATCGGGTTGCGTCACTTCGACGTTTCGTTCTGCCCAATCCAGCCGCTTGGCCGGGGAAATCACTACCAGCATATCCGCCCTCGTTTCTCGCCTGTTCAGGCGTATCTATCCCGCCTGTTGCAGCACGTCCAGAAACGCCGCGCCAAACCTTTCGTGACGACGGTCACCCAGAACCTGCTCCATCGCTCGTGGATCATCCGGGTGCATTTGCGCCACTTTCGCCAGTTGCGAGGCCGTGCAGCTTAGCGGTTTGTCGATCCCGTCGGGGCCACGCGACAATTGCGATTGAACCTCAAGCAACTGATCGTAAATGTCGCCCTGATTGCGGCCGGCAAGTTTGCGCCTTGCGGGGTGCAGCTCTTCTACCGCGCCGGTCAGCACCTCAAGGAAAGTGGAACCATAGCGTTCCAGTTTCTTTGACCCGATACCGCTGATCCGCGCCATGTCATCCAGATTTGCAGGTCGGGTTTCTGCCATCTCGATTAGGGTGCGATCAGGAAAAATGACATAAGCCGGGACCCGAGCGGCCTCGGCCAGTGCGCGCCGCTTGGCCTTGAGCGCCGAGAGCAGCGGCGCGTCTTCCTCGGACACCATCGCTTTGACAGCGGGTCGTCGGGTGGCTTTGCGGATGGTATCCTTGCGCAGATCGATCAGCGCTTCACCTTTCAGGATGGGTTTGGCGGCTTCTGTCATACGCAGCGCGCCGTGGCGTTCAGGGTCGGGGCGCACCAAATCATGGCCCATCATCTGCCGGAAGATCGCTTGCCATTGCGGGCGCGACCAGTCCTTGCCGATGCCGTAGGTGGACAGATTGTCGTGTCGCCGTGCGCGAATTTTATCGGTCTCGTTGGCAAGCAGAATGTCGATCAGATGACCTGCCCCGAACCATTCCTCGGTGCGTAAAATCGCGGACAGAGCCATACGGACGGGCGTTGTGCCGTCGAAGATTTCTGGCGGGTTGTCGCAGAGATCGCACTTGCCGCAGGATTCAGCCTGTTCCCCAAAATACCCCAGCAAGGTCTGGCGGCGGCATTTCAGTGCTTCGGCCAATCCCAGCAGCGCGTTAAGACGCGCATGATCCGCCATGCGCCGTTCAGGTGGGGCCAGCCCTTCGTCGATCTGTGAGCGTCGTAGTCGTATATCGTCAGGCCCGAACAAGGTCAGGGTCTCGGCTGGTCCACCATCGCGTCCGGCACGACCGATTTCTTGATAATAGGCCTCGATCGATTTCGGCAAATCCGCATGGGCGACCCAGCGGATGTCCGGCTTGTCGATACCCATGCCAAAGGCGACCGTAGCGACGACAATCAGCCCGTCCTCGCGCGCAAAGCGAGCTTCCACGATGCGGCGATCCTCGGCCTCCATCCCGCCGTGATAGTGGCAGGCCGTGTGACCTTCGGCGCGCAGGGCTTGCGCCAGCACCTCGGTCTTGTTGCGGGTCCCGCAATAGACGATGCCGGATTGGGTTTTGCGCGCGGCAGCGAAATCGAGGATCTGTTTGCGCGGTCCATCCTTGGCGGCAAAAGCCAGATGGATATTGGGCCTGTCGAACCCCCGCAGGAATTTGCGCGGCGCGACACCGTCGAACAGTTTTTCGACGATCTCGTCCTGCGTTTCCGCATCCGCTGTCGCGGTGAACGCGGCGAGGGGAACATTCAAAGCGCGCCGCAGCTCTCCGATCCGCAGATAGTCAGGGCGGAAATCGTGGCCCCATTGGCTGACACAATGGGCTTCATCCACCGCGATCAGATTGACGTTAATCCTACGCAGCATCCCCAGCGCCGACCCGGCGGCCAGACGCTCGGGCGCCATATACAGAAGCTTGAGCCGCCCAGCCTCTAATGCGTCCCATACCGCATCAGTTTCTTCGGGGGTGTTGCCCGAGGTGAGCGCGCCCGCCTCGACACCGGCTTCCTGCAGCCCACGCACCTGATCGCGCATCAAGGCGATCAGCGGAGAGATCACAACAGTCACGCCGTCTCGCAGCAACGCAGGTAACTGAAAACATAAGGACTTGCCCCCACCAGTGGGCATGATCGCCAGCACGTTTTCACCTGCGGTCACGGCGTCGACGATCTCTTCCTGACCGGGGCGGAAGTCGTCGAATCCGAAAACGTCTCGCAACAAGGGTGCGGAGTCGAACATGCGACGGAGGGTCCTGTTTTATGGTTTATCTGCTCTTAAGACAGGACCATCACATACTAAGATTCGGTGAACAAGAGGTCAGTAGAAATAGACCGCGTTGTTGATCAGGATGATCCGCAACGCATAGACCCCGATCAGCACCACCAGAGGGGTCAGATCCAGACCGCCCATGGCGGGCAGAATGCGGCGAATGGGGCCGTAGATCGGCTCTAACAAACGGTTCAGTCCGTACCATATTTGCGCCACCAGTTGCTGGTGCAGGTTCAGCACCTGGAAGTTGATCAGCCAGCTCATGATCACATGGGCAAGGATGATGAACCAGACAATGTCCAGGATCAGCAGAAGGATTTGGATCAGCGACAGCATGGGCACTCCGTTCGTCAATTGTCCTGAGACCTAAGCGTCACAGCCGCAAAGAGCAAGTGCGCCCCAACAGAACGCTTGCGAATTGACCCAAAGCCCCGTCTTATGATCGCAACAATAATAATATGGGGCAGAGATGGCTGATATTTCCAAGCGTAAGCGCATCTGGGGCTGGTGGTTTTTCGACTGGGCCAGCCAGCCGTTCCATACATTGCTAGTGACCTTTGTCTTTGGCCCCTATTTCGCCGGGGTGGCGGCTCAATACTATGCGAATACCGGATTAGACACCGATGCAGCGGCGGCGCAGGCGCAGACCGTCTGGGCGAATTGCCTGACCATAACTGGGCTGATCATCGCGTTCGGAGCGCCCCTGTTGGGCGCGATGGCGGATGTTTCGGGTCGACGCATCCCGTGGATTCTCGGGTTTTCGGTGATGTACGCGGTGGGGTCTGCCGCGTTGTGGTACACGATGCCCGATGGCTCGAACATGTGGTTGATGCTGTCGGCTTTTGGTCTGGGCTTTGTGGGCGCAGAATATGCACTGATCTTCATCAACTCTCAGCTGCCCGATCTGGGTGACGATAGAGAAGTGGGCGAGATTTCAGGTTCGGGCTTCGCCTTCGGCTATTTCGGAGGCCTGTTGTCGCTGGCCATCATGCTGGCGCTGTTTGTTGAACAGCCCAACGGCAAGACCTTGATTGGTATGAATCCGTTGTTCGGGCTGGATGCGGCAACGCGTGAAGGGACGCGGTTTGTCGGCCCCTTCACCGCGGGATGGTTCGTGTTGTTCATGGTGCCGTATTTCCTGTGGGTTCGGGATGATCCTGAGACCAACAAACAGGGTAGCGTGGGTGAGGCGCTGCGCTTGCTGGGCAAGTCCGTGGCGGCGCTGCGTCACCGGGTCAGTCTGGCGACCTATCTGGGGTCTTCTATGTTCTATCGCGACGCGTTGAACGGGCTATACAGTTTCGGAGGCGTCTATGCACGGCTGGTGCTTGAATGGGATTTGATCAAGATCGGCGTGTTCGGAATTGTCAGCGTTCTGGCCTCGGCCATCTTTGCCTGGATCGGAGGCAAGATGGATCGTAAATACGGCCCTAAACCGGTGATATTGGTTGCGATTTGGGTTCTGATCTTTGTCTGCGTAACGGTTGTATTGATGGATCGAACACAGATCTACGGAATTTCAT
Source organism: Ruegeria sp. CF3 (assembly GCF_056537365.1). Taxonomy (NCBI): domain Bacteria; kingdom Pseudomonadati; phylum Pseudomonadota; class Alphaproteobacteria; order Rhodobacterales; family Roseobacteraceae; genus Ruegeria; species Ruegeria sp. CF3. The sequence continues at coordinate 829,409 of NZ_JBQFRK010000002.1, read as the reverse complement.
TGCCCTTAGGCTCGGGTCTGCCGGACATGGCGTTCTTCGGGTGCGGAGTTCTGATCGGCGGCATGGGAGGTATTCTGCAATCCGCCAGCCGTTCAATGATGGTACGCCATACTGATCCCGCCACCCCGGTCGAGAGTTTTGGGCTGTACGGGCTTTCGGGTCGGGCGACCGCCTTTGCAGCGCCGCTATTGATCGGAATAGCAACAGCAGCAACCGGTAGTGCAAGACTGGGGGTGTCACCGATCATTCTGTTGTTTATTCTGGGCCTAGTCCTGATGCGCTGGGTGAAACCGGAAGGGGATCAGAGCAGATGATTTTACTACGTTTTTTGGCCGTTCTGGCCGCAATAGTACTGGCAGGCGTGGCCACGGCACAGCCCTTGGCCAAACAGTTGTTTGGAGCCCAGAAGGTGGGGTCGCAGCAAAAGTCCGCCGCATTCGGCAGTTATTCGCGCGGGTGCGCCGCCGGGTCGGTGCAACTCCCTGAAACCGGGCCAACTTGGCAAGCCATGCGCCTGTCGCGCAATCGCAATTGGGGGCATCCTCAGGCGATCGACTATGTGCAGGATCTCAGCCGGTTTGCCGCGAAACAACCGGGGTGGAATGGTCTCTATATCGGGGATATCAGCCAACCGCGGGGGGGGCCGATGACCTCGGGCCATCGTTCGCATCAGTTGGGTTTGGATATCGATATCTGGATGCTGCCGGGCGATAACATGCGCCTAAGCCGCAAAGCACGCGAGAATATCTCGTCTATATCCTTGCGCCGCGCGAACGGCGCGTATGTAAACGGCAACTGGACCAAGCAGCACCATGCGGTATTGCGCGAAGCCGCTAAGGACAAGCGCGTTGCCCGGATCTTCGTATTCCCGGGTGCAAAGGTGCAGATGTGCAATGACGAGAAGGGCAACAAAGCCTATCTGCGCAAGATCCGGCCATGGTGGGGACATCACTATCATTTCCACGTGCGGCTGAAATGCCCGAAAGGATCGAAAGGCTGTGTAAATCAGGACCCGCCACCCAAGGGTGATGGTTGCGCCGAGGCGCAGCAATGGGTGCGCAATATTCTGAACCCACCGCCACCTGATCCAAATGCGCCGCCGCCCAAGAAACGTCGTGAATATCGAATGGCGGACCTTCCCCAGCAATGCGCCGCAGTCTTGCAATCCAACTGATTGTTGCAACGCTGTTGGCCAGTGCCGTTTCGGCAGTTGGTACCAGCCCGGCAACGCTTCTAGCCCGATTTGACTGGTACAACAGTGCCGGTTGGTTTGGCGGGTTCTCGGCCCTTCATTTGTCGGAAAACGGCCGGCAAATGATCGTGCTCGGCGACCGGTCGAGGCTTGTGACCGCGCGGATCAACCGGGATGGAGACCAAATCAGGAATATCCAGATACTGAGATACGGACCCATCTTCTCGAGCAAAGGGCGCAGCCTGAGCGGTCGGGCAGGGGATTCCGAAGGGATCGCTGTCGCTCCGGATGGGAGCCTATATATCTCGTTCGAAGGTGTGCACCGAGTGGTCCATTATTCCACACCGGGGGCCAAAGCCAAGGTATTGCCCCGCCCGGAGGCTTTTCATGATTTAGAGCGCAATGGCTCGTTCGAAGCATTGGCGATCGATGATCGGGGCAGGCTTTACACCCTGACCGAGAAATCCCGCACCGCAGACGGTAAAATCCTCGTCTATCGGTGGGATGGCCACCACTGGACAAGGCCGTTTGTTTTGCCGCCGAGTGGAAGGTTCCTGCCGGTTGCGGCAGATTTTGGACCCGATGGGCGTTTGTATGTGTTAGAGCGCGCGGTGTCATTTTTCGGCTTCCGCTCGCGACTGCGGCGCTGGGTGATCGCAGATGATGCACCCGTGTCACAAGAGATTCTGTTCGAAACCAGCACCGGGACGCATGACAATCTCGAGGGCCTTTCTGTCTGGCGCGATGTGCAGGGGCGGCTGCGCGCAACGATGATTTCCGACGACAACTTCTTCTTTCTGCAACGCACTGAATTGGTCGAATACTTGCTGCCTGATTGACAGGCGGCAGACAAAGGTCTAAACGCACGGCCTGCCTCGGGATGAGCCTGGGGCCAAGTCGCCGCTACCTTGTCAAAACGGGCATCTGAAAATGCAACGCAGCTTTATTCCCGGCATCCTTGCCATGGCCTCGATCGTCGTGGCCTCAAACATCCTGGTCCAGTTCCTGATCCTTGACGGCCTGTTGACCTGGGGTGCCTTCACCTATCCGTTGGCCTTTCTGGTCACCGACATCATGAACCGCGTCTACGGCGTGGGTCCGGCCCGCAAGGTCGTATTCGCCGGATTTGTCACCGGTATCATCTGCTCGCTGATCGGCAGCCAGATCATGCTGCAGGGTGACGGCTTCACCTATGCCGCCGTGCCGCTGCGCATCGCAGTCGCTTCGGGCACCGCCTTCCTGATCGCGCAATTGACCGACGTCACTGTGTTCAACTCACTGCGTGGTGGCCGCTGGTGGCGCGCGCCGCTGGTGTCGACACTGGTCGGTTCAGCGCTGGACACCGCGATCTTCTTTACGCTGGCGTTCTCGGCCTCGGTTACCGTCTTTGGTGCCAATGCAGACGCTGCGATCAACTGGGCGTGGGAGCCTGTGCCCTTCATGCTGTCCGGCCCGATGGCCCCGCTGTGGGTGACGCTGGCCTTCGCTGACTGGCTGGTGAAACTGTCGCTGGCACTAATCGCCCTGATTCCGTTCAAGGTGATCGTCGCCCGTCTGACCGCTGCACAGCCTGCGTAAAAAAGTTCTTTGAGATTGGCACAACTTGTGTCACGCTCCTTGTTAACCGCAACAGATAGAAAAGGAGGTGATCCAGTGTCGAGAAAGAGATTGGAGAGAGGTGTTGGAACAACCGGGGGGATCGCCTGTTAAGGCAGCCCTTGGCGGAGCGCTCGCTCCGGCTGGTCGATTGATCTAACCGACCCAACCTCCTGAACTTTCGAAGGGCCGTCCCGCCGGGGCGGCCCTTTTTGTTTTCAACTGCGCCCTGTAAGGTCCGATCCATGTTGCGCATCACCGACGATATCGCCCTGCAAGACTGGGAAATGACCGAAAGCTTCGTGCGGTCCTCTGGTCCGGGTGGGCAGAACGTCAACAAGGTCTCCACCGCCGTTGAGCTGCGGTTCGAGGCCGCGCGCTCACCCTCCTTGCCTGATCCGGTCAAGACACGTTTGAAACGGCTGGCCGGACGTCGCTGGACCAAGGACGGCGCCATCATCATTCAATGTGAAGAAACACGGTCTCAGGCCCGCAACCGCGACATCGCGCGCGCCCGGTTGGCTGAACTGATCACGCGGGCTTTGGTCAATCCCAAGCGCAGGATCGCGACCAAACCCACTTATGGTTCGGTCAAGCGAAGGCTTGCTGCTAAGAAAGCCCGCGCGGATGTCAAAGCCCTGCGAGGCAAAGTGTCCGAAGATTGATCTGGCAGTTTCGCTGCACGTTGCTACTCTGCCGGTGCAAGACGCAGGGGAGGTAAAGCCATGAGGCTTGAGGGAAAAACCGCCATCGTAACCGGCGGCGCATCCGGGTTCGGCGCAGGGATTGTGCAAAAATTCTTGGCCGAAGGTGCCCGCGTGATGATCGCAGATATCAATGGCGAAGCGGCTTCCGACATGGCGTCCGCGGAGGGCACGAATGCCATCGCACAGCGCGTTGATGTCTCGGATGCGGCATCGGTTCAGGCCATGGCACATGCGGTATCGGAAGAATTCGGAAAACTTGATATTCTGGTGAATAATGCGGGCGTGACGCACCTGCCGGCCCCACTTGAGGACGTCGATGACGATGAATTCGACCGCGTCTTCGCCGTGAACATGAAATCCGTCTACCTGACCGCGCGCGCCTTTGTTCCGCAGATGAAGATACGCGGCGCGGGGACGATCCTGAACGTGGCCTCAACGGCAGGCCTGTCGCCGCGCCCTAATCTGAACTGGTACAACGCCTCCAAAGGCTGGATGATCACCGCGACCAAGACGATGGCCGTCGAACTTGCCCCCTCGGGCCTGCGCGTTAACGCGATCTGCCCGGTGGCGGGTGAAACCCCGCTGCTGAAATCCTTCATGGGTGAAGACACCCCGGAAATCCGCGCCAAATTCCTGTCGACGATCCCGCTTGGTCGCTTCTCAACCCCCGAAGACATGGCAAACGCCGCCTGTTTCCTCTGCTCGGACGAGGCCAGCATGATCACCGGCACAGCCCTAGAAGTGGACGGAGGCCGATGCATCTGATCCGCCCTTCATCTGGCCATAAATATCTCCGCCGGAGGCAGCGCGCCCCGGCGCGCTTTTCGGCCCAGTGCGCGAGACGAAAATGAACCCCGGACCCAGAAACCTGATCACTGATGTCGCTGGCCTCAAGGTTGGCAATGCGCACGATGATACGCTTAAATCAGGCACAACTGTCCTGACGGCGGACAACCCGTTCATAGCTTCGGTTCATGTGATGGGCGGCGCCCCCGGCACGCGTGAGACCGACCTTCTGGCGGTCGACAAAACTGTTGATCGGGTTGACGCGATTGCTTTGTCCGGCGGCTCGGCCTTTGGACTGGATGCGTGCTCGGGCGTTTCAGACGCATTGCGCGCTCAGGGGCGCGGATTTCAGGTCGGTTCGGCCGTCGTGCCCATCGTGCCGGGCGCGATTCTGTTCGATCTACTCAATGGTGGAGATAAGAACTGGACCGAAAATCCTTATCGCGATCTGGGGAAGTCTGCGTATTTGACCGCCTCACCAGAATTTGAACTGGGCTCGGTGGGGGCTGGTACCGGCGCATTGGCCGCGATGCACAAGGGTGGCTTAGGCTCGGCTTCGTTAAAGCTTGAGGGTGGCGTAACCGTCGGCGCGCTGGTGGCGGCCAATCCGCTTGGCAGCGTAACCACACCGGGTGATCGGCATTTTTGGGCTGCGCAGTTTGAGATCGATGGCGAGTTCGGTGGATTGGGGCCAGATCCGACCTCGGGTCTTGGTTCCTCTCTTGTCAGCCGTAAGGCGCAGATGATGCATTCTGCTCCGCCAGATCGCGCAAACACCACGATTGCTATAGTTGCAACTGATGCAGCGCTGACCAAACCGCAATGCCAGCGTCTGGCGGTAGCAGCCCATGACGGCATCGCCCGTGCCATTGTTCCTGCGCACACGCCTGGCGATGGAGATCTGGTATTTGGTCTCAGCACCGGCGCGCGCACGATTGGCCCCGAGGCGATGGCGATGATCGGCCATGCGGCCTCGATCTGTCTTGCGCGCGCGATTGCACGGGCTATCTATCTGGCTTCCCCCCGCGCTGGCGACCTGCTGCCCTGCTGGTCGCAGTTACATGACTTCGGTTAAGTACGACACCGATCGCCTGTGACACAGTGCCGTCGCGCGGCAATCTGCGCGTTGACTCTCTGCTGTGCCAGCGATCCATTCGGTGCAGCCAATTCATATCGGAGCAAAAGCTATGAATCGTATCCTTGCCACCGTAATTGCCGGTCTGCTGGCCCTTCCTGTCTATGCAGAAGGTGATGCCGAAGCGGGTAAGAAGACCTTCAACAAATGCAAATCCTGTCACATGATTGCTGACCCTGCGGGTGAAGTTATCGTTAAGGGCGGTAAGACGGGTCCGAACCTGTACGGAATCGCAGGCCGCACCGCCGGCACTGAAGAAGGCTTCAGATACGGCGACAGCATCGTGGCCGCGGGCGAAAATGGGCTGGTCTGGGATGAAGAGACTTTCGTGGCCTACGCCCAAGACCCCAAAGCATTCTTGAAAGACTATTTGGGGGAAACCTCGGCCAAGTCGAAAATGACCTTCAAGCTGAAGAAGGGCGCCGAAGACGTTTACGCCTATATCGTGAGCGTTTCGGGAGAGTAACTCCGCCAACAGGTTTACAGACGAACTTCGAAATGCCGCAGCCCCTGCGGCCTTTCGTGCGATTGATTGACATTGTAATCAGCGCCACTTTGGGGAAAACCGGTAAGGCCATGTGCACCGGAGATCGCCAACAGGAGACGACAGATGGGAATCTTGATCCCGGCTTGGGTTGAGGGCGAACTGACACCCGTCGACAAGCTGGAGGCGCATGAAAAGGGGCTGCGACACAAGGCTGTGTCCGTGTTTGCCGTGCGCGGGACCGAGATATTGCTGCAACGCCGGGCGATGGGCAAATACCACACGCCGGGTCTATGGGCGAATACCTGTTGTACGCATCCGGATTGGGACGAAAGCGCTTCGCATTGTGCCGTCCGGCGCCTGCGCGAAGAATTGGGCATCACCGGACTTTACCCCGAATACCGGCATCGATTGGAGTATCACGCCGATGTCGGCAACGGAATGGTCGAGAACGAGGTGGTCGACGTCTTTCTGGCCCATGTTCGTGGAGCCTTGAAAATCGAGCCTAACCCGGAAGAAGTGATGGATATCCGCTGGGTCGATTACCACGATCTGCTGGCCGAGGTGAAGCGGCACCCCGACCGTTTTACCCCGTGGCTCAAGATTTATCTGCACAATCACGCTGACACGATATTTGGACCTGACCTGATAATCTCGGCCAATTCATAACCCTGCCTTGCAAGGCGGACGCAAGCGGCATACATCAACGCGTCATGGCCAAGCAGAAGCAGAACACTGACCCGAATTACAAAGTGATCGCCGAAAACCGGCGTGCGCGCTTCGATTATGCGATCGAAGACGATCTCGAATGCGGTATTGTCCTGGAAGGGTCCGAGGTCAAATCCCTGCGTGCCGGTGGGTCGAACATTGCTGAAAGCTATGCGTCGGTTGATGACGGAGAGCTATGGCTGATCAACAGCTATATCGCGCCCTATGAGCAGGCCAAGGTCTTCAAACATGAAGAACGCCGCCGCCGTAAACTGCTGGTGTCACGCAAGGAACTGTCGAACCTGTGGAACGCGACCCAACGCAAAGGCATGACGCTGGTGCCGCTGGTGCTTTATTTTAATCACAAGGGTCGGGCGAAGCTGAAGATCGGCATCGCCAAAGGTAAGAAGCTGCACGACAAGCGCGAAACGCAGGCCAAGCGCGACTGGTCACGGCAGAAACAGCGCTTGATGAAGGACCACAGTTAGAACGCCATGGCCGCCTGAACCGCGCGTTGCCAGCGTGCATAGGCCGCGTCTCGGTCAGCTACGGGTTTTGCAGGCTCAAACCGCCGGTCCAGATCCCAGGTTTCGGCGAATCCGGCCTGATCCGGGTAGACACCCGCTTTCATGCCCGCCAGCCATGCGGCACCAAGCGCGGTGGTTTCCTGCATCACCGGGCGGTCGACCGGGGCGCCCAGAATGTCGGAAAGCCCCTGCATGGCCCAGTCCGAGGCGCTCATTCCGCCGTCGACGCGCAGGATCACGTCAGTCTCTGCGCCCCAATCGCCCTGCATGGCGTGCCACAGGTCGCGGGTCTGGAACGCGATGCTTTCCAGCGTGGCGCGCGTGATTTCGGCGCGGCCTGAATTGCGAGTCAGGCCAAAGATTGCGCCCCGGCAATCGGGTTTCCAATAAGGCGCGCCCAGCCCAGTAAAGGCAGGGACGAGAACAACGTGCTGGTTCGGATCAGCTTTGGCGGCCAGTTCACCGCTTTGCGGTGCGGTTTCGATGATTTGCAACGCATCGCGCAGCCATTGCACCGCCGCACCGGCAATGAAAATCGAGCCTTCAAGCGCATAGGTTTTCTGCCCGTCCAACTGATAGGCAATTGTCGTTAGCAGCCGGTTTTTCGATTCAACTGGCTGCGTACCGGTGTTGAGTAGTGCGAAACAGCCCGTGCCATAGGTGGATTTCATCATGCCCGGCTGGAAACAGGCCTGTCCGATGGTGGCAGCTTGCTGATCCCCCGCCACGCCGAGAATTGGAATATTACCGCTAAACAGCGAGGTCGATCCGAAGTCTGCGGCGCAATCGCGCACGTCGGGCAACAAAGCTTGGGGGATGTCCAGCAAGTCGCAGATCTCGGTACTCCATTCCCCTTTGTGAATATCGAATAGCAATGTGCGGGCCGCATTGGTGGCGTCGGTGGCGTGCACACGCCCTTGTGTCAGTCGCCAGATCAGGAAGGTATCGATTGTGCCGAACAGCAGTTCTCCGGCGGCAGCACGGTCGCGTGCGCCGGGGACGGTATCCAGCAACCATTTGACCTTTGTGCCCGAAAAATAAGGATCTAGCAGCAGACCGGTCTGGGCAGTTACGTCATCCTCGCATCCCGCTTTGCGAAGACGCTCGCAAATCTCAGCGGTGCGACGGTCCTGCCAGACGATTGCGTTGTGAATGGGGGCCCCAGTGGCGCGATCCCAGATGACAGTGGTTTCGCGTTGGTTGGTAATCCCGATACCAGCGATCTGTGCCGCGGATACACCTGTCGTTTGCATCACTTCACGACAAACCGTCAGAACGCTGTCCCATATCTCCTCGGCATCATGCTCAACCCAGCCTTCCTGTGGGAAATGCTGTGTAAACTCGTGCTGCGCAGTGCCGACGCGCTGCATTTGCGCGTCGAACAGGATTGCACGAGACGATGTGGTGCCCTGATCGATTGCCAGAATATAGGTCATTCCTGCGCCCCTCCCGCTTTGGTTTTGCAGGACTTTAGCGCAAACACAACCAAACGTGCCAGAGGGGAAATCAGACCGGAGACACCGGTAGATTGTCGATCAGCCGCACGCCGTCGACCAAGGCTGCCGCAAACAGTCGTGCGGGTCGTTTGGCATGGGTCATAGGCTCCAGCGTTTCAGCGCAGCGTAGTTGCAGATACTCCACTTCGTTGAAACCGGCGGCCAAAAGATCGGCCTGTGCCTGAGAAGCCAAAGCTTCGAATTCTTCGCCGTTTTCCAGCGCCTGAACAACTGCACGCATGATACGATGTTTTTCGGCTGCGATGGCCAGACCATCCTCGGATAGCCTTTGATTGCGCGAAGACATTGCTAGGCCCGAAGGTTCACGCACCGTGGGGCAACCAATCACCTCGATAGGGATATCGAGGTCGCGGGCCATCCGGCGGACGATCATAAGCTGCTGATAGTCTTTTTCCCCGAAATAGGCTCGATCCGCTTGCGTTTGCAGGAACAGCTTGGCGACAACTGTTGCCACACCATCGAAATGACCCGGGCGAAATTCTCCCTCCATCGCGTCGGTCAGACCCGAGACCGAGACTGTGGTGGCGAAGCCATCAGGGTAAATCTCATCCGGGTCGGGCACGTATATCGCATCGACGTTGTAAGGCGCGAGCTTTTTCGCGTCTTCTTGTTCGGTGCGCGGATAGTTGGCGAGGTCTTCGGGGTTGTTGAACTGCTTGGGGTTTACAAAGATCGTCACGATCACCCGGTCGCAAGCCGTCTTCGCGGCTTCGGCCAGCGACAGATGCCCCTGGTGCAGCGCACCCATGGTGGGGACAACTCCGATCACCTCACCATTCAGATGCCAATCACGGGTCAGAGCGCGCAAGTCTGCCAGTCGACGCAGAATAGGCGCGGTCATGACTTGGGTCCTTTGTCGGGTACGGCATCGGCAAAGACATGTTCGTCTGCCGGGAAGCTTCGCGCACGAACCTCGGCTGCGTATTCAGCAATGGCGGCTTCGGCCAGCGGGCCAAGATCAGCATAGCGTTTGACGAATTTCGGTTTGAAGGCGGTGAAAAAGCCAAGCATATCGTCCACCACCAGAATTTGCCCGTCGCACCCGGCCGAGGCACCAATGCCGATTGTGGGGATCGCAATCTCAGCGGTAATCCAGTTGGCCAAACCCTGCGGAACTTTCTCTAACACGACCGAAAACGCGCCTGCGTCGGCGACGGCCCGGGCGTCGGCCAATACGGCATCGGCCTGTTCGTCGCGCCCTTGTACCTTATAGCCACCCAAAGTGTTTATCGACTGCGGTGTCAGGCCAATGTGTGCCATCACCGGGATCCCGCGTTTGACCAGAAACCGGATGGTTTCAGCCATCTCGACGCCACCTTCCAGCTTAACCGCCCCAGCTCCTGTTTCCGACATCAGCCGGGCTGCGTTGCGGAATGCCTGAGCCGGGTCATGCTCGTAGCTGGCGAAAGGCATGTCGATCACCATCATTGCCTTGTCCAGACCACGGGCAACGGCCTGGCCGTGCATGATCATCATCTCCATCGTCACACCAAGAGTCGACGTCAACCCGTGCAACACCATGCCGACGCTGTCACCGACCAGAACGAAGTCACAATGCGCATCCATCAACTGCGCCATCGGTGTTGTGTAGGCGGTCAACGAGACCAGTGGATCAGTACCTTTCCGGGCGCGGATATCCTCGGCGTTCGGGACTTTCTTGCGGGCGGTGGCGCTCATGCTCGCTCCTCGCAGGGTTCATGTTGCAGCGCGGCATAGCAGATGCGGCAGGCGCAAAGAAACCCCGGTTGCGCCAACAATTCCTTGATTGACCCCGGGTTTGCGAGGACATTGGTCGCAGATCGGCCCGAAAAAAGCAGGGCTAGCCAATTTCAGTGGGGAGAGATTTTCATGACAAAGCAGCGCTTTCGCTCGTTCGCGTCGGCCCTGGTCCTTGGCGCGGGCCTGTTTGCCACGCAGGCCATGGCCAAATCTGACATCACCATCGCCATGCAGCTTGAGCCACCGCATCTGGACCCGACCAGCGCTGCGGCGCAGGCTATCGATTCGGTTGTCTACACCAATATCTTCGAAGGCCTGACCCGGTTCATGGGGGATGGCTCGGTGGTGCCGGGGCTGGCCGAAAGCTGGGAAATCTCGGATGACGGTACCGTTTACACATTCAAGCTGCGCGACGGTGTGACATTTCACGATGGCACAACGATGGATGCCGAGGACGTCAAGTTTACCCTTGATCGAGCCACGGCAGAAGACAGCGCCAACGCGCAGAAGGCTTTGTTTGCGGGCATTAAAAGTGTCGAGGTGGTGGACCCCCTGACCGTTCAGGTGACGTTGAATGAGCCAAACGGGAACTTCCTTTTCAATCTCGCCTGGGGTGACGCGGTGATCGTTGCGCCCGAAAGCATCGAGAATATCAAGACCAACCCGGTTGGCACGGGGGCCTTCACCTTCTCTGACTGGCTGCAGGGTGACAGCATCATCCTGAATCGCAACCCCGACTATTGGGGCGAACAGCCCGCGTTAGAGACCGCAACGTTTAAGTTTATCTCGGATCCGACCGCCGCCTTTGCCGCCATGATGGCCGAGGATGTAGACGTGTTCGACAACTTCCCCGCACCCGAGAATCTGCCGCAATTCGAGGCTGATCCGCGCTTTCAGGTTCTGGTCGGCTCGACCGAGGGGGAAACCATTCTGTCGACCAACAACAAACAAGCCCCGTTTGATGACATATTGGTCCGACAGGCATTGGCCCACGCGATTGACAGGCAGGCAATCATTGATGGGGCTATGTTCGGCTATGGCACACCCATCGGTACGCATTTTGCTCCGCATAATCCGGCTTACGTCGATCTGACCGGCAATTCGGCCTATGACCCGGAAAAAGCCAAGGCGCTGCTGGCCGAGGCCGGGTATCCCGATGGGTTCGAGACCACGCTGCACTTGCCGCCGCCTTCCTACGCCCGACGCGGGGGTGAAATCATCGCTGCGCAACTGGCTGATATTGGCATCACCGCCGAGATCATCAATGTGGAATGGGCGCAGTGGCTGGAAAGCGTGTTCAAGGGCAAGGAGTTTGGCCTGACCATCGTCAGCCATACCGAGCCGATGGATATCGGTATTTATGCCCGGCCCGACTATTACTTCCAATATGACAGCACCGACTTTCAGGCATTGATGGACACGCTGAATTCGACCACGGACCCTGATGAGCGCACACGTTTGCTGGGTGAGGCACAGCGCTTGATTTCGACCGATTACGTCAACGGGTACCTGTTTCAACTTGCCAAGCTTGGCGTGGCCAAGGCCGGTGTTGAGGGGCTATGGGAAAACGCACCCACGGCAGCGATCGATCTGACCGGGATCAGTTGGTCCGAATAGAAGAACAGAGTTGGACCGGGGCGATGGCCAGCGCCCCGGCGCGAACTGTTGCACCATGAAACCCACAAGGATTCTGGCTTGGCGGGTTTCTTTTTGTCTATCTTCTCGTGCCTTAGGCGCTGGACCCACACGGGATGTGACCCTAACGTTTCCAAATGCTCCGCTACGCCCTCAAACGTCTGCTGTCGCTGATCCTGAGCCTGGCCGTCGCCTCGGTTGTCATCTTTGCAGTGATCGAGGTCGCGCCCGGTGATCCGGCGTCGTTCATGCTGGGCGTGAACGCGCAGGCCGATACATTGACCGCGCTGAGAGCTGAACTGGGCCTCGATGTCTCGAAGATCGAGCGGTACTTCAACTGGGTCGGCGGGATGCTGGTAGGGGATTTTGGTACGTCCTACACCTATCGCACACCCGTGTCGCAGATGATCGCAGATCGATTGTGGGTGTCATTGCCGCTGGCTTTATACGCGCTGACCCTGTCCACGCTGATTGCTTTCCCCGCCGGTATCTACGCAGCCTCACGGCGCGGCAAACCGGGTGATCTGACCGTGATGGGTGCGACTCAGCTTGGTATCGCGGTGCCGAATTTCTGGTTCGCGATGATGCTGGTGCTGGTCTTTGCCATCAACTTGCGCTGGTTCAATGCCGGCGGGTTTGCAGGGTGGGAGAACGGCATTTGGACCGGTCTACATTCGCTGACCCTTCCAGCCATTGCATTGGCCCTGCCGCAAGCGGCGATCCTTGCGCGGGTTATGCGCTCGGCTCTGTTGGATGTTCTGGACGAGGATTTTATGCGCACCGCACGCGCCAAGGGCCTTTCGCGTCGGCAGGCGCTTTGGCGACACGGAGTGCGGAATGCTCTGATCCCGGTACTGACGATCATTGGACTCCAATTTTCCTTCCTGCTGGCGGGTTCGATCATCATCGAACAGGTGTTTTATCTACCCGGCCTCGGGCGGCTGGTTTTTCAGGCCATATCGGCGCGCGATCTGATCGTCGTGGAATCGGTCGTTATGCTGCTGGTCTTTGCCGTCATCATGGTGAACTTTTTTGTCGATCTGGCCTATGCCGCAGTCGATCCAAGGCTGAGGAGCAGGACATGAGCCGCAACCTGATCCTTGGCGCGACGCTGTCCTCACTGGTGGTGCTGGCAGCGCTGGTGTCCTTTGTCTGGACCCCATACGACCACGCCGCGCTGAACATTCCCGCCAAGCTGCAGCCACCCAGCGCACAGCACTGGTTCGGTACCGATCATTTCGGACGCGACATGTTCTCGATGATCATGGTTGGTGCGCGCACCTCGATTGCGGTGGCGCTGGTCGCGGTCGGGATTGGCATGGCGCTGGGCGTTCCCTTGGGTCTGGCTGCCGCTGCGCGCAGTGGATCGTGGCTAGATGAATTCATCATGCGCGGCAATGATCTGGTCTTTGCATTCCCCTCTCTCGTCATCGCCATTCTGATCACCGCCGTCTTTGGTGCCGGGGCCATAAACGCGATCATCGCCATCGGTATCTTCAACATCCCCGTTTTTGCCCGCATCACCCGAGGCGCAGCTTTGTCTCTTTGGGAGCGCGAGTTTATCCTTGCCGCCCGCGTGTCAGGCAAAGGCGCGGCACGGATATCGGCTGAACATATCCTGCCCAATGTCGCCAATCTGCTGATCGTTCAGGGAACAATCCAGTTCTCACTTGGCATTCTGGCCGAGGCTGGGCTGTCCTATGTCGGTCTTGGTGCGCAACCGCCTACGCCAAGCTGGGGCAGAATGCTGGCCGATGCGCAGACGATGGTTAGTTTTGCCCCGCATTTGGCTCTGATTCCGGGTCTTGCCATCATCGTGACGGTTTTGGGCCTGAACCTTCTGGGTGATGGCTTGCGCGATTGGCTGGACCCTCGGATACGGGTGGCCCGCGCATGAGTCTTTTGCAGATCAAGGACCTCTCGTTGGCCATCCATGGCACGCCGATTTTAAAGAAGATCAACCTGTCGATTGCCCCTGGGCAGATCGTGGCTGTGACCGGAGAAAGCGGTTCGGGCAAATCAATGACAGCCTTTGCCGTGATGCAGTTGCTGCCAAACGATGCCGAAGTAGATGGGGTGCTAGAGTTAGAGGGCCAGAACCTGCTGAACCGGTCTGAGGCCGAGATTTGTGCGTTGCGGGGCGCTGCGATCGGAATGGTTTTCCAAGAGCCGATGACTGCCCTGAACCCGGTGAAGACCATCGGCGATCAAGTTATGGAGACTATCCTGATCCACAAGGCCATGCCCCCGGCCAAAGCGCGCGCTCGGGCCGAAGAGGTTCTGGCCCGGGTTGGATTGCCAACCGACAGGTTTCCGTTGAAGCGTTATCCTCACGAACTGTCAGGCGGTCAGCGCCAGCGAGTGGTGATCGCCATGGCGATTGCACTGCGCCCCCGACTGTTGATCGCGGATGAGCCGACAACGGCGCTTGATGTGACCACGCAGGCGCAAATCCTTGATCTGCTTAAAGGGCTCGTGTCGGAGTACGGCATGGGTCTGCTGATGATCACGCATGATTTGGCGGTGGTTGCAGACATGGCGGATCAGATTGTGGTCATGCGGCATGGGGAGGTTGTTGAAACGGGCGCAACAGATCATCTCCTGCGCCATATGCAGCACCCTTACACCCGTATGCTGTTCGAAGCTTCGGGGCATCAAGTCAACCTGCCGACCTCTCCTGCACCGCGAGCGTTGCTTGAGGTCGAGAACGTGGTGCGGGACTACCGTCTGCCCCGAACGCGCCTGTTTGCCAGGCCCGGTCATCATCGGGCCGTCGATCAGGTCAGCTTTACCCTGAATCGGGGGGAGCGTTTAGGGCTAGTCGGAGAGTCCGGTTGTGGAAAATCGACCCTAACACGAGCCATTTTAGGCTTAGAGGAGGTGCAGCAAGGCCGCATTTCCCTTGATGGCCAGCCTGTTTTCACCGGCCACAAACCCAATCTGGCAGTGCGACGCAAGATGCAGGTGGTGTTTCAGGACCCTTATGGCAGCTTCAATCCCCGCCATCGGGTCGCGCGCCTGATCACCGAGCCATTTCATTTGCTGGACACCCCGCCAACCGGTTCTGAACGGCAGGATCGCGTCGCTGAGATGCTTACCGCCGTTGGCCTAAGCCCCGATGATGCGGGCCGCTACATTCACGAATTCTCGGGTGGGCAGCGGCAACGTATCGCTATTGCGCGCGCTCTGATTATTCGACCCGAGTTGATCTTGTTTGATGAGGCTGTCTCGGCGCTGGATGTCTCGGTCCGCGCCCAAGTTCTCGACCTGCTGGCCGAGCTTTGTGCGGCTTACGATCTGACTTACCTGTTCATCAGCCATGACCTGAGCGTGGTTCGAACCATCACCGACCGTGTGTTGGTGATGCAGGCCGGCAAGATTGTGGAACAGGGTGAAACCGAGCAAGTCTTCACAGAGCCTCAGCATCCTTACACAAGAACTCTGATCAATGCGGCACCGAAATTGCCGGAGACTGGACGAGGCGCTGCATGAAAAACCCTTGTATAGAGCCTGATATTGGAGCTTCCGATGACTAACCCCCTCTGGTTCGATCCCAACCTTTGCCTAATCGGCGGAGAATGGAAAATGCCCGCGTCAGGTCAAACCTTGCCGCTGGTGAATCCCTCGGACGGTTCCGAAATTTGCCAGATCGCTCGAGGTGGCCAAACCGATATTGACGCTGCAGTGCGGGCCGCCCGATCCGCGTTCGATGGCGATTGGGGTCGCATGACGGCCCTGGAGCGAGGGCGTATCCTCACCCGACTGGGGCAACTGGTTCTGGACCGAGTGGATGATCTGGCACAGCTAGAGGCGATGGATGTCGGCAAACCGTTGACCCAAGCGCGGGCAGATGCGGTAGCATTGGCGCGGTATTGCGAATTTTATGGTGGTGCTGCGGATAAAGTGATGGGCGAGACCATTCCCTATCTGGATGGCTATACCGTCTACACGTTGCGCGAGCCGCACGGTGTGACCGGCCACATCGTGCCGTGGAATTATCCGATGCAGATCATTGGCCGTTCTGTCGGGGCGGCGCTGGCAATGGGTAACGCCTGTGTTCTGAAACCGGCGGAAGAGGCCTGCCTGACCGCACTGGCCTTCGCGCATCTGGCGATACAGGCGGGCCTTCCGCTTGGTGCCCTGAATGTGGTGCCCGGCCTGGGGGCTGAGGCGGGCGCGGCCCTGTCGGCACACCCGGGTGTGGATCACATTTCATTCACCGGTTCGGTCGCGACAGGCGCGTTGGTTCAGCAGGCGGCGGGTCGAAACGTTGTTCCGGTGACACTGGAACTGGGCGGCAAGTCGCCGCAACTGGTTTTCGATGACGCCGATCTGGATGCCGCGCTGCCGTATCTGGTGAATGCGGGTATACAGAATGCGGGCCAGACCTGCTCGGCCTCGTCGCGCATTCTGGTGCAGCGCGGTGTTTATGATGCGGTGAAATCCCGTATGGCCTTGGCATACCAAGAGCTTACCGTCGGTCCGGCGATCCGGGATTTGCGCGTTGGTCCGCTGATCTCAACACGGCAAAAAGAAATCGTGACCGGTTTCCTTCACCAAGGCTCGGACTTGGCGATTGCCGCCGAGGGCCAGATTGCGGCTGGCGCACCCGAATCCGGCGCATATGTCCGGCCCACATTGTTCTCGGATGTGCCGCCCGATCATGCCTTGGCGCGGGATGAGATCTTTGGCCCCGTACAGGTTCTGATCCCGTTTGACACCGAAGAACAGGCTCTAACCATAGCAAATAGCACCGAATATGGCCTTGTTGCCAGCGTCTGGACCCGAGATGGTGGGCGGCAGATGCGGCTGGCCAAGGGTTTGCGTTCGGGGCAGGTGTTCATTAACAACTACGGCGCGGGCGGAGGTGTCGAGCTGCCTTTTGGCGGCGTTGGAAAATCCGGC
The DNA here is from genome assembly GCF_056537365.1 of Ruegeria sp. CF3. NCBI lineage: Bacteria > Pseudomonadati > Pseudomonadota > Alphaproteobacteria > Rhodobacterales > Roseobacteraceae > Ruegeria > Ruegeria sp. CF3. Next base: position 812,498 of record NZ_JBQFRK010000002.1, on the reverse strand, counting down.
CATGGCCGCGAAAAAGGGTTCGAGGCGCTTTATGGGTTCTCGCAGCTCAAGACGGTTGCGGCCTACCACGGCTAAACGATCACTTCGATCGGCTCCTGCGCTCCAACGCCAAAGACGCGCTTGTACCGCTCAATCTGCTCGGCGGGTCCCATCGCCTTTTCCGGGTTGTCAGATAGTTTGACCGTCGGGTAGCCATTGGCCGAGACCGCCTTGCAGACTAGCGAAAAGGGAGCCAATGCGTCATTCGGTACAAGTTCGCGGAAGTCATTGGTCAGCAACGTACCCCAGCCGAACGAGACATTGGTTTGATCCGCGAACTGAGCGTGCAATTCGCGTATCTTGTCCACATCTAACCCGTCCGAGAAAATAACCCGCTTCTGCGTCGGGTCTTCGCCGCGTGATTTCCACCAGTCTATTGCGATTTTTGCGCCGGTTGCGGGGTCGCCGCTGTCAACGCGAATGCCGGTCCAGCCTGCCAGCCAGTCAGGCGCGCGGTCCAGAAACCCTTTGGTGCCATACGTGTCGGGCAGAATGATGCGCAGATTTCCATCATGTTCCTCGTGCCAGTCGCTTAGGACGTCATAGGGCGCCTGGGCAAGCGCGGCGTCGTCTTCGGCGAGCGCAGAATACACCATAGGTAGTTCATGTGCGTTGGTGCCAATAGCCTCAACTTCGCGTCGCATTGCGATCAGACAGTTGGACGTTCCGGTAAAGGACGATCCCAAACCTTCAATCATGGCCTGCACACACCAGTCCTGCCAAAGGAAGGAATGCCGCCGCCGCGTGCCGAAATCCGCGATCCCAAGCCCCTCAATAGTGCGAAGCTGGGCTATCTTTTCCCATACGCGTGTCATTGCACGGGCATAGAGCACCTGTAGTTCGAACCGGCGCATATCGTTCAGAACCGCGCGTGAGCGTAATTCCATCAGTACGGCCAGCGCCGGGATCTCCCATAGCATGACCTCGTGCCACTTACCCTCAAAGGTCAGCTCATACTGATCACCCTTACGCTCCAGATGGTAAGGGGGCAGGCGCAGGTTCTCGAACCATTCCATGAAATCCGGGCGGAACATCTGACGCTTGCCGTAGAATGTATTGCCCCGCAACCACGTGCTTTCCCCACGACTCAGACTTAGCGAGCGGATGTGATCCAACTGCTCGCGCAGCTCGCCTTCATCGATCAAACGGGCCAATGGCACGTGATTCGACCGGTTGATCAGCGAAAACACCACATCGGTTTGGGGCTTATTTCGAAACACTGACTGGCACATCAGCAGTTTGTAGAAATCTGTGTCGATCAATGACCGGATAATCGGGTCAATCTTCCATTTATGATTGTAGACCCGCGTCGCGATATCGACCATGGGGACCTCCTGCAATTTCCGTTGTTAGATCAATCGGAGCACGAAATGGCAAGAGTCGCGGAATTGGGAACAATGCCCACGACAGAACACATTACGGGCTTATTGTGGGTTTCCTTCACGCTTTAGTGAGGGGTGGGGATGGAACTGAAGGTTGAAGTTAGTGAATGAGTCTCGAGTACGATTTTGACATTGTTGCAATAGCTCCGGATGAGGTTGATCCTGAGCATGGGCAAACATCGATAACTGGGCGGCCCCCGGTGCGGGCGCGGTTCAGGGATATCAAGACGGCAGACGCTTTGCGCGCTGCATCGCCCAAGATTCGCAGAATATTTCTGGAATCAGGATTTAGCCTGAACGAGTCTGATGGGCATCTTGCCCGCGGTTATTTTCGGCCAGAAGACGCTGAAGATCGCCTCCTGATCCTAAAGCGGCTTTTTGCGAATATCCGGAATATGGGTATCCAGGGAGAGTATAGTGGTGAGTTCGATTTCCATCACTTCTTGGGCCATATCAGGACCGCAAAGCCCGGGACCGTGAACCGGAAAATGCCCGAGCGACCATTGCAAGCGCCACGCCCAAGACCAGTGCGTCCAAAGCGTCGCACGGTTTCTGGGCGTATCGGTTTCGCGTTAGGTCTTGCCGTGATCCTGTTTGTGTTTCTGAAACTGCTGGCCGAGCATGGTGCCGCGCTTTGATCCTCAGGCCAGTGTCACACCTGCTGCGCGCATGGCCTGTTCTGCGACAGCCAAAGATCCGTCCATATCAATGGCGCGGCACAAGTTGCTTAAGACAGTGACATCAAACCCCAGCTGTGCCGCATCTACCGCCGAATAATGCACGCAGAAATCTGTCGCCAAACCGACCATGGTCAGCTGCGTGATCCCGCGCGTCTCAAGATAGCCTTTTAGACCAGTGGGCGTGGAATGGTCGTTTTCGAAAAACGCGCTATAGCTATCGATAGCGCTGCGAAATCCCTTGCGGATGATCAGATCGCCATCTGTTCGCAAATCCGGATGGAAGTTCGCGCCTGCGCTGCTCTGAACACAGTGATCGGGCCACAAGACCTGAGGGCCATAAGGCATGTCGATCATCTCGAACGGCGCTTTGCCAGTATGAGAACTGGCGAATGAAGAATGCCCCGCCGGGTGCCAATCCTGCGTCAGGATCACCGTATCGAATGTATCCATGATTGCGTTGATCGGTGCGACGATCTCATCCCCTCCGGCTACGGCAAGTGCACCGCCGGGGCAGAAGTCATTTTGAACATCAATCACGAGCAGCGCGTGGGACATATCGGCCTCCTTCGATTGTATTATCGGTATGGTGCACTGCTGCGATCGTCAATGCGGTCTCTTGTGTGTTTTTGCCAAGGGCATTAGATCGCCCACATGTACACAATCGCTGCCCTCTATCATTTCACGCGTTTTCCCGACCCCGATGCGCTGCGCCCTGCCTTGCAGGAGCTTTGCCGCGCGCAGTCGGTAAAAGGCACCCTGCTGCTGGCGCAGGAGGGGATCAACGGCACCATTGCCGGGCCCTGCGCCGGGATTGATGCGGTGCTGGCGCATATACGCGCGCTGCCAGGATGCGCGGATCTTGAGTGGAAAGAGGCGACCTCGGACCATCCACCCTTCGGCAAGATGAAGGTACGCTTGAAGAAAGAGATCGTGACGATGGGCCAGCCCGATGTCGATCCACGCGCAAATGTCGGGAATTATGTCGAGCCTGAGGACTGGAACGCGCTGATCCGTTCGGATGATGTGGTGGTGATCGATACCCGCAACGATTACGAGGTGGCGATTGGCACATTCGAGGGTGCAATAGACCCTAACACGGCCAGTTTCCGCGATTTCCCGGCGTGGTGGGAACAGAATAAGGATCGCTTTCACAACAAACGCGTTGCGATGTTTTGCACCGGAGGCATCAGGTGCGAAAAGTCCACCAACTACCTGCTGGGGCAGGGGGTCGAGGATGTCTATCACCTGAAAGGCGGCATCCTGCGGTATCTGGAAGAAACGCCGCCCGAGGACAGCACTTGGCAGGGTGAGTGTTTTGTCTTCGACAACCGCGTCTCGGTTGGTCATGGTCTGGTCGAGGGGCCGCACAAGCTGTGCCATGGCTGCCGCCGTCCGATCCTGCCCGAAGATGTGAAACGCCCTGAATACGAGCATGGCGTATCCTGCCATCGGTGCATCGATGAGACATCGGAACAGGACAAGGCGCGGTTCCGCGAGCGGCAAAAGCAGATACAGCTGGCCCGCGCGCGGGGCGAGGAACATCTGGGTTCTGACTGAAATCAGCTTGCAGGCCGCGTTTGAAATCGGATGATTGTGCGCAAGCCCAACCGACGGAGCGCCCATGACCCACGAACCGCGAACCCTGGAAGAATGGAAATCGACCCTGTTGGCGGCGGCTGGGCTGGTCTTGGCCAGCTTTCTTGCATGGTACGGCCTGTCGCGCCTGAACGAAGCCACAGCAGGCGACACCATTGGCACTCTTTCTTCGGTAGGCCTTCTGATCTGGATCGCCTCGCAGTCCTGGTACTACATGACCCAGGTGAAATCCCCCCGGAGGTTGTTGTTCCTGATGGGGGTGTCCTTCATCCAGGTCGTGCCATTCCTGTTCGCAGCCGTCTACGGCGCGTTTGGATATAACGACCATTGTGTGATCGGCGCCGAAGGGCCAGCCGATATTCTGTATTTTTCATACGTCACCTTCACAACGGTCGGATATGGGGACATGTCCCCAACTGGCTTTTGCCGTGGGCTGGCTGTGGCCGAGGCTGTGACGGGTTACATCCTGTTGGGCATGTTTGTGGCCGCCGCCGTCGCGCTATACGCGCGCAACCACGGCAAATAGAGCGATCTATTTATTATGATCGATCCAGCGCGACATCATTTGTTTGTCGCGGAAACATTCGGACGGGATCGGGCGGCGCTTGCTGCGCGAGATACGTTCGGCAAAAGCAACCTGCTTACCTGTTGGGTAGTTTGCAAAGGGCGACGGATCATGCGGCTTATGGGCTGAAATCCAGTCTGACAGGGATTTGCGGTCACGCTGCGCCTCGACCGGAATCTCAAGCGCTGATTGTTGCGCGATGGCGCGGGCAAAGCGCATCTGCCGATCTGTAACTGGCAGCAGGTGATAGTCGTTTGTTGGGCCGCTCAGGGCGGAATTTCGCATGTTCTGGGCCATCGGGTAATCCTCTGACTATGTAGAACATAAATAGAACATTAACCTTTCGTTTCAAGGGAAGACCCTTTGGATTAGGCGAGAACCTGCCAATTCGCGGCTTGATTGACTGATCAGTCAATAATCGATAATTCGATCCTCAACGCACGCGATCTCTTTGCCTAAAGAGATTTCTGAACACAAAGGGAACCGGCATGAAGTTTCAACCCAAGGCCAGCCATTTCATCAATGGCGAGTATGTCGAGGACACCAATGGCGCGCCCATCGACGTTATCTACCCCGCCACTGGAGAGGTCATCGCACGGCTACATTCCGCCACGCCTGAGATTGTTGAAAAGGCTCTAAACAGCGCAAAATCGGCCCAAGCGGCTTGGGCTGCCCTATCGGGCACCGAGCGAGGCCGTGTGCTGCGACGCGCGGCCGAGATCATGCGGGATCGCAATCGTGACTTATCGATCATCGAAACCCATGATACCGGCAAACCTTTGCAGGAAACGCTGGTGGCCGACGCTACCAGCGGCGCGGATGCGCTGGAGTATTTTGGCGGTCTGGCGGCCTCGCTGACCGGCGAACATATCCCTCTGGCAGACGGGGATTTTGTCTATACCGTCCGCGAGGCGCTCGGCGTTTGTGTGGGCATTGGGGCATGGAACTACCCGACGCAGATCGCTTGCTGGAAGGGTGCCCCGGCGTTGGCGTGCGGAAACACAATGATCTTCAAGCCTTCCGAGACTACTCCGCTGTCGGCATTGCAAGTAGCCGAGATTTTGATCGAGGCAGGTGCACCCAAAGGCGTCTATAACGTTGTTCAGGGCTACGGTGATGTAGGCGCCAGCCTGGTGACCGACCCCCGAGTGGCCAAGGTCTCGCTAACAGGGTCGGTTCCAACGGGCCGCAAGGTGTACGCTGCTGCCGCCGATGGCATGAAACATGTCACCATGGAATTGGGTGGCAAGTCCCCGATGATCGTGTTCGACGACGCCGACATCGAAAATGCCGTGTCAGGCGCTATCCTGGGAAATTTCTACTCCTCGGGACAGGTCTGTTCCAACGGCACTCGAGTTTTTGTGCAAAAGGGAATCAAGGAAGCGTTCCTTAAGCGCCTGTCTGAACGCCTTGCTACGGCGAAAATCGGCGACCCGATGGATGAAGAGGTCAACTTTGGCCCGATGGTCAGCGAAAACCAGATGAATATCGCGCTTGGCTATGTCGAAAAGGGGAGGGCCGAAGGCGCGCGGCTGATCTATGGCGGCGAACGGGTCGAAGGCGATGGTTTCTACATGCAGCCCACGGTTTTTGCCGATGTTAAGGACGATATGACAATCGCGCGCGAAGAGATTTTCGGCCCGGTGATGTCGGTGCTGGACTTCGACACCGAAGAAGAGGTTCTGGCCCGTGCCAATGACACCGAATTCGGTCTGGCCGCCGGCGTCTTCACCAACGACCTGACCCGCGCCCACCGCATCGTGGCAGGTTTTGAGGCGGGAACTTGCTATATCAACACATATAACCTGGCCCCGGTAGAGGCGCCTTTCGGCGGCTCCAAGATGTCGGGCGTCGGTCGCGAGAACTCGAAACTGGCAATCAACCACTTCAGCGAGATGAAGACAGTCTACGTCTCGATGAATGATATGGAGGCCCCATACTGAGTAAATCCGGTTGAATAGTCTCTGTTCTTGATGGTTCACGTCGGGGACAGAGCACATGCTGGCTCGTACATATGACTAAATTCCTCAAGACGCCTCCTCCGCAAACCGGAGATCAGCCTGTGAAAACACACGCCCAAGCTTTTGTGATCGGTGCAGTTTGATCCTTTATCATCTGGCCAAGTTTGGTTGGATTGACGTGGCGATGCTGGAAAGGGTGAGCTATTTTCGGGCCAACCCCAGACCATGTCCCCGGCACAATACGCAATGCCAATTGTAGCGATTGTTTTGGCGGTGCATGTTCGCATCTGGGCTGAACACATTTCTGGGGCGGGTCTGCCGGATCCCGATGTGGCAACCGTAGTGCCCTGGAATACGGTTTCAGAAAGTCCGAGTCACTCGGCCCGGTTTACCAAGGGCAGATGTGGTGATCGTAATCTCAGATGGAGTTGTCCGAGAACCAGCACACTTGAACGCGTGCGGTGGTCCTGAATGATCATTGAGCCAGCTGTAGATCTTCGACACGTTCACTGAGTTTACCGCCACTGTCCCATGGGCATCATGGATTGGCGCATAGGAAGTCCAAATGAATTCAATACCTTTGTTAGAGGCTGATTTTGGCGTCTATCAGCCTACAGGCCAAAGCAGTTACACTTGTCTCTGCAAGAACAGACTTCCAAGGTTCAGTTCGGGTCGATTGCGCGCACTGTCTCAAGCATTTCAGTGATCTGCGCGCGTGCGATGGTGCTGTCCTGTATTAGCATTGCGGCGTCCGACAATGGCTTGTCCGGCTGTCGCGCAACCGGCTTGATCAGGGATGTTCGGATGCGGGACAAATCGGTGAAGGTGTTTGACCTCTCTTCATCCGCACCGCCGGAGCCCGCCAACCAGTTGTATCGATCGGCCATCTCGTGCTTCCCGCCTGCCTGCAATGCGCGCGCGACGGCATCGAAATCCTGTGTTTGCATCATGGCCTGGGCGCGCAACTCTTGCGCGGTGTCCGAGGAATCGTCCGCGATTTCCAGCAGCGCCTGACGGGGACGGTTGTCCATCAGAGCCGCCTTTGCCCGAAGCCGAGCACGATCACGGCTGCGTTCCCGATCTTGCGGTCGGTTTGCCAGCGCGTAAGCCTGCGCTGAAAACCCAAGGTCAGCCAATCGCTCTGCCATGGACACGGCAGTTTCGACCGCCAGCGCGTTGCGTCGCCTGTCCTTCAATTCCATCACATGGCGCAGGAAAGTAATGTCGTCCGCCCGCTCCGCCAGCAATTGGAACACCTGATCTCGTGTCCTCTGCCATTCGTCGGAATCTGAGACATCCTCAAAACCGGCAAGAGCTCCGGTAAAATCCTGGGACAAAGCCATCGCCAAAGCGTGAGCACGCGCCAACATCGGGCCAAGTTCGGACTTCCGAAGCTCGCGCGCATAACTTGCAGCTAAATCGAGGTCGCGGGGCGAGACCGTACCCCGGTCCGACCACCGCTTTTCGATCAACCGCGCAAGTGCCAACGGCGCATCGGTCGCGGCATCGGGCGCCGATATGACCTCGGTCAACAGCGTTTCCGCGGTATCGGTATCCCCTGCAGCATCCGCGATTTTGGCTTGGGCAAAGGTTACATCAGCGGGTTCGTCCTCTAAGATCCGTTCGACCGCACGCAAGATCCGGCGCGATGCTTCAAGCCGGCCTGCCGAGACAAACATCTCGGCGATATCCGGGCCGAGATGTTGCCTGAGATGCCACGGCAGCCGACCAAAACTGCGTTCGATCGCTTTCACATGCGCATCGGATTGAAGTTTACCCTCACTCAAAAGCGCCCAGAGTGCGGCGGCACCATCACATCTTTGCTGCCCTTCCAAAGGGTTCGGCGTCGGTGCAGGCAACCCGTCCATCACTGATGCGATGGCCGCTACTCTGCGCTGCTCAACCGAGGTCTCCGACAACAAAGACAGGGCTTGGTGCGCTTCTACACCGAACCCGAAATACGTATAGAGCTTCGCCAAATCCATTGCATACGCCTGGTCGACACGATCGAATTCCTGAAATAGCCCGACCCGCAATTCGGCCACATCCTCGGAAAATGATCGAGCGCCCGACCATGTCTCAAAACCCAGTTCGCTGACCGTGATACATTCCGGTTTTCTATCAATCTGAGGAACTGCCAGATTGCCCAGCCCCGAAATCTCATCGAGCACTGAAGACAGTCGCAGATTTGGCACCAGCTTTTCCGAAGATCGCAGCGGACCAAAACTGGACGATTCCCTGCGTCCGACACCTGCCAGTTCAAGATCAACAACCTCTCGATCAGCGCTTTGCAATATACGTGATGCCAACTGCTCCTCAAAATTTCGTTGATTTAACTGCAGCAAAGGCAAGGCCAGTTCGGTGGCTGGAATATCAGTAGGTAAGGGTTTTGGGGCCGCGATACTTGCAGTCCTGGGAAGCGCCTCTGGCTCTACCGGGTCATTTGCAGGTGTACCCTGGCCGGGTGCGATATCTATGACAACCATAGTTTGGCGATGCAGAAATGCCGTTGCCACGCAGTCGCACCCAAATGTCATCTCCAACGCTGCACCTGGCCCGGCCTGTTGAAGCGATTGCAGACGGTTCCCCGACAGGCGGTCGAAGACAGCTGAAGTGTTGAATGTCGCATTATCGATGCCAATGCTCAGCCGCGCGCCGTTCTCGACCGGATCCAACATCCAACCGGTGCCAGAGGGGACCTGTACCACCAGACGCGTGTATCCCTCATGCTCGCCCGATCGCACGGTCAAAGCCTGTGCTGACGCGCTTGTGCCCCATGTGAGCAAGACCAAAGACAATGCGCGGATCATGCTGCAGCCTGCTTGAGTTCCTTAAGCGCGTCTTCAAGTTCCGAGAAACCGGGCCGGTTGTGGGTCGGTGTGTTCTGGCGGCCGACCTCTATACACATGGCCGCGTTGTGGTTGTGAAGATTAGCCACCAGAACCTCTTTGATGAGTTGGTAAAAGTGGTTGTCTTCTTCGACAACAGATTTCAGCTTGCCCGCAAAAGGGCCCACCAATCCATAAGCCAGAAAAACCCCCAGAAACGTCCCAACCAACGCGCCGCCGATCAGCTTACCTAGGACTTCCGGTGGTTGGTCGATTGATCCCATCGTCTTGATCACACCCAGAACGGCGGCCACGATCCCCAGAGCGGGCAACCCGTCAGCAACGGTTTGCAGCGCGTGGCTTGAATGCATGGCATGGTGGAAGTTCGCCTCCATCCGCTTCTCCAGCACCTCCTCAACCTGGTGCGGGTCGTCATAGTTCATCGCCGCCGAGCGCATGGTGTCACAGATCAGGTCCACCGCTTCTTTGTCGGCTTGAATCTTGGGATATGCGGAAAATAGCGATGAGCTTCCTGGCTCTTCAATGTGCTGCTCTACCTCGACCGGGTTCGCGCGTGCGATCCGGATCAGAGAGAATAACAAGCATAACAGATCGCGATAATCCTCGGGCTTCCATTTGGGTCCTTTAAAAACTTTCGCGATATCCTTGGCGGTGTGTTTTACGCCGCCGATATCATTGCTGATCAGAAATGCGCCGACTGCGGCCCCTCCGATCATCATCATCTCGAAGGGCAGTGATTTCATAATGATGGCCATCTTTCCGCCTGCGGCAAGGTAGCCGCCGAATACCATGACAAAGATGACGGCAATTCCGATGAGCCCGATCATGAAAGGTCTCCAGCGTTGAGGGTGCAGATAGATATGGCCATGAGGGTCATTCCTGTGGGGCACGTGCATTGCGCCCGGCCATGATCAGGCTGATGGTGTAAGCAGCCTCGGGGCTGAGACCGGCCATAACTTCAGCGGCAGCTTCCGGTGGCATGCGAGACAGGAAGCCAGCGGCGAATACCGCGTCCATCGTTTCGAACAACGCGGCGGCATCTTTGGGCTTCATGCTCTGATACACGTCAGTCAGTTGTGTCAGATCGTTTTCGGCGGCCTTTTCGGCAATCGCCACCGTTTCACGCAGAGTGTTCTCGGCGTCCTCCAGCATGGTGAGCCGGGTTTCGATGGCCTGATCGGCAATGTCGAGCGCCCGTTCCCGGTCCAAAATCGTGCTTTCACGCTGGTTTAGAGTCTTTTCACGGCGCAATAGTTCCGTAAGCAGCAATTGTAGATCTGCCGCATTCGCCTCTTTGCGTTCACCATCGACCGGCGAGGCCATGTTTGGTTCTGCGCCGCGGGCAAGTGCAGGCCCGGCCTCAAGCCCGATGCGAATAATCGCAGAGCCGACCATCAGCAAGGAAATGACGGTCAGAACACCGCCCCGCGCTCGGCGATCAGGCGCTTTTGCCCGGTTGCGACTCATTTCGCTGCTCCGCCAGATGGAGCGGCGTGCCGAAAAAACATCAGGCCTTCTGGTTTCTTTGCGGGCGGCTCTTGTGGCGTGTCCGATGGCTCAGTCGAGACCTCAGTTGGTTCACCAGACGGATCGGATGCAGTTTCTTGTGCTTCGCCGGGCTGCTCAGACCTGTCCTGAGCAGGTGCGTCATCTGGCTGATCCATGGGAACGTCCGGCTCAGAGGGCTCTTCCTGAACGACATCGTGCATCGAGGCCATCATAAGCTCCAACCGTTGTGCGACGGTTTCCGCCCGTTCGGTCAGCGTCTGCAACGCGGTGCCGGAATCATCCGAAGCCTGACGCGCGCTATCCAGCGATTTTCGCAACTCTTCTGCTTGCGAGGACAGCACGGAAACGGCGCCACCCACACCCTTCTCAAGATCGGTAAACCGCTTCAGGCGTCGCGACAGAACGAAACAATACAGACCAGCCCCAAGAGCGCCCGCAACCAGAAGAATATCGGCAATCAACTCCACCATCGCCTCCTAATTCAGTACAAATTCCATGACCAGAACGTCACGCACACGGCCTTCGCCCACGACGATCCCAATGCGTCGTAGCAGATGTCCGCGGATCCTCATCAAAGCCAGAGAATCTTCCAGATCGGTTAACTCAAAGGCGCGCAAATAGCTGTTCAGAACGTCCATGATTCGCGGCTGCATCTTTTCAACCTCGGCGGCGTAGCCCGCGTTCACTTCAAGCTGCGCGTGAAATTTCAAATGTCGCGAATCATCTGACTTGACCGAGATTATCACCGGCGGAAGATCGACAAATTTCACATCGGGAAGTGCCTTTACGGAAGCGTCTTCGCCTTTCTTTTTGGCCTCTTTCACCATCTCGGACCCACCTATGGGAAGCAGGCCGGATGCAGTTATGAAATAGCCGCCAACACCGCCCGCGATAGCCAGAATCAGCCCAAGCAGAAAGCCTTTTTTCCCTGATTTTTTAGGGGCTTCCGCCTCATCTGCAGTTGCGTCGGTCATGCCGTCCTCATGAATCTGTTCGGCAACCGTCATAACCCCTCAGGGACTAACCGATTGTTAAGGGCAATCGTCCAAACAAGGGCAGAGCCGCACAGAATGTCGGTGAGTCGGAGGTAAGCGTGCAGCAGATCGGAACTGTCTGGGCAAGTTTGGACAGGCGCAAACAAATTATCGTGGCCGGTGCCGTGGCACTGGTGTTTCTGGGTGTGCTTGCGATGTCACGGATTGTGACAGCGCCGTCGATGACGCTGCTTTATGCGGGGCTCGAAAGCGGTGCGGCAGGGGATATCGTGCGGGCGCTGGACCAGCTTGGTGTGACCTATGAAATAAGGGGTGGCTCGATCTACGTCCCCGGCGTTCAGCGGGATGAGTTGCGGATGACTTTGGCCAGCGAGGGCCTGCCTGCGAACGGCAATCGCGGTTACGAACTGCTGGATTCGCTCAGCGGCTTTGGCACTACGTCGCAGATGTTTGATGCCGCCTATTGGCGCGCAAAAGAAGGGGAGCTGGCGCGCACGATCGTGGGCAGCCCGCATGTCAGCAAGGCCCGGGTGCACATCGCCAACAGCTCCTCCAACCCGTTTCAGCGCAGCATAGCACCAACCGCTTCGGTTTATCTGGTCCCGTCGGGTGCACCGATTAACGGAGATCAGGCAAAGGCGATCCGGTTTTTAGTGGCGTCGGCGGTTAGCGGGCTGGCACCGGAAAACGTCACTGTGATTGATTCAAACGGGGCCGTGATTGGCGCGCAGGACACGGCGGTGGCAGCCGATACTGCAGATGATAAGGCGCGCCAATTGCGTGAGAAAGTTCTACGTCTGATCGAAGCCCGGGTCGGGGTCGGCAACGCGGTGGTTGAGGTCAGCGTAGATACGGTGACCGAAACCGAGTCTATCCGGGAACGTCGCTTTGACCCCAAAGGCCGTGTTGCGATCAGCACGGATGTTGAAGAACGGTCGGACAGTGCGCGTAATCAGTCGGCGGATGTGACAGTGGCGTCGAATCTGCCGGATGGCGACGGGGCAGGAGGCGATGAATCCAATTCGAATGCCACTCAGACCCGCGAACGGGTGAATTATGAGGTGTCAGAGACCGAGTTGGAAGTTCATCGCGCGCCAGGTGCGATCAAACGTCTGACTGTCGCGGTGCTGGTCAATGGTGTTCGAGCGGCAGGTACAGATGGCGTCGAGATTTTTGAACCCATGCCGCAGCCCGAGCTTGATGCACTGCAAGAGCTTGTGGCTTCTGCGGTCGGGTTTGATGCTGAACGCGGCGACGTCATCACACTGAAATCGCTCGACTTGCCCATGGTTGAACCCCAGGGCGAGTTGGTGTCCGGGTCGATCTGGCAGAACATGCATATCGACGCTATGTCGCTAATCCAGATGGTGGTTTTGGCGCTGGTTTCCCTTGTTTTGGGTCTGTTTGTCATACGGCCAATTCTGACGAAATCTGCAGCATCGGCGCTGCTGCCAGCAGGTGCACCAGTCGAGGTCGCCCCAGCGCCTTCCCTGACCGGGGAAATTGCGACCGCAGATGTGCAGGACTTTGCACCGCTCGCGGATGCGGCGCAGCCGAGTGTTCCGGCGATTGCCGCTGCCCGCGGCGAGGATCCCGTTGACCGTTTGCGCGCCATGATCGGCGACAAGCAGGAAGAGACGGTTGAGATCCTGCGCAGCTGGCTTGAAGAAGGCGGGGAGAAGGTGTGATGTCGATCGCTCATCTTCTTGAAGACTTCACTGCCCCTGCGGCTGGGGTGGCCGTACATCTACTGGATGAAGACGCACTGGAAGAACAGCGGCTTGCTGCATTTGAACAAGGCTATGGGGCGGGCTGGGAAGATGCGGTTCAGGCGCAGGAACAGACTGGCACACAGCTAAGCTCCGATCTGTCGGTGACGTTATCCGACCTGTCCTTTACCTATCAAGAAGCATTGACCCGCATGACCCTGTCGCTGGAACCGATGTTCCAGAGCCTGGTTCAGACTATTCTGCCTGAGACGATCGAGCATGGCTTTGCGAAGCGATTGACCGAGCAGATTTGCGACATGGCGCGTGAGCAGGTCGGCCAGCCACTGCAGCTGACTGTTCCGGCGGGCACTTCGGATCAGGTCGAGGCGATGCTGCCGCAGGATATCTCGCCGCGTCCCCAGGTCATCGAGGATGTCTCGCTCCAGCCGGGACAGGCGCGATTGCAGGTGGGGATCGCCCAACGCGAGGTGGACTGCGCTGCCTTGCTCTCATCCATTGCTGCAGCGTTCGACGCATATCTGTTTGAAGCAAAAGAGGCTTTGTCAAATGAGTGATCCTCAACCACCGAAACCCGAAAAACCCAACCCGTTCGAGACTGTTCCGATCGAAGTCACCGTCTCAGTCGGGCGTGCGCGGCCTTTGATCCGTGACCTGTTGAGCATGGGTGAAAATGCCGTACTGACACTGGACAAGCGGATCGAGGATCCGGTTGACCTCTATGTCGGGGATCAATTGGTCGCGCGCGGTCTGTTGGAAGAGATGGAGGGCGATCAGGCCGGGCAACTGGCTGTACGGCTGACCGAAATCTCAGATCTACAGAACGGGATCGGATGATGCGCCACCTGTTTTGGTTGGCATTTTTGCTGGTCATACCCTCCGGTGGCGCGGCGCAAGAACTGTCGCTGTCCCTGGGCGAGGGCGGGTCGATCTCGGCCCGGACCATCCAGTTGATTTTGCTGATCACGGTGCTCAGCCTGGCACCGGGACTGGCGATCATGATCACCTGTTTCCCGTTTTTGATCACGGTTTTGGCGATCCTGCGGCAAGGAATCGGCTTGCAGCAGTCACCGCCAAATATGTTGATCGTCAGTCTGGCGCTGTTTCTGACCTATTTCGTCATGGAGCCGGTTTTTACCGAGGCGTGGGAGACCGGGATTCAGCCGATGGTCGAGGAAACGCTTGACGTAGAGCCTGCGCTGGAACGCGCGCTGGTGCCGTTTCGCAGTTTTATGGCAGCGCGCATTGATGTCGACACGTTTCAGGCCATGGCAGACCTGCGCCCGGATGATGCTGCGATCCAACTATCGCCCGAGGCCCCGTTATCCGTGCTGATGCCGTCCTTCATGTTGTCGGAAATCGCGCGGGCCTTTCAGATCGGGTTCCTGATTTTCCTACCTTTCCTGATAATCGATCTCGTTGTCGCAGCGGTTTTGATGTCGATGGGAATGATGATGGTGCCCCCGGCTACAGTCTCGCTGCCGTTCAAATTGGCGTTTTTCGTCATCGCTGATGGCTGGGCCTTGATCGCCAGCGCCTTGGTGCGCAGCTATGCGCCATGACTATTGCCGTGTGATCTGTAGTCGGGCGCGCAGACCCTGATCTCCGGCCTCGAAACTCAGCGTTCCGCCATGTTGTTCGGCAACGGTGCTGACAATTGTCAGGCCCAATCCGAACCCGTCCGAAGATCCGATGTTTGATCCGCGCTGGAACGGTGCCAGTAGCGCCTCGATATCCGCGACCGATAGGTCGGTGCCCTTGTCCTCGACGACGATCGTGGCGGTCTGAGCATCGGTTTCCAGTTCAACCTCGGCGTGACGACCGTATTTCAGGGCATTATCGATCAGATTGGACAAAGCTCGTTTCAATGCGATGGGCTGACCCGTCACCAGGATGCGCCGCGTTTCCGGCAGCGACGCATGCCCACGGCGTGACATGAAAACAGACGACGCACTTTCGACGATAACGGGATCAACGGCTTTCAACGACACAGGCCGGTCCATATCCTGATAATCGGCCACAAGCGACTCAACCAGCGAGGTCAGCGATATCTGGCGCGGTTCCTCGACGCTGAGTTCCGATCGCGTGTAAGTAAGCACGCTTTCTATCATGCCGGTCATCTGGTCCACGTCGGCCTCGAGCTTTTCGCGCAACTCGCCATCGGGAATCAGCGCCGCACGCAGCCGGACGCGGGTTGCAGGTGTCCCCAGATCGTGGCTGACGCCCGACAGTACAATGGCGCGTTTCTCAAGCTGCGCACGTTCGGCATCCAGGTGATCATTCACCGCAGTCACGATATCGCGCAGCTCTTCGGGCCCGTCCGCGTCATAGCTTTGCGGCCCGCCGCGACGTCGGCGGTCGCCTAGTGCCTGAGCGAAACGTGCGAAACTGTCAGAAACATTCCCGACCGAGGTCAGAAGCACCGCCAAGGACACAATTCCCAGCAATATCGCGGGCAAACGCAGATCAACCGGCGCAGCCTTACAGCCCCAGATTTCGGTGCCGTCGACTTGCTGCCAGACTCCGCGCCCGAATTGCGCGATCAGGATAGGTTCGCTGCAATATGTGGCCAACAGACGGGTCAGGTTCCCCATCTTCTCGGGGCCGGTCTGATCGCTGCCAGATACGATGTCTGAAACCGGATAGACCAGTCGATCCGATAACACCGCAAGCGTCAATTCGCGGCCACTCAGGGGGGCTGAACTGTCGGTCAGAATCGACAGATTGGTGACAAAGCGGCGATCCGCAAAGCCGGGCATTTGCTGGAACGCTCCCCTATCAGCAAGCGCGGCTGCCTCGGTTGGCAATGGGTTGATCAATAGGCCGGGTGGCGGCGCCATCCCCGTTCGCAAGTCTTCGTATATGGTGAAACCGGCAACAAATGCTGCGGTCTGATACCGGTTCCAAGCCTGTGCCGAGGTGAACCACATCCCGGCAGCCACCAGCCCCGCGACAAAGGCGGACAGGGTCCAGAGCCACCCAATACTGCGCAGGCGCAGGGTCATGCGTCCTCATCCACCATAACGTCAGCGGTAAACAGATAGCCAACACCGCGCTCGGTGCGCAGCATCTGGGGGTCTTTCGGGTTGGCCTCGATTTTCGACCGCAACCGCCCCACCAGCATATCTATGGCACGGCCTTGCGCCTCGGGCTTGTCGGCCTCACCGGTTACATCCAGTGCTGCGGCGATCTCATCACGGGTCAGCGGAATATGCGGGTTCGCCAGCAAAACCTTCAACAGGGCGGTCTCCCGTTGGGACAGGGAAACCAGATAGCCTTCGGGCGAATGCACCTCGTCCCGTTTGCCGTCAAAGACCCAGCCGTCAAAGTGAAAGGTGCGCGTGCGGCGGCGGTATGCCAGTGAAGGCGTGCGTCGGGCGCGTTGCATCACCGCACGGACGCGGGCCAGCAACAGTTGCGGGTTGAATGGTTTGGCGATGTAATCGTCTGCTCCAACCTCATATCCTGCCATGCGCTGATGATCCGCCGACAGGGCCGAGACCAGAATGATCGGTACATCCTGTTCGGCCCGCAACCGGGCACAGATCTCGACGCCGTTTTCATCGCCCAGCATCACGTCCAACAGGATCAGGTCGATCCGCCCCGAGGTTAGATGCGTGCGTATTTCACTTTCGGAACTGGCAGGCAGAGCAATATACCCGTTCTGCTGAAAGAACTGGGTCATCATCGACCGCATCTCCGAATCGTCGTCCACCACCAGGAGCCGGGGAATGCCCACTCTGTTTCTCCTCCTCAGGGTTCTCCGTCGCCGCCAATTGTAACGAATGGAAACGGATTCAAGGCCAACGTAACACGGGGTAACAAAAGCGGTGAAAATTTCCACCTTGTCAGGATATTGCACTGCATTCTGCGTTGCCATGCAGCAATTCGTTAGCGCTATATCGCGTATGGCCGCCCTTGGGGTGGCACCGAATTCTCAGGGAGGAGAACAAAAAATGAAGCGTTTTGCATTTGCCACCGTGTCGACATTGGCCGTAGTGGCCGGGTCGGCTGTTGTGGCTGAACCAAAGGCCGAAGTTCTGCACTGGTGGACATCCGGTGGTGAGGCGAAATCGGTCGCGGTTTTGCAGGAAGAGTTCGCCTCGAACGGCGGCACATGGACCGATATGCCGGTCGCAGGTGGCGGCGGCGATGCGGCCATGACTGCGCTGCGGGCCCGGGTTCTTGCGGGTAACGCGCCGACTGCTGTTCAGCTGAAAGGACCTGCCATTCAGGAATGGTATGAAGAGGGCGTTTTGGCAGACATTTCATCCGTGGCAGAAGCCGAAGGCTGGGCCGATGTGCTGCCAGCATCGATTGCAGGCCACATGATGTGCGAAGGTACGTGGTGCGCAGCACCTGTGAACGTGCACCGCATCGACTGGATTTGGGCCAATGCTGACGTTCTGGCCGCCAACGACATTGAAATGCCCACAACATGGGAAGAGTTCAACGCCGCTGCCGAAAAACTGCAGGCTGCCGGAGTGATCCCTTTGGCCCATGGTGGCCAGGCATGGCAAGACGCCACAGTGTTCGAAGCGGTTGCGCTGGGTCTGGGTGGCCCCGAGTTCTATCAGAAAGCCTTTGTCGATCTCGACCCCGAGGCGCTGACCTCGGACACCATGGTGCAGGTCTTTGACCAGATGCGCACCCTGCGCGGTTATGTGGACGAAAACTTCTCAGGCCGCGACTGGAACCTTGCCACCGCCATGGTGATGAATGGCGAAGCAGCTTTCCAGATCATGGGTGACTGGGCCAAAGGCGAATTCCTGGCGGCTGGCAAGAAGCCCGGCGAAGACTTCCTGTGTGCCTCGACCCCCGGCGACGGATATCTGTACAACGTCGACAGCTTCGCCATGTTCGAAGTGGAAGGTGACGACAACCGCGCTGGTCAGGAATTGCTGGCCAAGCTGATCGTCGCGCCGAAATTCCAGGAAGTGTTCAACCTGAACAAGGGCTCGATCCCTGCGCGGACTGATGTGGCGCTGGATGCGTTCGACATCTGCGCGCAAATCTCGGCCGAAGATATGGGTTCGACCTCGGCAGGCGGTTCGCTGCTGCCGTCTTATGCCCATGGCATGGCGCTGCGCGGGTCGCAGGCCGGTGCGATTACGGATGTTGTAACCGCACATTTCAACTCGGATATGTCCTCGGCTGACGCGGTTCAGCAACTGGCGGACGCGGTAGCAAACAGCTACTGATCCAATACGCTCTGCCCCCTATAGTGAGGGGCAGAGCATCTTTCCCCGGAGGCTAAAATGTCCGAATGGCTGGAAAACCACCTGCCCAAGGTGGTGCTGGCACCGTCGTTCATCGCCGTATTGATCTTTGTCTACGGCTTTATCGGATGGACCGCATGGGTGTCGCTAACCCGATCGAAACTACTGCCGAAATACGAGATCAAAGGCTTCATTCAGTATGAACGCCTGTTCGACTCTCCCCGCTGGGATACGGCGATCAACAACCTGTATATCTTTGGCGCGCTGTTCATCGTGATCGCGATGGTACTGGGCCTGTTGCTGGCCATCCTGCTGGATCAGAAGATCCGCGTCGAAGGCGCGATCCGGACGATCTACTTGTACCCGATGGCGTTGTCGATGATCGTGACCGGTACGGCGTGGAAGTGGATTTTGAACCCGGGCCTGGGCATCGAATCCATGGTGCAGGGCTGGGGCTTTCCGAATTTCGAATTCGACTGGCTGGTGAACCCTGACTATGCGATCTACACTATCGTGATCGCCGCGATCTGGCAGAGTTCCGGCTTCGTCATGGCGTTGTTTTTGGCCGGTTTGCGTTCGGTCGATGGCGAGATCATCAAGGCCGCACAGGTCGATGGTATCCCCACGTGGCGCATCTATACGGCGATCATCATCCCTTCGATGGCCCCGATTTTCCTGTCTGCTTTCATCGTGCTGGCGCACCTCGCAATCAAAAGCTTCGACCTTGTCATCGCCCTGACAGGTGGCGGTCCGGGTTATGCAACCGATCTGCCCGCTACTTACATGTATGCCATGGCCTTTTCGCGCGGCGATATTGGTCAAGCGGCCTCGTCCGCGATGATCATGATGCTGGTCGTCTTTGCCATCGTGGTTCCCTATCTTTACTCAGAGCTGAGGGCGAAAAATGACTGATCTGTCGATGCCCCAAACACAAACCCGCACCCAAAGCGCTACGGGCAAGATTGCCCTGCGTTGGTTGCTTTATGTCCTGCTTGGCCTGTTTGCACTGTATTACCTGATGCCGCTCTTCGTGATGTTGACGACATCATTGAAAAGCCTTGAGGAAATCCGCACCGGCAGTCTGATTTCGCTGCCGCGAGAGGTCAGTTTTGACGCCTGGAAAACCGCATGGTCCGGCGCTTGTACCGGTATCCAGTGTGAAGGTTTGCGACCCTATTTCTGGAACTCGGTTTTGATCGCGGTGCCTGCGGTATTTTTGTCGACCCTGCTGGGTGCGCTGAACGGCTATGTTGTGGCGCAATGGCGGTTCAAAGGGGCCAATATCATCTTCTCGCTGATGCTGTTCGGTTGCTTCATCCCGTTCCAAGTTGTTCTGCTGCCAATGGCACGTCTGCTGGGTATGATGGGGATTGCCGGAACCATTCCGGGCCTGATCTTTGTTCATGTGATCTACGGGCTGGGCTTCACCACGCTGTTCTTCCGCAACTACTATGTCACCATTCCGGCCGAGCTGACCAAGGCGGCGCGGGTTGATGGGGCTGGGTTCATGCGGATTTTCTGGTCGATCTTCCTGCCGCTGTCGCTACCAATCATCGTGGTGACTGTGATCTGGCAGTTCACGCAGATCTGGAACGACTTCCTGTTTGGCGTGTCGTTCAGCCAGGCAGGGACACAGCCCGTGACTGTTGCGCTCAACAACATCGTAAACTCCACCACCGGCGTCAAAGAGTACAACGTCGACATGGCCGCCGCGATCATCGCGGGGCTGCCGACGCTGCTCGTCTATGTCGTTGCCGGTAAGTATTTCATCCGCGGCCTGACCGCTGGCTCAGTGAAGGGATAAGACCCATGGCTCCCATCCTTGATATCAACAATCTCTACAAGAATTACGGCGCGACCGAGATTCTGAAAGACATCAACATCTCGATCGAACCGGGCGACTTCCTGGTGTTGGTTGGCCCCTCGGGCTGCGGTAAGTCCACCCTGCTGAACTGCATTGCAGGGCTTGAGGAAATCACCGGTGGCACCTTGTCCATCGGCGGCAACGACATGACCCACGTCAGCCCCAAGGACCGCGACATCGCGATGGTGTTCCAGTCTTACGCATTGTACCCGACCATGTCGGTGGCCAAGAACATCACCTTTGGCATGAAGGTGCGCGGGGTCGATCAGGCCACGCAAGAGGCCAAGCTGAAAGAGGTCGCGTCGCTGCTTCAGATCGAGCCTTTGCTGAACCGCCGCCCCAGCCAATTGTCGGGTGGTCAGCGCCAGCGGGTCGCGATGGGCCGGGCCTTGGTGCGCGATCCCAAGCTGTTCCTGTTTGACGAGCCGCTGTCGAACTTGGACGCCAAGCTGCGGGTCGAGATGCGGACCGAGATTAAGAAGCTGCACCAGACGCTGGATGCATCGATTGTCTACGTGACCCACGACCAGATCGAAGCGATGACGCTGGCCACCAAGATCGTTGTGCTGAAAGGCGGGATCGTACAGCAGATCGGTACTCCGGCTGAGATCTACAACAACCCGGCCAACCTGTTTGTGGCGGATTTCATGGGCTCACCTGCGATGAACCTGATCCCGGCACAGGCATCGAACAATGGCTCGGGGACGCAAATCTCGATCGCGCGCGAATCCGGTGAAACGCTGGTTCTGAACGATGCACGCGTCTTGTCTCTGCCGCAGGATGTCATCCTTGGTCTACGCCCTGAAGATATCGCCGAGGCGGGGTTCCGCGCTGGCGCAGGCGTGCAGGAAGCCGCCTGCATGGTCGATATGGTCGAACCCGCAGGGGCAGATACCTATGTGGTGTCGGAATTGGGTGGCAAGCAGGTCACGGCGCGGCTGCATGCTGAAACCAGCGCGCAGGCCGGTCAATTGCTGAACCTGGCGTTCGACATGAGCAAGGTGTCCTACTTTGCCAAGGAAACGGGTGAACGGCTGAATTAAGTTGCCGTTGGCCCGCACCAACCCGGGGTGGGCCATACCAATCACAGTCGGTTTTGGCCGGTAAATTTGAAATATGCTATCTTGGGACGTAGCGAAGGGAGGCGCGCTATGTCCGATCCGTATTCCGATCTGGCCGGGCAGGATACCTCGGTCCAAGAGCGTATCGCCGAAGCTATGGAAGCGCGGTGTCTGGAGCCAGCGCAGAAAGAGATCAGGGATAGCTATCTAAGTGATTTGATTGTCCCTGAGGGCGGGTTCGCGGTTGAGCTGGGTTCAGGCACCGGGCACATCACGCAAGAGCTGCTGTCAGTTGGCGGGGTGGAGCGCGCGCTCGGCATTGAGCCCTCACCGGTTATGGTCGAACGTGCGAGAAACAGCTTCGCCAGCGAGAGCAATCTTGTTTTTGAAACCGGCGATGCAAAGGCAACCAGGCTTGAAGATAGCTCAGCAGACCTTGTTCTGGCGCATACACTGTTGTGCCATGTACCCGGCCCCGAAGATGTGGTTTCCGAGGCCTTTCGGATACTGAAACCGGGCGGGATATTCGCGATTTGCGATGGGGACTACGATACCGCCACAGCGCAGATTGCCGATTTTGATCCTCTGGATCAACTCATTCGGTTCATGATCAATCAGAACGTCACCAACCTCTGGATCATGCGCCAGATTGGCGGTGCACTCTCTCAAGCAGGTTTTGAGTTGGGCCGTCGCCGGGGACACGGTTATGTGGCCGAAGGAGAGGCGACTTACTTTCTGACCGTTATCGACCGTGGTGCGGATCGAATGGCCGAGACCGGGTTGTTGGCGCCTGAAACGGCACAGGCGCTGAAATCCGAGGCCCGGGCGCGGGTGTCTGCAAACACGTTTTTTGGCTACATGTCTTATGTCAGCCAGATCGCGCGCAAGCCTGCAACCTGAACAAAAAAGCCACCGCGCGAACGGGTCGAGCGGTGGCCGGCGTAGGATAATACCTCTGATCAGCCAGTCTTTTTCAGATCCTTGATCAGGCGATTCAGGTCGCCGCCGCGCGCATCCAGCATTGCGCCAATCTCTGTGCGCTCGGTCAGCAACAAATTCACACCTTCGATGAACATGTTGTAGAACTTTCCACGACCCGATTTGTCGGACACCAGGAATGTCACTTCGAACGGGGATGAGCCGCGCAATTTGACCGAGGTTCTGACCTCGTATCCGGTCTTGATCTTGCGCGCGTTACGCACGGTGACCTCACCGCCGATGAACTCGCGGAACCGGCGACCATATTTGCGCGAAATATAGCCTTCGAACGCTTTGGTGAACTGACGCAGCTGTGCGGATGAGGCTGTGCGTGCATCCGCCCCCAGCGCATAGCGGGCCATGATCGGCACATCACCGTATTGCACAAAGATCTTTTGAAAATCACGCAGCATGGCATTTTCGGATTTACCCGAGTCAATGATACGCGTGATATCGGCCACAACGCTGTTGACCAGCTGTTTGGCCTGCGCTTCGGTCAGCGCGAACGCGGGCAGAGGCAATGCGGCAACTGTCATCCCGGTCAGGGCGGTGGCCACAAAACGGCGTCGGTTCAACAGGTTATTCGGCATAGGGGTCCTCGTACGGGTCAAGATAGGGGTCTCTGACAGGGTCGGTCCCGGTGGTGGCGTAGGGATCGTCATACAGACCCAAATAGGCGTCTTCATCATCCCTTGCCAGTTCAAAGCGGCGATTTTGCAGGTAGATCGTGCGCGCTTGCGCGTAACTGTCTGCACTTTCGTACAGAATCGAATCAACTGTATCCGAGAACCGACCGCGATCTCCCATCCGCCGCACGACCTCGGCATAGACACCAATATTGTCGACCGGGCGGGTCGGGCTAAAGTTGATCGGATTCGAGAACAGGTTGACCACAACGCCGACCGCATCGCGCGCGGTGGACGGGCCGTAGAAGGGCAGTTCCACATAAGCACCTTCGCCCACGCCCCAGACATGCAGGGTTTCGCCGAAATCAGTATCAACAGGCGGCAGGTTCAGCTCATCCGCCGGGGCTGACAGGCCAAAGCCGCCCACGGTCGAGTTGATCAGAAAGCGCAGCAGCGCATTGCCGGACTGTTTCAGATTGCCTTGCAGCAGATAGTCCAGCGCCTGCCCGGGCATCGTCAGGTTTTCGGCAAAGTGATTGAAACTGGTAACCATCGGATCTGGTACGATCTTCACATAGCCTTTCGAGGCCGGTCGGAACAGGAATCGGTCCACACCCAGATTGAACTTGTGAATGCCCCGGTTGGTCCCTTCATAGGGGTCAAAAATCTCACCCCGCGCCGCTGCGTCCTGAGGCTGCGTCGCGCATGCCGATAGGACCGTCAGGATGCCGAATATGATCAGGTGCTTCAGACGAATGTAACTTGGCACTGTCTTCGTTACTCCGAAAATTGCCCAGCGGTATCCGGGCCTTCAATCAATACAGCCTTTGCACCCTTGGTGGCGCAATTGGTCTCACATAGAGGTTTCGCGCAGGATTTGAAACAACAACTCGCGTTTACCTCAGCCGATGGGGCGACGTAAAGTGACACGAATTCAACACTTCCTGAATAAGAGAAGACCTGCCCAGTTTGCAGGCAATGGGAAAAATCCCGCTTTCACGCTTTCGGAAACAGGTTTTCCCGGTTAGCGTCCGCGGAATCACTATGAGATGAGGATAATCCACATGAGCATCGCAGCAAAACTGGACAGCCTGGGTGTCAGCCTGTCGGACGCACCTGCTCCGGCGGCGAACTACGTTCCTTTCGTGCGCATTGGCAACATTGTCTACGTGTCGGGCCAGATCTCCAAGGCGGATGATCTGATCACTGGTAAGCTCGGTGATGATATGGATGTTGAGGCAGGCGCCGCTGCAGCCAAAGTCTGCGCCATCAACCTGTTGGCTCAGGTCAAGGCGGCCTGTGGTGGCGATATCGACAAGCTGGTGCGCGTGATCAAGCTGACCGGTTTTGTAAACTCGACCGCTGATTTCACAGAACAGCCGAAGGTGATCAACGGGGCCTCCGACTTCCTGGTCGAAGCGCTGGGCGACGCCGGTCGTCATTCGCGCTCGGCCGTCAGCGCAGCCTCATTACCTTTGGGTGTTGCCGTTGAAATCGAGGGTATTTTCGAGGTTCAATGAAACCGTCCCTTCCGTCTGAGTTCCTGCAGCGCCCGATAGCACATCGCGCGCTGCATGACATTTCTGATCAGCGGCCCGAGAATAGCCGGGCCGCCATTCGTGCCGCAATTGACGCCGGTTATGGGGTCGAGATTGATCTGCAACGCACCCGTGACAATCGGGCCATGGTGTTTCACGACTATGACATGACACGTCTGACCGGGCAGCCCGGACCGATCCAACAGATCACCGAGACACAAGCGCGGGCCCAGACGCTTCTGCATTCTGACGGTGAAGGTATCCCCTCGCTCGAAGAGGTGCTGGCCATTGTTGCAGGACGGGTGCCCTTGCTCATCGAGCTGAAGGATCAAGATGGTGCAATGGGCCCCGATATCGGCGCTTTGGAAGCAGATGTTGTAAGCGCACTGAAAGACTATGAAGGCCCGGTCGCGTTGATGTCGTTCAACCCGCATTCAGTCGCAGAGATTGCACGCCTTGCGCCACATTTGCCGCGCGGTCTCGTTACCAGCTCTTATGAGCCCAAGGTCGAGCTTCTGCCGCAAGCCGTCTGCGATCATCTGCGCAACATCCCGGATTTCGACCGCGTTGGAGCCAGCTTTATCAGCCATGAAGTCATCGATCTTGACCGCCCCCGGGTCGCTGAGTTGAAGGCACAGGGTGTGCCGATCCTGTGCTGGACCGTGCGTTCGCTTGAACAAGAAGCAGAGGCACGCAAGGTTGCCGATAATGTTACGTTCGAAGGCTATCTGGCCGAACATCCCGCTTGATCCCGGCGCGCGCGATCACAGATAAAGGTGCAGCGCGGAGGGGATATGGATCAGGCACAGATTGAGGTTCGGGTTCTGACATCGGTCTCGCAGATTTCCGCGAGCGACTGGGACAGTTGCGCCTGCCCTGAGGTTGCCGATGGCGGGCGACCGCTTGATCCGTTCACGACACATCGGTTTTTGCATGCCCTGGAAGAAAGCGGCTCGGTCGGGCGTGGTACTGGCTGGCAGCCGCAATACCTGACAGCCTATCTGGACGGGATGCTGATTGCGGCAGCCCCGATGTTTGCCAAGTCGCACTCCCAGGGTGAATACATCTTCGACCATAGCTGGGCTCATGCCTATGAAAGCGCGGGCGGGCGATATTATCCCAAGCTGCAGATCGCGGTGCCCTTCACACCCGCGACTGGCAGGCGTTTTTTGGTGCGACCCGGCTACGATGCTGTCGGGATCTCGGCGCTGGTGCAAGGAGCGGTGCAACTGGCCGCCGAGAATCGAATTTCTTCCCTGCACGCGACCTTCTGTACCGAGGCCGAGGCGCTGGCAGGGGAACAGATGGGCCTGATGGTGCGTCACTCGCAGCAGTTTCACTGGCTCAATGATGATTACGCCGATTTTGACGAGTTTCTGGCTGCGCTGTCCTCGCGCAAACGCAAGAATATCAAGAAGGAACGCACGCAGGCCTGTGATTTCGGTGGGCAGATTCGAACAATCACCGGCGATGATCTGCGACCCGAGCATTGGGACGCGTTCTGGCGGTTCTATCAGGATACCGGCGCGCGAAAATGGGGCTCACCCTACCTGACGCGACAATTCTTTGATATCGCTCAGGAAACTATGACGGATGACATCGCCTTGGTGCTGGCCGAACGCAATGGATACCCCGTCGCCGGTGCGTTAAATTTTGTCGGGCGGGAAACGCTGTATGGCCGGTATTGGGGCTGTGTCGAACATCACCCCTGCCTGCATTTCGAACTGTGTTATTATAGGGCGATCGACTTTGCCATTGCGGAAGGTCTGGCGCGGGTTGAGGCCGGTGCGCAGGGCGAGCACAAGCTGGCGCGAGGCTATCTGCCAACCCGCACGCATAGCTTGCACTGGGTTGGCGATCCGGGTTTTGCTGATGCGGTTCAGAAATATCTGGACGCCGAGTCCCACGCAGTGGGAGAAGAGATCGAGATTCTGACGGATTTTGGTCCGTTCAGGAAATCGAACCCGGAGGAACAGCAATGACCGAACTTCTGTCAACCGAGACCCGCGGCCCGCTGCTGGACCCGCTGTTCAGAAATGGCTGGACCATGGTCGAAGACCGCGATGCGATCACCAAGACCTTCATCTTCGATAATTTTGTCGCCGCCTTTGGCTGGATGACGCAGGTGGCGATCTGGGCCGAGAAATGGAACCACCACCCCGAATGGTCGAATGTCTACCGCACGGTCGAGGTGGTCCTGTCGACCCATGATGTTGGCGGTCTGTCTGCACAAGACGCCAAGCTGGCGCGTAAGATGGACAGCCTGCTAACGGTCTCCGCGTGAACCCGTACCACCGGCCAGCAATGTTGCCGTTCCCAGCTGCTTGAATTCTGCCGGGGTTATCGTGCCGTCGCTGACATTGATATTGCCCGGAATTCTGATCGTACGGGTGCCGACGGACCGCACGCTGCGGGCCGACGGATTGATGTCGAGACACCGATTTTCATAGCAGGTCAGACCGCTGGTATTGATCTGAATCTGCACCTGACCATCAGGGCCGCTGATCACCGGGGATTGCTGTACGTCACATGCGGCCAAAGCCACCAGGCTACCGAGGCAGATCCATTTAATCATGACAAGCTCCTGCCAACCAAGTTGGCGTTTAATCTAAGAGACCGTTGCCATCCTTATCCGCAGCGTCAAAATCGTTCTGCATCTGGCTGACATACTCTGCCTTTGAGATAAGACTGTCGCCATCCCGGTCAACGGCTTCGAACTGTTTGATATCCAAGAACGGTTTTGCTTCGCTCAGGCCCAGAGTGCCGTTCTTGTCTTCGTCCATTGCCTGAAATGCATAGTCCGAGAAGGCGTTGAATTCGTCCTTGGACAGGAAGCCGTCATTGTTGGTGTCGATGTTATTCAACTCGGCCTCGTGCAGTTCTGCGACGGTCTCGGCGTTTGCAGCAGCAGCCATCACGAATACGGTGGTGATAATCAATACTCGTTTCATCTCAAATCTCCTCAGCACGCGTAACGTTCGCCAGACACGCCACCCGCAGCGGCGCCCGCCGCCGTCAGGATGGTCTTGCCTGAACCACCGCCAAATTGATTGCCGATCACTCCACCGATCAGAGCGCCGCCTATGGTACCACTCAGGCAGGCGATCTCGTGCTGTCGGGCGGCCTGTTGTTGGGGGGTGGGTGCAGGGCCGCACGCCGCCAGGGCCCCGGCGGTGCCAAGAAACAATGTAAGCAATTTCAGTCGCATCAATGAACTCCCGAGTTGTATGGGCCAAGTATTGGCGCTTCGGGGCGTTGCATCAAGTTAAATGCGTTTCAAGTGGCCCCGGTCAAACCGGGGCCGACAGGGATCAGATACTATCAAGCAGGCCTTCACCAGCCGAGACCTCACAGACACCGGGGTTTTCTTCCAGATTCATCGCCACGACCTTGCCGTCTTCAACCAGCATTGCATAGCGTTTGGAGCGTGCAATCAGGCCTACGGGCGGGGCGTCGAAATCCATGCCGATGGCCTTGGTAAACTCGGACGCCGCATCAGCCAGCATGGTCAGCCCGGCCGCTGTTGCACCGGTGCTTTCTCCCCAGGCGCCCATCACGAAAGGGTCGTTGACCGAGATACAGATGATTTCTTCTACACCCTTGGCATCGAACTGGTCCTTGGTCCGCATGAAGCTTGGTACATGAGCGGTTGTGCAGGTTCCGGTGAACGCACCGGGTACAGCGAAGATCACAACCTTGCGCCCTTTGGTCTTGTCTGAAATCCTAACCTCCTCGGGGCCTTCGGCACCCATCTGGATCAGCGTGGCCTCGGGCAGCATGTCACCTGTTGCAATCATTTTTACGCTCCTGTCATTTGGATTTGCAGAGTCGGGCTTTGCCGCAATATAGGTGGTCGAAACAAAGTAACCACGTGAATTCTGCAGGGTGAGCGAAACATGAGCCATATTGTCGTGATCGGGGCAGGGCAGGCCGGTGCTTCTTTGGTAGCACGGCTGCGCAAGGACGGGTTCGAAGGTGACATCACCCTGATCGGAGCCGAGCCGCATTTGCCCTACCAACGCCCGCCCTTGTCCAAGGCTTACCTGTTGGGCGAGATGGAACTGGAGCGCCTGTTCCTGCGGCCCGAGAGCTTCTATGCCGAAAACAACATCACCCTACGGTTGGGTCAACGTGTGACGGCGATTGATCCAAAGGCCAAGACGGTGACCCTCGGCGATGAGGTGATCACCTATGATGAACTGGCGCTGACCACTGGGTCCGACCCACGCCGCCTGCCCGCAGCGATCGGGGGCGATCTTGAGGGTGTCCATGTGGTGCGAGATCTCGCCCATATCGACGAGATGGAACCTCGGGTATCGGATGGCGCCCGCGCGCTGATCGTTGGTGGCGGCTATATCGGGCTTGAAGCCGCCGCCGTTTGTGCCAAGCGCGGGGTCAGGGTGACCTTGGTCGAGATGGCCGACCGCATCCTTCAGCGTGTCGCGGCCAAAGAGACAAGCGACTACTTTCGCACGCTGCACACCGAATACGGGGCCGACATTCGTGAGGGCGTCGGGTTGGATCGTCTGGTTGGTGAAAACGGCAAAGTGAAGGGTGCTATTCTGACCGACGGCACCGAGCTTGAGGTGGATTTCGTCGTGGTTGGCGTCGGCATCGCGCCGTCGATTCAATTGGCTGAAATAGCCGGGTTAGAGCTGGATAACGGCATCAAGACCGACGCCCATGGCCGCACCTCAGATCCGTCGATCTGGGCGGCGGGCGATTGCGCGTCGTTCCCGCATGGCGAAGGCCGTATCCGCCTGGAAAGCGTGCCGAACGCCATTGATCAGGCCGAGATCGTGGCCCAGAACATGTTGGGCGCGGCTAAGGATTACACTGCAACGCCATGGTTCTGGTCCGATCAGTATGACGTCAAGCTGCAGATCGCCGGGCTGAATACCGGCTATGACCGTGTGGTGACTCGCAAGGGTGAGGGCGCGACGGTGTCTTTCTGGTACTACAAGGGAGATCAGCTGATCGCGGTCGACGCGATGAATGACCCGCGCGCCTATATGGTTGGCAAACGCCTGATTGATGCCGGCAAGACCGCTGATCCGGCTGTTGTTGCCGACCCAGAAGCGGACCTGAAACCGCTGCTCAAAGCGTGAGGATCATCGCCGGAGACTTCCGAGGCCGAGCTCTGACTTCGGTTGGCAAAGGCGATGCCGGTGCGCATCTTCGCCCGACCACTGACCGGGTAAGGGAAAGCCTGTTCAACGTTTTAAATCATCAGATCGACTTCGACGGCTTGCAGGTTCTCGACCTGTTTGCGGGCACCGGTGCATTGGGACTTGAAGCGCTGTCTCGCGGCGCGTCCCACGTCACGTTTGTCGATGATGGGAGGGTCGCGCAGGGTCTGATCCGCAAGAATATCGCCCTGACCGGAAGCGCCAGCCAGACCACTTTGATCCGGCGGGATTCGACCCGTTTGGGCGAAAACCCGGGCACTGTTTGTGATCTGGTTTTTCTGGATCCGCCTTACGGAAAAGCTCTGGGTCAAAGGGCACTGGCCGCGGCTACCCAAGGTGGTTGGCTGTCTGATGACGCTCTGATCGTCTGGGAAGAAAGCACCCCAATGACTGCGCCCGAGGGCTTCACGCTGCACGACGCGCGGAAATATGGCGACACGCATATCTCGCTGATGTGGCGCACAGGGGCCTGAGATGCACGATTTGGTTATCTTTGATTGCGACGGCGTTCTGGTCGATAGCGAGGTTTTGTCCAATCAGGTCATGGTCGACAATCTCGCTGGCCATGGTCTGCACTTGTCCTTAGCCGAATGCATGTCCCTGTTTGTCGGCGGCACCATGACCGGTGTGCGCGACAAGGCGCGCGAGCTGGGGGCTGATCTGCCGGATGACTGGACTGATCAAATCTATGCGGAAATCTACGAGACGCTGAAAGCAGGCACGCCTCTGGTCGCGGGTATCCGTGAATTGCTGGCGCAACTGGATGCAAGTGACATTCCCTACTGTGTCGCCTCAAATGGGCGGCCTGAGAAAATGAAGATCACTTTGGGCCAGAATGGTCTTTGGGAGCGTTTTCAAGATGTGATGTTTTCGGCGCAGGTGCTTGGAACGGGCAAGCCCGACCCGACCCTGTTCCTGACCGCTGCCCAGCATTTCGGCGCAACGGTGCCGGTTGTGATCGAAGACAGCGAAAACGGTGTCACCGCAGCAATGCGCGCCAATATGCGCTGCCTGGGCTATGCGGCCCATGATGATGGTGCGCGATTGGAAGAACTAGGGGCCGAAGTGTTCTCCGACATGTTACATGCGCCCAAGCTTTTGGGACTTTGAGCCATAAACGTGTTATGCTTGGTCCATGGACCGCGCTATCACACCTCCGCTCTGGGCTTTTTCGAAAGACGCCGACACCACAACTGGGCCTCCGCCCAAACCGATGCGCGCGCCGGTGTTCATTCACGACGCGGTCATCCCGTGGCGGGATGAAACCTTGCTGCTGAAGCTATTACGCGATCAGGCGACCGATCAGGACGAATAGGTCGGGTGATATTTGCCGCCCGGTGACAAGGTGAAAATCTCAACCCCATCTGCGGTCACACCGACCGAATGCTCGAACTGCGCCGACAGCGATTTGTCGCGGGTCACGGCAGTCCAGTCATCGGACAGTGTCTTGGTTTCAGGACGCCCCAGATTGACCATCGGCTCGATGGTAAAGAACATGCCCTCTTCCAACACAGCTCCGGTACCCGGACGACCATAGTGCAGGACATTTGGTGGCGCGTGGAACACCCGGCCCAGACCGTGGCCGCAGAAATCGCGTACAACGCTCATCCGATGCGCCTCGACATAGGCCTGAATGGCGTGGCCGATATCGCCGAAGGTATTGCCCGGCTTGACCATCTCGATACCTTTGAACAGTGCGTCGTGGGTCACCTGAATCAGCCGTTCGGCCTTGCGCGGCAGTTTACCCGCCACATACATGCGCGACGTATCACCGAACCAGCCATCAACGATGACGGTCACGTCGATATTCAGAATGTCGCCATCCTTCAGCTTTTTGTCACCCGGAATGCCGTGACACACCACGTGGTTCACGCTGATGCAGCTGGCGTGCTGATAACCCTTGTAGCCAATGGTTGCCGATTCCGCACCTGCATCCTCGACCATCTGAGTGATCAGCCCGTCAATCGCACCGGTGGTCTGGCCGACAAAAACATGTTCAGCAATGTCATCCAATATCCGCGCAGCCAGCGCCCCTGCCGCATGCATGCCGGCAAAGTCACTCTGTTCATAGATGCGGATACCGTCTTTGGTCAGACGGCCACGATGTTCTTTCATCGGTGCGGGACTCCAAATATTTCACGCAGCACTTCTTTTACGCTGCTTGTGCAGAAAGTACCAGAGGGC
The DNA here is from genome assembly GCF_056537365.1 of Ruegeria sp. CF3. Taxonomy (NCBI): domain Bacteria; kingdom Pseudomonadati; phylum Pseudomonadota; class Alphaproteobacteria; order Rhodobacterales; family Roseobacteraceae; genus Ruegeria; species Ruegeria sp. CF3. The sequence goes on along the minus strand of NZ_JBQFRK010000002.1, from coordinate 780,536 downwards.
TCGGTTTTCAACTAGTAAATAGGGTCTATCAAAGAAGTTTCTAGCCCGCGCCCCATTGCCGAGCGGGCTCAACCCAGACGCCTTCGGGCGTGATCCGAGTTCCAACGACAAAGCGTTCAACCCCTATCGCCGCCTCAAACGCCGCCGCATAGGCTGGGTCAATATCATCGGCCAGTGCAAACCGATCGCAATCGGTCCTTTGCACCAAATAAAGCATGATCGCCCGGTGGCCCTGTACGGCCATCTTTGCCAGTTCGCCCAAATGTTTGGTGCCGCGTGCGGTGACGCTGTCGGGAAACTCGGCGAGGCCCGCTTGGCGTGAGAGGGTGACGCTTTTGACCTCGACATAAGCATCGGGTAGGCCCGGCCCGGTCAGCAGGAAATCGATACGGCTGTTTTCACCGTATTTGACCTCGGGGCGCACGGTTTCATAGGCGGCCAGCTCGGGGATTTCACGCGCCTCGAGCGCCAACCGAAGCGCCTTGTTGGGGACTGATGTGTCGACCCCTGTGAAATGCCCGTTCTCATGATCGACCAGCCGCCAGCCGTATTTCAGCTTTTTCTTCGGATCGTCGTTGGGCTCCAGCCAGATTTTCTCACCCGGTTCTGCGAGCCCCATCATTGAGCCCGGATTGGCGCAATGGGCTGTCACCTCGCGCCCGTCTTCCAGCCTGCAGTCTGCCAGAAAGCGTTTGTAGCGGCGGATCAGTCGAGCGGGGACAAGGGGGGTTTCAAATCGCATGGCCAAGGGCCTATACCTGCCCTAACGGTCGATCAAGAGGGAGGGCGCGTCATGGCCAATCCAACCGCTGCAATGTTGGTGATCGGGGATGAGATCCTCTCGGGCCGCACCCGCGATGCCAATATGCACTATCTTGCCGGAGAGCTGACCAAACACGGCATTGACCTGAAAGAGGTGCGCATTGTCAGCGATGACGCGCCCGCGATTGAGGCGGCGGTCAAGGCACTGTCCGATGCCCATGACCATGTGTTCACCAGCGGCGGCATCGGCCCGACCCATGATGATATCACTGCCGATTGCATCGCCCGTGCCTTTGGCGTGCATATCGATGTTCGCGACGACGCGCGTGCATTGCTTGAGGCGCATTACGAGAAATCCGGGCTGGAACTGAACGACGCTCGCCTGCGCATGGCGCGTATTCCGGAAGGGGCCGAATTGATCGACAACCCGGTCTCGACCGCGCCCGGCTTTACCATCAACAACGTCCATGTCATGGCCGGGGTGCCTTTGGTTTTTCAGGCCATGGTTGCGAGTGTTCTGCCTTCGCTCATCGGAGGTAGCCCGCTTTTGTCGCAGACGCTGCGTGTGGATCGGGGTGAAGGCGATATTGCAGCAACTTTGGCCGCACTGGCCAAAGACTTCGGCGATCTTTCGATCGGCTGTTATCCGTTTCAGACGAATGGCGTCTTCGGAGCCAACGTCGTCGTGCGCGGCACCGAGGGTGGACGGATCGATGCCGCCATGACCCGCCTTGCGAAAGAGATCGAGCTTTGAATCCCGATTGGGCCGCCGTTGTCGATGGCACATGGCCTGCCGCCGGCTATCAAACGCAAGGCCCATTTCGACTGCGGCAAGGACAGGGCGGAGGTTCACGCGTTTCTGCCGCCAATCGCACCGGGGACGTCACCAGCGCCGATATCGATGCGGCCGAAAGCGCCATGCAGGCGATGGGTCAAAAACGCATCTTCTGCCTGCGGCCCGGAGATGAGGCGCTGGATGCAATGCTTGCGCAACGCGGCTACGACATCCTTGATCCGGTTAGTATCTATTCCTGCCCGGCGCAGCAGTTGACCGATATCCCGATCCCGCGCGTGACTGTTTTCAACATCTGGGAACCGCTGGCCATCATGCGTGAGATCTGGGCGCAGGGCGGTATCGGCCCCGAACGGATTGCGATCATGTACCGGGCACCGGGCCCAAAGACCGGCCTTTTGTTGCGCCACAGCGATCAGCCCGCAGGAACCGGCTTCGTGGCGATCCATGAAGGTATCGCGATGGTTCACGCGCTGGAAATCCTACCGGATCACCGCCGCAAGGGGTTGGGCCAGTGGGCCATGCGAGCCGCGGCCTTTTGGGCGCTGGACAATGGCGCGCAGACGCTTAGCGTGATCTGTACCAAGGCGAACGCGGGGGCCAATGGCCTCTACCACTCGCTTGGGATGAAGATCGTCGGAGAATACCACTATCGCCAGCGCGTCTGAGGAGGACGAATTGACCAAACAGGACATGCCCACTGCCCTGGATCTGCCAATGGTGGACCCACTACCGTCAGAGACGCAGAAATACTTTGATATCTGTGTTGAGAAACTGGGAATGGTGCCGAATGTCCTGCGCGCCTATGCCTTCGATATCGACAAGCTGAATGCCTTCACTTCGATGTATAATGATCTGATGCTGGCCGATAGCGGGCTGACCAAGCTGGAACGCGAGATGATTGCGGTCGTGGTGTCCTCGATCAACAAATGCTTCTACTGCCTCGTGGCTCATGGCGCAGCGGTGCGGCAGCTTTCGAGCGATCCGCAGCTGGGTGAGATGCTGGTCATGAACTACCGCGTCGCCAAATTGGACGCGCGCCAACGTGCAATGCTGGATTTCGCCGCCAAGATGACCACCGCCAGCACCACAATCGAAGAGCCCGATCGCCAGCAATTGCGCGACGCCGGGTTCTCGGATCGCGACATCTGGGACATTGCCAATGTCACCGGTTTCTTCAACATGACCAATCGCGTCGCCAGCGCCACTGCGATGGTCCCTAATCCCGAGTATCACGCCCAGTTCCGATGATCCGTTTCCTGTTTCTTAGCCTCCTTCTGGCTGTGCCTGTGCAGGCGCAGGAACTGACGCTGCCTGCCAACGCCCGGCAGATATCTGACCGCACCAGCGCGCTGGACAGCTATGATTTGCCGACCGGTGAGTTTGCCGATGGCTCGGTTCCGTCGCGCACCGTCGAAGGGCGTGTTGAGCGGCTGACATGGCGACTACAGGCTGGATCCAGCACAACGCTGCAAATTCTCGCGCCGCTACGGGATCAGTTGCAGGAACAGGGCTTCGAAATCGCCTTCGAATGCGAGGCGCGCTCCTGTGGCGGGTTCGATTTCCGCTTCGGCACCGAGGTGGTGCCGACCCCCGACATGTATGTGGCGATACACGATTATCGCTTTCTGTCCGCGATCCGGGGCGCGGAGGTATTAAGCCTGCTAGTCAGTCGCAACCCGCCGGATGGCTATGTGCAGATGATCCGGGTAACCCCGCAAGGTACGCAGCCTGCGCAGCCACTTGTGATCGAGGAAACCGTTGAGGGCCCTGCCGGATTGCTAAACGATCTCAGCAGTACCGGACATGTCATCCTTGATGACCTGCACTTTCGCACCGGCGAAGTCGCGCTGGGCGAAGGGCCGTTTGCCTCGCTTGCGCTGCTTGCGGGCTATCTGGCCGACAATCCTTCGACCCGTTTGGCGCTGGTAGGGCACACGGATGATACGGGCGCATTGCAGGCCAATATTGCGGTCAGCACCAAACGGGCGGAAGCCGTGCGTGCGCGCCTGATCGAAGCGCACGGTGTTGCCGCCGACCGGATCGAGGCGCAGGGCGTAGGCTATCTTGCGCCCATCACCTCTAACGCTACGCCCGAGGGCCGCGATCTCAATCGCCGGGTCGAGGCGGTGTTGCTGGTCAACTAACAGGCGCGAGCACCGCGGACGCCCTGTGTCCCCCTTGCCCTGATGGCGCGGCCTGATGCACACTTGCAGCTAATCGGTGCGTCTGTCTTGCCATCAGGCCTGTTGGCAGGCAGTCCCACCAGTCACCATGCTTTGGGAGGAATGCGTCATGGCATCCAAAACCGAAGATACCACTCCGCCGGATAACACGGTCCCACAGCAATCCATGCCCGAGGTTAACAGGCTGACGGCCGAGGATATTACCGCATCGCTGAAGGCCGGGTTTTCCGACTTCCTCGCACACCCGGTCATGAGCGGCTTTTTCGGCCTGTTCTACGCGGTTTTCGGCATCCTGTTCGTTTGGTGCCTGGTCGGGCTTGGCAAGATCTGGATGATCATTCCTGCCGCCGTAGGCTTTCCGCTGGTTGCCCCATTTGCGGCCGCCGGGCTTTATGAAATGTCCCGTAGGATGCAGAAAGGAGAAAGCTTCGGTTGGTCCGAAATCCTCAGCGTCATGGCCCATCAACGCAAGCGCGAGATGGGTTGGATGGCCTTTGTCACCCTGTTCATTTTCTGGGTATGGACCTACCAAATCCGCCTTTGGCTGGCGATCATCCTGCAAAAGGCGTCCTTCTCGGATTTCGAAGGGTTCATGAACACCATCTTCTTCACACCGCAAGGCTGGACCTTTCTGGCGGTCGGCACCTGTATCGGCGCTTTTTTGTCGGCGGTCCTGTTCTCGGTGACTGTGGTGGCCATGCCCATGCTTCTGGATCGGGAAACCAACTTTGTTTCCGCCATGCTCACGTCCATTCGCGTGGTCGCTGAAAGCCCGGTGGTAATGCTCAGTTGGGCGGCGATCATCTCGGTCACCATGCTGTTGTCGCTGGTTCCGGCGTTTCTGGGGCTGATTTTCACACTGCCGATCCTGGGCCACACCACGTGGCACCTGTATCAGCGGGCCGTATCACCAGAGACTAACTGATGCATCGCTAGACAAAAAAAGACCCGTGCTATTCAGCACGGGCCGTTTAGGTGCCACAGGGAGAATTCTACCAATCCATCGGACCCTTTTCGGCAAAGGACTCGACAAGAAAATCAATGAAAGCCCGCACCTTGGGCTGGGTGAACCGGCCCGGCGGGTAGACCGCATAGACGCCCTGAACCTCATCCGGCAGCGATGGCATGGCGTCTACCACCTCGCCCGATTTCAGTGCTTCGGCATATAGATAGCTGGGCAGATGCGCGATCCCAAGCCCCGAGATCGCGGCGTTCAGCAGCGACTGCCCATCATTTACGCTCAGCCAGCCAGCAGTGCGGACCTGACGCTTCTCGCCCGAAGGCGCCGTCAGCTTCCACACGCTGCCCGAGGATTGGCTGGAGTAATGCAGCAGTTTGTGTTCGTTCAGATCGTCGATCTTCTGCGGGCGTCCGAACTGCTCGATATATCTCGGCGACGCGACCATGCGTTTCACTGTTTCGGTCAGCTTACGGGCGCGCAGCGTGCTGTCTTCCAGCTCGCCAATGCGCACGGCCACGTCAAAGCCTTCGGAAATCAGCTCAACATAGCGGTTGTTCAGAACCATGTTCACGGTGATGTCCGGATAGGCCGATAGGAAGTCCGACAGGACCGGCGACAGGTGATTGACGCCAAAATCTGTTGCCACAGAGATCCGCAGCAGACCAGAAGGCGCAGATTGCATCGAAGTCACCAGCGCATCCGCTTCGCCTGCGTCGTTCAGCACGCGACGGGCGCGATCATAATAGGCCAACCCGATCTCGGTTGGCGAAACCCGGCGCGTTGTCCGGTTCAAAAGCCTTGCCCCCAACCGCGCCTCGAGGCTCGAGACGTGTTTAGACACGGCTGATTTGGAGATGCCCATTTTCTTGGCCGCGTCGGTGAAACCACCCTGGTCCACCACGTTGGAAAAGGCCTCCATTTCAGTTAGTCGATCCATTCTCGTTCCCCAGGTCTTCCGTTCGTTGTCTCTTTATCGCGATCAATCTGGGCAAGAACTGGGCAGACATGGGATAATATCAGGGTTTTGAATCGGATCGTTTGCAACTAGGAAACGCCCGGGCCTATATGCCGCGGACCATGCCTTTCGATACAAAACCCCGTTTTCTGGACTTTTTTCCAATCGTGCTATGATGAGAATGGCATTTTTGTGACCACGGAGGAGACTATGAAAGCCCTATTTGCTGTCATTACCCTGTGTCTGACCGCCAGCCTTGCGTGGGCCGGAGGGGAAACACCATCGAATCCAGATGCGAAGGTCTATTTCGTCAACCTGTCTGACGGGGACACCGTGCAATCACCTGTGACCGTAGTCTTTGGCCTCAGCGGTATGGGCGTTGCCCCTGCAGGAACCGAGAAGGAAAATACAGGGCACCATCACCTCCTGATTGATCGCCCACCACTTGGTCAGGGAGAAGACGGTGCGGACGAACTGTCATACGGTCTGCCCGCAGACGACAATCACATTCATTTCGGTGGCGGTCAGACCGAGGTGACTTTGGAACTTGCTGCGGGTGAGCATACTTTGCAGCTGGTGCTTGGGGATGCAGGCCACGTCCCTCATGCGACGCCCATTGTGTCCGAGGTGATTACGATCACTGTAGAGTAACAATTCACCTTCGCCGCAAAACACGATTATGCGGCGGCAGGCAGCAGGAATATATCGCGGGCAAGCTGCATGTTGAGACGTTCCGCAGAATACCATTGGTTGAGTACTGACTTGGCCATCAGGTCGGAATTTTCCTGTGCGAAACTCTTAAAGTCAGTAGCTTGCGTGTTGGCCAGCCGCTCTGCGATCAGGCTCATGAATGCGTAGGTGATTGTCAGATTGAACTTGTCCGGTGCGCCTGCGTTCGCTGCTAACGTGCGAATTCCCTTAGCGTAGATCGCTGCGGCATCGATGAAATCATACTTGTGTAGCAGGTCATAAGCGACTTGCACATGTTCGGCGTGTCCGAACGTTGCGTTGTCGATTGCGTGTGCTTCAAATGCGATGGTGACGTCGGCGTATCGCGATGCGCTCATTCTTCATCCTCCTTGAAACGGTGGCTGTCTTCGGCTGTCCAATCGAAGTCGTAGACACTTTTGAGCTGTTTGATCTTCTTCAGTGTCTCTTCAGAGAAGGCTGGCTTGTTCTCAAGGCTGTGCAGCGCGATGCCCTCAATCAGGTCGCCAAGGGTCATGTCCAGCGATTCTGCCAGCCCTTTGAGAACTTTCAGAAGCCGCTTCTCGATTCGAATTCCTGTTTGGGTGCGTTCTATTTTCTGACTCATGTTGTACATATGTATATTGATAACAATTGAGTCAAGGAAAACGAAAAAAGCCGCCTCTTCCGGGGCGGCTTTCTCCAGCGCACTGGCATTACAACGTCAGAACGCTGCTGCCAGACGTGTGCCCTGATTGATCGCACGTTTGGCGTCCAGCTCAGCTGCCACATCTGCTCCACCAATCACATGCGGGGTCATTCCACGTTCGATCAGCTCATCCGCCAGCGATCGGTCCGAGACCTGCCCGGCACATAGGACGATCGACTCGGCTGCGATCACGGTTGGATCATCGCGGGTTTCACCAAAGCTGACATGCAGGCCGTCCTCGTCGATGCGCTCATAATTCACACCACCAACGAAACTGACGTCCTTCATCTTTAGCGTCGCGCGGTGGATCCAGCCCGTTGTCTTTCCCAGCCCCTTGCCGTGACGCTGCGCCTTGCGCTGCAGCAGCGTGACCTGCCGTGCTGGTGCTTCGGGCTGCGGGCCCTCGGGGGCCAGGCCCGAGCGGTGTTCTGCGGGGTCGGTCACGCCCCACTCCTTCATCCACAATGGAAGGTCCGTGGTTGGGCTGTGACCGTCTTCCAGCAGAAATTCGGAGACATCGAACCCGATGCCTCCGGCCCCGATCACGGCGACGGTGCTGCCGACCTCGGCCTTGTCGCGCAGCACGTCGATGTAGCTGAGCACATTGTCCCGATCCTGGCCGGGAATCTGTGGATCACGTGGAGTGACACCGGTGGCGATGACCACCTCATCATAACCGGTCAGATCATCCGCGCTGACCTCGCGGTTCAGTTCGACCGTCACGCCTAGGTCGTCCATCATGGTACGGTACCAGTCGACCAGTCCCCAGAACTCTTCTTTCCCTGGCACCTGTTTGGCCATGTTCAACTGCCCGCCTATCTCGGCCGCGCGATCAAACAGGGTTACATCATGGCCGCGCTGGGCAGCTGTCATCGCGGTGGACAAACCTGCAGGGCCAGCGCCGACAACGGCCACTGTCTTGCGTGTCTCGGCCTTGCCGATCACCAATTCAGTCTCATGACAGGCGCGCGGATTCACCAAGCATGAGGTCAGCTTGCCGCTGAAAGTGTGGTCCAGACAGGCCTGATTGCATGCGATGCACGGGGCGATCTTCGCGGCCTCATCCGCAATCGCCTTGTTCACGAAATCCGCGTCGGCCAGCATGGGCCGCGCCAGAGACACCATATCGGCGCAACCGGTCGATAGAACTTCTTCGGCAACCTCAGGCGTGTTGATCCGGTTCGAGGTGATCACTGGAATCCCGACTTTACCCATCAGCTTCTTGGTAACCCACGCAAATGCAGCACGGGGAACGCTGGTGGCAATCGTTGGAATCCGCGCCTCGTGCCAGCCGATACCGGTGTTGATGATCGTTGCCCCGGCCTGCTCAATCCGCTGCGCAAGTTCAACGACTTCGTCATGGGTCGACCCATTGGGCACAAGATCAATCATCGAAAGGCGATAGATGATGATGAAATCGCTCCCCACGGCTTCCCGCGTGCGGCGCACCACCTCAATGGGCAGACGCATCCTGTTCTCGTATGACCCACCCCAGCGATCCTCGCGCTTGTTGGTGTGGGTCACGAGGAACTGGTTCAGGAAATACCCCTCGGAGCCCATGATCTCGACCCCGTCATAGCCCGCCTTCTGGGCCAGAACAGCCGCGTTGACGATATCGCCGATCTGCTTCTCGATGCCCTCTTCGTCCAGCTCATGCGGCGGAAACGGAGAAATTGGAGATTTCACCGGGCTGGGGGCGACGCATTTCGGCCCATAGGCGTACCGCCCCGCATGCAGGATTTGCATGGCGATCTTGCCGCCAGCCTCATGCACGCGTCGGGTGACGATGGAATGGTTCGCCACCTCTGTATCGTTGGTCATCATCGAAGCCCCCGGCAGCACCGAGCCTTCAAGGTTTGGGCCAATCCCACCGGTCACCATCAGCGCCACACCGCCGCGCGCCCGGTCTGCGTAGAATTCAGCAACCCGATTCCAATCGCCAGTCTCTTCCAGCCCGGTATGCATCGAGCCCATCAGCACGCGGTTCTTCAACGTGGTAAAGCCCAGATCCAGCGGGGCCAGCATGTTTGGGTACGCAGTCATGGCAAACTCTCCCTCCCGACTTTGACCGTCAGATTGACCTTCGCGTCACCTTTGTCACGCGAAACCTAACGTCATTCCCTTTGCCTTTACTGCGGCGCTTGCTAGAGACGCAGCAAAGCTTAATCACGAGGCCGCGCATGACCCCTGATGAAATCGCCAAACTGCCCTATCGCCCCTGCGTGGGACTGATGTTGATGAATGCCGAGGGTCTGATCTTTGTCGGTCAGCGCAATGATCGCCACAAGGACGCCTGGCAGATGCCTCAGGGCGGCGTGGACAAGGGCGAAGACCCGCGCGATGCGGCCCTGCGCGAGCTTTGGGAAGAAACTGGTGTAACCAGCGATCTGGTCGACATCATCGCCGAGACCGACGGCTGGCTGCCCTATGACCTACCGCATGACATTGTGCCGAAAATCTGGAAGGGCCGGTATCGCGGACAGGAGCAGAAGTGGTACCTGATGCGGTTCTTAGGCCGGGATGATCAGATCGATATCGCAACCGAGCACCCCGAGTTCACCCACTGGAAATGGCAGACCACGACGCGGCTGGTCGATGAGATCGTGCCGTTCAAAAAGGACGTCTACCAGCAGGTGCTTTCTGCGTTTCAGCCGCATCTCGGGTAGTTCGGGTTAGGAACCAAGCGCCGTAATCACCGCTTTGGCTAGCGGCAGCGGGGAATAACCGGTATCGGACGGTGTAAGCCCCAATCGCACGATCACCAAATCACGCGAAGGGAATATCCCGACCGATTGCCCATCATGTCCGGCCATCCAGACTGCATCTTCGAACGGGGGTTCTCCACCCGGCACGTCGCGCCACAAGTGACCTTTGGCATATGCCCCGCCCGAGACAGCAACCGGTTCGAACATCCAGTCAGTGAACCTTTCGGGCAGAATTTGCTGCCCTTCCCATGTGCCGCCCTGCAGCAGGAATTGCCCATATCGTGCCCAATCCCGCGCTGTGGCGTACATATAGCTTGAGCCGACAAAGGTGTCAGAAACATCAGTTTCAAGTATGGCCGAGGTCATGCCCAGTGGCAGCAGGAGTGCGCGCTGCGGATAGGACAAGCTGTCATCTTTGATCTGATCCTGCCAGACCCGCGCCAAGACGGTGGATGTGCCCGACGAATAGTTGAATTCAGTATTTGGCTCAGCCTCGGCCTCAAGCGAAGTGACAAACCCCGCCATGTCGTCGCTCAGATATAACATCCGAGTCACGTCCGAGACGTCACCATAGCCTTCGTTCCATCGCAGGCCGCTGGACATGGTCAACATATCCTCGACGGTAATGTGTTGCCGGTTGTCCTCTGCCCAATCGGGAAATGAGTCGACCAGTGTATCCGTCAACTTCATCTGACCGGATTTTATCAGCGTTCCAATCAATCCAGAGGTTATGGTTTTGGTCATTGACCAGCCCAGAAGAGGGGTATTTTCGTCGAATCCATCCGCATAAGCCTCACCAATGATCCGGCCATCATGCACCACAACTACGGCGCGGAAGCCCTCTCCCAGAATGGTCGGGTCCGACAGAACCATTGCCAATTTGGAGTTCTGCGTTGGGGCCACTGTGGTGCCTTCCGGCCAAAGTGCATCAGACAGCGCGGGCAGAGTGTTTAGCTGGGTGTTGACCGGTTGGGCCTCATGCGTATTCGCACATCCCAGCCCCTCGCGATATTGGCTGGTCGCAGGGGCGAAGATCCCGAGTAGCTTTGCAGATACTGATTGCGCCTCGGGGTCAACCGAGACCGAGACGTGTTTCAGCAACGGATGCCCGGGCGCCTGCACATCAACCGCCAGAACCTCTTGCGCATCCCGCCCGGCGATGAACACGTTAGAACAGACGATCTTGGCCGAATAGTTGGTCCCGACTCGCAACAGGTCGGGCGGAGAGATCAGCAGGTACCCAACGCCGGCCACAAGCCCCAACGCCAATGTTCCTGCGGTGATCCTGAGTGCTCTGCCCAACATGAATTGGCTCCCCCCCTTACATCCAAAAAAAGGGTAGCCATCCCGAAATGTGACGCACCAGCGTTACGTTGCGTTTCGCGGGATCAGAGCAATCCCTCAGCCCGCAGCAATTCCTGCATATTCGCCTCGGGCCGGGGGCCGATATGGCTGATGACTTCGCGTGCGCAGACGTTGCCAATTTTTGCGCAGGTCTCGTAATCGCGGCCCGTCGCCATGCCGAACAGGAATCCGGCGGCGAATTGATCGCCCGCGCCGGTCGCGTCCACCGGTACGACCTTTTCAACCGGTACATCGATGCGCGCGTTGCCGTTCAGAACAGTCACCCCGTCGCCCGACCGGGTGCAAACGACCAGAGGGCAAATCTCGGCCGTTTTCGCCAGCGCCTCCTCAAGATCGTCGGTTTCGAACAGCGATTTGATCTCGGCCTCGTTGCCGATTACAAAATCCAGCTCATTCTCGATCAGCAGCAGGAAATCGACCCGGTGCCGTTCTACACAGAACGGGTCAGAAATGGCGATGCCCGCCTTGCCGCCACCCTTATGGCAGTTGCGCGCGGCTTCAAGGAACGCGGCTTTGCCCTTTTCCTTGTCGAACAGATAGCCCTCGAGGAACATGATCTGGCTGTTGCCCGCGACGTCTTCCGAGACATCCCGAGAAGACAGCTCGGACGATATACCCAGATAGGTGTTCATCGACCGCTCGCCATCCGGTGAGACAAAGATCATCGAACGCGAGGTTGGCAGCTCGCCCCCCGGCACCGGCGGGTTCACAAAATCCACCCCGTCTTCGTTCATCGCATCGGCATAGAAACGGCCCAGCGCATCATCATGCACCCGCCCGATAAACGCCGAATCCAGACCCAGTGCACCCGCACCCGCAATGGTATTGGCAACCGAGCCACCCGGAGTCTGCACCCGGCCTTCCATCGAGGCGTACAGTACCTCGCCGCGTTCCTGTTCGATCAGCTGCATGATGCCCTTTTCGATGCCCATCAGCTCAAGGAAACTGTCATCGGCTTGGGAAATCACGTCCACAACGGCGTTTCCGATGCCGGTCAGTTGGTAGGTTTTCATAGAGTCTTGTCCTCAAATTCGCAGAGATCGCGGATGATACAGGTAGGGCACTGCGGTTTGCGTGCCTTGCAGTGATAGCGGCCATGCAGGATCAGCCAGTGATGCGCATGCAGCTGAAAGTCGGTCGGTATGTTGTCTTCGATGGCGCGTTCGACGGCGTCCACATTCTTGCCCGGACAAATGCCGGTGCGGTTACCGACGCGGAAGATATGCGTGTCCACCGCCTGCGCCGGATATCGCCACCACATGTTCAGGACAACATTGGCTGTCTTGCGCCCCACACCCGGTAGCGATTGAAGCGCCGCGCGGGAGTTGGGCACCTCACCGCCATAGTCTTCGACCAGAATGCGACTCAGCTTGATTACGTTCTTGGCCTTCTGGCGGAACAGGCCGATGGTCTTGATATGTTCGATCAGACCTTCTTCGCCCAGATCCAGCATCTTCTGCGGCGTGTCGGCGATCTTGAATAGCGCGCGCGTAGCCTTGTTGACGCCGGCATCGGTCGCCTGCGCTGACAGTGCGACGGCAACGACCAGAGTATAGACGTTTACATGCTCCAACTCGCCCTTGGGTTCAGGGTCGGCGTCGTGAAAACGCGTAAAGATCTCGCGGATCTTGTGGTATCCAAGTTGTTTGGCCATCCGAGCCTTAATGCCCTGCCAGACAAGCGGTCGCAATTGAAAAGGTGCGTTTTGGTTTTGCCTAGGCGCGGGTCTTGGTCGATTTATCCCTATGCCTCACGTCTGCAGTCGGAAATCCACCCCCGCCGTTGCAAGTTGATCCCTGATCCCCTGCCACCGGTTCGGATCAGCTGCCAGTACAGCCGCCGGATCGATCTGAACCCGATATCCTCGATTAAGCGCGCCCTGCGCGGTCTTATTCACGCAATGACACCCGTCCAACCCTGTCAGAACCAGCGTTCCGATCCGTTTGTCTTGCAGGAACCGTTCAAAGCCCGGCGAAGAAAAGGCGTCACCTACGGATTTTACAAACTCGGCATCGGGATTCAGCGCAAGACGCGGATCCAACCCAACTCCGTCGGAACCTGCGTTGCCGCGCCCCTGATTGAACCACCCGTTCAGCAAGTTCGCCAGCCGTCCCTTGAATTCATGACGGATGGCAATCACGGACCAGTCAGACTGGCGGGCGCTGTCCGTCGTTGACCGGATCGTCGACAAGACACCTTCAATTTGTGCGTCATCCCAGGTGGGTATCGAGGTAAAATCTGTTTGCATATCGATCACCAGCAGCGCCGTTTCAGGCCGCGATGCCAGGTCTATTTTGGCTCCGGTTGTCGGAGTGCCAATCTTTCGGATTTGCAAGAGGATGTACAACACGGCGATCATGATGCTTGCCGCCATTATCCAAAGGACGGTCATGTCAGGCCTCCTTGGCGAGTTCTGCGAAATAGCGGGTCAGGGCCAGCTGAACCTTGTGATAGGCGGCAAGCTCTGACGCAGAAAAATCCTGTGCAAAGCGTGTCAGCTTGGCCATCTCATCCGCTCTGATAGCCGTGATCGTCTCTTCGCCCGCAGGGCTCAGCCGGTAGCAGTAGGTGCCTGCACGTTTGGGATTGGGCTGGCTTTCGATCAGCTGTGCGCCCATCAGCTCTTTTAAGATGCGCGAGACATATTGTCGTTTCAGCTGCAGCTCGGCGCATAGCACCGGGGCTGTCGCGCCGGGAGATAGCGACAGACCTTCCAAAAGGGCACGTTGCCCGACGGTCACGCCTTTGCGCTGGCTGCCCTGCTCAACCGCTGCCGTGATGTTCCGCAGCAAAGGCCGGGTGGCCTGAACTGCCTGATAAAGCTGATCCAACCTGTGTCCCATACCTGAATGGTAGGAGAAATCGATTTGATTCGTCAACTCAGTTGACAAGATAAAGCGCAGATTCCGGGTCGCAAGATCGACAGGGGCAAGTTACTGTTCCTGTAACTGATGAGGTGACCGATGAACGTCCAGACAGCAGAAAGCGGATATCATTATAACGTCATGCGGCGCGCGATCGAATTGATCGATCAAGGCGGAGAGAGTCTCAGTCTTGATGAGTTGGCTCGCCAGATGGATATGAGCCCTGCCCATTTTCAGCGTCTGTTCTCACGCTGGACCGGGGTCTCTCCGAAGCGATACCAGCAATACCTGACCCTTGGCCATGCCAAAGCTCTGTTGCACGAGCGTTTCACCACGCTGGAAACCGCTCATAATGTGGGGCTGTCCGGCAGTGGGCGGCTTCATGACCTGTTCCTGAAATGGGAATCCATGAGCCCCGGTGAATATGCCCGTAAAGGCGCAGGTCTCACGATCTACTGGGGCTGGTTCGAGTGCCCCTTTGGCCCTGCGCTGGTTATGGGAACTGACAAGGGAATCTGTGGAATCGCCTTTGGGGCCGAGACAGGCGAGGAGGCGGCGATGGAAGACATGATCTCTCGTTGGCCCAATGCTGATTTTGTCGAGGACCCCATGCGCCTGCGGCCTTGGGTGCTCAGCGCCTTCGGTGCGGCCAGCGACCGGTTGGAGCCGACCCCGCTCTACCTGATCGGCTCACCACTGCAGATCAAGGTATGGGAAGCGCTGATGCACATCCCTTCGGGCCAGGTCACCACCTATTCCGAGATCGCGCAGCGGGTCGGCTCACCCCAAGCGGTGCGCGCCGTGGGCACCGCAGTTGGGCGCAACCCGGTCAGTTGGCTGATCCCCTGCCACCGTGCCTTGCGCAAATCGGGCGGCTTAGGCGGCTACCACTGGGGGCTGCCCGTCAAGCGCGCCATGCTGGCCTATGAGGCGGCGCAGGCCGACGCCTGATTGACATTCTGGCGCGTCGTTGCCATATGCACGGCAGGTTCGGGTCCCCTGCCGTTCGCGGCCTTAGGCTTTGGTGAAACCCGATTGAATCACATCTGTTGCCCTTTCCAGGCGCGCGGATGGCAATGCGAACCCCGTCCAGATTTCGCGCCCGTTTCAGGAAACGAGGCACACCATGACACATACTCAGAACATCGCTCCGGTTGCGGAGCTGAAAGAGCAGGCAAAACGCCTGCGCAAACGCCTGCAGGACGCCGGAGTGAAGCTATCGCATAGCGAGGCGCTGGAACTGTTGGCGCATCAACTCGGTGCGCGGGATTGGAACACGTTGCACGCGATGGCAGGAAATCGAGTGCAGTTGCGCGTCGGTGACCGAGTTGAGGGTCGATATCTGGGTCAGCCCTTCACCGCCGAAATCCGCGGTCTGACCATGATTGGGGATGGCGGACATCGCCGGGTGACCCTTCAGTTCGACGTGCCCGTAGATGTGGTCCGGTTCGACAGTTTTTCGTCCCTTCGCCAGCGGGTGACAGGTGAGATTGGCTGGGATGGTCGATCCACCCGCCACACGTCGGACGGAGAGCCGCAGCTTATCGTCCGACCTGCCTAAGAAACAAAGCGAGGCACCCTTGGGGTGCCTCACATTTTGATAGCACCAAGATTGACTATTCGGCGGCCCAACCGCCAACGGCCTTGACCTCAAGGAAGTCCTCCAGTCCCCAAACCCCGCCTTCGCGGCCATTGCCGGACTGTTTCATCCCACCAAACGGGGACCCAGCGCTGCGCGACTGGCCGTTCATCTCAACCATGCCCGACCGCAAGACGCGAGCCATTCGGTTGGCGCGTGCACCGTCTTGGGTCTGAACATAATTGGTCAGCCCGTAAGGTGTGTCATTGGCAATCTCGATGGCTTCTTCTTCGGTGTCGAAGGGGATCATGGTCAGAACCGGGCCAAAGATCTCCTCGCGCGCGATCGTCATCTGGTTATTGGCATCGGCAAAAACCGTTGGGCGCACATAATAGCCCTTGTTCAGCCCCTCTGGCCGACCCGTGCCGCCTGCAACCAGACGCGCGCCCTCATCAATTCCTTTCTGGATCA
This sequence comes from Ruegeria sp. CF3, assembly GCF_056537365.1. Lineage (NCBI taxonomy): Bacteria > Pseudomonadati > Pseudomonadota > Alphaproteobacteria > Rhodobacterales > Roseobacteraceae > Ruegeria > Ruegeria sp. CF3. Next base: position 764,499 of record NZ_JBQFRK010000002.1, on the reverse strand, counting down.
GGTCCTGAATTTTGGTCCACTGCACTTCGTTCACCACCGGTCCGATATGTCGGCCTTCCTCGGCGGCACTGCCGACGGTGACCTTGTTTGCCACTTCGGCGGCTGTCTCAACCGCCTGATCATAGATCGGACGCTGCACCAGCATCCGGCTGGGCGCGTTACAGCTTTGACCGGTGTTGTTCATCATGTGCAGGACGCCGCGTTTTACCGCCTTTTCGTCGGCATCGGCGAAGACCACATTGGCCCCTTTGCCGCCCAGTTCCAGATGCACTTTCTTCAGTGTATCCGCCGCATTCTTGGAAATCGCAGTGCCCGCGCGGGTCGAACCGGTGAAGCTGACCATATCAACATCTGCGTGCCCCGAGAGCTGAGAGCCCACGCCCACGCCATCGCCATTCACCAGGTTGAAAACACCAGCCGGGAAGCCAGCCTCATCCATCATCTCAGCAAAGATCATCGCGTTCAGCGGGCTTTGCTCGGACGGTTTCAGCACCATCGTGCAGCCCGCAATCGCCGCCGCGCCGACCTTGAGCGTGACCTGATTCATCGGCCAATTCCATGGGGTGATCAGGGCTGCCACACCCACCGCTTCATATATGATCCGGTCATTCGGCGCATGATCGCCCAACGGACGTTCGAATTGGAACGCCTTGGCGGCACGGATGAAGTTTTTCAGGTGATAGATCCCCGCGCCCGATTGCTGGCTGCGCGCCATTTCGATCGGTGCACCCATCTCCATCGACATCGCCTGGGCCAGATCCTCAGAGCGGGTGGCGTAAATATCGACCAGTTTCTCGACCAAAGCGATGCGCTCGTCCACCGGGGTTGCCATCCAACCAGGCAGAGCAGCTTTGGCCGCGGCGACCGCTGCGTTAGTGTCAGCCTCTGACCCTAGCGAGATCACCGCGCATGGTTCTTCGGTCGACGGGTCGATCACTTCGAAATCATTCGGCTCTGATGGGGCGACCCATTTGCCGTTGATATAGAAATCGCGTTTTTCGATCATGGCTCATCCTCCGGATCAGGAATCAATCGACCGAACGGTCGGTTTTCATTCGCACTCTGTCACCCACCCGGGTGTCGGGCAAGGGTAAAACATAATTTGATCAAATTATCTACCTACTGAATCTTCTGACAGCGCAACATGAATGGTTTAACCTCTGCGCAAAGTGATTAGGTTGGCAGCAATCGACTCGCGATTTTTCACAGGAAAGGAGTTTCCCAATGGGTTTGCGCATCAATGATACGGTCCCGAATTTCACCGCAGAGACAGATCAGGGCACCGTCCAGTTTCATGACTGGATTGGCGATAGCTGGGCCATTCTGTTCTCACACCCCAAGGACTTCACTCCTGTTTGCACGACCGAGTTTTCGGCAGTTGCGCAGCTGAACGATGAATGGGCGGCGCGGAACACCAAAGTGATCGGCGTGTCGGTCGATGGTGTCGAAGATCATAAGAAGTGGAAAAAAGATATCGAGGCCTATGGCAACGCCAACCCCGGCTTCCCGATCATCGCCGATGACGGTCTGGCTGTTTCCAAAGCCTTCGACATGCTGCCGGCCGAGGCCTATCTGCCCGACGGCCGCACGCCTGCCGACAGCGCAACTGTACGCTCTGTCTTTATCATCGGACCCGATAAGCAGTTGAAACTGTCCATGACCTACCCGATGACCGTGGGCCGCAACTTTGCCGAGATTCTGCGTGCGCTGGATGGCCTGCAGATGAGCGCCAAGGGCGTGGCAACCCCCGCAAATTGGGTGCCGGGTGAGGATGTGATCATTCCACCTGCGGTCTCCAACGATGAGGCAAAAGAGAAGTTCGGCGAGTTCGAAACGATTTTCCCCTATCTGCGCAAAACCAAAGCGCCATCGTGATTGGATAATGGGCGGGGGGCACAAGCCCCCGCCCTCGTTTAGTGCGCAAACGCTGCAGTAGCTCCACAAGGGGCACACAGCTCCGGGCGCAGCATCTGCACTTCGTACGGTTTCAGAACCGGCAGCACCGTATCACCATAGCCGCCTGCGTCGGAATGAAGCTCGGGGAACAGCTCGAATAGTTCCTCCTTCACCGCACTGCTCATCGCGTCCAACGTGTATCCGCCGGGATAAAACGATTCCGACCACAATCCTTCGACATTCACCAGCTCATGCTGGTCGAATAGAATGTGAATGTACTCGACGCCCCCGGTTGGCGGTACTTGCGTGATAGACTTGCCGTTGAGCAGAGACTTGGCCGTCGCCAACATCATCGGGTGACTATGATGCAGTTCCAACGAAGGTGAGGACACGACAACCCGATGCTGAGGTGACAGCAGCAGATCTCGCGATGGTGTCTGCGGCCCAAGACTGCCCGCACTGATCCGGATCGGGCAATGCTTAGGGGTCTGTCTCAGATCCGCCTCACTCAGCCGTCGCTGACCCACCCAGCGCACGGCCCGACCGGTGCCATCTGCGGTGATCACATGATCGCCTGCTTTGACTTCTTCGATCAGACGCTGGCCCGACGGTGTCAGAATATGTGACCCCGAAGTAAAGCAGACAAAGCTGGGAAGGTTATCATATTCGACCGCAGGTGCAGTACTCTGGGCCAGTGAGTTGCCTGTCAGTACATCGTTAACAGCAACGTTTCCCGAGGTCACAACGATGTATTGCGTACCCGAGAATTGCAGCAGTGTGAAGGTGACCGGTGCACCTCCGACCGTCGCGCTGTAGCCTTCAAATATCTGAAAGCTGCCGGAGTTGCTCAGCCCGGGGATTGGGAGGGTATCGAACTGTTGGCTGCCGTTGTTGTCCGGATTTTCGAGAAAATTATTATCATCAGTAATGGTGACCTGAAACCCCTGGGTCACCGTCACACTGGGGTTGCCAAACGGATCTCCGTCGATCTCAAAGATGGTGATAGAGGCCAAAGCGCGGCGACTTCCCAGATGATTTGGATTTCCCTAACTTTGAGCTAACTCAACTTAGAAGTGTTAACATATCGTTTACCGTGACGTGCAGGGCTCGAAAGCGGCACTGATCGAAAAAGGCAGATTGGCTATGTTGGATCGACTGTGGGCACGCCTGCCGAGGCGGTGGTTGGGATCGGATACGTCAGTTGAACGCGGTCTCGCTGCCAAGGATTGTAGTTTCTAATGGAAACTGAAAGCCGCGCTGACTGCGCTGACCAGGCGAAACATTGCCTTGATGTTCGATACCACAGAGGCTGCGTATCTCGAGGCGATTAACTGGGATCCGATTTTGGACGTCGAAAGGTTGCGTTGAAGGCAACCGTGACGCGGCTTTCTTTACTTTGGTTTGGGTGGACCCAATGGGTCAGATAGGATGGAAAAAGGATCATTTCGCCTGCTGCCGGGCGCAGCTTCTTTTTGTTCCGAAACGCACTCGCCTGAAGTATGCGCCAGTGAGGCAACTCGTTTCGGGGGTCGAGAAACTCAATCATTCCAGACGAACCTTCTTCGATCTCGGGTTGAGAAACATAGTACACTCCAGACCAATGCGCGCCGGGATGAGTATGCGGCGCATTGTACCCGCCGGAAGGATTGTCGTTTATCCACCCGAACAGTTTCAGGCGAAGTTTATCCAGTTCAACCTTGTCTGAGACCTTTCGCGTTATTTGAAACACCGCATCTTCGGCCGCGTCTCGCAAATTCTGAATAGCGGGCGTATCGCGATCAAAGAGGTTTCCGTTTGAGTGCCATCCGCCGCGATTGGATTTTGAGGCACCCTCGTCTTCCTCACGCATCTTTTCGGCCTCAAACAGAATCGCCGCATTAAGCGCTGCACTGTTAGGCACCACAAATCGCATCATTGGAGTAGAGAAGAGCTTTTCGAATTTCTTGGCTTCGGGCATATCCTCGGTGTCACCTTCAAAAACTACATGGCTGTAAATTCAGATCGGTCCGAGATCAAATTCAGGAATTTGCTCCTGAAAAATTTTTCGGCGCTTTCCAAATCCACGTTCCCGCACATTGCGCGCATTACCCAGTACCGTTGAGGATATAGTTCTTTGGTTCAAGTCTGGCCTAACCAACCTAAGTTATATTCCCATCGCAAAGCGCCGATGTTTTAGTTCAATTGGCAATTCCTTTGAGGATGGGAACATGAACAAGAAAACTATCGGTCTGACATCAACTTTCGTTCTGATGGCCACCACGGCGCTTTCGCAAACCACCAAGCAAGACATCATCGACGAACTCACAGAACAAGGTTTCCAACGAATCGAAATAACCAACACGCTGTTTGGGAATCTTCGCTTTGAAGCGACTGGACCTGGAATCGAGAGAGAAGTGGTGCTGGGGAAAGACGGAACCATCGTTCGGGATCGTTCAGAGCGAGACGATGAGTTCGACGATGAGGAAGATGACGACGAAGATTTTGATGACGAAGATGACGACGAAGATGACGACGAAGGATTTGATGACGAAGGTGACGATTACGAAGGCGATGGTGAACGCGACAGCGAAGGCGACGATGGTGAACGCGACAGCGAAGGCGACGATGGTGAGCGCGACAGCGAAGGCGACGATGGCGAGCGCGACGGTGAAGGTGACGATGGCGAAGGGGATGACGAAGGCGACGATGATTAATTCAGCTTCCAACTTGAGCCCAAGCGAGATTGGGGTTTGAACAAATGGTTTAAAAAAGAAGCCATGTTCAAAGCGGGGATCGCTGTATATGCGATCTCTGCTTTGACGTTTGTGATCGAATTGATTGGCGAAATAACAGGGTACTACATTTTTTCCGCGAGTTGGGTGGTCCATGAAATCACGGCTCTCATCACCCTATTTGGGTTTATTCTTGGGGGGCTTTTGATTTGGCAAAGCCACAGGCTGTTTTTGCGACGTCACCAAGAAGTCAAACAGAACCTGCGGAAGGCTCAAGGCGAGTTTTTTCGAATGCTGGAACTACAGTTCGACCGTTGGGGCCTTAGTGCTGCGGAACGAGATGTTGCACTTCTCACCGTAAAGGGCCTGTCCCTCGCAGAAATAGCTAAACTGCGCGAGACCAGCGAGGGAACAATCAAGTCCCAGAACAATTCAATCTACAAAAAAGCCAAGGTCAAATCGAGGACGCAACTGTTAGGCGCGCTCATAGAAGAGCTTTTGATCGAAGAAAAGAAATAAACCAAGAAACGATCGGATATCGTCGTAAATTCATTCATTTATCGGCAATGAGTAGAAAAGAATGCCCAAGTAGATGCCCCGGGCCTGTAAAGCCAACGTTATAAGTGGTTGCGAGGCTCTGTTTCAGGGCAATGCACTCAACAATCAGAATTGTAGCCTCATCAAAATTGAAGCCTACCCCAGCAAGCAGATGGTCGGCACATTCCACAGCATCGCTACGGCACTCGTCATTCGCCCAAAGAAAAAGGCCCCGGCGGATTACCGGGGCCTTCGTTCTTGCAAAAGAGGCAGATTACTCTGCGCTTTCCTCTTTCTTTTCTTTCTTCTCGGGAACGATCTCTTCGCCGGTTTCCTGATCGACAACTTTCATCGACAGGCGCACCTTGCCGCGATCGTCAAAGCCCAGCAGCTTGACCTTTACTTCCTGACCTTCTTTCAGAACATCCGACGGATGGTTCAGGCGTCGGTTTTCGATCTGGGACACGTGCACCAGACCGTCGCGCTTGCCAAAGAAGTTCACGAAGGCACCGAAGTCGACGATCTTGACCACTTTACCGGTGTAGATCTGGCCTTCTTCCGGCTCAGCAACGATCGAGTGGATCATCTCATAGGCCTTCTTGATCGATTCACCGTCGGGCGACGCGATCTTGATGACGCCGTCGTCATTGATGTCAACCTTGGCGCCCGAAACCTCGACGATCTCGCGGATGACCTTACCGCCCGAGCCGATCACTTCGCGGATCTTGTCGGTGGGGATGTTCATGGTCTCGATGCGCGGCGCGTGGACCGAGAATTCGTTGGTTTCGGACAGGGCTTTGCCCATCTCACCCAGAATGTGCATCCGGCCGTCCTTGGCTTGCGCCAGGGCTTTCTCCATGATCTCAGGCGTGATGCCCGCAACCTTGATGTCCATCTGCAGCGAGGTGATGCCGTTTTCGGTACCCGCAACCTTGAAGTCCATGTCGCCCAGGTGATCTTCGTCACCCAGAATGTCCGACAGGATGGCGTATTCGCCGTCATCTTCCAGGATCAGACCCATGGCCACACCGGCAACCGGTGCTTTGAGCGGAACGCCCGCATCCATCATCGACAGCGAACCGCCGCAGACCGACGCCATTGAGCTGGAGCCGTTGGATTCCGTGATCTCCGACACGATGCGGATCGTGTAGGGGAAGTCGGTCGCCGCAGGCAGAACCGCCTGCAGGGCACGCCATGCCAGCTTGCCGTGGCCGATCTCACGACGGCCCGGACCACCCACGCGGCCAACTTCGCCAACCGAGTAGGGAGGGAAGTTGTAGTGCAGCAGGAAGTTCGATTTGAAGTTGCCGTGTAGCGCGTCGATGAACTGTTCGTCGTCACCGGTGCCCAGCGTGGTCACGGCCAATGCCTGAGTCTCACCACGGGTGAACAGGGCAGAACCGTGGGTCCGCGGCAGCATCGAGGTTTCTGCGACGATCGAACGGATATCGGTGGTCGAACGACCGTCGATACGCTTGCCGCCTTTGACGACGTCACCGCGCAGAATGCCAGCTTCCAGCTTCTTCATAGCGGAACCGAGGTTGCCGTCTTCTAGTTGCTCTTCGGTCAGCGCTTCCTTGATCGCTTCACGGGCCGCGGCAACAGCGGCGGTGCGCTCTTGCTTGTCGGTGATCGCGAACGCGGCGCGCATCTTCTCTTCACCGGCAGCCGAAACAGCGGCGGACAGCTCCGAGTAATCGGGGGCGACAAATTCGAACGGCTCTTTCGCGGCTTCTTCGGCCAGCGAGATGATCAGGTCGATCACGGGCTGAATTTGCTCATGCGCGAAGTTTACCGCGCCCAGCATTTCCGCCTCGGACAGTTCGTACGCTTCCGATTCCACCATCATCACGGCGTCTTTGGTACCGGCGACAACCAGGTCCAGACGCTGTTCAGGGTTCAGGCGCAGGTCCTGCATGTCGTCGACGGTCGGGTTCAGAACGTATTCGCCATCCTCGAAACCAACGCGGGCACCGGCGATCGGACCCATGAACGGCGCGCCGGAAATGGTCAGTGCGGCAGAGGCTGCGATCATCGCAACGATGTCGGGGTCGTTGACCAGATCGTGGGACAGCACGGTGCACATCACCAGAACTTCGTTTTTAAAGCCGTCAACAAACAGCGGGCGGATCGGACGGTCAATCAGACGCGCGGTCAGCGTCTCTTTCTCGGTCGGGCGCGCTTCGCGCTTGAAGAAGCCACCCGGAACCTTACCGGCGGCATAGTATTTTTCTTGATAGTGCACGGTCAGCGGAAAAAAATCCTGACCGGGCTTTTGAGCACGGGCAAAGGTCACGTTTGCCATGACGCTGGTTTCGCCCAGCGTGGCAATCACGCTGCCGTCGGCCTGACGGGCAACCTTGCCGGTTTCCAGTGTCAGCGTCTCTTCGCCCCACTGAATCGATTTCTTTGTTACATCAAACATATGCGTATCCTAGAACGGAGCACTCCCGCCCCTGCGGGTCTCCGGTTTGCATGGCGGCCCCATTGCCGCCGACCCCACTTTATCTTCCATTCGAGTGCCGGGGTCAGGGCACAACGTCTCAGATGACAGGCCCATACATCAGTTTGCAAGCTTTGGAAAGTCGGGAGTTTTTGGGGGGCAGGGGATTGCCTAACCCCCGCCCAAGCTGGGCAGGGGCCGATGTATCAAAGGATAGCGTGCGCCAATATCATCACCACGCCGCAGCCCAGCGCATATCCGGTGTCGACTGCGATGGCGAAGCCGCTTTTCTGTGCCCATGCCCCGACCGATGCGGCCTGAGCAGCCACTGCGAGGATCGCCAGCACCGCAACGCCAAGGCTGTTGTTGGTCTCGGTCACCGCGATCACAGCGGCTAGCAGGATCAGGAAAACGATCTGGGCCGCCATCTGCGGCAGGGGTGGAGATTCGGGCGGGGTGGGGTCGATCCGTGTTCCCTCGGCCCAGCGTTTCTGAAAGCCGACGGGTCCGTAGACCAGCCAGCCCAGCAGAAAGGCCGCGATCACACCCACGCCAAGGGCGAGCCAGTTGATCACAGCGCACCCTCCAGCGTCTCAAGGATTCGGGTCCAGCCACCTTCGTGATTGTTGCGGCTTTCTTCCGAAGGGAAGCGGATGTGGTGCAGGCGCAATTCCGTACCCTTGTCGGTGGGCGTGAAATCTAGCGTCACGGTGGAATCGTCCTGACTGTAAGGCGAGTTCCAAGTGAATTGCAGCCGATTGGGCCGGTCGATCACCTTGTATTCGCCCTCATGCGGAAGGTCCCCGGCCTCGGGCGCGCGCATGATGATCTTGAACCGGCCCCCTACCTTGGCGTCAGAATAAGCTTCGGGCACTGACATGTTGGGACCGGGCAGCATGAACTTGGCCAACATTTCCGGGTCTAGCCAAGCATCAAAAACCTTTTCCGGCGGGTGCGGAATGGCGCGGGTTATTTCAAGGGACAGTTCCGTCATCTTCTGGGTCCTCCAAAGCAGTTTCCAAGGCGTCCAGCCGAAGCGCCCAGATCGAACGCAGCCCGGCGAACCAGTCATCCACGGCTGACAAGGGGGCCATCTGCACCTCGATCAGATGCTCGCGCCATTCCGTCCGACGCCGCACCAGCCCGGCATTCTCGAGCACCTTGATGTGCTTGGACACCGAGTTGAGGCTCATATCGAATTGCTGCGCAATATCCGTCACCCGCAAGGGGCCCTGCTGCGCGAGCATCGTTAGGATCACGCGGCGGGTTGGGTCGGACGCGGCCTTCAATATAGCGCTTAGGTCATAGCGATTCTCTCGTTCAACCATTTGGATGAATTACATGCCTTTTCTGCTTCAGTCAACCATTTGGTTGAATAACAGGATATTTGCAGCTCTGAAAGCTAATTCGGTCGCTCCCACCGCCTAACTATTCGCGAAATCGAATATATTTGGTGAAAATTTAGTATCCGTATAGGCTGAAACCACCATACCTGCGGTCGAAACGACGGAAACGCGCCAAGGTAATACGAATATCACCTCCGTCCGCCGGTCGAATACCTTGGCGTTTGCAAGTAGCGAACAGAAGGGCAGACGCATGGCACAAACCAAGAAAATGCTGGATCCGGATCCCCGGATTTATGACTTTGAGACCGAATATGAGCTTGGACAGGACAATGTCCGGCCTTTCGGTCTGGATATCCATAACCCGGTCTTTTTGATCTCAAGCATCCTGATCTTCGCGTTCGTCCTGATCGCGCTGGCAAATCAGGAATCCGCAGCCACGTTCTTTGGCTGGCTCCGGCCATGGCTGACCAGCACGTTTGACTGGTTTCTGGTGCTGTCGGTTGACGCAATCACCCTGTTCTGTCTGGTGCTGATCATCTTGCCTGTGGGCAAGGTGCGGATCGGCGGCAAGGACGCCAAACCCGACTATTCCTACGCCGGATGGATCGCGATGATGTTCGCGGCCGGGATCGGCATCGGGCTGTTGTTCTTCGGCGTGATGGAGCCGGTCTATTACAACTTTGCAGAAGACGGCAACGCCCGCCCGCTGGGCATCGATATCGCTGTGCCGGGTAACGAATATATCGGCATTGTCGGCACGATCCATCATTGGGGTCTCGAAGGCTGGGCGGTATATGCGGCCGTTGGTCTGGCGCTTGCAATCTTCAGCTATAATCTCGGGCTACCATTGACCCTGCGTTCGGCTTTTTATCCGATCCTGGGCGAGCGCGTCTGGGGCTGGTGGGGCCACATCATCGATACTCTGGCAGTATTCGCGACCCTCTTCGGCCTGACCACATCATTGGGTTTGGGCGCACAACAGGTGGCCGCCGGGCTGTATGAGGTCTTTGGCATCGAACCCAGCCCCACCGTCACCGTCCTGCTGATCATAGGCATTACGATGATCGCACTGGGCTCGGTCCTGATGGGCATGGATGCAGGAGTCAAACGGTTGAGTGAGATCAACATGATCATGGCCGTAGGACTGTTCATCTTCGTCATTGTAGTTACCGGTGTCGGCACCGCCATTGCACGGTACTTCAACGTGATGGTGGATTACGTGACGCACCTGCCTGCTCTGTCCAATCCGTTCGGTCGGGAAGACACCAGCTACTTCCACGGCTGGACAACCTTCTACTGGGCCTGGTGGATTGCGTGGTCACCTTTCGTGGGCATGTTCATCGCCCGCATTTCCAAAGGTCGTACGGTGCGTGAGTTCGTGATCTGCGCCTTGTTGGCACCCACTGCGGTATGTGCCTTGTGGATGTCGACCTTTGGCGGCGCAGCCATCGACATGCTGAACGCAGGCGGCGCAGAAGGCGTCCGCGCCACGGTGATCGACAGCTACGCCCCAGAAGGCGCGCTGTTTGGGTTCCTGAAGGAACTTCCGCTATACGGCATCATCGCACCCATCGCGCTGATCCTGATCGTGGTGTTCTTTGTGACATCGTCGGATTCGGGCTCGCTGGTGATCGATACGATCACGGCAGGCGGCAAGATGGACGCACCGGTTGTGCAACGCGTGTTCTGGTGCACGCTTGAAGGCCTCGTCGCAATCGCACTGCTGCTGGGCGGAGGTCTCTCTGCCTTGCAAGGGGCAGCGGTGTCGACTGGAATTCCGTTTACCTTGGTGGTTCTGATCATGTGCTACTGCCTGTGGCTGGCGCTTAAATCAGAAAAGGCCAAGATGTAACTGGGATTATCCTGAGAAAACCGAAACGCCCGCCAATTCGGCGGGCGTTTTTGGTCCGGAGCGGCCCCTGTAGTGCGTACCCATGCAGAAGTCGTCAGGAGCGTACCAAACGGCGGTCAGTGCAGCGAATCCTTGCGTTTGCCTTGGGTTGGATATTCCATCTTTTCATCTTCTAGGATCCCGCGAAGAACCGCCGCTGTCTCAACCTTCGAAATTGCCTTCTTATGGTCGTAGGGATTATTCAAAATCGACCGCGCATTTGTGGCGTTGGACGTCTCAGACATCTTGGTTGCAAACACCCGGCTCAGAATTGACTTCAATGGCATCATTCAACTCCCGCAACATATGGTCATCAAATCCTTGCCGCTGCGGGTCAGGTCCAAGCCACTTGAGGGAAGGGCTCAAAGACCAACTTCCGTGAGTGTGAACCCGCAGCGACACCGTCCATGTAAGAAAAATGGGGTGCCGAGAAAGGGGGAAGAAATCTGCTGTTTGCATCATTTTTTTGACCGCTTGGAAAAAAATCACGACACTGCTTACGCTTACGTCAACCTTCTAACCTAGGGCCCGGCTTTCGCGACGCGGCGTCACAATTCGAAACCCAAGGTCAGCCACCCGGATACCGCCCGTCGCCGCGCCAAATTGGACAGAAAACAAAAGAGCCCATACCCTGACTCCGGGCAACTCTTGGCGCAGCGCGTGTTTCTTGTGATGTGGCCGGCCCCCTCGACGTTTTGAAATTGGATTATTCCGGGACCGTAATGAGGAAGCTGTTATGAACCTTTCACGATTGTCTCTGTTGCTGGTCGTATTCATTGACGTGATGGGTTTTGGATTGATCGTGCCGATTTTCAACACGATCCTGCTGGATCCACACCAGGCTTTCCTCGCACATGGAACAGCGACGAATATCCGCCAGCTCGACTATACGATTCTGATTGTCGTCTTCTTTCTGTTCTACTTTTTCGGGGCGGCCTTTATCGCCAAGTTGTCGGACTATATCGGGCGTAAAACAGGCATCATGATCTGCCTTACCGGTGCCCTGATCGGCTATGTTCTGACTGTGGCCGCGATCATGACGTCCAGCTATTGGCTGTTACTTTTGGGGCGCGCCACTTCCGGGTTTACGACGGCCAACCAACCCATTGCGCAGGCCGCATTGATCGACATCAGCCATGACGATCAGGAGAAATCAAAAAACCTCGGGATGATTGTTGCGGCATCCGCGCTGGGCCTGCTCGGGGGGCCACTGATTTCAGGGTTGCTCAGCGACCAAAACCTGATGGGGTCATTTGCGTCACTGGAACTGCCTTTCTACGTCGCCATTGCCCTGATCCTGATCAACATGGCACTGATTCTGTTCTTCTTCTCCGAACCCGGTTTCAAAAGACAAAAAATTGACTTCGGGCTTTTAGATGTTGTTTTGAACCTGTGGAAAGTCTTCTCGCACCCGGTCGTTTTGCGGCTTTCGGTCGTCATGTTGTTCTCGCTGATGTGCCTGAATGCGTTTTTCTTCTTCATCGACACGTATCTGCTGACCCGGTTCAAGTTCAGTACGCTTCAAAACAGCATGGCCCTCGCCGTGTTCGGAGGCTCCATGGCCTTTGGCAGTGCCTACCTCACCGCACCGCTGCACGAGCGCTATAAAAAGTTTCCGATTCTATATGTCTCCATTGCAGCCATGGCGCTTGGGATATTGGCCTTCATGCTGAACCCCATGGCCGATCTGACCTATGTCCTGATTGTTCCGATAACCATCGCGTTCGCGATCATGTACCCGACCATGCTTTCGTTGTTTTCCGCGAGCGTCGGCCCAACCGAGCAAGGTTGGGTCATGGGTGTGACAGTCGCCATCTACGCGTTGGGCTCCGGGACCATTACGGCCCTCAGCGGGTCCCTCATGGCTATCAATTTGCGGATGCCTTTCGTGCTCGCGGTCATCTGCGGTGTACTGGCATTGATTGCGATGGCGAAACTCTTTCGCCATCCCGGCGTTCAAGCGCTTGATACCAAAGGCAAGTAGGTTTCATCAGTGTGTCCCGAACGAAAATGGGCGCGCCCGCTACAGGCACGCCCAGTAAAAAAGGGAGGACTATGAAAAACCTGACGCTCGAAACAAAAGAAGCGCCTACTCACTAACATCCTCAGAATGGCGCAATCTTTGACCGCGTTCAGTGAAGTGGTTCACAGGAAGTTAAAAAAGTTTGCGCTTCTTTGCGTAGCGGTAAGGTTTGGGCCGCAGGTATGTGTGTGCCGTCTCTCATGAACATGGCGGGAAATTCGCGCGCCGCACAGTTCACTAGATTAGACAGTGACCAAAACAAATACGCCCACCAAATGGCGGGCGTACAAGATGTACAATTTGTACGAACAGGGCCTCAGCGCCTGTACAACATGAACAAAACGCGTTTAGCGGCGGATGCCCAGCTTTTTGATCAGGTCCTGATAGCGTGCTTCTTCTTTGCCCTTCAGATAGTCCAGCAGCTTACGGCGCTGAGCAACCATCTTCAGCAGACCACGACGACCGTGGTTGTCTTTCTTGTGGGTTTTGAAGTGCTCGGTCAGGGTGTTGATGCGCGAGGTCAGGATAGCAACCTGGACTTCAGGCGAACCAGTGTCGCCGTCCTTGGTTGCGAATTCTTTCATGACGCGTGCTTTATCAGCGGCAGTAATCGACATCGGGGTCTCCTTTAAAGGTTAGAGTTGATGGCGCAGGCCGGGATGTCGTCCAGCACAGGCCCATGGAGAAAACCGCACCGATTCCGATGCGGATGGGCGCGTATAGGCGCATTCACCGCAAATGGCAAAGGGATTCTGCAGGCTCAACTGGTGAAGGCGTACTGCTCCAACTGGGCTTCGGTCACAAACTGAATATCTTCAACAGTCAGTCCCTCTGCGCCAAAAAGCTGAGCGACGTCTTCGCCATTGACCCGAACATGGGTCAAGCTGTTGTTTTCACTGTCCTGTTCGATCGTTAATTCCGGTTCTTCCGGGTTGTCCCAGGTGATCAGAAGCTTGTCGTGACCGATCTGGAAATCCATGATTGTCGTGGCTTCCTGCTCGGGGTCGGACTGCACAACGATCTCGTCCTCACCCTCTCCACCTGTGACCACATCGCCGTCTTCGGCAAGAATGACGTCGTCCCCAGAGCCCCCGTTTAGGAAGTCGCGCGCAGGCTCGTCCGGGCCGTCTTCTCCGGACAAGATGTCATCACCATCTCCGCCAAACAGGGCGTCTTCACCGGCACCCCCAACAAGGTAGTCGTCGCCATCTCCGCCTTGTAGCGCGTCGTCGCCGTTATCGCCGCTTAACGTGTCATCGCCCTGACCACCAAAAAGCCGGTCATTCCCATCACCGCCGCTCAGATCATCTGTTCCGAAATGACCATACAGGTCGTCATTTCCTGACATTCCGTCCAGCGCGTCGTCACCATATTCACCATGGAGCACATCATTCCCGAGGTTGCCAAACAGGACGTCCCCGCCACCACCGCCATACAACACGTCGTTGCCGGCGCCGCCGTCGATCCAGTCGTCCCCGCCATATCCGTTGATCTGATCGTTGCCTTCCTGCCCGGTCACAACATCCGCATCCTCATCGCCCGCAATGACCAGATCGCCCTCATACTCAGACACAATCTCGCCAGTGTCAGAGTCGGTTTCCTCGGCAGAGCTGGGCTCGTCGACATTCTCGTCCGCGTCAAGCAAATTGCCTTCCGACAGGTCGTCGTCGGTCGTTTCCTCGATGCGATCGTCTTCCTCCTCGTCATCGCCTTTGTCTTCTGGCACAAGTACGTCGCTGATTGCGTAGGCCGCACCACCCATGGCGGCCATTCCGAATAATCCGATCAGAAACATATCTACCCTCCGCAAGCACAATGGCTCCGAGTGTAAAACATCTCATGCAAACAATGGCTTGGTCAAAGCGAAGCTGAGAGCGTGGTTAATCCTTTATCACCAGGGTTCGGGCTGCTGAGTGTACGCAATGTAGAGAGGATGCTTCGGATGCCCGTCCTTGGTCAGCCCAAGGTGGAACAAGGGCTGGCCCGTGCCGCGCAGCAAGTCCTCAACTGCGGGGCCGCGTTCCAGATGTGCGCCATGGGTGCCCCAGGCGGCGATGACCTGATCCGCCCATTCCACGCCGTCCAGGATGGCTGCGTCATTCTCAGGCCCCACCGGATCTGCAGATGCACGCATCTTGCGCGGATCAGTGTCGCGCCAGGCAAAGATATTGGTGACCTGAAAAGCTCCGAAACCCAGTGTGCGTGCGCGACGCTCGCAACGTTCCACCGTGGGGTCGTTCTGCACCTCGGTCGCCGTCGACGGATTCAGCATCACAAACAACGCCTTGCGGCCCCCCGGGTTCCAGATACGGGTCAGGCTATAGCGGTATTTTTCGCAATCGGAGTAGATAGCAGTCGAGGGCGCGTCGCCCTTGGTATGAGAACGGGTGATCATGCAGTCGGGTTTGGCTGGAATTAGGCCCGTTTACAAGGGGCGATGTCCTGATCCTTAACTTGTGCTATACCTGCCTTCATTTGAACGGCTTATTCTGGGGGAAGACATGACATTCGAGACATTGGATCCGGCGGATTGGGAGCAGACCCGCAAATTAGCACATGAGATGTTGGATATGGCGTTGGATCATACGCGTGATGTGCGTGATAGGTCGATATGGAAAGATATGCCGACTGTTATACGCAACGGGTTCGAAACGCCTGCACCTCAGCAGGGTATGCCGTTGGGTGATTTGATGGATGATGTCCAGTCTCAGGTCATGCAGTATCCAATGGGCAATATTCATCCCCGGTTTTGGGGCTGGTATATGGGCGCGAGCAATTTCACAGGCGCGATGGCGGATTTTCTGGCTGCGGTTCAGGGATCGAACCTAGGGGGAGGGAATCATGCGGCAGCCCTGATCGACCGACAAGTCGTCGACTGGCTACGCGAGATGATCGGTCTGCCGGAAGGAGCCAGTGGGACATTGGTCAGCGGCGGCAGCGTGGCAAACTTGATCGGGCTGACGGTGGCCCGCAACGTTAAATCCGGGATCGACATGCGCGAAGAGGGCATCGCCGCCATGGATAAGCCGATGCGGTATTACGGATCGGATCAGATGCACAGTTGTCACCAAAAGTCGCTCGAAACACTGGGTCTGGGCAACAAGGCGCTGCGGCGTGTTCCTACGCAAGACGATTTGACGATGGATCTTGAAGCGCTTGCCGGCATGGTCGCGCAGGATCGCGCAGACGGCCTTAAACCCGCTTGTGTGATTGCCACCGCCGGAACCGTGAACACAGGCGCCATCGACGACTTGTCGGCGATTGCCGATTTCTGCCGCGAGGAAGGCCTGTGGTTTCATGTTGACGGCTGTATCGGTGCGTTAATTGCAATCGCCCATGATAACAGTTGGCGCGTGTCCGGCATCGAACGCGCGGATTCCGTCGCGCTCGACCCACACAAATGGTTACATGCGCCTTTCGAAGTGGGTTGCGCATTGGTGCGAAGCCATGATGCCCACCACGCGACATTTACTCTGACCCCGGAATACCTGGAACCGCAATCCCGAGGCGTCGCCGGGGCGGCGTTTTTGCACGATTACGGCATTCAGACTTCGCGTGGGTTTCGAGCGCTCAAGGTCTGGATGTCCTTGAAGGAGCACGGCGTTCAGAAATTCGGCAGGCTCATTGATCAGGATATCGAAAAGGCGCGTTATCTGACTTCGCTGATCGAGGCAGAGGATGACCTCACCTTGATGTTCCCCACCAACATAAACATCGTTTGTTTCCGCTATGACCCGGGCGGTCTCAGCCCCGAAACTCTGCGTGCGATTAACAGCGAAATCATGTTGTGCCTGCAAGAGGAAGGCACAGCGGTTTTATCGGATACAACGGTTCAGGGAGCGCATTGCCTACGGGTGGCGGTCAACAATCACCGCACGCAAAAGCAGGATCTGGATCTACTGGTTTCCGAGATACTTCGACTGGGTCACAAATTGCGTATCGCCGCCTGAACAGTCATCAGTTGGCGGCAAAGACGCGGCTTGGGTGCAATTCGCCCGACTTGTAAATTCCTACGGCCACGGCCTTGCCATCCAGCGAGGCCCAGGCCTCGTCGCCGTATTCCACGTCAGAGGCGAGCACCATGCCCGGATTGCCATTCCTCAGACGGGTGGCTCCTTCAGAGGTGCATTTCAGCTCGGGCAGGTCCGACAAGCCGGTTTCCAGCGGATGCAGATAATCATCCAGAGCGGTGGTTTTGGCCATCTCGTCGATCTGTTCGATGGTCAGGCCATCCTCGGCCTCAAACGGGCCGGACCAGATGCGGCGCAGTTTTTTCACGTGGCCGTGGCAGCCGAGCGCCTCGCCCAGATCACGCGCAATGGAACGGACATAGCCACCTTTGCCACAGGTCATCTCCAGCACGACGTGGTCTTCGTCGGGGCGGTCGATCAGCACCAGTTCCTCTACCCAAAGAGGGCGGGCGGTCAGTTCCACATCCTCGCCATCTCGGGCCAGCTTATAGGCGCGTTGACCGTCGATTTTCACGGCTGAGAACTTGGGCGGCACCTGTTTGATATCGCCCAGAAACGGGCCGAGCGCTTGTTTGATATCCTCATCCGAGGGGCGCGCAATGCTCTCAGCGATGACTTCACCCTCAGCATCATCGGTGTTGGTGGCCTGCCCCAGCCGCACGGTGAAGGTGTAGGCCTTCAGCGCATCGGTGATGTAGGGGACGGTTTTGGTTGCCTCACCCAGCGCAACGGCCAAAACGCCGGTTGCCTCTGGGTCCAGCGTGCCCGCATGGCCCGCTTTCTTGGCGTCCATCGCCCAACGCACCTTGTTGACCACCGCGGTCGAAGTCATGCCAGCGGGCTTGTCCACCACCAGCCAACCGGAAATGTCGCGGCCCTTGCGTTTGCGTCCCATACTACACCTTGAGTCTTGCTGAGGCGCGCGAGTTAGCGGATCGTTTCGATGCTGTCAATTTGCCGGAACGTCCTCGACGACACCCACGATGGGTCCCAGCGAAAACCCGATATCCGACCGGTTGCTGGCGCGATCATACATGCGGGAAATGTTGCCATCCAGAAACAGCGCATTCGGTGTTTTTAAGACGTCGCGGAATAGGCTGCCGAATTCATAGAAAGTGACGTAATCGTCCGATATCGCAAACACCACACGCGTGCCATCGGCGCTGGTGCCCACCCCGTTTCGGGTGTAGCGCGAGGTTGAATCCGGCAGAAAGCGAGGGTGTAACTCTCCGTTGATCACCAGCATGGGGCCCGATTGTGTCGCAAAGCGGCACTGCGGCGCCTGATCGACGAAATCCAAAGTCTCGAACACATCGGCACGGTTTTCACGGATGCAGAACACACCGTTGGGCAGCAGTCCGAAATTGCCGGGTCCGGCATTCGGTATCACGCGCATCTGCTCTTCCCCGTCTTCGACATAGTGGCCGACGGGCGAGCGGTCGTCATGGTACATGCCCGCATTCATCGCAAAGACGAGCCTTTTCCCCTGAGGCTCCAACGCCTCATTCACCGAAGAGAAATGACCCAACAGATCGCCATTTTCATCGTTCAGAAACAGGCGCAAATCTTCCGAGGTATCCACCTCGCAAACCGTATATCGCTTATCCTCATGAGTCAGCTTCTCGCAAGTGACTGCAGAGACTTGCGCGGCCCAAAGGACAGCACACAGCGTGACAAGGGTACGGATCACTCGTCCAGATCGCGGCGTACCGCGTCCTGATTAAACATACGGCGGGTGTCGTCCAGTCGATCAAACGTGTCGTCCAAACGGAACCGCAGGTCGGGTGAGAATTTCAGGCCCACCTTCTTGCCCACTGCGCGCCGCAGTTCGCCCTTGTTGCGGGCCAGCAGGTCAATCACGTCTTCCTGCCCTTTGCCGCCCAGGGGCAGCACATAAGCGGTGGCGATCTTCAGATCGGGCGAGGTGCGCACCTCACCCACGGTGATCGACATGCGGTTCAGGTCGGGGTCGTGGACATCTCCGCGCGCCAGAACCTCGGACAGGGTGCGGCGGATCAGTTCGCCGACGCGCAGCTGTCGTTGGGATGGGCCGGGGCCATCGTGGAATTTGTTCTTTGCCATGCCCCCGATCTAAGCCCAAAGCGGGGCTTTGCCAAGCGGGCGCGAACGGGTTAGGAGGCTTTGAGCCGACTTTAGAAAGGACCAGCGCAATGACCCATATTCCGGGGATCGTTATCACAGGGGCTTCGGGCCGTATGGGGCAGATGCTGATCAAGACCGTGTCTGAGAGCGATCAGGCGCGTCTGGTTGGTGTGGTCGAGCGTAAGGGCCATGACTGGATCGGTCAGGATGTAGGTCAGGTGATGGGCGGGCAGGCGCTCGGTGTTACCGTTACTGACGATCCGCTGGAGGCATTTGCACAGGCACAGGCCGTCATCGACTTTACTGCGCCCGAAGCGACACTGGAATTTGCCGCACTGGCCGCGCAGGCGCGGTGCGTTCACGTAATTGGCACTACCGGCATGAATAACGAACAGATCGCCGCGCTGGAACCTGCCGCGCGCCATGCTGTGATTGTGCGGGCCGGGAATATGAGCCTTGGGGTCAATCTGTTGGTGCAGCTCACCAAAAAGGTTGCCGCCGCGCTGGATGAGGATTTCGATATCGAGGTCATCGAGGGGCATCACCATCACAAGGTCGATGCGCCTTCAGGCACAGCTTTGATGCTGGGCGAAGCCGCCGCCGAGGGGCGCGGTGTCAAGTTGTCGGATGTGGCCGATAGGGGCCGCGACGGTATTACCGGTGCGCGCAAACGCGGCGACATCGGCTTCCACGCCATTCGTGGCGGAGACATTGTCGGCGAACACGATGTCCTGTTCGCGGCACCCGGTGAGCGTATCGTGTTGCGCCATCTGGCTACTGACCGTGCGATCTTTGCCCGTGGGGCGCTCAAAGCCGCGTTGTGGGGTCAAGGCAAGGCGCCGGGCCAGTATGACATGGTGGATGTTCTGGGGCTGTAGGCTTTAGGATCAAGAGCCAAGAAAATTCGACGAATTTTCTTGGCTCTATCGATCGGGCAGATGAAAGTTGTCTCAGCTTGCCTGAATGTGCCGGTCGACCATCCGTTGTACCATCGGTGCGAAATGGGCGAAATCCGGGGTCTCCATATCAGCGCGTTTTCCCGCTTCGTCCAGATAACGGACCTGAATGATTTCTTTCAGGTTCGGATTTGCCTCGAACTCGGCTATCTCCTTGGCACTCATCGGACCACCCTGCAGTTCCAGCGTATGGACTGAGGCTGCGGACAGGCGATTGAAATACTCCGGCTTGGTGGCGCAGAGATACCGCTTGGCTGCCACGTGGTACCGGCAGCAATCGGTGATGACCGACGGAAAGAACTGCTCCAACACCTCGGCACCTGCATCTTCATGATGCCGGTCCTCGGTATCGTCCGGATGGTAAGTGCCGAATTCCGAAGTAAAATGGCCAATGTCGTGCAACAGCGCACCGACGATGATTTCTTCAGACTGTCCGTTCTGTTCCGCAATCGTGGCACCTTGCAGCATGTGCTGGGCCATGGTGACGGGTTCCCCCAGATATTCCTCTCCCCCCCGACGATCGAAGATGTCACCGATAAAGGCCACGATATTGTCCCGGTTTAAGGTCGAGAAATCGGGTTTCATTCCGCCGCCTCCGGTTGTGTCATCTGCATGGCGGCCAGTGTCGAAAGCAGCCCATCCTTGTCAGCATAGCATCCCTGCAACCAGCGAGACCCGGCCCCGGAATAGCCCAGCCGTGCATGCATTACGCGAGTGTTGTCGACGATGAAACTTTCGCCCGGTTCCAGCTTGAAAGACACGCCCATAGCGGGATCGTCAATGATCTCGCCCAGCTGGCGATAGGCTGCATAGTAGGCTTCCATCTTGTCAAAGGGTACATCCACGAACGGCGCAGACGAGCGGTTGTTGAAGCGAATGCCGATCAACTCGCCATCGGGGGAAAGCTCGATCATCGGGCGACGTGACCGCAAACAGACCCCGTCCGAACCTTTATACTCGAACCGTGCCGGATAGCCTGCAAGCAAGGCGAAGCCCTCGGGGTTCAGATCGCGCAGACGCTCAGCCGCGCGGAAACCATCGACAACGATGGAATCGCCGCCTTCGGCCGAATTCTCAAGGCAGTAGAGGATTTGCAGTGTCGGCACCGGGTCGCGATAAGGGTTGTCGGTATGGGCCTGCAACCCCAACCCAGTATAGGCGAGGTTGGTCGGGTTCACCTCGGTCCGAACTTCGAAATAGGGGCCATAATTTGTCTGGCGCACGTAGCCGAACAGATCGGCCACTTTCAGCAGCGATTCCGGCTCGGTCGGGCCACCTGTCAGCTTGGCAAAGCCGTACTCCGCGACGGCAGCCAGCCAGCTGCGCTTGGCCTCAGGGTCGGTGTGCACCCTTTCCCAGTCACCGCTGGGGGCGCTGATACCACGCTCCCATGTGGTGACGCCGGATGCGGTGCGGCCAACTTCTTGCGCCTGTTCGCGGTCATAAACGTGATCGGCCAGCCAATCGGCAGGGAACATCACGGATTTGTTTTCGGGCTGAAAGGTAACACTCAGATCGCCATTTTGGATCTCGGCAGCGCTGACCGAGATATCGGTGGGGATATCGCCGATGGTAATCAGGCGCTGCCCGTTGCCGGGGGCGCGGGTCTCGGGGTCCAGCGCATTGTCGCGCAGCCAAATGGCGTGAAATCTGGCCTGGGTACCATCGGAAAACGCGATAGTGACCACAGATGGGTCGAAAGTGGCTGAGCGCAGCATGGGGTCTCTCCTGTTCGGCGCGGGCTTTGCTTGAGGAGATACGCGCTCCGTGGCATTACTACAATTAAACCTTATTGCCACTGAGGGCTGGGAATACTTATGGCTAAGAAGAAGATTGGACTACCTCCATTGGACTGGCTGCGTGTGTTCGAAGCCGCCGGGCGGCTGGGTGGTTTTTCTGCTGCTGCGCGCGAATTTGGTTTGACGCAGGCGGCGGTCAGTCAACGGATAGGCAATCTTGAGGCGTGGCTGGGCCGGTCATTGTTTGTGCGCGAAGCCCGCGGTGTTTCGCTGACCATCGAAGGCGAAAGCTATCTGCCATTGGTGCAGGACAGCCTGCAAGCACTGGAACGCAATACCGAGGATCTGTTCGGCAAAACTCCGCGCGAGCTTCGGGTCGCGGGACTTTCGTCGCATATCCACGCGCTGGTTCTACCAGCCTTGCCCACGTTCCTTGAGGCGCAGCCAAATGTGCGTGTAATGACAGATTCGATGGCCCGCCGCGCCTCGCTGGAGGAAGAACGTACTTGGCTGCAGATCCGCTATGGCAGAGGTGTCTGGCCTGGACGAAAGGCAAAGCTTATTGCGCCCGAAGTGCTGGCACCGATGGCCGCATCCGGCATCAACTGGGGTGCGCCGCTGATTGATTTGCGCGGAGAACGCCCCGGTTGGAAGGACTGGGCGCAGGTAGCGGGGGTTGATGAATTACCGGCTGGCCGGATCAGTTTTGATTCGGTAGGTCACGCGATCACGGCGGCGCGTCAGGGCATGGGGATCGCGTTGGGTTCACTACCGTTGGCTTCGGGCAGCTTAAAGACTGGTCAATTACACAGATTGGATATGCCCGAGCTTAGGACAAAGGATGGCTATTGGCTGACATGGCCCGAGGATCGGGCAAGGTCGAAACGGCAAAGGGCTTTGATAGACGACTTTCTGCAAGCGCTGCGGGGCGGGGCCTGATCAGAAGTCGATGGCGATGCCCTTTTTTTCCCAATCACCATAGCGGGCCGGATCGGGACCGTCGCGCCCACCCAGTTCCTTGGGCTGCGCCTTGGCTTCCGCTTCGGCCTTTTTGCGACGTTCCTCAGCCTCGGCCAATGCGCGCTGAGCGGCGGGGGGCAGGTCTTTGCGCTCGTCACTCATGACATCGGGTTCCTTTCTGTTCAGGGCCTTGATATACGCCCTCGTCCGCCCAAGGCAATGCGGCAAAGGTCACGAGAGGCACTCAGCATCATGTCAAACTCTGCAACCGCCGCGCGGCGCAGTGCAATCTATCTGCTGGATCAGATATTGGGCGAGGGGCGGCTGTTACCTGAATGTCTGGCGGCCGGCGCATTGGATCGTCTGGTACCCGAGGATCGCGCGCGCGCGCAGCGTCTGACTATTGAAACCCTACGCGGACTTGAGCGTGCCGACCGGCTGTTGGCGGATCACTTGCGGCAGACACCGGCGCTAACGGTGCATAACGCGCTGCGGCTTGGAACGGTCGAGTTGTGTCAGGGCGAGGCCGCGCATGGCGTGGTCAATTCGATGGTCGAGATCGTGGGACGCTCGCGCAAGCATGGGCGGCTCAAGGGGTTGGTGAATGCAGTCTTGCGCAAGATTGCCGCCGATGGACCGGATGCTTGGCCCAAGATGCGCGTGCCCCGTCTGCCCGACTGGCTGCGCGATCCTCTGATCATGGCGTGGGGCGATGACGCAGTAAAGGGTATGGAACAGGCCCATTTCAATGGTGCACCGCTGGACGTGACGCTGAAACCGGGCGCTGAGGCGCCGGGCGGAGAAGCCCTGCCCACCGGCTCAGTCCGTTTGCAGGATGCGGGGCAGGTGTCGGCTTTGCCGGGCTACAAGCGTGGAAACTGGTGGGTTCAGGATGCGGCAGCGGCGCTGCCTGTGCGCGTGCTGGCCCCGAAAGCCGGGGAAAAGGCGTTGGACCTTTGCGCTGCGCCCGGTGGCAAAACGTTGCAATTGGCTGTGGTAGGGGCAGAGGTCACGGCGCTGGATATCTCTGAAACACGGTTGGAGCGGGTGCGCGAGAACCTGAAACGGACAGGTTTGGAGGCTAAGGTGATCGCTGGTGATGCGCTGGACCATCGGGGCCAGTATGATGCCATCCTGCTCGACGCGCCGTGTTCGGCCACGGGCACGATTCGCCGCCATCCTGATTTACCCTTCGCCAAGGATGGCTCGGAATTCGGGGGATTGATCGAGCTACAGGCCCGTATGCTGGCCCATGCCTGGACCCTGCTCAAACCCGGAGGCCGATTGGTATATTGCACCTGTTCCTTGTTGCCGGACGAAGGAGAGGTGCAGATCGAAGAGGCGCTGGATCAATATCCGGATATGCAGATTGACCGTGCGGCGCTTGAGATTGCGGGCGTTGAACCGGACTGGATTACAGAAGAAGGTGGCTTGCGTCTGCGCCCGGATTTCTGGCCGGACAAGGGTGGCATGGACGGGTTCTATATCGCCTGTCTGAACAAATCCGCTTGAGGCGACGCTTTTCGATGACTTGACGCGCGGACCGGTCTATCGTGTGTTCAAGCGCCCGCAGAGCGCAAGGGGCAGAGTCGCAAGCGTCATGTCAGAATCGGACACAATGGCCAATCGCTGGATGCGGTTTCAGAACCGCCTTTACGCGCGCCTGAGCCAAAGGCGGAAGGCGGTTTCGGGATTCGTCAGCCAGCCTGAGCCGCGCACCGTCGGTTCGTTTGCACGCGGGCGACAACTGGTGGCCGGGAATCTCCTTTTCGCTGGATATCTGGTCGAGGCGGATGACACCGATCTCTGGGATGTTGCTGCGCCCAGTCCGGATTTTGATGATGAACGCCACGGTTTCATCTGGCTGGATGATCTGGCAGCCGTCGGCGATATGCGCGCCCGTGAAAAGGCGCAGCGATGGGTCTGGGGCTGGATCACCGCACATGGGCGCGGGAAGGGGCCCGGCTGGGCGCCGGACCTGACCGGGCGCCGGGTGATGCGCTGGATCAACCACGCGCAATTTCTGCTACGCGGCGCTGACGAAGCGCAAAGCAGAGCTTTCTTCCGCTCCTTGGCACAACAAACATGGTTTCTTTCCAAACGCTGGACAGCAGCAACACCAGGATTGCCGAGATTCGAAGCGCTCGCAGGGCTGGTTCAGGCTGGTTTGGCCCTGGAGGGGTTGGAGCAACTGGCTGATCCCGCATTGCGCGCACTGGCCCGGGAATGCGACCGCCAGATCGATGCCGAGGGCGGCATTCTCACCCGCAACCCTGAGGAATTGCTGGAGGTCTTCACTCTGCTGGCCTGGACCTCTGCTGCACTTGGTGAAGTTGGCCGAGGCACGCCTGCCTCTCAGACCGGGGCGATCAAGCGCATTGCACCTACTCTGCGAAATCTGCGTCATGCAGATGGATCTCTGGCCAGATTTCACGGGGGCGGGCGTGGGCTTGAAGGGCGGCTGGATCAGGCACTGGCACAAAGCGGTGTCAAGCCGCAGCAGCATTCGGACCTGTCAATGGGTTATGCACGGCTTGCCGCCTCGAGAACCACGGTTCTGGTGGATGCCAGCGCGCCTCCCAAAGGTGCTGCGTCGTTCAACGCCCACGCATCCTCGCTTGCGTTTGAGCTGACCTCGGGGCGCCGTCCTCTGATCGTGAACTGTGGATCAGGCGGCAGTTTTGGGCAGGAATGGCGCAGGGCAGGGCGCGCGACCCCGTCGCATTCGACCCTATGCGTCGAAGGGTATTCCAGCGCCCGGCTTGCAGAAGGCGCAAATGGGTCGTCGCAGGAAGCATTGGTGGATGGCCCGCAGGATGTGCCCGTGGATTTCGAGGATGCATTCGAAGGCACCCGCTTTATGGTGGGTCATGACGGCTACGCTAAAGTGTTTGGCCTGACCCATGCCCGCACGCTTGAACTGCGCTTTGACGGGCGTGAGCTGGTGGGCGAGGATATTCTGCTGACCGCAACCGACAAAGCCAAACGGCAGTTCGATCGCGCGATGGACGGGGCAGGTCTGCAGGGGATAGCCTTTGACATCCGGTTTCACCTGCATCCTGACGTTGATGCGGCACTTGATCTGGGTGGCGCTGCGGTGTCGATGGCGCTCAAGAGCGGTGAGATATGGGTTTTCCGCCATGATGGCGTTGGAAAGTTGTCAGTTGAACCAAGCGTTTACCTTGAAAAAGGCCGTTTGAAGCCACGCGCGACAAAACAGATCGTTCTATCTGGGCGCGCAATGGAGTATGCGACGCGCATCCGGTGGACGCTCAGCAAGGCTCAGGATACAGCCTATGCCGTGCGGGATACGCACCGGGACGAGCCCGTTTTCGACTGACGCCAAAAGGACCTTTGGACCCATGACCGACCTTCACCCCGTGCGCCGCGCGTTGCTTTCCGTTTCCGACAAAACCGGGCTGATCGAGCTGGGAACGGCGTTGGCCGAACGCGGGGTTGAACTGCTTTCGACCGGCGGTACCGCGAAGGCGCTACGCGATGCGGGGTTGGAGGTGAAAGATGTCAGCGAGATCACCGGCTTCCCCGAGATGATGGATGGCCGGGTCAAAACGCTGCACCCGATGGTCCATGGCGGGCTGCTGGCTCTGCGCGATAATGACACCCATGTCGCCGCGATGAACGAACATGGTATCGGCGCAATCGATCTGCTTGTGGTAAATCTCTACCCATTTGAAGCGACCGTGGCCAAGGGCGCTGCCTATGATGAGTGTATCGAGAACATCGATATCGGCGGCCCAGCCATGATCCGTGCCGCATCGAAGAACCATGCTTTTGTAAACGTGGTTGTGGACGTCGAAGACTACTCGTCGCTGCTGGATCAGCTGGAAGAGAATTACGGTAAGACTTCTCTGGGCTTCCGTCAGTGGTTGGCGCAAAAGGCCTATGCCCGCACTGCCGCTTATGACACAGCCGTGTCCAACTGGATGGCCGATGCGCTGGAGCTTGAGGCGCCCAAACGCCGCGCCTTTGCCGGTGAGCTGAAACAGACCTTACGATATGGCGAGAATAGCCACCAGTCGGCAGCGTTCTATGTAGATGGCTCGGGTCGTCCGGGCGTGGCGACGGCCGTACAGCATCAGGGCAAGGAACTGAGCTATAACAACATCAACGATACCGATGCCGCCTTTGAGTTGGTCGCTGAGTTCGACCCGGCCGAAGGGGCAGCTTGTGCGATTATCAAGCATGCCAATCCGTGTGGTGTAGCGATAGGTGCGACGTTGCTTGAGGCCTATAAAGCCGCGTTCGACTGCGACAGGACGTCGGCATTCGGCGGTATCGTGGCGTTGAATCAACCGCTGGACGCGGAAACCGCGCAGGAGATCACGGGGATTTTCACCGAGGTTGTGATCGCTCCGGGGGCGTCAGACGAGGCCAAGGCGATCTTCGCCGCCAAGAAGAACCTGCGCCTGCTGACGTCCGAAGCTCTGCCGGATGTGACCGCCGGTGGTAAAACTGTGCGACAGGTGGCCGGTGGCCTGCTGGTGCAGGACAAGGATAACGGCTTTGTTGGTATGGATGACTTGAAGGTGGTCACCAAAAAAGCGCCATCTGAGGAGCAGATGCGCGACCTGCTGTTCGCGTGGAAAGTGGCGAAACATGTCAAATCCAACGCCATAGTCTATGTCAAAGACGGCGCGACCGTGGGTGTCGGCGCGGGGCAGATGAGCCGCGTTGACTCGGCACTGATCGCGGCAAAGAAAGCCGAGCGTATGGCTGATGCGCTGGGCTTGCCCCAGCCGCTGACCATCGGTTCGGCCGTAGCTTCTGATGCATTCTTCCCCTTCCCCGATGGGCTTATGGAGGCCGCCGAGGCAGGCGCAACATGCGTTATTCAGCCCGGCGGTTCGATGCGTGATGATGAAGTGATCGCGGCGGCGGATGAGGCCGGTCTGGCCATGGTCTTCACCGGCATGCGGCATTTCCGTCACTGATGCGCGGTTCGTTCATCCTATGGGCCGGATTGGCGGCGTTTTTGATCGACCAGATTAGTAAGTATCTGGTCGTTCACGTAATGCGCGTGGCGCAGGGCGATATCGACGTGCTGCCACCGCTTCTGGTTTTCAGATACGGCGAGAATCGCGGCATCAATTTTGGCCTGTTTCAGGGCGACGGTGACGCCGCCCGCTGGGTGCTGATCGGGGTTTCCGTGGCGATCTGCCTGGGCGTCCTGATCTGGCTGGGCCGCATCGCTCCTACGAAGCTTCAACAATTCTGCGGCGGTCTCCTGATCGGCGGTGCGCTGGGAAATGTCGTGGACCGGGTGCTTTACGGCTATGTTCTGGATTTTTTGAACATGTCCTGCTGCGGGATCAGCAACCCTTTTGTGTTCAATCTGGCGGATGTGTTCATATTTGCGGGAGCTTTGGGATTGGTCCTGTTCGATGGCAAAAAGCCCTCGTGACCTGCCGGACGATATGCGATAAAAGCGCCTGAAACTGGCTGGAGACACTGATGCGTATGCCACGCGCCATTCTTGTTCTGACACTCGCCGTTGTCGTTGCGGGCTGTTCCGATATTGGTTTGCGCAATCTTGATCCGCCCGGAGCGGGGCCGGATGAATTTTCGGTATTGCCCGTCAAGCCGCTGACCCAGCCCAAGGACTACGCCTTTCTTCCAGCGCCGACTCCCGGCGGTGCAAACCTGACCGATCCTAACCCCAAAGCGGACGCCGTTGTGGCGCTGGGTGGTAGTGAGGCAGCGCTGAACCCGAATACCTCAATACCGGCCAGCGATGCCGCGCTTGTGACGGCCTCAAGCAGATATGGCGTTCCTGCCAATACGCGCCAGATAACGGCCGAAGAGGATGCGGCATTCCGCAAAAATCGCGGTCGCTGGACCCGCCTGCGCCTGTTCCCGGTTGATCGGTACTCGCAGGTCTATGAACGTCAGTCAATCGATGCGAACGCGACCAATGAAGCGGCGCGTCGTCGTGGGATCGAAACGCCGTCGGCCCCGCCGCTGGAATGAATTCTTCTTAACTTTCCGTCATTGGCCTTGAACCCCGGCGGCACCACCGTAGTTTGAATATCAGAAATGAAACGGAGGATGCCCCATGGTTCGGGCCCTGGCATTGTCGGCTGCCCTGATCGCCGCCACCCCCTTGTTCGCGAAAGAGGGGCAAGAGGCTGTCACCACATTTACGCTGGAAAACGGCATGGACGTCGTAGTGGTCGAGGATCATCGCGCTCCTGTTGTGCAGCATATGGTCTGGTACCGGGCCGGATCCGCCGATGAACCGATCGGATCCTCTGGCGTTGCACATTTCCTGGAACATCTGCTGTTCAAAGCCACCGACACAATGGAAGCGGGCGAGTTGTCAGCCACTGTCGCGGCCAATGGCGGCAATGACAACGCTTTCACTTCTTACGACTACACCGCCTATTTTCAGCGTGTCGCCGCTGACCGGCTGGAACTGATGATGCGGATGGAGGCAGATCGTATGCGCAACATCCGCCTGACCGAGAATGATATCATCACCGAACGCGACGTGGTTCTGGAAGAGCGTAATCAGCGGACCGAAAACAATCCACGCGCTCTGTTCGGAGAACAGATGAATGCAGCGCAATATTTGAACCACCGTTACGGAGCGCCGATTATCGGCTGGCGCCACGAGATGGAGGCGTTGGATATGGACGACGCCCTGTCCTTCTACCAGACCCATTATGCACCCAATAACGCCATATTGGTCGTCACCGGAGATGTTGACCCCGACGAAGTCAGGGCGTTGGCCGATCAGTACTACGGTGTTATCCCAGCCAACCCTGATTTGCCCGAGCGGATACGCTCGCAAGAACCACCCCAGACTGCCGGACGTCGCCTGACCTTCAAGGATGCGCGTGTCGCACAACCCTACGTGCAGCGCAGCTATCTGGCCCCTGAACGGGACGCCGGTGAGCAGGAGAAGGCCGCTGCCCTGTTCCTTTTGGCGGAATTGCTGGGAGGAAGCACAACCTCATATCTGAATGAAAAGCTGCAATTTGAGCAGCAGAAGGTGGTCTATACCGGTGCGTTCTACAAGGGGGTCTCATTGGATGACACGACCTTTGATCTGATCGTTGTGCCGGCTGAGGGCGTTTCGCTTCAGGATGCGGAGGATGCCATGGATCAGGCCGTTGCGGATTTCATCGCGGAAGGTGTCAAGGATGAAGACCTGGAGCGCATTAAGATGCAGCTCCGCGCCGCGCAGACCTATGCGCGCGATAACGTGGACGGTATTGGAAACCGCTATGGTCGTGCGTTGACCAGCGGGTTGACGGTCGAGGATGTGCAGGCTTGGCCCGACATCCTGCAGGCTGTGACGGGTGACGAGATCATCGCGGCTGCCCGTGAAGTGCTGCAACCTGAAACCTCGGTCACTGGCTGGCTGATGCGTGACGATGAGGTGACACAATGAAACGGTTTGCCGCAACGCTAATTGCGCTGATCATTGCCCTTCCCGCCTGGGCCGAGATTAAGATCAAAGAGGTAACCTCGCCCGGTGGTATTACCGCTTGGCTGGTCCAAGATCATTCGATCCCCTTCACTGCGCTGGAACTTCGGTTTCGTGGAGGAACGTCGCTGGATGATCCCGACAAACGCGGCGCGGTCTATCTGATGAGCGGCCTGATTGAGGAAGGCGCCGGCGACATGGATGCCCGCACCTATGCACGCGAACTTGAATCTCTGGCTGCGTCCTTCAGCTACAGGGCAACAGATGATACGGTCTCCATTTCGGCGCGGTTCCTGACTGAGAACCGGGATGAAGTGATTGATTTGCTGCAGACCACAATTCATGAACCGCGTTTCGATGAGGATGCGATCGATCGGGTGCGCGCTCAGGTGATTTCGGGTCTGAAGTCCGACCAGACTGATCCAAGCGATATTGCCGGACGCAGCTTTGCTGAAATGGCATATGGGGATCATCCATATGCGTCGGACGGTAAAGGTACGATTGAAAGCGTTTCAAGCCTGACCCGCGACGACATCGTCGCTGCCTACGACAATGTCTTTGCCAAGGACAGACTGTACGTCGGGGCTGTCGGCGACATCACAGCAGAAGAGCTGGGGGTACTGTTGGACGAATTGCTGTTGGATCTGCCAGCAACCGGGAAACCCATTCCAGACAAGGCGAAGGTCACCATTGACGGCGGTGTCAGCGTAGTGGACTTCAACACTCCGCAATCCGTCGCCCTGTTCGGGCAAAGTGGCATTGATCGCGACGATCCCGATTTCTTTGCGGCCTATATCCTGAATCACATTCTGGGCGGCGGCGGATTCGAAAGTCGCCTTATGCAGGAAGTACGTGAGAAACGTGGTTTGACCTATGGCGTGGCGACCTATCTGGTGCCCAAGGATCTGGCGTCGGTGTATCTGGGCTCGGTCTCATCTGCCAATGACCGTATCGCCGAAGCGGTCGAGGTGATCCGACAGGAATGGGCGCGCGCGGCTGCGGAAGGTGTGACGCAGAAAGAATTGGATGACGCCAAGACCTATTTGACCGGGGCCTATCCGCTGCGTTTTGACGGCAATGGCCAGATTGCCGGAATCATGGTCGGGATGCAGATGGAAGATCTGCCTATCGACTACATTGCGACTCGCAACGACAAGGTGAATGCAGTGACCTTGGAGGATGTGAACCGGGTGGCGTCTGAACTGCTGAACCCCGAGGGTCTGCATTTCACCATCGTCGGCAAACCGGAAGGGGTGGACGGCTGACGTCGTCCATCTACCCGCTGCCGAACAGAATTATTCGTTGTTATTGAATGATTTTTCTTGGAATTGACGGCAGGGGGTGATGCGAACCACTGGCGGAAACAACGAGTTTGTGACCTCTTGCAGGGCGCAGCGCCTGACAGAAGATCGGCAATTCTCCGCCTTAAGTAATCGTTAACTCGCCTTGGCCATACTTTGGCCAGAAATGTCGAGAATTCTATGTTAGTCGGGAACGGAGATGGGATTCAGAAGATCAACATCTCCTGAGACGAGGCTTGGGACGGATAGCGGCACCATGATAGTTGCGATAATGGGATTGGGAATACTTGCAGGGTTTTTAACCTTTGCTGCCGCTTTGGTTGTCGGTCAATCTCTGCTCAGCGCTTTCGCACTTTACGTGGTGGCTGGTACGCTGACATCGCTTTTGGTAGCAGCGGGTATCTATTTCAGAAGCTCTTGAATTTGGTAGGTTGGAAATAAAGCCCAGCGACTGAAAAGTTTGTCACCAATCGGACCCCTGTGTTCTAACCTAAGCCTGGCCCTTTTTCGCTGCGCGCAGCATCTGACCCATCATCTGGCCAAACTTGCCCGAGCCGCGCTGATACAAAGCCCCGTCAACGGCCATGACTGTTCCGCTGATATAGCTCGCCATATCAGAGCTAAGGAATAGGCAGGCATTTGCCACATCCTGGGGCTGACCCCAGCGACCCAGCGGGACGTCCCGACGCAGCTCTTCATGGGCATTTTCGGTAGGGGCCAGCCGTTTTGCGCCTTCGGTTCCTTCGATAAAACCCGGAACGACCGAATTCACGCGAATCCCTTCGACGCCCCATTCCATTGAAAGGGTTCGGGTGATCTGATCAACGCCCGCCTTGGCGGCGCAAACATGGGCTTGCCCTTCGTAAGGCAGATAGGATTGCGGGGCCGAAATGTTGATAATGCTGGCACCGGGACGTTTGAGATAGGGGTAGGCCCCTTTCATGACGTGGATCGTGCCCATCAGATCGATATCTATGACCGCCTTGAATGCATTGACCGACATTTCAGATGCCAGCGCTGGGAAGTTGCCGGCAGCACCAGAAATTAGGACATCGAAATCTCCAAAAGCGTCGTGGAATTGCTTAAGGCCTTCGGCTACGGCCTCTGGATTGCGAACGTCGAACGCCGCGCCGATCGCGTCGGATGCGCCTGCTGCTTTCAACGCGGCCACGGTATCATCGACCTTTGCCTGCGACCGGCTGGCGACAGCCAGATTAGCACCCGAGGCCGCAAAGGCCTCGGCAATGCCGCGATTGATACCGCTGGTGCCACCAATGACGATGACGGTCTTACTTGAAAAATCCATTTAGGCCTCCGGTGGTACGGGGGCCTTACTCTCCGTAGGGCACCCAGATGTTTTTCACTTCGGTCGCAGCCTGCAGGAAGCGGCGCGAATGGTCCACGCTCCAGTCAAATGCCGTCGCGTTATTGACCCAAGTCCGCTTCAGATTTCCGGCCGAGACGACCTCGATATCTTTAGACAGATCGGTGGACGAGAACGACCAGACCGCATCCACGTTCAGATGCGAGGCCAGCGGCTTTGCCAGCTCTGCGTGGCTGCCGGTCAGGATGTTGACCACACCGGCGGGCACGTCCGAGGTTTCTAGGATCTGGTAAAAATCCGTTGCTGCCAGCGGGTAGGGCTCACTTGCCGCCAGAACCACCCGGTTGCCCATCGCAATCGCCGGAGCCATGGCTGAGACCAGGCCCAACAGGGGCGCTTCGTCGGCGCACAGGGCGCCGATCACGCCAACGGACTCTTTCATGGCAATCGCCACACCTCGGATCGGAACGCCATGCACCTGACCGTCATACTTGTCAGCCCACGCAGCGGCGGAGAACAGGCGCTGGATCGAGGCCTCAACCTCTTTCGCGCCGTCCTTTTTGCCGGTCATTGCGTCGATACGAGCGGCGAACTCACCCGCACGCGCCGAGAGGTTTTCGCCGATGTAGTACAGGATCTGAGCCCGCAGATGGCCGGTGGTCTTGGACCAGCCCTTGGCCCCTGCCGCCGCCTCAACCGCATTGCGCACGTCCTTGCGGTTGGCCAGTCCCACATGGCCCAGTAGGCCGGACTTGCCCCAGACAGGTTTCGAATAGCCGCCATCGGGCCGCGCCTGCTTGCCGCCGACATACATCTTGGCGG
Organism: Ruegeria sp. CF3; assembly: GCF_056537365.1. Classification (NCBI taxonomy): domain Bacteria; kingdom Pseudomonadati; phylum Pseudomonadota; class Alphaproteobacteria; order Rhodobacterales; family Roseobacteraceae; genus Ruegeria; species Ruegeria sp. CF3. Next base: position 731,026 of record NZ_JBQFRK010000002.1, on the reverse strand, counting down.
TGCGGTCAATAGGATCGACGGGAGCGCCTTCGCCCATTGCCGCCTCAATCTTTGTCAGCGGTTTGGCCTTGGCTTTGGGCTTGGTATAGGCCGTCAGCCCTTCCCAACCGCCTTCACGGCCAAAGCCGCTTTCGCGTACACCGCCGAACCCGGCAGCAGCGTCGAACAGGTTGGTTGCGTTCACCCAGACCACGCCCGCAACCAGCTTGGGCGCGATGTCCAGCGCGAGGTTTACGTTTTCGGTCCAGACCGTTGCGGCCAACCCGTAACGGGTGTTGTTGGCCAGCTCGACCGCCTCTTCCGGAGTGCGGAAGGTCGAGGAGACCAGAACCGGGCCAAAGATCTCTTCCTGCATCAGCGGGTCCGAGGTTTCGAGGCCCGAGATCAGGGTCGGCGGGTAGTAGCAGCCATTTGCGGGCAATTCGCAGGCGGCTTGATGCACGTGGCCAGCCGTGTTGCTCTCGACCTTGCCTTTGATGGTCTGCAGCTGAACAGGGTCCACCACAGCGCCCACGTCGATGCATTTGTCCAGCGGATCCCCGATGCGCAGTGTGTCCATCCGGGCGCGCAGTTTGTCATGAAAACGATCAGCGATACCCTCCTGCACCAGAAGGCGCGAACCTGCACAGCAGACCTGACCCTGATTGAACCAGATTGCGTCGACCAGACCTTCGATGGCTGAATCAATATCGGCGTCATCAAAGACAACATAAGCAGATTTGCCGCCCAGTTCTAAGGTTAGTTCTTTGCCTGATCCCGCTGTCGCTTCACGGATACGCCGCCCAACTTCGGTCGAGCCGGTGAAGGCGACCTTGTCCACATCCGCGTTCACGATCATCTCGCCCACCGCACCGTCTCCGGTCACGATATTGACGACGCCTTTCGGCAGACCGGCCTGCGAGCAGATATCAGCAAAGAGCAGTGCGGTCAGCGAGGTGTACTCGGCCGGCTTCAGAACCACGGTGTTGCCCATGGCCAACGCAGGCGCGATCTTCCACGCCAGCATCAGCAGTGGGAAATTCCAGGGGATGATCTGGCCGCACACACCCAAGGCTTGCGCATCGGGTAGCTCGCTTTTCATCAGCTGGGCCATGCCCGCGTGGTAATAGAAATGCCGTTGCGCCAGCGGGATGTCGATGTCGCGCGATTCACGGATCGGCTTACCGTTGTCGAGGCTTTCGAGCACGGCAAACAGGCGCGAATGCTTCTGCAGCAGGCGCGCAATCGCATAGAGGTATTGTGCCCGACCCGCACCGCCCAGCTTCTCCCACTTGGGTTGCGCATTGCGAGCGGCAGAAACGGCGGCGTCCACGTCAGCCTGTTTCGCTTGTGTCAGCTTGGCCAGAACCTCTCCGGTTGCTGGGTTGCGGCTGTCGAATCCTTTGCCGGGTTTGGTAAACGCGCCATCGATGTAGTGGCCGAACTTGTCGCCCTGATCGACCAGCCAGGCCAGTGCCTCGGCTGCGCTTTCGGGGGCAGGGCCGTAGTCCATGGTCTCGAAAATCTCTTTGACTGTCATTGTTTTTGTCCTCAGCCCATGGAGTGACGGTAACCGGCGGAGTATGCGCCGGTGACATAGTGTTCCAACTGCCGCTCAATGTCGCCCAGCAATGATGAGGCACCAAAGCGAAACAGATCCGGCTCCAGCCAGCGGTCGCCCAGCTCGTCCTTGATCAGCGACAGATAGACCAGCGCATCCTTGGCTTTCGAAATCCCACCCGCAGGCTTGTAGCCTACGCGATAGCCGGTACGGTCATAATAGTCGCGAATAGCTCGGATCATCACCAGCGACACAGGCAAGGTGGCGTTGACGCTTTCTTTGCCGGTCGAGGTCTTGATGAAATCAGCGCCCGCCATCATGCATACCAGCGAAGCACGCGCGACGTTGCGCAGGCTGCCCAGCTCTCCGGTCGCCAAAATGGCTTTGACATGTGCATCGCTGCAGGCGACGCGGAAGGCCTTCATCTCATCATACAGGGCCTGCCAGTCGCCAGACAGCACATGACGGCGCGAGATGACGATGTCGATCTCCTCGGCTCCGGCCTTCACGCTTTCTTCGATCTCTGCCACACGCAGATGAAACGGAGAGAGCCCAGCCGGGAAGCCAGTGGATACCGCCGCAACCGGAATACCAGTGCCTTCCAATGCGTCCACAGCCGTTTCGATCATGTCATGGTAGACACACACCGCTCCTGTTGTGATCGGCGGCATGTCCAGCGCCTGCAGAACTGAAGACGCGATAGGCTGACGAGCCTTTGCGCACAGGCGACGAACCCGCCCAACCGTGTCATCGCCCGATAGCGTGGTCAGGTCGATCATTGTGATCGCTTTGAGCAGCCATGCGGCCTGGTATTCTTTTTTCACTGACCGCCGACCGGGCAGCGTCGCTGCGCGGCGCTCGATGGCCGAAGTGTTGGCCTGCACGGCCCGCACCCAATCCAGATCCAGATCCATTCCTGGGTTCCGGGGCTCGGTCACTTGCGGCAGATGCGGGGTGCGCACGGTGCTTTCTGAGCTCTGCGTTTCCATTATTCCGTCCTTTTGGAGGTTCGCGTCAAAATCGCATGGGTCGCAGCGAAAGGGAAGGTGTGCCAGCGTCGTAAGGGGCAAATTTTTGACCAAATGGACAAATATAGTCGTTTTCTTGCGAGTAATTCGCATTTGCATTGACTTAGTTGCGAATGGTTCTCATATTTTGACTTAACAGGATAACCGTTCGGAGTCTGAAATGATTCGTCGATCGCTACTTACGGCATTGGCTCTCGTGCTTGTGTGGCCCGTTGCCGCAATCGCTCAAGCGCCGCTGAAAGTCGTCGCCTCCACCGGCATGATTGCAGACGCTGCGCGCCAGGTCGGCGGTGAACAGGTCGACGTGAAGGGCTTGATGGGACCCGGTGTCGACCCTCACGCTTATCGCCAGACCCGCACCGATATTGTTGCGATGACCCGAGCTGATCTGGTGCTGTGGCACGGCCTCTATCTAGAGGCTCAGATGGAAGGTTTCTTTGACGATCTGGGCCGCAAGCGGACAGTGGTTGCCGTGGCGGATGGCATCGACACATCGAAACTGCGCGCCCATGACGACTACGCTGACAAATTTGACCCGCATGTCTGGATGAGCCCGGTTCTGTGGCGCGATGTCGTGATCGAAGTGCAGGAAGCTCTGACCGAAGCCCGACCCGAAGCGGCAGATGAGTTCGCAGCCAACGCACAAGCTTTTCTGGCCGAGATCGATCTGCTGGCCGCCTATGGCAAGCAGGTTTTGGCGGCCGTTCCCGAAAACAACCGCGTGCTGGTGACTGCGCATGATGCATTTGGCTATTTCGGTGATGAATATGGCTATGAGGTGCTGGGTATTCAGGGCATCTCGACCCAATCCGAGGCAGGGTTGAACCGGATCGGTGAGTTGGTCGAAACTCTGGTAGAGCGTCAGCTGAACGCCGTGTTTGTGGAGAGTTCCGTTTCAGATCGATCCATGCGTGCCTTGATCGAGGGTGCTTCGGCCGAAGGTCACAAAGTGGGCGTCGGCGGAGAGCTTTATTCCGACGCCATGGGCGAGCCGGGCACTTATGAGGGCACCTATATCGGTATGCTCGATCACAACATTACTGTGATTGCCGGCGCGTTGGGGGCGGATGTGCCCGAACGCGGCATGAACGGAAAACTGTCGGCGGGGTTTTGAGCCATGATTGAACTCGCCACAGTTCAAGGGGTTTCTATCGAAGGGCAGGACATCGATCTTTGCCCTCTCGCCATACGGGGTTTGACCGTCTCGTACGGTCAGAAACCCGCAGTCTTCTCGGTCGATATGACGGTGCAGCCCGGCGCCATGACGGCAATTATCGGGCCAAATGGGGCTGGCAAATCAACCTTGCTAAAGGCTGCTTTGGGGATCGTGTCTCCGCTGTCGGGTCAGGTGACCGTGTTTGGTCAGCCGCTCGAGGACCAGCGGGCCCGCATCGCCTATGTACCACAGCGCGCCAGCGTGGACTGGGATTTCCCGACGCGCGTGATTGATGTGGTGCTGATGGGCTTGTCGCGTCAATTGGGCCTGCTGGGTCGTGTTCGTGCCCGCCATACCGCCCGTGCCATGGACTGTCTGCACCGTGTCGGTATGCGGGAATTTGCCGACCGTCAGATCGGGCAGCTTTCTGGTGGTCAGCAACAGAGGGTCTTTCTTGCGCGCGCATTGGCACAGGATGCCGACATGTATTTGTTGGACGAACCTTTTGCAGGCGTGGACGCCGCGACTGAAAAGGCGATCATCGCCGTGCTGAAATCGTTGAAAGAGGCTGGCAAGACCGTTGTTGTAGTGCATCACGACCTGGCCACGGTCACCGACTATTTCGACCATGTGTTCCTGATCAACACCCGCAAAGTGGCCGAGGGACCGGTGGAGCAGGCCTTTACCGCTGAAACGCTGCAGGCCGCTTATGGCGGACGTCTTGCAACGGCTCAAATCGATCAGATTTCGCGCGCGCTGGGGTAGTCATGCTTTGGGAGGCTTTGACGTTACAGCTTGGCTATAACGCCACGCTGGTTGCTATTGGTGCGACGTTACTGGGCGTTTCGGCAGGTGTGACGGGCACGTTCTTATTCCTGCGTAAACGCGCGCTGGTTAGCGATGCCATCAGCCACGCGACCCTACCGGGCGTTTGCCTTGCCTTCATGGTGCTGGTGGCTTTCGGTGGTGATGGTCGGAATTTGATCGGACTGCTTGCAGGTTCGGCAATATCTGCATGGGTTGGTTTGCTCTGTATGAACTGGCTGACCAGTCGCACACGTTTGGCAGAAGATGCAGCGATCGGCGCAGTGTTATCGGTGTTCTTCGGTTTTGGTGTCGTACTGCTGACCGTTATTCAAACCATGGGGGTTGGACGCCAGGCAGGATTGGAAGGATTCTTGCTGGGTTCTACTGCTGGGATGCTATGGGCTGATGCTCTGGTCATCGCGATCGGTGGCGCGGCAACGTTGGTACTGGTGATGATCATCCGCCGCCCGATGACGATGGTCGCCTTCGATCCTGAATATGCCGCCGCGCGCGGGTTGCCCGTGCATCGGATTGATCTGGCGATGATGGGGCTCGTGATGGCGGTGACCGTGGTCGGGCTAAAGATCGTTGGTCTAATCCTGATTGTTGCTCTGCTGATCATCCCGCCTGTGACAGCGCGGTTCTGGACGGAGCGATCCGACCGCGTGGTCGTTCTGGCAGGTTTGGCCGGAGGTCTTGCAGGGTATCTGGGGGCAGGTATTTCGGCCTCGGCTCCGAACCTGCCGACCGGACCGATCATCGTTCTGGTCAGCTTTGGGTTCTTTGCCCTGTCGCTCCTGTTCGCGCCGGTTCGGGGTGTGTTGGCAGCTATTCTCAGCCACCTTCGGTTCCAGCGTCGAGTGCACATTCGGCAGGGACTGCTGGCACTGGCGCAGGGACAGCAGATCTATGAACCCCTAACCATTCGCCTGCTACGCCGCACCGGCCTTGTGCGCGCCGATGGAGTTGCAACGGAGCATGGGAAGGCGCGTGCGGCCAAAGCCCTACGAGACGAAAAGCGGTGGGAGATCGTCCGCGCGGATCAGGCGCATGAGGCCACTGCGGCGCTGTACGATGGGCTGCGCGATATCGAGACCGTGCTGACTCGCGATCAGATCGCCGAGATCGATCGCCGTATCGGCGGCCCGCAGGAGGTCACGCCATGAGCGGAGAAGAGTTCGTACCCCTGTCGCTGACGCCTTTGTTGATTGGGACATTCGCGGCCATCGCATGCGCTCTGCCCGGCAACTTTCTGGTGCTGCGCAAGCAAGCGCTGATTGGCGACGCGATCAGCCATGTGGTGTTGCCCGGTATTGTCGTCGCGTTTCTGCTCACAGGCGCAATTTCAACTTGGCCGATGATGCTTGGCGCAGCAGGGGCTGCTGTGGTCGCCGTGGTTATGATCGAAGCGATCCGGCGATTGGGTCAGATCGAGCCGGGGGCAGCGATGGGTGTCGTATTCACGACCATGTTCGCCGGTGGTGTCCTACTGCTTGAGCAGACTGACACTTCGACCGTCCATTTGGACGTTGAACATGCGCTTTACGGCAATCTGGAAAGCTTGATCTGGCTGGATGCAACGGACTGGTCGTCGCTGCTGGATCTACAGGCATTGGCAGGGTTGCCACCTGAATTGCCGCGCATTGCGCTGACACTGACGGGGGTCTTGCTGTTCACGTGGTTGTTCTGGCGACCGCTCAAGATATCGACCTTCGATGAAGGCTTTGCGCGTACAATTGGTATCCGCACTGGCGCGTTAGGGATGGCGCTGGTGATCATAGCTGCGATTGCTGCTGTAGCGGCATTTGATGCAGTGGGGTCGATCATCGTGATTGCAATGTTCATCTGCCCGCCAGCTGCGGCACGGATGATGACCAACCGGTTGGAAGCCCAGATCCTCTGGAGTGTCCTGTTCGCAACCCTTGCCGCCGTGTCCGGTTATGTTTTAGCGGGCTATGGCCCATTGTGGTTGGGGGCTGCGGATGCTGTCAGCGCCGCTGGAATGATCGCCACGATATCAGGCCTGATTCTGGCGCTGACCGCTGCTTTTGGCCCATGCCGAACCCGCAGCGGAGCGCCCAGTCAGGCTTGACTTGGCGTATTCACGCCAACGCCCATCACGCAGTTTCGGCTGAACTTCGCCAAGTGGAAACAATCACGAATTCTTAACAAGATTTATTCCATTTTCGGTGATACCAAACTTTCAATTGGAAACCACAAGACCACCACTCACTCTGGTATATCCGGCCAGTTTTGACCTTAGTCGCTACCCCCTTAACGGCGCGGTCAAACTGGCCGGATACCTCGTTTAAAGCCCGCTCTTCACAATTCAAACCGGTGGTCGAATCGCGTGCACCTATGCTAGGTCTAGCGGTATGGTGTATGCTAACCCCAATATCAGCGACAATCGGCCGGTCATTCGACAGCTTGACGACGCAGCGATCAACCGGATTGCAGCGGGTGAAGTCGTGGAACGGCCTGCTTCTGCCGTCAAGGAACTGGTCGAAAACGCCATCGATGCCGGGGCCACACGCATCGCTATTGAGGTCGCGGATGGCGGCAAGACCCTGATTCGTGTCACCGATGATGGGTGTGGGATCGCAGCGGGGGATTTGCCTCTGGCGCTGTCGCGCCATGCGACATCGAAGATCGACGGGTCAGATCTGTTGAATATCCACACATTTGGATTTCGCGGTGAAGCACTGCCCTCGCTGGGGGCTGTCGGGCGTTTGACCATCACCAGCCGTGTCTCGGGTGCTGATGCGGCCTCGATCCAGGTGTCCGGTGGCAAAATGGATGCAGTGAAGCCAGCAGCCTTGCGCGCTGGGACTGTGGTTGAGTTGCGAGACCTGTTTTACGCCACCCCGGCACGGCTGAAGTTCATGCGCACGGACCGGGCCGAGGCGCAGGCGATTTCAGACATTGTGAAACGTTTGGCGATGGCCGAGCCTTCGGTCGCGTTCACCCTGCGCGATGTCTCGGGCGGGGGTGAGGGGCGCGTGACCTTCCGCGCCGACCGCGAGAATGGCGATCTGTTTGATGCGCTGCATGCCCGATTGGCGCGCGTTCTTGGCCGTGAGTTCGCCGAGAATGCGTTGCAGATCGATGCCACACGCGAAGGGCTCAGGCTTTATGGCTATGCCGCGCTGCCGACCTATTCGCGCGGGGCTGCAGTGGCGCAGTATCTGTTCGTCAATGGGCGACCCGTACGCGACAAGATGTTGACCGGTGCCCTGCGTGCGGCCTATTTCGATTTCCTCAGCCGCGACCGGCATCCGGCGGCGGCGCTGTTCATCGACTGTGATCCGACGCTGGTGGATGTGAATGTGCATCCGGCAAAATCCGAGGTTCGGTTCCGCGATCCCGGCCTCGCGCGTGGTTTGATCGTGTCCAGCCTGCGTCACGCATTAGCCGAGGCCGGGCACCGGGCATCTTCGACCGTGGCCAACGCAACCTTGGGTGCGATGCGGCCCGAGCCCGCACCTGCAACCCCGGCGCGGGTGTATCAAATGGATCGCCCGTCACCCGCGGCGCGTCAGGCGGCCTATCGGGCGCAGTCTCCGGGCTTTGCGGAACTGTCGCAGGACTATAGCGGACGCATCATGGAACCTGTGCCCGAAACTGCACCGGTGGATGAGCCGCAAGACCTGCCCTTGGGGGCGGCGCGCGGGCAGGTGCACGAGAATTACATCATCGCCCAAACGGCAGACGGCATGGTGATCGTGGATCAACACGCCGCACATGAACGGCTGGTTTACGAAAAGCTCAAGTCCCAGATGGCCGAAAATGGCGTTGCTGCACAAGCGTTGTTGATCCCTGAAATTGTCGAACTAACAGACGGCGACTGCGCGCGGCTGATGGCCGTTGCAGAGGACCTGTCGCGCTTTGGATTGACCATCGAACCCTTTGGTGGCGGGGCAATCGCCGTGCGCGAAACTCCGGCCATTCTTGGCGAGGTCGATGCCCGCGCGATGATCCTCGATATCCTTGATGAGCTTGCCGATCAGGGCGAAAGCCAGATGGTGCGAGCGCGGATCGAGGCGATCCTGAGCCGCGTGGCCTGCCATGGCTCGGTTCGGTCTGGCCGTCGGATGCGGGCCGAAGAGATGAATGCCCTGCTGCGCGAGATGGAGGCGACGCCCCATTCCGGGCAGTGCAACCACGGGCGGCCAACTTATGTGGAACTGAAGCTGAGCGATATCGAACGCCTGTTCGGCCGCAGTTGATCCGCTGGCCCGCTCGGGCTATGAAGAATAAAACAAGAACATCCGAGGCGATATGATCGAGATTGCTGGCACCCAATATGCGTTGAATGACCCAATCATCCTGATTGCAGGCGGGGTGGTGGTGTTGATTCTGCTGCTTCTGTTTCTGTCACTTCGAGCGTCACAGCGTTCAGCTCGGATGGCGGAGCCGCTGGCCCGGCAGATGGCGCACCTTGGGCAGCATGTGCAGCAACTTGGCCAGGGGCAGGAACAACTGCGGGGTGGCCTACAGCATGTCTCGGACACGCAGGCCAACGCGCAGGTGCAGGTGATCCAGACCGTTGAATCCCGCCTGTCATCGGTGCAACAGCAGATGAATGACCGGCTGGCCGATAACGCGATGAAATCGGCGCGCGCTCTGGCTGAGATGCAGGAGCGGATGAAGGAATCGCTGCATGGTTCGTCGAAACAGACGGCGACCTCGCTGACGCAATTGCAGGAACGTCTGGCAGCCATCGACAAGGCGCAGGACAATATCACCAAGCTTTCAGGCGACGTGCTGTCATTGCAGGATATTCTGTCGAACAAGCAGACGCGCGGGGCTTTCGGGGAAATTCAGCTGAACGATATCGTTTCGAAGGCGCTGCCATCAGATAGTTTTCTGCTGCAGGCCACGTTATCGAACGGACGGCGCGCTGATTGCCTGATCAACCTGCCGAACCCTCCCGGACCGATCGTGATCGACAGTAAGTTCCCGCTGGAAGCCTATGAGGCACTGATCGGATCGACCAATGATATGGAGCTGAAAGCAGCGGTACAAATGTTCCGCAGTACCGTGCGTAAGCACATCAACGATATTGCCGAGAAGTACATTCTGGACGGTGAAACTGCAGATGGGGCGCTGATGTTTCTGCCCTCTGAGGCAGTCTATGCCGAGCTGCACGCCAAGTTCCCTGAATTGGTGCAAGAGAGTTTCTCGAAACGCGTTTGGATCGTTTCACCCACAACTTGCATGGCGACGCTGAACACCATGCGGGCGATCCTTAAAGATGCGCGCATGCGCGAACAGGCCGGTGCGATCCGCAAGGAATTGGGGCTGCTGCATAAGGATGTGGAACGTTTAGGCGACCGGGTGTCGAACCTCGACCGTCATTTCGGGCAGGCTGCAAAGGATATCTCGGAAATCAAGATCAGCGCGGAAAAGGCGGGTCGCCGGGCGCAACGGTTGGATAATTTCGATTTCGAAGAGCTTGCGCCGGATGACCAAACAAACGTCGTGCCGCTGGGCAAAACCGAAGGGTAAGCGTTATTGGATCGACAGGTCCAAATTGTAACCAACCGTCTTGCCTGTGTCGCGATCGTTACCCATCAGATAAACACGTATGGTGTAGTCGCCATCATCGGGAAGCTCGATCCGGGCGGTATTTCCATCGATTGAGCCGTTGTAAATTGCGACGCCGTCGCTATCCGGCGGCAAGATGTTGAAATAGATCACGCCGTTGCCATTGGTGTCACTGACCTTAAGGTCGGCGAACATCTCCTGCCCAGCCTTGGCTCCGAGTTTATAGTCGAAGTATTCGTCGCCGGTGACAGTACCGTTCACCATCGTGCCGAAATTGCCCGGTTGGAATTTAACGTCTGCGGACATCTGTGCGGAAACGCTGGCTCCAAAAGTCAGCAAAAGCGCTGTGACTGCCATCCTTAAGAACATTGTAAACCCCGATTTAGTTAGCGTCGATAAACAACCCTACCACGACGGGTCAGATTCGAAGGAATGGCTGGAACAGGCGCGGCATCAGCTTGCTGAACTTCAGTGGAGCATCAGTGACGGCCAGGCAAATGCAATCTTCAGAGATATCTGCCGTAGGGGTATGATGGATAGACTGGTCAGCGATTTCGACGTCGCCGCGGTCGAAGCGGTCGATCTCGTCAGAGAATGCACCCTGCAGGACCATCGTCAGTTCGATGCCTTTATGGCTGTGATCCGGCACTGCTGCCCCGGCGGGGATAAACAACAACCGGGCGGTGGCTTCGCAGGTAGTGGGCAGGATTGCCTGTTTGACACCCATGCCGACGGGCTTCCATTTGATCGCGTTCACGTCGCCGCCGACATAGTCCTGCAGCGGTGTCGGAAGAACTGCACAAGACGGGTGCGCGGGTTTCACCTTTGGTGCGCCCTGAGCAATCAATGCCATTGTTGCCGCCAGCGAACCGTCACTCATGCTTGCTGACACATCTTGTTCCTGCAAAACGCATCCGCCAACTGCGTCAAAGCTTTCAGCGCGGGCGCGGCAGTGGTCGCACAGAGAAAGATGCGTTGCGACCATCAGGTCAAACGCTTCGGGCAGATTGCCTGCGGCATAGGCCATCAGCAGGTCGTCTGTCAGGTGATGTTTAATCTCGTTTTTCATGCTCGTCATCTCAGTTCATCGCGTGGCGCAAGCGGTCCAGCGCCAGCCGTATCCGTGATTTGATTGTTCCCAAGGGCAACCCGGTCTGAGATGCGATTTCTCGATGGCTCAGATCTCCGAAGTAGGCCTTCTCGATCAGCTGTCTTTGCGCCTCAGGTAATGCCGCCATGGCATCACGCAGCTGCGCGGTTTCCTGTTGCAGCGCTAGAACGTCTTCCTGTTCCGGCTCCGCCTCCGGCCCCCACCCGAGGTCTTCGGGTTCGGGGCGGCGTTGCTTGCGCAATACGTCAATGCGCTTGTTCCTTGCGATCGTGAACACCCAGGTCGCAACCGTTGCCCTTGTCGGGTCAAACAGATGCGCCTTGTGCCACAAGGTCGCCATGACCTCCTGCGCGCATTCTTCAGCCAGGGCGGCATCCGAACCGGACTTGATCAGGAACGCCTTGATACGAGGCGCGAAATGCTGAAAAAGTTCGGCGAAGGCCGCCTGATCCTGAGCGTCTCGGATTCGACGGACGTGTTCCACCCAATCCTTTCTGGCGCCACAAGTATTATTCTGTCCGTTCACCGAGTTGCCCTTAAAACGCTTAGGTCCGCGCCAAACAATTCTTCCAGCAGCTTCTGCCGCCGGTTCGTCCAATGTCGCGGTGTCAGTCTCGGTAAACATAAACACAATACGTGGGGACACCCAAGGTGGATCAGTCGGTTGGATAAATTTCATCCAAAACCGGCTGAATATCGTATTGTGAGATACCAGATATGCGGAAATGCATGTCAATTGAATGATTTGCGGGCAGGACGGAAAATCTGTTTCATGAACAGAATTGATTATATCGCGGGCCATACCTTTCACGGGCGCAAAGGTGCGGTCGAGAATGCGTTTCGCTATTCCGTCGATTACATCTTGCTAGACCCCGAGGCCCACCCCAAGACCCCATCCCTGTTTTCGATCAATGGCGCGAACCTGACAAGCTGGCGAGATTGTGATCATGGGGGTGAACCTGGTCAGGGTCGCGGGGCGATCTGGCTGCGTGAGTGCTTTGAGGCGCAAGATATTCCACAACCGGACAGGATGACCTTGCTGACACAACCCCGTGTGTTAGGGCATGTGTTCAATCCGGTCAGTTTCTGGTTCTGTTTTGATAAAGATAACCAGCTTTATGCTGTGGTGGCCGAGGTGACCAACACTTATGGCACACGCCATAGCTACTTGTGCCACAAACCCGATCTTTCACCGATTGCACCTACCGATCGGATACTTGCGGACAAGCTGATGCATGTCTCTCCGTTTCAGAAGATCGAGGGCACCTATACCTTCCACTTTGACTATCAGGACGAACGTGTTGGTGTCTGGATCGATTATGGGCGTGCCCGAGGCGGTTTGATTGCCACGCTGACCGGTCCGCGCCAGCCGTACAGCAACCGGATCATTCTAAAGTCTCTCTGGCGGCGTCCGTTCGGCGCGCGCCGGGCGGTGTTTCTGATCCACTGGCAGGCTGTGAAGCTGTGGTTCAAACGGGCGCGGTTCAGCCCGTTTCGTACCGCGCCGGTTCCCGATCAGCCTGTATCCCGGTCGCGGCACTAAAGCCCTCCGCTTTGCGCAAGATCAAAGACGGTCATCTGTGGGATCGTGCAGAAATGCCTGGACCGCGAACACGAGGAGTTGAGACAGATGTTGGAAATCTCGGCAAGAAAGATCGCCCAGGTCGCCATGATGGGGCGTGAACTGGACCGGGCCGAGGGCGAATTGCGCGCATTCATCGACCGTATGGGTGAGGATGAGCAAGCAGAACTGGTGGCCGTCATGTGGATCGGTCGAGAAAGCTTTTTTGCCGAGGATTTGGCCGAAGCGATCGCGACGGCTAAGTCCGAAGCCTCGACGCCTTGCGCGGATTATCTGATCGGAACACCGCATTTGTCGGACCATCTGGAAAACGGGTTGGATGCGCTGGGTATTTCAGCCGAGGACGTTGAAAACGATCTGATGTAGTCGGTGATCTGGCGACGGGTCAGCTTATCCTAGCGTATGAAGCAAAATTAATGCGGCCTTCCGTCGGGGTTAATGTCGAGTTCTTTGATCAGGTTCATCAAACACAGCGATGAATCTAGGAGGAACCGTCATGGCACATGTCAATGCAACCGGAGCAGATCATCGGGATCTGCTTTTTGGCCAACTTGTGAACCAAACAGTGCCAAAGTCAGGATGGCAGCGCCGCAAGGTCTACAAGAACACGATCCGGGCGCTTGAAGAACTCAGCGATCGTCAGCTTTTTGATATCGGCATTCCGCGTGGTGAGATCAGGCGGCGCGTATATCGGAACGTCTATCAGAACATACCCTATCTGAACGGCGTTTAAGCCTTTCCGGCGCTGAACGGAAATCGGTCCATTTTAAATTTTGCTGAGGTAACAAGTATGCTGGATGCCAACCCAATCCCGAAACAACCCCCTTCAAAAAGCGCATTGATGCTGTTTGACCGGGCGATGAGAATACACGCGATCAGGGCGGATATCGTTTGTGCCGCCCAGGAACTGAACCGGCTTTCTGATTCCGATCTGTCAGAACTGGGCATCAATCGCTGTGATGTTGAAGCGGTGATTGCGCAATACATCTGACGATAGCGGGTTAAGCCGCATTAAGAACGCAGCCGCTCCGAAGGTACCGGAGCGGCTGTTTGTGATTTAGGCCGTGTGGTCCACGATCTGCAGGTGCTGTGCCAGCGTGTCGATCTCGCGCATCCAGTCCTGCACCAGCTTCGGGTCGCTGGGTGCAGCGTGAACTCCTGCGGGAATAGCGCGGTTCAGCACGGCCTCGACGGCCAATGAAACCGGGATCGAAACCAGCCGCGCCATCGCCGTCCCGCGCGCGTCGCCCCAGGCATCCATGACATAGGTTTTGTGCCAAACTTCAACGCCGTCCTTTTCCGCCTTCAGGCCCACACATAAAACCACGCGGTCAGGCTCGCCCTCGTCATAGGCGTTCTCGGCCCAGAACTGATCCGACATCTCTTTCAAGCGCGCATCGCCTTCGGGGCCGGACAGCGTTTCGATTTCGGTGAACACATCCGACCACGCGTCAGCCCAGCCGTTCAGGCGCAGGGTGCCACGGACAAATTCCTTGACCGGCCAGTGATCCTCGAACTGGTACTCGGCCTTGAAGGGGATCGAGTCGCGGTTCGGGTAGACTTCGAAGCTTTCCGGAGTGGGCAGCGGTGCGATGTAGCTGGTGATCGCGTCCCAAGGTCGGGCGACATCCAGCGGCGCGTAGTCCCGGATTGACTTGGAAGGAGAGCGCAGCGCTTTGAGCACACCCAGAGGTGACCAGCTGAATTTGTAGCGGAACGGGTTGGGATTCTTGGGAACGCCTCCGCAATAAGAGATAAAGCTCAGGTGGTTTTGGGGATCAAACGCGTCCGAGGCGCGGTAATCGGCAACCAGCGCATGCGCCATCAGATGGTCGATGCCCGGGTCCAACCCAACTTCGTTAACCAGCGCTACTCCGGCCTCGCGGGCCTTGCTGTCCAGCGCGCGCATCTCAGGTGCGATATATGAGGAAGAGACAAAGTTGGCTTCTTTCGAGATTGCCAATTCTGCCAAAGGTACATGCCAGTCACCAGGCAGCATCGATACGATGGCATCACCTTTTTCCAGCACCGCACCCAATGCGTCGATGTCGAAGGCGCGGATGTCGTCGGTGAGGTCACCGACCTCTGTCTTGGCCTTCTCAATGGTCCGGTTCCAGACAGTGACTTTGTGCCCGCCTTCAATAAGACGGCGCAGGCCGGGGATGGCCGACAGGCCGGTGCCGCACCAGTGAATCGTCATCGCTCAGATCCCTTCAATATGAGTTTTGTAAGTTGCTTCTGCCCGGCCCCAGACGCCGCTATCCAGATCGGTGAGGGTCAACAACGACGGAAGTAATTGCGCCGCGTAGTCCTCGGAACTTTCGACAGGCAGCATCGACGGCAGGTTGTCGATCGCCATAACATCCATCACCGGATCGGTGGCCACGCGCAAGGCGGGGGCATCCCATGTGGTCGCGCGGTCATAGACCGGCACTGGGTTGTAATCGCTATCCGGGTCGCAGGCCACATCGCCGATAGCTGTAAGGTTCCGCGAGGTGGTCAGCGCTGACCGTGGGACAAAGACCGGTGTGCCGGGACGAGCGAAGATACAGTTCAAGAACAGGTCGTGATCGAGGATTTCTGGGAATGGTCCGCCGCGGGCGGTTTCGGCCATGTCCCACTTGGTAACGCTGACGCCCATTGCCTCGCAGAGATCAGCCGCGCCTGTGCCAACACGGCCCAACGCACCGATGACGATGGCGCGGGGACGGTCGGCGCCGGTGGAGTCCAGCTCGGCCAGCAATTCGGCATTCAACGTGTCTTTGTTCTTATAAACACCAACCGGCGGGCATTCTTCATTTCGTTGCTGGGCCGCCCATGTCTTGAGCGTCACGGCAGCCCCCGCGTATCCAGCCCAATAGCCGAAAGCGGCAACCCGGCGGCCGTTTTCCTCGACCAGATACTCCAGATCATAAAGTGTGCCGCCGCCAGCCTTGAACCGCTGCAAAAGCGCGCGTCCTGAATGTTGCCCCTTATAGGCATGGCCGAACATGATATGGCGGTGGGGCAGGGGCGTGCCGTCCTCGGGCAGCTCCTTGAGGCCAAAGATGATCGCGTCCAGCGGGGCATTGGGCCAGGAATTCTCAGCCGCGATTTCACAGCCCGCGTCCTTGTAGCCATCAATTGCGATGGCGCGGACGGAACTTTCCTCGACCGTCACGCGGATGCCTGCCGCGATCAACGCGGCAGTGCCTTCGGGGGTCAGCCCGACCCGTTCCTCGTTCGGGCGCTGTTCTGCCCGGACCCAGAGATGTGTCATTCCAATTCCTTTTGTCAGAGCATACCGGCAGCGCGTACCGCCTGTACCGAGGGACGCGCCTCCATCGCTTCTCGGAAGGCGATGATCTTTGGAAAGGCCGAGACGTCAACACCGTCGCCCTCCAGCCAGCTGCAAACCACGTACAGGTACGCGTCGGCCAGCGAGAACGCCTCGCCCAAAACAAACGGCCCACGCAACCCGTTCGACGAGATATATGCGCAGGACTCAGTCATGTTTTGCGCGACTTTGTCCTTCATGTCTTTCCAGCTGGATTTCTTGTCTGCCCAACGGGGCCCGCGCATCTTGTGGGCATGGTTCACATGCATGGTCGAGGCGAGATAAAACATCACCTCTCGCATCCGCGCCGCCATAACCGGATCTGATGGCACCAATCCCGCCTCAGGCGCTTTAGCGGCAGTGTATTCCAGCAACGCTCCGGTTTCGGTCAGAATGACGCCATCCACAACCAGTGCCGGGACCCGACCTTTTGGATTGATCTGCTTATAGGCGGGTTTGGTTTGCTCACCTCCGGCAAAGTCCAGTTGGATGGCCTCATACTCAAGCCCGGCCTCTTCCAGCGCAATTGCCACGGCGACCGAGATTGTGCGGGGGGCATAATAAAGTTGCATTGTAGCCTCCTTACAGATGGGTCTGCGCGAACTGACGGTCTGGCGCTTCCAGATGGGGCACTGCGTTGAACAGAACCGGACTTAGCTGCGCGCCAATCGGGTGCAGACGATGCATCGACGTGTTCATGATGGCAAGCGCCACCCGCGCCATCGATGGGATGTCCAAGCCCATCGCCTGCCGCACCACCATCGAGATCAGCCCGCCCGAGGTCACGACAATTGCCGGACCGCCTTCGGTGCCTATCTCACGCAGAGCATCGCGAACGCGAGTCTCGAACTCTTCAAAGGATTCTGGCGTATCTTCGATCTCGCCCCGGGACCAGGCGGCAAAGGTGCGGGGCAAGTGCTCGACAAAGCCTTCGCGGTCGGTTGGTATTTCAACCCCGTGCTGCTGTTGGAATAACTGGGCAAGGGTGAAATACTCGATCTCATTCAGCCGCGCATCCCGAGTTGGCTGCGGCAGCCCCATGCTGGCCGCAGTTTCCACGTGCCGGTTGAGTGTGCCGCAATAAACCCGAGGGTAATGCAGGCGGGTATCGCGCAAATGCGCGCCCAGCCAACGGGCCTGTTGGTGACCGAGTTCGCTCAGCCGGTCATAGCTCAGCTCATCCCGTGCGGTTGTGTTGGCCTGCCCGTGGCGCACTAATGTGATATGTGACATGATGATCCCTCTTGCGTTGACGTCTTAGGGCAGGTTCGGGGCCGGGACCAGAGGGCTTTCACGCGGGCCCGAAAAAACTCCTATATCAGGCGAAGTTTACCGCTATGGTCACCCCGACAAGGAGGACCCATGGCTGTCGATCACACACGGTTTCTGACCGATCTGCACACGCTGCGTTCATTCGGGGCTTCGGGCGTCGGCAAGGGCGTCATCCGTCCCGCCTATTCCAAAGCTGATATCGCCGCGCGCCAGTGGCTCGCCGCGCGCATGGCCGAGGCTGGGCTGACCCCGCATGTCGACCCGGTTGGAAACATGTTCGGGTTGGCCGAAGGCCGATCATTGCTGATGGGCTCGCATTCCGACAGCCAGCCCGAGGGCGGTTGGCTGGACGGAGCCCTGGGCTTCATTGCGGCACTGGAAATCGCGCGTTCTAGTGATCGACCCATCTCGGTCGTCAGTTTTCAGGACGAAGAGGGGCGGTTCGGCGTCACCACCGGATCGGCGGTCTGGTCAGGTGGATTATCTTTGGAACAGGCGGACGTGCTGACTGATGGCTCAGGCGTCACCTTTGGCAGCGCGCGGGCTGAAATGGCAAAGAAGTCGCAAGGCTTTGTTGATCCTGCTCGGTTTAGCGGTTTCATCGAAATGCACATCGAACAGGGCCCGGCACTGGATGCAGCCGGTGAACAGATCGGCGTTGTCACCGATATCGTCGGCATCCGCGATATGGTCATCACCTTCCAAGGCCAGCAAAACCATGCTGGAACCACGCCAATGCACTTGCGACGTGACGCGTTTCAGGCCCTGTCGCTGTTCAACACGCGCCTCAATGACCGTTTCCGTAATGTGGTCACGCCGCAAACCGTCTGGACCATCGGGCGTGTTGATGTTCACCCCAATGCGTCCTCTATCGTGCCGGGACGGGTGCGGTTTTCGATGCAATGGCGCGACGGCGATCCTGAGCGTCTGGAGCGTATGGAAGACATCATTCGCGCGACCGCACAGCAGATTGCCGAAGAGCAGGGCGTAACACTAACCTACGGCCCGATGCTGGGGTTAGAGCCCGTCAGCATGGACCCGGTTTTGCGCGGTGCGCTGGAAAGCGGCGCGCAGGCCATTGCGCCTGGGCGTTGGCGCAATATGCCATCCGGAGCGCTCCACGATGCCACCAATGTCTCGCGCCTGATGCCGGTTGCGATGCTCTTTGTCCCGTCGATTGACGGAATCAGCCACGATTTTGCCGAAGACACAGCCGAAGAGGATTTGGTTGCGGGTCTCAGGGTGCTTGATCGCGCAGTTCATTCCCTTGAGGAATGAAGGTAAGTTGAAGACCATTTCATGATTTTCCACGCGAAACCAAGTTACTATCGGGGATGTCCACCAGCTATGGGCGGGTGCTCGGCACAGTTTTACTGACTCCGAACAAGGAGTGTTGCCTAACGGAAAAAAGTTTCCTATAGGAACATTATTGATGCATGCACCCGTATACTGTTCTGCCGTGATCGAGGCGATCCGCTGAAATCCTGGGCTGAATCGTTGCAATCTGTGCAGCTTGGGTCAGACTGACAGGAACGTTTCTTGGTAACTGATACAGAGCAGGTGGCCACCATGACTTCATCCTTAAAACGCACGCCTCTTCACGCTTTGCATGTTGAGTTGGGGGGTAAGTTGGTTGATTTTGCGGGATGGGAGATGCCTGTTCAGTATCCTTTGGGGATTATGGGGGAGCATAAGCAGTGTCGTGAGAAGGCGGCGGTGTTTGATGTGTCTCATATGGGTCAGGTGATTTTGCGGGGCGAGAATGTGGGTGAGAAGCTGGAAGCGCTTTGCCCGCAGGCCTATGCGACGCTGAAGGAAGGCAAGGCGCGGTACGGGTTCTTTACGAACGCAGAAGGCGGGATCATGGATGACCTGATCGTGTCGAATGCGGGCGATCATTACTTTGTGGTGGTGAACGCGGCGCTGCGGCATCAGGACATTCCGCATATGCGTGAGCACCTTGAAGGCGTTGAAGTGATCGAGATTTTCGACCGCGCGCTGGTGGCGGTTCAGGGCCCTGCGGCGGAAAACGTTGTGGGCGAACTGTGCCCCGCCGCGCGTGATCTAAAGTTCATGGAAACCACGGTTGCCGATATCAACGGTGTTGAGTGCCGTATCTCGCGGCTGGGCTATACCGGCGAGGATGGCTACGAGATCTCGATCCCCGAGGACAAGGCGATCGAGATCACCAAAGCCTTTCTGGCGCATGAGGATTGCGAGCCGGCCGGTCTGGGCGCGCGCGACAGCCTGCGGCTTGAGGCAGGTCTGTGCCTTTATGGCAATGACATCGACCAGAGCACCTCGCCGGTCGAGGCCTCGCTGGGCTGGGCGATGCAAAAGCGCCGCAAGGAAGAGGGCGGTTTCCCGGGCGCGGCCCGCGTGCAAAAGGAACTGGCCGAAGGTCCCGCGCGCAAGCTGGTGGGCATCAAGCCCGAAGGCCGTGCGCCTGCGCGTCAGGGTGTGGAAGTGCGGTGCCTTGAGGGCAACAGCATCGGTCAGATCACCTCGGGCGTGTTTGGCCCCACGGTGGGTGGACCGGTGGCGATGGGCTATGTGAGCAAAGGCCATGGCGAGCCGGGCGAGAAGGTGAACCTGATCATCCGGGGCAAGCCGCAACCGGCTGAGATCGTGGCGCTGCCCTTCGTCAAACAGAATTACAAGCGTTGAAGTCAGGAGAGAGAGACATGGCAACCTATTATTCCGAAGAGCATGAATGGCTGAGCGTTGACGGCGACACCGCCACGCTGGGCATCACCAAACACGCCGCCGAGCAGTTGGGTGACGTGGTGTTCGTGGAACAGCAGGAAGCAGGCGACGAGTTCGAAAAAGGCGGCGAGATCGGCGTGATTGAATCCGTCAAGGCGGCGTCCGAGCTTTACGCACCGGTCGACGGCGAGATCACCGAGGTGAACGAGGCGCTGGCCGACAATCCCGGCGCGCTGAACGAAGACCCCGAAGGCGAGGCCTGGATCTACAAGATCAAGATCGCGGACGCCTCGCAGCTCGAAGACCTGATGGACGAGGCCGGCTACAAGGCCTTCATCGGTTAACTCAGGCGGCGGGTCCGTGCGCGGCCCCGCCCCTTCATCTGTTTCCAAATACTTCCGCCGGAGGCTCCTGCCGTCTCCGCCGGGCCTGACCTATCCTTGAGGAGCGCACACATGGCCTTCAAACTGACCGATTACGAAGCCTATGACTTCGCCAACCGCCGCCATATCGGGCCCAGCCCGACCGAGATGCGCGACATGCTCAAGGTGATCGGCTTCAAGACGCTAGACGAGCTGATCGACGCCACCGTCCCGCCCGCGATCCGGCAGAAAGAGCCGCTGGACTGGGGTCCGGCGATGACCGAGCGCGATGCGCTCTTTCACATGAAAGAGGTGGCGAGCAAGAACAAGGTTCTGACCTCGCTGATCGGTCAGGGCTATTATGGCACCACCACGCCGGCGCCGATCCTGCGCAACATTCTGGAGAACCCGGCCTGGTACACGGCCTACACGCCTTATCAGCCCGAGATCAGCCAGGGCCGACTTGAGGCGCTGTTGAACTTCCAGACCATGGTCAGCGACCTGACCGGGCTGGACGTGGCCAACGCGTCCTTGCTGGACGAAGCGACTGCTGCGGCGGAAGCCATGGCGATGGCCAAGCGCGGCGGCCGGTCCAAGGCCAACAATGCAGCCTTCTTTGTCGACAAGAACTGCCACCCGCAGACCATCGCGGTGATTAAAACGCGCGCCGAGCCTCTGGGCATCGAGGTGCAGGTGGCTGATCCGGACACGCTGGATGCGGGCGCGGTCTTTGGCGCCATCTTCCAGTACCCCGGCACCCATGGCCATGTGCGCGACTTCACCGCCGAGATTGCGGCCCTGCATGAACACAAGGCGATTGCCATCGTCGCCGCCGATATCCTGTCGCTGGCGCTGCTGAAGTCGCCCGGTGAGATGGGCGCGGATATCGCCATCGGCTCGACCCAGCGCTTTGGTGTGCCGATGGGCTATGGTGGCCCGCACGCCGCGTATATGGCGACCACCGACAAGCTGAAGCGCTCGATGCCGGGCCGGATCATCGGTGTCAGCATCGACAGCCGGGGCAACAAGGCTTACCGCCTGGCGCTGCAGACCCGCGAACAGCACATCCGGCGTGAGAAAGCCAACTCGAATGTCTGCACCGCGCAGGCGCTGCTGGCGGTGATTGCCTCGATGTATGCCGTGTATCACGGCCCCGACGGCATCAAGGCCATCGCGCAATCGGTGCACCGCAAGACCTCGCGTTTGGCCGCCGGTCTGGAAGAGGCAGGCTTTGCTGTGGAGCCGGAAGTGTTCTTCGACACGATCACGGTTGAGGTTGGCCATCTGCAGAAAACGGTCATGGAGGCCGCTGTGGCCCGGGGCGTCAACCTGCGTAAGGTCGGCGACACGAAAGTGGGCATCAGCCTGGACGAACAGACCCGGCCCGAGACCATCGAGGCGGTCTGGGGGGCCTTCGGCATCGACCGCAAGGATGACAGCTCGAACGTGGCCTATCGCCTGCCGGATTACGCGCTGCGCGAAAGCGAGTACCTGACCCACCCGATCTTCCACAAGAACCGGGCCGAGGCCGAGATCACGCGCTACATGCGCCGTCTGGCCGACCGCGACCTGGCGCTGGACCGGGCGATGATCCCGCTGGGCTCGTGCACCATGAAGCTGAACGCCACGATCGAGATGATCCCGGTCACCTGGCCCGAGTTCGGCAACCTGCACCCGTTCTGCCCCGAAGATCAGGCGCAGGGCTATCACGAGATGATCGATGATCTGAACGACAAGCTGTGCCAGATCACCGGCTATGACGCGATCAGCCAGCAGCCCAACTCGGGGGCGCAGGGCGAATATGCGGGCCTGCTGACCATCCGTAACTACCACTTCGCCCGCGGCGAAGGGCAGCGGAACGTCTGCCTGATCCCGACCTCGGCGCATGGCACCAACCCGGCCTCGGCCCAGATGGTGGGCTGGCAGGTTGTGCCTGTGCAGGCGGATGAGAATGGCAACATTGATCTGAATGACTTCCGCGCCAAGGCCGAAAAGCACTCCGATCATCTGGCCGCCTGCATGATCACCTACCCCTCGACCCATGGCGTGTTCGAGACCACCGTGCAGGAGGTCTGCCAGATCACCCATGATCACGGCGGTCAGGTTTATATCGACGGCGCCAACATGAACGCCATGGTCGGCCTGTCGCGTCCCGGAGACATCGGCGGTGACGTCAGCCACCTGAACCTGCACAAGACCTTCTGCATCCCCCATGGCGGCGGCGGCCCCGGCATGGGTCCGATCGGCGTCAAGGCGCATCTGACCGAGCATCTGCCCGGCCACCCGGAATACGGCACTGCCGTGGGTCCGGTCTCGGCGGCGCCCTTTGGGTCTCCGTCCATCCTGCCGGTTAGCTGGGCCTATGTGCTGCTTATGGGCGGCGCGGGTCTGACGCAGGCGACCAAGGTGGCGATCCTGAACGCCAACTACATCGCGGCGCGGCTCAAGGATGCCTACCCGATCCTCTACACCTCGGAAACGGGTCGCGTGGCGCATGAATGCATCCTCGACACCCGCCCGCTGGACGAGGCGGCCCATGTCAGCGTCGATGACATTGCCAAACGTCTGGTGGACAGCGGCTTCCACGCGCCCACCATGTCCTGGCCGGTGGCCGGCACCCTGATGGTCGAGCCCACGGAATCGGAACCCATGGATGAGCTGGACCGCTTCTGCGACGCCATGCTGTCCATCCGCTCCGAGGCACAGGACATCATCGACGGCAAGATCGACGCGGAAAACAACCCGCTGAAAAACGCTCCCCACACGGTGCGCGATCTGGTCGGCGACTGGGACCGTCCCTACACCCGTGAACAGGCCTGCTTCCCCCCAGGCTCCATGGGCGTCGACAAATACTGGTCCCCCGTCAACCGCGTCGACAACGCATACGGCGACAGAAACCTCATCTGCACATGCCCGCCAATGACCGAATACATGGACGCAGCTGAATAAACCTCAATCAATAAACCCCCGCCAACTGGCGGGGGTTTCAATCCGAATTCGGGAACGACTGTTCGCGGCCGAAGCGCTAAAGAAGGTGGAGGAGAAATGAAGCATTATGTCCCTGTAAATGACCATGCGCATTTGACCGAAACCACGTTGGCAAGACCCAAACGAGATCATCATATCGAGATCATTCTTTGCGAGGCCGAAGCGGAAGCATCGGCAGATATGCTGGTTGATTTCTATCGTGCCCTAAATGAACTGAACGAAGGCCATACATACATTACAAATATCCGCACCATTGCCGACGGCGCGGCGGGCGGACCCTTGCACTGGGCCGGGCGAACCGCGATTTTCTGGGGGGATATCTACAAAAGCTGGCCTCTGACACCGTCGGACAAAACCTGGATCGCCCAAGTATTGAACCTGTCCTCCCGATCAATTCTCGTTGGCGGTGCAGTGTTTCTTCTCGCCCAGACCGCTCGCGCAACCAAGCGAATTGCATCGGTTCACCCCAACTTTTCTGCCGCAGCGCAAGAGGTTGGACTGATCGACGTCGGTTCGGGTACATACTGGTCCTCAGATAGCCGCACCCATAGCGCATCAACCAGATTGGGCACGTTGCGTTTGTTGTCCGATTTTGTTGCCTTTGATCACGGCGAGCATCTTGCCGAGTCAGTACGCAGCTATATCGGGTTGGCCGACAGGCAAACTACATGCGCAAGCCAACTGGCAGCTCGATTGATCAGACGTTCAAAAGCCGACCCAATGGTGCGACAGGTTGTTGAAAAGATGCAGAACAGTCTGGAGGATCCGCTTAGGATACCGGAACTTGCGATGGCGCTTGGTACATCAACGCGCCAGTTACAGCGGCGGTTTCTGGACAGAACGGGTGTAAAACTGCTGACAACGTATCGGGAACTTCGCCTAGAACGGGCCTATGGCCTGCTTCAATTTACCGAGATGACCTATCTTGAAGTGGCGACTGCTACGGGCTTTTCTTCCACAAGTGCATTGGTGCGTGCGTTCCGGGATCACTATGATGCATCGCCCGAAAGTGTACGAAATCGGCGATTTGCAGGCAAAACTCAGGCTGTTTAGCTTGATCGTGTGAATCGACAGCGCAGTCGAATGCGGTTGATACCACACTGGGCCTGACCTTTTGGCATTCACCATTCATGAGGTTGACGACAGATACGATTGTTAGTCCAGTTAACAATGCTTTGCCACCGGCCCAAATATTGGCCCGGCTAAATCCTCAGTTGCCGTCTTTAAGACAAGTTCGCAGCTACGCGCTGGCTAATTGTTGTCGTAGGACCTCTCGCTTGTGATCTGCGAAGTTGATACGCTGGTGTTTCGATCGATGCGATTTTGTACGGGTCGGTTTACCATCCAGGTCCGCACTAGGAAAAGAGAGCATGAAACCTAGGAATTTCGTTCCGAAAGGGGCCGCGACGTTCGACATCGATTATGACGGACCATCCAACGAGATCTATTTTCTGTTACTGCCGAAACTCACCATGCTTGCCTTTAGCGCAGCGGTTGAACCGCTGAGGATCGCCAATCAGGTCACCAACAAAGAGCTCTACAAGTGGTTTCTGATCTCCGAGGATGGGAACCCTGTTCGATGCTCCAATGGAGTCGAAATAGCAGCTGACTTGGCTCTGCATAATTTACCGCGATCATCCAGATTGTTTGTGTGTTCAGGGATCGAACCATCGGAAAGCATTAATTCAACGATCCTTTCGTGGATCAGCCGTCAGAAAGCGTTTGGCTGCAAGCTTGGTGGAATTTGTACCGGCGCATTTACGCTGGCCAAGGCAGGTATGCTGACCGGCAAGAGGTTCACACTGCATTGGGAAAACCAACCCGCCTTTGTTGAACACTTCGAACACCTGACACCATCGGCTAACCTGTATGAGATTGACAATGATCTGATGACATGCGGTGGAGGTAACGCGGCAACCGATATGGTACTGGACATGATTGAAACCGACTTCGGAAAGGATCTGGCCATCATCGTCTCGGACATGTGCATCCACTCACGATCCAACAATCAAAAAACGCTCCAGAAATCCGCGTTTTCTGTCGCGTTGGGCAGTCGGAACCAATACCTGATCAACGCCATCCAGATCATGCATGAGAATCTGGAAGAGCCTCTGGATATCTCTGAGATTGCCAAGATCGTTCAGATTTCTCGCCGACAGTTGGAGCGGCTGTTTCAAAAGTATGTCGAGGTTTCCCCGGTACAATTCTATATCGAATTGCGTGTGGCGCGCGCCTACGCGTTGCTAAGCGAAACAGAAATGACCGTTGCTGAAATTGCGGCCGCCACGGGTTTTGGCAGCGCGACCCAACTGACAGTTCGGTTCAAGAAACGATACGGCGCAGCGCCGACCTCATTCAGGCGAGGCTGGTCGGGACAGAACGATTGAGAGATGCCGTGCCGGTGGACCCGGCTGCGATCGTACTCTACCAATCAGGGCTAGAGTCCGAGTTCGCCCCGCTCGGATAGCACCTGTAATCTGGGAACATTAACCGCCATGGAATTGAACCAACCCGAACTGCGCCAACTTAGGCGGTCATTCCACAGACACCCCGAATTGGGCTTCAATGAAACGAAAACCAAAGCCAAAGTTGCGGCGCTGCTGCGTCAATACGGGCTTGAAGTTCATGAAGGCGTGGGCGTGGTGGGTATCCTAAGGGCCGGTCAAGGCAACCGCGCGATCGGATTACGCGCAGATATGGACGCGCTACCCATTCAGGAAGCCAGCGATCATGATTACGTGTCACAAAATCCCGGCATTATGCACGCCTGTGGCCATGATGGTCACATGACGATGCTGTTGGGCGCAGCAAAGACTTTGTCCTCGGATCCCGGTTTCAGCGGCACGGTGGTGTTCCTGTTTCAACCGAATGAAGAGCTTGGACTGGGGGCTAATGCAATGCTGGACGAGAATGTCTTGACGCGATTTCCAATCGAAGAAGTCTACGCCATACATAACCTGCCTGGGGCACCCGCCGGGCAGATGTCGACCCGAACCGGTTTAATATGCACATCAGAAAGCCTTTTCGAAATTACGATCAATGGACAAGGCGGCCATGCGTCCATGCCGCAGTCTGGACGTGATGCGCTAACCGTTGGGTCAGAAATCGTTCTGGCGCTTCAGACAATTGTCGCACGCAAGCTGGCCCCGGGCGCCGGGGCGGTTGTGTCAGTGACCGAATTTCTGACCGACGGGCAGCGCAACGTTCTGCCAGGAACGGCAACGCTAAAGGGTGATGCGCGGGCTCGCAGCCCTGAAGATCGAAACAAGATCGAAGAACACATGCGCAAGATTGCGCATGGCATCGCATCCGCCCATGGCGTTGAAGTCCAAGTGGATTTCAAAACCGAATTCATCGAAACAGTCAACGCACCGATCCCGACCGAGGCTGCCATCCGCGTCGCGCAGCTATCCGGGCTGGACACACTTCCCAATCGTCAACCGATGAGCTTTTCAGAGGATTTCGCGCATTTTTGCAAAGCCGTACCCGGCTGCTTTATCCTACTGGGCAACGGTGAATCCGGCCCCAACGGTCAACCGCTGCATTCGAACGACTACGATTTCAACGATGCGTTACTGCCGATCGGCGCGGAATTCTGGGCAAATCTCGTGCGCGACAGGCTTCCGGTGCAAGACGAAGACTGAACGAGGCCCAGCAACATAGCACCTTCGAACGGCCGTCAGATGAATGATCTAAGACGGCCGCTCACACTATAATTTGGACCTTACCCTTGCTAGAGCCTGATGCGGAATGCCGCAAACCCATCAGCGCCTTCACCGGCATCCTCGATGGTGACGCCTTTGACTTCGCCCATGTAGTCGCGCGCCTTTGGACCAGTTTCAAACAACACGGTAGTGTCAGAAAGCGGCGCGAACGACCAGTTTGCATCGGCCTTGGGATCGATTGTTCCTTGCTCGACGATATACCGCACGATCACGTCGCGGTTGGTGTCAGGGGCTTCGAACACGACGGTATCACCCATTGCGCCCGGGAAAGAGCCGCCGCCCGAAGCACGATAGTTGTTGGTGGCAATGATGAACTCCATGTCATCCGTGACCGCCTCACCGTTGAAGGCCAAATCTACGATACGGGCTGCATCCGGGTTGATCTCTTCCCCCTTGGGTCCAAAGCGCGACGGTTGCGATAAGTCGATCTGGTAGGTCACACCGTCCATCACGTCGAAATTGTAAGACGGGAAGTCCGGGTTTAGCAAAATCGCATCCTCTGATCCCGCCTCGATCTGGTTGAACATACCCGCCGAGCGTTCCAACCAACCCCGAACCTGTGCACCGTTCACCCGCACCGCGCGCACGGTATTGGGATACAGGTAAAGATCAGCCACGTTTTTGATCGCAACATCGCCCACCGGAACATCTGTGTAATAGTCCGGGCCGCCGCGACCCCCTGCCTTGAACGGCGCTGCAGCCGATAGAATGGGCAGACCTTCATGTTCGGTGCCCTTCATCATCTCTTCGACGTACCATTTCTGCGCAATCGAGACGATTTGCACCGATGGATCATCCGCAACCAACGCGAAGTAGCTGTGCAGCGGGGCCGAAGTCTTGCCGACCGCGCGGCGTACATAGGCCAGTGTTTCGTCATGATCTTTCGCCACCGAGTCCAGCACCTTCTGATCGTCGCCAACAAGTGCCGTGATCGAACGATCTTCGTTGCGCTTTGAAATCGGGCGCGCCTCAGACGTTGTCGTCACAACCCGCCATTCGTTCCCGTCGCGCTCAAGCAGCAGGTCCAGCAGGCCAAGATGTGACCCCCAAAAGCCGCCCATGACCGCCGGTTTGCCCATCAAGGTCCCCTTGTCGACATCAATTCCAGGGCGATCCGCAAAGGTAGCGGACGGGAATACCAGGTGATTGTGCCCGGTCACCAGCGCGTCGATGCCATCGACCCCTGCCAAAACGACCGACGCATTTTCCATTCCATCAGCGTGATCCGCATCCCCAATGCCGGAATGCGACAGGGCGATGACCAGGTCGCAACCCTGCTCTTGCATCTCGGGGACGTAAGCCTGCGCAGTTTCGACAATGTCACGCGCCTGCACGTTGCCTTCCAGATGCTTGCGATCCCAGTTCATGATCTGAGGTGGCGTGAAACCGATGACACCAATCTTGATCGGATGCTTGCTGCCATCCCCCATTTCAATCTCACGCTCAAGGATGGCATAGGGCTTCACCAGAGTCGTATCATCGCGGGGGGACGCCCCAGTCTCTTTTGCGACATTGGCCAGAACCACGGGGAATTCTGCACCAGCAAGCGCTTTTTCAAGGAAATCTAGGCCATAGTTGAACTCGTGATTGCCCAAAGTGGCAGCGTCATAACCAACAGTATTGAAGGCAGTGATGATCGGATGGCTATCGCCTTCTTTCATGCCACGCTCATAGGCGATGTAATCGCCCATCGGATTGCCTTGCAGAAAATCTCCATTATCGACGAGCAGCGAATTTGTCGCCTCGGAACGGATCTCATTAATGATCGAAGCGGTCCGCGACAGCCCGACAGTATCGCGCGGTTTGTCCGCATAGTAATCGTATGGGAACACGTGAACATGGATGTCGGTGGTTTCCATGATCCTCAGATGCGCCTGATTGTTGGCCGCCGCCGCCGAAAAGGGATGCAAGGTGATGGCAGCTGCGCTGGCGGTCGTAGTGGCAAGAAACTGACGGCGCGAAATCAAACTACGATTGGAATAGGACATAAGGCACCTCTCAGGTTTGTGGATCGACGCGTGTTCTGGATGCTTTTCACAACAAGGGTATGACAGTGAAGATCTTTGCAACAAACATGTCGAACTTGGGGGTAGGATCCTAAAAGCCTATTGTATTGAGTTGCACAGTCCAAGCCACTTTACGCACCAAAGGCGATTGCAGCGAACTGCCCCCATCGTCAGGCCTTCCAACCGATGGATGGCGGTTTCCGCGAGAGCGCTAGCTGAGAGTCAGACCCCCGAACAGCGGTCAAAGAGCGTCGCAACGCGCATAAGACCCTTGAGCCTGCCGGACATGATCTCGACGCGGTTTTGCCGTCTGTACCGACGCTTGTCATATTTGACCGGGGTCTTGCTTTGCGTTCAGCCTGCATTGCAGGCACGTATCCCCTTGTCTTGCAATGCTTCCCGGAACCGGTCGGCATCGTGGCCGCGTTCCCTGGGCAATCATTCGACATTTAGAAAGTCGCCAAGCATCGCGCATGCGCCAATGCCGACGCTGACCTGTCCGGCGGTGACAATCAGGTTAAGCGAACGCCTCTGGCTATCGCAGATGGCGTGTGACTTGGTGTTCGTGCCGCGCTTGGTTCGACCAATCAGACGCCCCCCTGCGCCGTTTTTCAAGAATTAACAAACACTTGCAACTTGCTTACATCAATTTTCTTTCAGAACATTCCCGTGTCCGGCCCGCCCAAAGTAAACATATTCAGAGCTGTATTCATCGCCGTCAGTTCGATTCTGGTGCTCGTTATCGTTGCCGCGTCAGTAGTCATATGACCCTCATTGCTGGTCTGGCGGCTCATCATCTTCACCAATATTTGTTTGTTCCGCACGGGTGGTCAAAACCGAATTGGGCACCACTTATCCGGATGAAGGCGAGCTGATCGACTAGGTGCAGCGGGCATTCGGCGATGGGATAAGCGCGCGGTACTCTTGGCTTTATCGAACCACTCGTGCGCTTCAGGTTTCAGCGGTTTTCTATCTGTTTGGCCTCGTTATGGTGCGAATTCAGGGTTTCAAGCTCTGCCCTGGAGGCGTTACGATCATTGCCATCGTGTTGGGTTGGTTCATGATACTGATCACTATGCAGATTATCTAAAAGATACTTTGGATTCTAAATGTTGGCTGGGTGATGAAATCCGCCATAATGATCCTGCTGCTGGTCTGCGGTAACCTTGGGAGCCTTCAATGTGGCTTCGCCAATGAAATCATCCTACCGACCATCATTCCTTCGTTTGTAGCCGGGATGGTCTATCTTACGGTCATCATCTTCACCTACATGGGGTTCGAAATTTGACCCGATTATATTTGAGATCTGATTCAAAGGCGCACTGGCATCAACGCTAGCTGACCAGCCCAGTCGCGCTCACAATGAAATTCCGCGTGTATTAATGGCAACTGCTACTCAGCTGCGCTCTTTAGTGAAGCCATAAGGTTGCGAAACTTCTCACCCTGTACGGCGACATGGTCACGCAGCGCATTCGCTGTTTCTTCCGGTACGCCTTTTTTCAGGGCTCTGACAATTTCTTCGTGTTCGGCCATGGACTGGGCCATACGACCACGGAACCGAAGCTGCTGTCGACGGAATGGTTTGAGCCTTCTGTGCAGCTTGGAAGTTTCTTGCTCTAAGAATGCATTGCCGGACTGTTGATAGATGATTCGATGGAACCGCTCGTTTTCCAGGTAGTACGCATCGGGATTGCCCGCATCCACGGCCAGTTGGCATTTGCTGTTAGCTTCGGTCAGTTCAAGCAAAGCTTCATCGGAAATGCGCAACGCCGCAAGTCGACCGCAAACGGCTTCAAGCTCGGCCATGACCTCGAACATCTCCATCAGTTCCACCGGGCCGGGCTGTCGGACAAAAGCGCCCCGCCGCGCTATCAGATCGACCAACCCCGACAAGGCAAGTCTCTGGAATGCTTCCCTAAGTGGCGTTCGTGAGACCCCGAACTGCTCAGCCAGTTTGACCTCATCTAGACGGTCACCGTCCGAAAATGTCCCGTCAAAAATCAGCTCTTCCAAATCCTGAGCGATGGTATCTGCAAGTCGTTGGTCCATAGGTTTCTGTTTTACTTGTGATTAGGCGAGAACTCAAGAAATCATATCTTGTATACAAAAACCTTGACTAAAAAAACATCACTGCCCTATGCTTCTATTCATCCCCGGCTCATCCGGGACTGAAAACGGGAGGAAAAAATGAAATCAGTGTTCAAAACGGCCGTCGCTGCGTTGGCGCTTGCATCCGCAGGTACATTGGTGTCAGCGGAGGAACTGCGCCTGTCACATCAGTGGTCGAACAAGGACATTCGCCATCAAGTAGCACAGATTGTTGCAGACGAGGTTGCGGCGGCGGACGTTGATCTGGAAATCAAGATTTTCGGCTCGAAATCGCTGTTCAAGCCGCGCGAGCAGTACAAGCCGCTCAGCCGCGGTCAATTGGATATGACCATACTGCCGCTGTCCTACGCCGGCGGTCAGCAGCCTGCCTATAATCTGACGCTGATGCCGGGATTGGTGAAAAACCACGATCACGCTGCCCGTCTGGCCGACTCGCCCTTCATGGAGGCGTTGGAAGAGAAAATGGCTCAGGACGACGTGATGGTGCTGGTGCATGGCTATCTGGCCGGTGGCTTCGCCGGTAAAGACAAGTGCATCACGAACCCTGAGGATGTCGCAGGCCTGCAGACTCGCGCGGCAGGTAAATCCTTTGAGCAGATGCTGGCCGGCGCTGATGCCTCGATCGCATCAATGGCGTCGTCGGAAATCTATAACGCCATGCAAACCGGCGTTTTGCAGGCGGCCAACACGTCGTCCTCGTCCTTTGTCAGCTACCGCATCTACGAGCAGGTTGCCTGCTATACCCCTGCGGGCGATGTGGCGCTGTGGTTCATGTATCAGCCGCTGCTGATGAACAAATCCACCTTCGACGGACTGAACCAAGATCAGCAAGCCGCATTGCTGGCTGCATCGGAAAAGGCACAGGCCTTCTATTTGGAAGAGGCCAAGAAACAGGACGCCAACTCGGCGAAAGTTTTTGCCGACGCCGGTGTTGAGATTGCGGAGATGAGCGCCGAAGACTTCGAAGCATGGCGTACGCTGGCAATGGAAACATCTTACAAGGCCTTCGTAGAAGAGGTTCCTGATGGGCAGGACCTGCTGGACAAGGCTCTGGCAGTCGAATGACCCCATCTTGCCGGGCGGCCTGCCGCCGCTCGGCATCCGATCTTGGTTCTGATCTTCTCTGATCTTCAGACTTAATTGCATCTCAATCACAGGAGGCGCAAATGGCCGGTCATAGCTCTGCCGTTGCTTCCCACACAGGGAACAATCCCTTCCTTCGCTTTGTCGCTGCGCTTTCAACTCTGGCTGGATGGTGTTCCGCAGGCATGATCGTCGCTGCTGTCGCCATCACCTGCCAGATGATCATCGTGCGCTTCGTGCTGAATCAATCGACCATTTGGCAAACCGAAGCGGTCATTTATCTGGTCATCGCCGCAACCCTGGTCGGTCTGCCTTATGTGCAGCGCCTGCGCGGTCACGTGAATGTTGACCTGATCCCGATTTCGCTCGCACCTCGAGCCCGCTTTTACATGGCGATCCTGACTTCGGTTCTGTCCATCGCCATCGTCTCAGTCATGCTGTTCTACGGCTACGAGTATTGGCACTTCGCATGGGAGCGCGGATGGAAATCCGACACCGTTTGGGGCGTTCGCCTGTGGATCCCCTACCTCGCCATCCCAGTTGGCTTTGGTCTGCTGTTGTTGCAACTGATCGCCGATCTCGTCGCCGTCCTGCTTGGCATCGATAAACCATTTGGTCTGGAGTAAAGCCGATGGATCCCCTTCTGCTCGGCGCTATTGTCGCCATCGCCACCATCCTTGTTCTTTTCTCGGGCGTGTCCGTGGCCATCGGCCTGCTGATCGTCTCGGCTGGGTTCCTAATCGTCTTTGACGGACCGCGCTCGCTGGAACTGATGCCGGAAATCCTGTTCGGCAAACTCGATAACTTCGCCCTTCTGTCTATCCCGATGTTCATCATCATGGGGGCCTCAATCGCCTCTACCAGAGCTGGAGCGGATTTGTACGAAGCGCTGGAACGCTGGCTGACCCGTGTTCCCGGCGGTCTGGTCGTATCAAACCTCGGTGCCTGTGCCCTATTTGCGGCTATGTCCGGTTCGTCACCCGCGACCTGTGCCGCCATCGGCAAGATGGGTATCCCGGAGATGCGCAAACGTGGCTATCCTGACGGCGTCGCCGCCGGTTCGATCGCTGCAGGCGGTACTCTGGGAATCCTGATCCCGCCATCGGTCACCATGATCGTTTACGGTATTGCCACCGAAACCTCGATTGGCCGTCTGTTTCTGGCCGGTGTGATCCCGGGCCTTATGCTGGTGGGTCTGTTCATGGCCTGGTCGCTGTATTCGACCTGGAAATCCGGTGACGCGACCCGTCTGGGTTCGGGCAGCTACACCTGGGCCGAACGGTTCGAGATTCTGCCGCGCGTGCTGCCCTTCCTCGGCATCATTCTGGGTGTGCTTTACGCCATGTATGGCGGTATCGCCACCCCGTCGGAAACGGCTGCTGTCGGTGCCCTGCTCTGCCTGCTGATCGCGATGATCATCTACAAGCTGTGGAACCCCAAGGACATCTGGGTCGTGCTGCGCGACAGCACCAAGGAAAGCGTGATGATCCTGTTCATCATCGCCGCTGCCGGTGTGTTCTCTTACATGCTCAGCTCGCTGTTCATCACACAGGCGATTGCCGAATGGATCGGTACGCTGGACGTGAACCGTTGGGTTCTGATGGGTGCGGTCAACGTGTTCCTGCTGATCGCCGGGTTCTTTCTGCCGCCCGTCGCTGTGATCCTGATGGCGGCACCGATCCTGCTGCCGATTATCACCACCGCTGGCTTCGATCCGATCTGGTTTGCGGTTGTACTGACCATCAACATGGAGATTGGCCTGATCTCGCCCCCTGTCGGCCTGAACCTCTATGTGATCAACGGCATTGCGCCCGACATCTCGCTCAAGACCATCCTGACAGGCTCTCTCCCCTTCGTGGCCTGCATGGTGATCGCGATTGTCCTGCTGTGCCTGTTCCCCGGTCTAGCCACATGGCTGCCTGACCTGGTGATGGGAGCAGCGGTATGACCCTGCTGGCGGATCTTCTATCCACCGTGTTCGAGCGGCGTTACCGCCGCGACGGCGCGGTGGCTCCGGATGGCCGACCACTGACCGAACTGGCCGACGCGCTGGTTGGGTCAGCGGGGGAAACTTCGGGGCTGGCGCTGGCCGAGGAAATCCTGACCCGGTTCGATACGCTGAGTGATGACGACAAGCTGGAGTTCTTCCGCTATCTCGCCACCGCCATGAATATCGATCCCGAGGCGGTACGTTCGTCACTGGACGAATACGAGCGCAACCCTTCGAAAGCGACCTATCGCACCTTTGCGGCTGCGGTGGAACCGGCCCGGCAGGAAATGATCCGCCGTCTGAACCGGGTACCCGGTGCCACCGGAGCGCTGGTTCAGATGCGCGCCGACCTATTGCGACTGGGCGGCAAGGAGCCCGAATTGCAGGCGCTTGACCTGGACTTCCGGCACCTGTTTGCCAGCTGGTTCAATCGTGGCTTTCTGGTGCTGCGCCCGATCAACTGGGAAAGCCCGGCGCATATTCTGGAAAAGATCATTGCGTATGAGGCGGTCCATGCCATCGACAGCTGGGATGACCTGCGCCGCAGGCTGGAACCCACTGACCGGCGCTGCTTTGCCTTTTTTCATCCCTCGATGCCTGATGAGCCGCTGATCTTTGTCGAAGTGGCGCTGAACAGCGGTATTCCGGGTTCCGTACAGGCCTTGCTCGCCGAAGACCGCGATCCATTGCCCGAAGATCAGGCCGATACGGCTGTGTTCTACTCGATCTCCAACTGTCAGGCCGGGTTGGCCAGCATCTCTTTCGGCAATTCGCTGATCAAACAGGTGGCCTCGGACCTGTCGGCTGAGTTGGCGGGGCTGAAAACCTTCGTCACGCTCTCGCCAATTCCGGGGCTGACCAAATGGTTGTCGCAGGAAGGCATCGATTGGAACATCGAAGAGCCCGATCAGATGAAAGCACTGGCCGCACATTACCTGTTGAACGCCAAAGGTCGGGGCGATCTGCCGTTCGATCCGGTGGCACGGTTCCATCTTGGCAACGGTGCGCTGGTCCATGCGGTTCATGCCGACGCGGATGTTTCGGACAAGGGCCGGGCACAGTCCGGTGGCACCATGGTCAACTATCTTTATGACCTTGGCCGCGTAGCGCAGAACCACGAACAGTTCGCCAACACCCGCGAGGTAATCGCCTCGTCCGAGGCCAAATCGCTTGCCGCGTCAGCCTCTCTCACCACGACACAGGAAAGGTAACCCTTATGGCCAATCCTCTCTATGACGGTTTGTTCGGCGCACATGCCGGTAAAGACACAGCCTTTTTGCAGTTGCTCGACGGAACGACCATCACCCATCAGGACTTCCTGAGCACCGCGGCACAAATCGCCCATGTGGCGACGCAGCTGGGCCTGAAACCCGGCGACCGGGTTGCGGCACAGATCGAGAAATCGCCCGAAGCGCTGGCGCTATATGCTGCCTGTGCGCAGGCAGGTCTTGTATTCCTGCCGCTCAATACCGCTTACACTGTGGATGAATTGACCTATTTCATCGAAAACAGTGGCGCCTCGCTGATCGTTTGTGACAGCCGCAGCGAAGAGAAACTCGCCCCGGTTGGTGCGCAGCTAGGCGCGAAGGTGGAAACCCTGAACGCCGATGGCAGCGGCAGCCTGATGGAGCAGGCTGCAGCAATGCCTGCCAGCTTTGAGACCGTTGACCGTGATGGCGACGATCTGGCCGCATTCCTCTATACATCGGGGACTACAGGCCGATCGAAGGGTGCGATGCTGACCCAGAACAACCTGTTGTCGAATGCACAGACGCTGGTCAAAGAATGGCGCTTCACATCCGACGACGTGCTGCTGCATGCGCTGCCGATCTTTCACACTCACGGACTATTCGTGGCCACCAATGTCACGCTGGCTGCAGGCAGCAGCATCGTTTTTATGCCCAAGTTCGATCTGGATGAGATCATCGGGCGGATGCCCAATGCCACGACCATGATGGGCGTGCCAACCTTCTACACCCGCCTTCTGGACGATGACCGCTTCACCAAGAATCTGGCCGCACATATGCGCCTGTTTGTTTCAGGCTCGGCACCCTTGCTGGCCGAAACCCATGTACAGTTCGAAGAACGCACCGGCCATCGCATCCTTGAACGCTATGGCATGACCGAAACTAACATGAACACCTCGAACCCCTATGACGGTGACCGCCGCGCAGGCACGGTGGGCTTTCCATTGCCTGGGGTCGAGCTGCAGATCTGTGATTCAGACGGCAATGCGCTGGCTCAGGGCGAGATCGGCGAGATCGAGGTGCGCGGGCCCAACGTGTTCAAAGGTTACTGGCAGATGCCGGAGAAGACTGCCGCCGAACTGCGCGAGAACGGGTTTTTCATCACTGGCGATTTGGGTCGGATCGACGAAGACGGCTATGTTCATATTGTTGGCCGCAACAAAGACCTTATTATTTCAGGCGGTTACAACATCTATCCCAAAGAAATCGAGCTGATTCTGGATGACCAGTCCGGCGTGCTGGAAAGCGCCGTTGTGGGCGTTCCACATCCCGATTTCGGCGAAACTGTTCTGGGCGTGATCGTTGCAGAGCGGGGCCAAACCCCCGATCTGGACGCAATGATGGAGGCCGTGCGCGGTAGCTTGGCGCGGTTCAAGCATCCACGCAAACTGATCCTGCTGGACGAACTGCCCCGCAACACCATGGGCAAAGTTCAAAAGAACATCCTGCGCGACCGATACAAAGACATGTTCGTGGCAGCGTAAGATGACCCTCCCCGGCCCAGTAGCCCCTCTTCTCGATAATGCTACGGGCCTAACTTCAACAACCAGGGCAGGCGGACCTGTTCCCTGCTCTGGTTGTTGAATTTTTCTACCTGCTGGAGAACCAGAAATGTATGGAAATATTCTAGTCCCTGTTTCCTTTGATACCGACCGCGACGCGCAAAGAGCGCTGGATGTCGCACAAACTCTCCGCTCGGATGGTGGTCATATCACTCTATTGCATGTCATTGAGCACCTTCCGCAATACACAAGCGACCTGCTTCCAGAAAACCATCTGGATATCGCAAAGACCAGTGTTACTGACAAACTGGGCCCACTAGTGGACGGGGTAGCGGACTCCAAAATTGAAATTGTCGAAGGACAGTCGGGCCGTGGAATTCTCGATTATGCAACGAATAACAATGCAGACTGCATCGTTATCGCAAGCCACCAGCCTGGATTGCAGGATTATCTACTGGGGTCCACAGCGGCACGCGTAGTCAGGCATGCAAACTGTTCCGTACACGTGGTGCGATAGTCTGGTCTAGGGATCAGAAGCAACGCCCACACACGACCGTCATACACCGCTAATACATCTGAAATGGCACTGAGCGGTCTATTCTAAGTCGTGTTTACGATATTCTCTAAGAGGAAAAAGAGTGACCAGCCCGAATACGTCTAAAGTGTTAATCCTTCTCGGCCCTCCTAGTGCCGGTAAGGGAACGCAATCCCGACTGCTTGAGCAAAAATTTGACTTGGTTCAGTTGTCGACAGGCGATTTGCTCCGCAGATCGATTGAAAGCGGCAGCGAAACAGGCAAGGCGGTGGAATCCATCATGGCTGAAGGCAGGCTCGTCGGAGATGACATCGTCATTTCGATCTTGCGTGACCGTATGAGGGATTCGGACTGTGCCGGAGGGGTGATATTAGACGGATTTCCACGCACGCTTAGTCAGGCGCGCGCATTGGATCAACTATTGGCGGAAACGGGGCAGCAGATCAGTGCTGTCGTCAGTCTTGCGGTGGATGACAAGAAGATGGTCGACCGCATTTCCGGTCGCTTTACCTGTGCAGGATGTGGCGAAGGTTACCATGATACATTAAAACCGCTTGAGGCAGCGGAACGCTGCGACAATTGCGGAGGCTCTGAGTTCAAGCGCCGCGCTGACGACAGGGCCGAAACAGTCGCCGCACGACTGACTGAATATCATAAACAGACTTCACCCTTGATCGACTACTATAGCCATATGGGCGTTTTGGCGAATGTTGACGCAATGGGACCGATCGAGGCAATCAATCGAAGCATCGAGGCCGCCATATCGTCAAGGTCGTGATGACAAAAGAAAGCAGAGGAATAAGACCTTTGCAATTACGCTTAGCCAAAGCAAAAACAGACCCAAGAAAGGCTGTTCAGACGTCATTTTCTTAAATGCGAAGCGTCTTTAAGAAAAGAAAAGCGCTTGCGGTAATCTCCTGGCGAGAGGTCGACTATTTCGTGAAACATTCGGCGGAATGCTGAAACATCCATATACCTCATATCCCGGGCGATGGTTTCGATACTGGACTGCGATAGTTCCAGCCTCTGACAGGCATTGGTGATGCGACGCTGTTGCAGGTATTCCGATGGCGTGAAACCCGTGGCCGTCAGGAATCGGAATCCAAAAGTGCGCAGCTCAAGTCGAGCGGTGCGGGCCAATTCGGAAACCGGGATCGGGCCCGCATAACGCATTTGCACTCAATGCTGCGTTCGAAGGATTGCGTTGCCCCCATGAGTCAGGTTGGGCGAAAAAGAGATGTAAAAGCTCTGCGCCCGCTCGCCAGGGTCGATCAGAAAAAAACCGGGTGACCTGCATCAGTGGTCGCGGTGCGAGCAGCTTGGTAGGCAAAGTGCTACTGCCACCTCCGACGAACAAGGCAGGGGATGCCAGATTGTGATCGACGTTCACTCGGTCCCAGATCTATTGTTCATGAGGCATCACCAAATTGGACTATGTCGTTCTAGGAAGTTTAGTCGGTAAGATCTTTTTGCGACGCATGTAAGGTGCGCTCTGCAGCATTCCAGCCACTACTCGAGCACCCATTGCAGAGAGCAGTCCCATGACCGTCGGAGATGATGCCATTGGGACAGTCATCACGACAAGCGCCGCTCGCACATTATTGATCGCAGCCTTGCACTCGTATTTTGCGACAAGGCTTCGCGCGCGCTGACTGAGGAAACCCGGCGAGGAAGGTTGCGATGACTGCAACCCATGTCACCAATGGGGTGTCGAAGAACGAGGCAATTACACGGCCTGCGGCGACCTCAAATATTAACCCTATGACAGCCCAAAAGAGGATCGAACTGATTGTGAACAAGAACATCAATGCGATCCAGTCAAAAGCCACCTTAATTCGCGAGTTGCTCCTGAGTTGCAGGTTCTCTTTACACCGATCTGTCGAGATGTCGGTAAAAACTGAGTTTCGGAATACAAGCAAAATGAGAAATCCACTGCGACTGAGATTCCCAAGTGTTGTTATTGCCCGCGCCTACGCAGTGTCATGTTTTGTATTTAAGTGATTTTCTTTTCGCTCTTTCAGCAGGTTCGTCAACCAATCCGGGTCCATCTCGGGAACCGAACTTAGCAGCAGCTTTGTATAGTCCGGGAAGGGTTCGGATAGAACGGTATTCTTCAATCCCTGCTCGACGACTTGACCATTCAGCATCACAACAATCTCGTCCGAAATAGCCTCGACCGTGGCAATGTCATGCGTGATGAACAGATAGGAAATTCCGCGCTCCTTTTGTAGGCGCATCAGCAATTGCAGGATGCCTTCCTGCACAATCTGGTCCAGCGCGGACGTCACTTCGTCACAAATAATCACCTCAGGGTCCGCGGCCAGAGCGCGCGCAATGCAAATTCTCTGTTTTTGTCCGCCGGACAATTCGCTGGGAAGACGATCAAAGAAGTCTTCCGACAACTCGATGGCTTCAAGCAGTTCGATGACCCGGTCCTCCTGCGCCCGGCCCCGCAGACCATGATAGAATTCCAGCGGACGTCCAATGATTTCACCTACGGTTTGACGCGGATTCATCGCGGTATCGGCCATCTGATAGATCATCTGAATTCTGCGCAGCTGATCACGGCTGCGGTTTTTCAGTTCGTTTGGCAGGACCTCGCCATTGAACGTGACCTGCCCGCTTGTGGCGGGCAGCAAGCCGGTGATCACCCGCGCCGTGGTCGATTTACCAGATCCGGATTCGCCGACAATCGACACCGTGCGCCCCCGCGGCAGGCTGATTGACACATTGTGCAACACCTTGGCGCTCTTGCCATAGGCCGCATCCACACCGTCAATTTTAAGGATGATATCATCCGAAGTCTCGGCTTGTTTTTGCAACAGACGCACGGACCAGAGGGATTTGGTATACTCTTGCTCGGGCGCAGACAGCATTTTGCGCGTTTCCGCCTCTTCTACCTCTTCTCCATAGCGCAGCACCTTGATCCGGTCCGCCATCTGCGCGACCACCGCCAGGTCATGGGTTATGTAGATTGCGGCGGTATGAAATTCTTCGACGATCCGGCGCATAGCAGTCAAAACTTCGACCTGGGTCGTCACATCCAGCGCAGTTGTCGGTTCGTCGAAAATGATCAGATCGGGACGGGGCGACATCGCCATGGCTGTCATGATCCGCTGTAACTGGCCACCGGAGACCTGATGCGGATAGCGGTCACCAATCGTTTCGGGATGCGGTAACGACAACGAGGCATAAAGCGCGCGGGCATCCTCACGCGCGACATTCTCGGGTTGCAGTCCCTCGCGCACCGTTGCAGCAACGGTCTGATCCAACAACTTATGCGCCGGGTTGAACGACGCAGCCGCCGATTGGGCCACATAGGCTATCCGCGATCCCCACAGATGCTGCAGCGCGTGGTCGTCGAGATCGCGCAACTCCTGCCCCTTGAACCGGATCGAACCGCCCGTGATACGACAGCCGGGCTGCGTGTATCCCATAGCCGCTTTGCCCAGCGTCGACTTGCCCGCGCCACTTTCGCCTATCAGGCCCAGCACCTCACCGCGCTTCAGGGTCAGGTTGACACCTTTGATGATCGGATTCCACTTTTC
The DNA here is from genome assembly GCF_056537365.1 of Ruegeria sp. CF3. Classification (NCBI taxonomy): domain Bacteria; kingdom Pseudomonadati; phylum Pseudomonadota; class Alphaproteobacteria; order Rhodobacterales; family Roseobacteraceae; genus Ruegeria; species Ruegeria sp. CF3. Next base: position 689,866 of record NZ_JBQFRK010000002.1, on the reverse strand, counting down.
GTCCGAGAACCCCTCGATACGGATGTCGCGCATATCCAGCAGAAGATCAGTCTCAGTGTTCATCGCGTAATCCGCTTGTTTTGTGCAAGAACCAGTCGACGACAAAGTTGACCGCCACAGTGATCAACGCGATCGAGGCAGCGGGCAGCAGTGGCGTAATCCCGGCCTTGAAATCATATTTGGCGAACTGGATCAGATTGGCGGTCTCGCGCACCATTGTGCCCCAATCGGCGGTGGGCGGCTGAATACCGACGCCCAGAAAGCTGAGCGCAGCGATGGTTAGGAAAACGAAACAGAATCGCAGCCCGAACTCGGCCACCAGCGGAGGCATGATGTTGGGCAAAATCTCGCGACGCATCACCCAAGGCAGTTTTTCGCCGCGCAGCCGGGCTGCCTCGACATAATCCATCACTGCCACGTTCACCGCCACAGCGCGAGTCAGGCGGAACACGCGGGTTGAATCCAGAATCGCAATAATCAAAATCAACGACAGCGCCGACGAGCCGAAAATCGACAGCAGCATCAGCGCGAAAATCAGGCTGGGAATGGCCATAAATACATCTACGCCCCGGCTGATCAATTGATCCAGCCAACTGCGGTTAATCGCAGCGATCAGCCCCAGACCGCCTCCGATGAAGAACGCCAGCAGCGTAGTGACAAAAGCGATACCGATGGTGTTGCGCGCGCCATAGATCAGCCGCGACAGGATATCACGCCCGATCTGGTCGGTACCCAGCCAATGCTCGGACGACCAGGGTGCGTAAGGCGTCGGGAATACCTCGGCCTCTCCGTAAGGCGCGATGACCGGCGCTCCGATTGCCATGACTAGATAGAACAGGATCACAAACATGCCGAAAATTGCTGTCGGCGGCGCTTTCTTCAGCTCGATCCAAATACGCTCGCGCTTGCTGCGACGGGTCCGCACGCGACCCACCTCGGCGGCGGCTGAATATGTCTTGCTTGTCTGGCTCATTTTGGGTGCAGAAGCCTCGGGTTGGTGACGATTCCAATGATGTCGGCAATCAGGTTCAGAAGGACATATGTGGCGGCGAATATCAGGGCGCACGCCTGAACCACCGGGATATCGCGCGAGCTGACCGCATCGACCATCAGTTGGCCGACGCCGGGATAGACGAACACCACCTCGACCACGACCACTCCAACTACCAGATAGGCCAGGTTGAACGCGACCACCGTTGAAATTGGCGCCCACGCATTGGGCAGCGCGTGATGCAGAACCACGCGGCGGGCGTTCTCTCCTTTCAACCGCGCCATCTCGACATAGGGTGAAGCTAGAAGACTGATCAGCGAAGCCCGCGTCATACGCATCATGTGCGCGACGATTACAAGTGTCAGTGTAAGCGCAGGTAATATGCATTTGACGATCCGCTCGACCAGCGGCATCCCTGGCTCCACATTGGCCAACGACGGCAACACCGGCCATAGCGTTCCGAACAGCAAAATCAGGATATAGGCCACGAAGAACTCGGGGAACGAGATCGCCGTCAAGGTGCTGGCGCTGGCCAGCTTATCATAGCGCGAATTGCGCCACAGCGCGGTGGTGATACCCAGAAACAGCGCTAGCGGAACCGAGATCAGCGCCGCCATACCCGCAAGAAACAATGTGTTCCATAAGCGCGGTGCGACCAGTTCCACTACCGGACGTGATCGATCCACACCCGAACTCGCCCGACCTGAGAACGACGTTCCCAGATCCCCGGTCGCCAACGCACCGATCCAGTCGAAATATCGGATATAGGCAGGTTTATCGAGGCCAAGCTCGGCCCGGATCACCTTTCCTGTCCTCTCAGATGCAGAAACTGCAGAGCGGCCGGATTTCGCGTCGTATCTTCATATCAAGCGCTCTGGCTGCGGGCCTTGCCATTCCGGCGGCACTGAGCCTATCCGGACAAGCACTTGCGCAGGTCCCTAAAAAAGGCGGAGCGATCAAATTTGGCTTTGGCAGCGGTTCGACTACCGACTTTTTAGACCCAGCAACCTATGAAGGCACGATCAAAACCGCTGTCGCCTATCTGTTCGGCAACAACTTGGTCGAATTAGACGCAAACGGAAATTTAGTGCCCGAACTCGCGACCGAGTATTCCTCGAACGACGCAATCACTTGGGTATTCACCCTGCGTGAAGGGGTCGAGTTCCACAACGACCAAACCCTTACCCCTGCCGTTGTCATCGCCACAATCGACCACCACTGTGGCGAAGGATCGAAATCTGCGGTGAACGGTTTGGTTGCCCAAATCAAATCGATGCGCGCCGATGGCAACAACGTGGTGTTCGAGCTGGATCCGGCAAATGCCGACTTCCCATCATCCTGTCTGGCTATCACTTGGTCATTATGCCTTCGACCGATGGCAAATTGACCGACCCACAATCCGGAATTGGCACCGGTGGCTAATTCATTGAGGTGTACGAGCCTGGCGCACAGGCGAAGCCGCCGATCGCTTCAACGCCATCGTGGTCGAGGCCCGCGCAGAGCTGGACGACGCCAAACGCCGCACACTGTATGCCGAGGCGCAGACTTTGGTTCATGATGATGGTGGTGCGATCGTTCCGATGTTCGCCAATCATATCATGGGTGTTGCCAAAACCGTCGCCCAGGGCGAGATCGCCGCGAATTGGGAAATGGATGGTGCCAAAGCCCCTGAACGCTGGTGGCTTGCCTGATCGAGCGCTCGCCGTCTGACGGCCCGTTTCGGCAGATTTCGGGCCTGCTACGCCGAAAGATGTCGCTTGCAGGCCTTTCTGTCGTAATCCAGCTTGCTGCCGCTATCTTGAAACTGCACATTTCGCCCATGACACAGACTGACATTCCGAATCCTACGGACCGCCGCGCAACCGGCTGTGATCTTGTGATCCTTGCATAAAGCAGGGCCTCGGGCCTTTTGCTTCACGCTGCGATTACAGGAATTTCGGAAGACCTCATGACAACTCAAACGCTGCGCCTGGCCATCGATATTGGCGGCACCTTCACCGATACGGTCCTTGTCTCTGGCGAAGAGACAATCCTGGCCTCCACCAAGACCCTGACCACCCATCAGAACCCTGCCGACGGCGCCATGGAAGGGGCCGCGCGAGTAATGCAGCAATCGGGCCGGACGCTGGATCAGGTGACCGGCTTTATCCACGGCACCACCCTGGCGACCAATGCGCTGATCGAACGTCGCGGCGCGGTGGTGGCGACGGTGACCACCGAAGGCTTTCGCGACATCCTGGAAATCGCGTATGAGCGGCGTTATTCGCAATACGATATCAACCTCGAGAAGCCTGACCTGCTGGTGCCGCGCGAGCGTGCTCTGACCGTGCGCGAACGCATGTCGGCGGGTGGTCAGGTATTGATCGAGCTCGAAGACTCGGCCATCGACGCACTGCTGGCCGATATCGACGCGAGCGGCGCAGAGGCTATAGCGATCTGCCTGATGCACGCTTATGCCAACCCCGCCCATGAACGCCGCCTACGCGATGTGCTGGCTGAGAAGCGGCCCGATCTGACCGTCTCGATCTCGTCCGAGGTCAGCCCCGAGGCGCGCGAGTTCGACCGGCTGTGCACCACCGTTGCCAATGCTTATATCCAGCCGCTGATGCAGACCTATCTGGCCCGTTTCGTCGACCGGTTCGAGGCCGAGGGCGTGACCTGTCCGATCCTGATGATGACGGCGGGCGGCGGCATGTGCACCGTGCGCACCGCCGCGCGTTTTCCGATCCGGCTGGTGGAATCCGGCCCCGCCGGAGGGGCCATTCTGGCCGCCCGCATCGCCGCCCGCACCGGGCTGGATCAGGTGCTGTCCTTTGACGTTGGCGGCACCACCGCTAAGATGTGCCTGATCGACAAGGCCCGCCCGCAGACCTCGCGCCAGTTCGAGATCGCCCGCGCCGCGCGGTTCATAAAGGGCTCGGGCATGCCAGTGCGCATCCCGGTGATAGAGATGATCGAGATCGGCGCGGGCGGTGGGTCCATCGCCGGGGTTGACCGGCTGGGACGCCTGACCGTGGGTCCGAAATCGGCGGGGTCTGAACCCGGACCCGTGGCCTTCATGCGCGGCGGCACCGAGCCCACTGTGACAGACAGCGACATTACGCTGGGCTACATCGTGCCCGACACATTTGCCGAGGGGCATATCAAGCTGGACCCCGAAGGCTCGAAACAGTCGCTGAGCCGGGTGATCGGGTCGAAACTAGATCTCGATGCCGTTGGCTCAGCCGACGGCGTCAGCCGCATCGTCGACGAAAGCATGGCCAGCGCGGGCCGGATGCACGCGGTGGAATCGGGCAAGGATCTTGGACCGCGCACGATGATTGCCTTTGGCGGCAACGGGCCGTTGCATGCCAGCCGGGTGGCACGATCCGCCGGGGTTAGCCGCATTGTAATCCCGCCCAATCCGGGCGTGGGGTCTGCCGTGGGCTTCCTGTTCGCACCCGTTTCGTTCGAAATCGTCCGCTCGCGCTATTCGCTGTTGGACAGCATGGACATGGATGAGATCAACGCGATGTTCGACGCAATGATTTCCGAAGCCAAAGGCGTGGTTGCCCAGGGCGCGGGCGATGCCCCGACCGAAACACAGCGCACCGCCTTCATGCGCTACAACGGTCAGGGTCACGAGATCGAGATCACTCTGCCCGACCGGCATCTGACGGCAGACGATATTGCACCGCTGACCACCGCCTTTGAGGAAGAATATCGCAAGCAGTTCTCACGCCCGGTGCCGGGGATGCAGATTGAGATTCTCAACTGGGCGGTGCGCGTCGCGACCCTTGACAGCGCCGTGCCACCAGTGCCCGCTACACCTGCATTGACGACCTTCACCGCACCCGACACTCGCCCGATTACCTGCGATGTGGACGGCGCGCTGAAACAGGCCGCCTTCGTGGCGCGGGCCGATCTGAAGTCCGGCGACCATGTGCGCGGCCCGGCGCTGATCCACGAGCCGCAGACCACCACGCTGGTCTCGACTGATTTCTCGGCCCATGTGGACGCCATAGGAAACCTCGTCCTGGTTCAGGACCAGAAAGGAGGCGCATGATGGCGACCGATCTTTCCCCCGCCCGCCTACAAGTGATGTGGAACCGTTTGCTGGCAGTGGTCGAAGAACAAGGCCAAACCCTGATCCGCGCCGCCTTTTCGCCCATCGTGCGCGAATGCGGCGATATCTCCGCCGGGATCTTCGACGTCAACGGCCGGATGCTGGCACAGGCGGTAACCGGCACGCCGGGCCATATCAACACCATGGCCGAAGCGGTGCAGCATCTGCGCGCCGCCTTCCCGGTTCAGACCATGAAACCGGGCGATATCTACATGACCAACGATCCGTGGCTGGCCTCGGGGCATCTGAACGACTTCCTGTTGATGATGCCCGCGTTCAAGGATGGCAAGGTGGTGGGCTTTACCTCGTGCACCTCGCATCTAGTTGATCTGGGTGGTCTGGGCATGGGCCCCGAAGGCTCCGACATCTATGACGAGGGGCTGCTGATTCCGCCCTGCAAACTGGTCGAGGAAGGCACCCCAAACGCGCTGCTGCTGGACATCATCCGCGCCAACAGCCGCGAGCCCATCGCCAACGAGGGTGACATCTATGCCCTGATCGCCTGTTGCGAGGCCGGGGTGAACCGGCTGGTTTCGATGATGGAAGAGTTCGGCCTGACCGATCTGGATGCGCTGGGGTCCTATATCATCGACACTTCGCGCCGTGGCACGCTTGAGGCCATCGCCGAGGTGCCCGAAGGTATCTACAAAAACGTCCTGAAAATGGACGGCTATGAGAATGAGCTGGAACTGCACGCCGCGCTGACCGTCAGTAAATCGGGGATGCATGTGGATTTCACCGGCACCTCGGGCTGTTCGCGCAAGGGCATCAACGTGCCGCTGAACTATGCCACCGCCTATACGGTGTTCGCGCTGCGCTGCATCGTCGGCTCGGACATCCCCAACAATGCCGGATCGCTGGAGCCGTTCACCGTCGACGGCCCCAAGGGCTGCATCCTGAACGCACAGCGCCCGGTGCCGGTGGCGATGCGGCACACGCTGGGTCAGGTGACACCCGATCTGGTGCTGGGCTGTCTGCATCAGGCACTACCTGATGAAGTGCCCGCCGAGGGCGCAAGCTGCATGTTCGACCTGCCCATGCGCCACGCCCCCGAGGTGGCCCGCGATGGTGGGCGCGAATTCGCAGTGGAACCGGTACATAATGGCGGCACCGGTGCACGGCCGCATGCGGATGGTCTGTCAGCCACCGCCTACCCCTCGGGCGTGTTCGGTTCGCAGGTGGAGATCACCGAAAGCGTCGCGCCGGTGACCATCTGGCGACGCGAGCTGCGCGCGGATTCCGGTGGCGCGGGCAAGTATCGCGGCGGGCTTGGGCAGCGGATCGAGATGACATCGGCCAACGGCGCGCCCTTCATCGTGTTCCTGTCGGTCGAGCGGCTGAAATTCCCCGCCCTGGGCCGCATGGGCGGTCAGCCCGGCGCGCCGGGGCGCATCCGGTTCCGTGATGGCGACAGCGACATTCCCGGCAAGGGAGAGCTGCGGGTCGAAGGTGGCGATTACCTGATCTTCGACACCCCGGGCGGCGGCGGTTTCGGCGACCCGGCAGACCGTGATCGGGACGCGCTGGCGCTGGACCTCAAACGCGGTCTGGTCAGCGCCGAGGGCGCCAATGCCTACGGAGGTGACGTATGATCCGTCCGGTTTCTCATGTCGGCGCCATGGGCGCCTATGCGCTGGCCGATCTGGGTGGTGAAGGCACCATCTCGCTGGCGCAGAACGAAAGCGCCTTTCCGGCCAGTCCGTCCGCCGTGGCGGCCGGGCAGGCAGCGCTGGCTGATCTGACGCTCTACCCCGATCCCGAATGGCCCGACATGCGCGCGGCCATTGCCGGGGTACACGGGGTCGACCCGGCGCGGGTGCTGTGTGGCGCGGGCTCGATGGAGCTGATCGGCTGCCTGATCCGCGCCTTTGCCGGGCCCGGCGATCACGTGCTGGGCACGCAGTATGGCTATGCCTTCGTGGCCTCGGCCACGGCGCAGGCGCAGGCCGAATACGTCGCCGCGCCCGAGGTCGATCTGACCGTATCCGTCGACGCGGTTCTGGCCGCCGTCACCCCGGCGACCCGTATCGTGTTTGTCTGTAACCCGGGCAATCCCACCGGCACCCTGATCCCGAATGCCGACATCCTGCGCCTGCGCAACGCGCTACCCGGCGACGTGCTGCTGGTGGTCGATCAGGCCTATGCCGAGTTCGCCGACCAAGCCAACGATCCAGCAGAGATTTTCGCGCTGGCTGATCGGGGGGATACCGTGATCACCCGCACCTTCTCCAAGGCTTACGGGCTTGCCGGGGCGCGCGCCGGGTGGGGCTATTTCCCCACCGACATCGCCAGAGAGCTGCGCAAGCTGTTGAACCCCAACAACATCTCGATTGCCTCGCAGGCTGCGGCAGCGGCGGCGATGCGCGATCAGGCGCATATGCGGGACGTGGTCGCGAAAACGGCAACCATTCGCGATCGGCTCGCGGAGGACTGCCGCGATCTGGGGCTGATCGTACCGGACAGCCACACCAATTTCGTGCTGATCCGCTTTGCCTCGACCGAGCAGGCGCAACATGCCGACGCCGCGCTACGGGCCGAGAAACTGCTGATGCGCGGTATGGGCGGCTATGGTCTGTCCGACTGCCTGCGCGCCACGATCTGCGACACGCCGGTAATGGATCGCTGTCTGGCCGTTCTGAGAAAGGTAACGTCATGAGCCACGAAACGCGTACCCGGGCCAAGATCGGCGTTCTGGTGCCCTTCACCAACACCAACCTCGAGGCCGATATGGCCTTGATGCGCTGCCCGGATACCACCGTGCATTTCCAGCGCATGGGTGGTTATGATGTCGATGAAATCCCCGGTTCTGACCAGATGGCGGGGCTTGGGGCCTCGGACATCAGCCACGATTTGCGGATGATTTCGGGCGTGCGGCCAGATGTGGTGCTGTACGGCTGCACCTCGGCCACGCTGACCCATGGACCGTCTTTCGACGCCGATCTGGCGCAGCAGATCAAGGCCGGATCGGGAGCGCAATCGCTGACAGCCGCCGGATCGCTGATCGCTGCCATTCAGGCGCTTGGGGTGACGAAAGTGAGCTTTTCCTCGCCCTATCTGGGCGAGATCAACACGCAGGCGATGGATTTCATGGCCGCAAACGACATCGAAACCGTGCGTTGCGCCGACGTTGGTCGCGAGCTGGGCAATTATGGACAAGGAGAGCTGACCCCGGACGAGGTTTACGACCTCGCCTGTGAGGCAGACCACCCGGACGCGCAAGCCGTCGTGCTCAGCTGCACCGACATGCGCGCAGTCGAGGCCATCGAGCAGATCGAGGACACGCTGGACAAGCCGGTGGTGACCTCAAATCAGGCGATGATGTTCTGCATGATGCGGGCGCTGGGTCTGCCACGCCACGAGGCGCTGCCGGGCCGGTTGTTCGATCTGCTGTAACCGAACCGGGGCAGCGGTCGACCCCCCTGCCCCGATATTCCATCAGGGTTCGCCGCTGCCGATCTCTTCCTTGCGTTTGGCGATATAGGCATCCAGCTCCTCACGCACAGAGGGGTCCATCTCGGGCATCTGATACTCGCGTAGCGCCTGCTGCCAAACCTCGGTGGCGCGTTGCAGTGCGTCCTTGGCTCCGGCCGCCTCCCAGTTTTCATAGTTCTGCCAGTCGGACAGCATCGGTTTGTAGAACGCGGTCTCATAGCGTTCCATCGTGTGATCGACGCCAAAGAAATGGCCGCCAGTGGGCACCGATTTGATGGTGTCCAGGCCCAGTTCATCCGTGTCAAATTTCATCGGCTTTAGGAATTCCATCATGTTCTGGATGATCTCGATATCCATGACGAATTTCTCATAAGATGCGGTCAGCCCGCCTTCAAGCCAGCCGGCGGCATGATAGACGATATTGGCCCCTCCCAGAACCGCGCCCCATGTGGCCATCATCGTTTCGTATGCCGCCTGCAAATCCACCACGTTGGATGCATTTGCGTTCGATGTCCGGTACGGAATGCCATAGCGCCGCGCCAGCTGCCCGCCGACAATATTCGCCTTGGCATTTTCCGGTGTGCCAAAGGCCGGAGCCCCGGATTTCATGTCCACATTCGAGGTGAATGAGCCATACATGACAGGCGCTCCCGGGCTGACCAACTGCGTCAGCACCACACCGAACAGCGCCTCGGCGTTCTGTTGCGCCAGCGCGGCAGGAAGCGTGACCGGTGTCATTGCCCCCATCAGAGTGAATGGCGTGACCGTCACAGGTTGACCATACTCGGCCATCGCGATCAGGCCGTCACCCATGGCATCGTCGAACAGGCGTGGAGAGTTCACCGAAATGATTGTGATCACTCCCGGATCGCCGCGCATATCCTCAGGTTTCTGACCGCGCGAAATCGCCATCATGTTGATGCCATCCATCGCCCGCCCGCGCCCGATAGCGGTGCAGTGAAAGCTCAGGTCGCTATAGCTCAGGTTGGCGTTGTAGGTGTCCAGATGACGGTTGTTGGCGGGCATTTCGATCGGGGCCATCACCTGATTGCCGATCAGATGGATAGCGTTGAAATGATGCGCCAACCGGATGAAGTTGCAATAGTCATCATAATTACCCTGACGGCGGCCATTGATACAGTCATGTACGTTCGGCGGCCCGGCAACCAAACCAAAATTCACATGATCGCCGCCCAGCGTAATCTGTTTCGCGCGGTTGCGAGAGGTCAGCGTGAATTCCGAGGGCACCGTTTTCAACGCTTCGGCGACAATGGTTTCGTCCATACGGATGGTCTTGGTGTCGCGGTCTACGATGGCCCCCGCGCGTTCGAAAATGTCCATAACATTGTCGCCCATCACCCGGATACCGGCCTCGGACAGAATGCGCATCGAGGTTGTATGCAGCTGTTCCATCTGTTCAGGGTTCAACAGCTCGAACGGCGGATAGCTGTTGCGCACCTGTTGCCAGAGCAGCTGTTCGATTCCCGCCGCCGCGCGCCCGGATTTGCCGCGTCGCCCGCCGCTGCGTCTGTCTCGTGCCATTGACCTAGTATCCCCGTTGTGGATTTACGATGTTGTTCAGCACCTCGCCCTTGCGATAGCGCATCAGGTTCTCGGAAAACATGCGGACCGATTTCAGATCCCAGCCGTCATAGACCGAGCTGCAGTGCGGTGTGACGATCACGTTGTCCAGTTCCCAGAACCTGTGCCCCTGAGGCAGCGGTTCGGTAACGAACACGTCCAGCGCCGCGCCTCTGATCCGGTTCTGTTCCAGCGCGGCCAGTAGAGGTGCTTCGTCAATTACCCCACCTCGCGAGACGTCGATTATCACCGTCGTCGGTTTCATGGCGGCAAAAGCCTCCGCCCCGACCAGACCGCGCGTGCTGTCCAGCAGTGGTACGCAAACGACGATAAAGTCAGCGCGTGGCCAGAGATCAGGCAAAGCCTCCATCCCGTGTACCTCGTCCACGTTGGGGGTCGGTTTCGGGCGGGCCCGTACACCGATTGTGTTCAGCCCCATAGCTTTGGACCGTGCCGCAACAGCCTCTCCGGTTTTGCCAAGGCCGATGATCAGCACCGTCTTGCTGTCGATGGGCTCGACTTTGCCGCCGATCCAATCCCGCCGCGCCTGCGCGGCACGAAAGCCCGGGAAATCCAGCGTGAAATGCAGCATCGCCCCCAGCGCATATTGTGCCATCATATCGGCGGCGACCCCGGCGGCATTTGTCACCGTTACCTCATCAGGGTTCCAAGGGTTCAGGTGATCGGTGCCCGAGCCGCCGACCGAAGCCCATTTGATTTGCGGGTTCTCGACCAGTGCTGCGCGTGGAAAGCCGGGGGTGCCCGCAAAGCGAACGGAATAGACAACCTCAGCCCCTGTATCCTCGATCAAACCCGTGAGCGCCTCGTAGCTGTCGCTGGTGTGGATCGGCAGATCGGGATGACCCTCAGCAAGAACCGCACGGGCAGCGTCGGGGTTATCGGTGTGCAAGATCACGGTGGGGGATTTCATGCGGGTACCTCCGGTTGGAACTCGGCGCTGGCAATGGCTACCGCGTTGGCGAAAAAAGCAGTGGCGGCGATGTCAAAAAGGACATCGAACCCCACACCTTTGCGGTCGTTGCGCCATGTGATTGCCTCGACATAGCCCACGCGGGTCTGGGCGATCTTTCCCACTGGAAAGGCACCGGGCGACAGGTCGACCGTGCAAATCTTGGCCAGCAGATTGAACAGGCGCGGGCCGGTCAGGTGCATCATGGCCCAGGTTTCCTCGCGCCAGGAATAATAGCCCTTTGGCGTGGCGGCGACTTGCCACCGGGCATACAGGTCGGCAGGCGCATCCAGTACCACCACCTCTTCCTGACCCAGACGCAGAAGGCCATCGGCGGTTTCGTTGACGTCTGACACCTTTAGGCCCCGCGATTGCAAAAACGCCACTGTGCCTCGGCCCTTGAGGCCAAAACGCGGCGTATGGGTCAGGTCCTGCAGGAAAATCTGCCCGGAAACCAGCGGTGTGTCTTCAGCAGCGCCCTTTGGGTCAAGCGGATAGGTTCGCATCATCACACCTCCTGCCGTTTGTTTTCAGGATCAAAAAAGGTTTGGCCGCGCACAGTTGTAACGACGCGCTTGCCATTGCGGCACTTCACCGTGACCTGCGATCCTTGTGTAGCGTCATCGCCATGCACATATGCCAGCGCGATATGGGTGTTCAGCGTCGGCGACCACAGGACCGAGGTCACATGCCCCACCGGTACATCGTCCCTCAGTACCAGACAGCTTTCCCCCGGTACATCTGGCCCGTCGAATGTCAGCCCGACCAGCTTGCGCGGCAGGCCTTTGTTTCGGCGCATCTCGGTTGAGCGCTTGCCCACGAAAAACGGCTTGGTCTTCGAGATCGCCCATTCGAACCCCAGCTCATCCGGCGAGGTCAGCGCGTCGGTGTCCTGACCAATCAGGATATGGCCTTTCTCCAACCGCAGAATCCGGCTGGCTTCCAGCCCGTAAGGGCGCAACTCGTGCGCGTGACCCGCCGCTATCACCGCATCCCACAGGGTGTTGGCATAGCTGGTCGGGCAGTGCAGCTCGTAGCTCAACTCGCCGGTGAACCCAATCCGCATGGCGCGCACCGGCACCCCGGCCACCATGCCGCTACGCCCGTCGAGATAGGCAAAGCCATCGCGCGAGAAATCGATGTCGCTGTCCAGCGCTTCGACCACGGAGCGCGCCTTGGGACCGGTAATGTTGAAGCCCGAGAAGGCCGAGGTGACGTTCAGCACATCCACATCCAACCGCCACTGCGCATTCCAGAACAACATATCCGAATAAACCCGCGCCACGGCCCCGGTGGTGGCGGTGACATAGAACAGATCCTCGGCCAGTCGATACGCCACGCCATCGTCGATCACCGTGCCCATTTCGTTTGTCATCAGGCAGTACCGGCAGCGGCCCACAGGCTGCTTTTTATAGGCCATGGTGTAAATGCGGTTGAGGAATTCGCCCGCATCCGGGCCACGCACCTCGAGCCCGCCCAGAGTTGAAACATCCAGCACGCCGACCCCATTGCGCACCGCATGCACCTCTTCTTCGATAAGGCGCTTGGCGTCTTGTTTGGGGCCGTAGAAATAAGGCCGCCACCACGCTCCGACCGGGCGCATGTCCGCCCCCAACCGGATATGTTCGTGATGCAGCGCGGTGCGCCTGTCTGCCGGGTGATGATGACCAGACAGCACGCCCAGCGTTTCGGGGCCAAAGGGCGGACGGGCGGTAGTCACGCCGATCTGCCCGATTGTGCGGTCGGTCGCCTTGGCCACCACCCGGGCGGTGGCCAGCGCCGAGTGCCGCCCTTGTGACGGCCCCATACCAACTGTGGTAAAGCGCTTGATCAGCTCCAGCTCGCGATAGCCTTCCTTAACCGCGTTTTGCAGGTCCTTGATCTGAATATCCTCGTCCCGGTCGACAAAATCCTTGCCCTTGGGATGCCCGGCGATTGCCGGTTCGAAATTCGTCAACGCAGCCTCGACATCTTCAACCTGCGCGATGTCGCGGGTTGGCAGCCCCAGACGAGTCAACGCCGTCTGTGCCGCGCGTTGCGCATCGGCCACCACCGCATCAGGCGCAAAGACCCCGGCAACACCCCCGGCAATGCCCAGCGGAGCGTCTGGCAGAGACAGGGAAAACCGCGCCGCCGTTTCATTGTACCCAAGGTTCGCGCCAGCATGACAGGGCAGTTGCCACATTGGCGCATAGCCGACCGAAATTACCAACAGATCGCAATCTAGCCAGTCGCCTCCGACCTTTACGCCGGTAACATGGGTCTTGCCACGCGCCTCGCCCACGGCGCCGTGAATGACACGCGTTCCCCTTGTTGCCAGTTGCTGGCCAAGCTCACTGCCGCTGCCGCCGGGGCGCGGATCAACCACAGCCGCCAGTTCTACGCCTGCGTCCAACAGATCCAGCGCCACCCGATAACCGTCGAGATTGGCGGCCAGTACCACCGCGCGCTTGCCCGGTTTCACACCATAGTGCCGCATAAGCCGTTGCGCGCCAGTGCCCAGCAAGATGCCCGGCAGGTCATTGTTTCGGAAGATCGCGGGCTGTTCGATGCAGCCGGTGGCCAGCAGAACCTCGCGCGCGCGCGTCTTGAACAGCTTGTTGCCCCGGATCAGCGGCAGCCAGTTGTCCTCGAACCAGCCGTTCACCACTGTATCGGTCATGATGCGAAGGTTCGGCAGACTTTGCACTTTCGCCAGTAGGTCGGACAGCCTGTCGACATCGCGGCCATAGGTCAGCGCGCCGCCCAATACCGGCTCCTGCTCGGCCAGGATGACGTCAGCCCCGGCTTCGGCGGCTTCGATGGCGGCGGTCAACCCGGCCAGCCCCGCGCCGACGACCAGCAGGTCACAAAACAGGTTGGCCTTTTCGTAGTCTTCATTCGGTGCGTTGATATCCAGAACGCCCAGCCCAGCCTTCTTGCGGATCAGCGGCTCCCACAGTTTCAGCCAGCTATTGCGCGTCGGGCCCATGAAGGTACGATAATAGAACCCCACCGGCATGAATCGCCCCAGCTTGTCCATGAATGCGTCGCGGTCTCGCGCCAGTGATCCGTTGACGTTCTGCGCCTTAACTTGCAGCCCTGCCGAAATCGGATGCCGGTCGGCCTGCACGTTCGGGTCCGAGGGCAGTTGCACCAGCGTATCGGCCTCGGTGCCCGCCATCGACATCGCACCGCGCGGTCGGTGGTATTTGAACGAGCGCGACAGCATCCACTTCCCCTGCCCGGCCAAAGCCGAGGCGATCACATCACCTTCGTATCCCTGAAACGCCTGCCCTTCAAAGCCGAACGATACCGGCGCATCTCGATTGATCCTGTTGCCCCAGGGTGCGGGAAGTCGGGCCATCACCTTTGCTCCAGCTCTGAGGGGTCAAAAGTGCGGATCACCTCGTTCGTGGTGGCGTTGCGCTCGGCCAGAAAGAAATAGTTCGAGGGCACGTGCCGCCACCATTCCACCAGCGTTCCACGTGAATTGTTGGCACGGAACAGGTGACGTGCCCAGTCCTGATCGCTGGTTGCATCCGGGTCGGGGTTGGCGCGCAGGGGGCCGAAGCTCTGGAATTCATTAATATTGCGGGGCCCGTTCATCGGGCAGATCAGGATCTTCATGTCAGTGGCTCGCGGCAGTTGCGCCCATTTCATTGAGCAGATCAAAGGTGGCGAAACGCTCCATTGTGAAGGGTTCGAGTATCGGCGCGACCTTCTGGTTGGCGATGGACTGCGCCATGTACTTGCCCGCCACCGGAGTGGCTTTGAACCCCCAGGTGCCCCAACCGCAATCTAGCCATAGGTTGGACAATGGGCTGGCACCCATGATGGGTGAGTAATCGGGCGTCATGTCGGTAATCCCGGCCCATTGTCGCAGCAGACGCACCCCGTGCAGGAACGGGAACAAATGTACCGCGCCTTCGGCCAGATGTTCTTTCATGTCCAGTGTCGAGCGGGTCGAATACAGCTGATAAGGGTCCGAGCCACCGCCGATCACGATCTCGCCTCGCGATGACTGCACCAGATAGGTGTGCAGGCTGACCGAACTGACCAGCGTGTGCAGCCACGGTTTCAGCGGCTGCGTGACCATCGCCTGCAACGGATAGCAACGGATCGGCAATTCTACCCCGGCTTTCATCGCCATATCGTAGTTCATGCCCCCGACAGCAATCATCACCTGCCCGGCACTGATATAACCGCGATTGGTGCGCACTTTTGTGATCTTGCCGCCGGCAGCGTCGAACCCTTCAACCTCGGTACGTTGATGAATTTCCACCCCGCGCCTACTGGCTTGCGCTTCATAGCCCCAGGCCACCGCATCATGCCGCGCAGTGCCTCCATCGGCGTGCCACAAACCGCCGATGATTTCCAGCGGCCCGCCCTCATCCATATTCAGATGCGGGGACAGGTCCTTGACCGTCTGTGCATCAACGACCTCGATCCGGGTGCCCGCGTGTTTACCCATCTCGGCCCGCAGATGGAACGAGCGTAGCGTCGCCTCGGTATGGGCCAGCGTCAGTTGACCGCGCTGGCTGAACATGACGTTGAAATCCAGCTCTTCGCTCATCTCCCCGTAAAGCTGCACACCTTCCTTGTAGAACGCGATGCCCTCTTTGGTGATGTAGTTCGAGCGGATGGTAGTGGTGTTCCGCGCGGTGTTGCCGCCCGCCAGATAACCCTTTTCCAGCACAGCCACATTGGTGATGCCGTGATACTTTGATAGGTAGTGGGCACAGCCCAGTCCGTGGCCGCCACCACCTACGATGACCACATCGTAACTGGATTTAAGCTCTAGCGTGGCCGGAATGTCTCCGGTGACAGGGTAATCGGCGGATAGCCCGTATTTCAGCAGCCTTAGCGGCATTTTTGTTGTCCTGATTTCAGCGGTTGTCAGCGGCGTCATAAATCAGCGCGCCGAGATCCGAGAATTTGGCGTCCGGCGACTGCAACCCCAGAACCGCGTCGCGTATGGCGGCGGCACGGCTGACCCCCAGCGGTGGAGTGGCGAACTCCATGAACTTGGCAATCACTTCGTCACGGTCCATGGGTGCCTCGGGCCCGCCGCGCGCGTGGACGTCGCCCGACGCCAATTCCCGCCCATCCGTCAAGGTCATGACGACATCAGCAACGCGGCTTTGAGGAAAGCGGTCGGAATGGCGCGCGGTCTCGGCCACCGAGATACGGTCGACAATCGCCGCGACCAGCGGATCGGAGAGGCCCGCGCCGGTGATATGCTCGACCCCGATACGGCCATGCGCGACCATCGTCGCCACAGCGAAGGGCAGCGAATACTGCGCCTTCGAAGTGTCATCCGGCATACCCTGAAACAGGCAGGCACTTTCGAGGAAAGTGTTCACCTGAATCGCGGCAATGTCCTGATGAGACAGGCCATATTCACGCATCAGCGCCCTGGTGGCGTCGATCGCTGCATGGGCCCAACGACAGATCGGATAGGGCTTCACATATTGATTTTCCATCTGCCAGAAGCTGCCCAGATCCCGCCAGTGATGCGCGACCTCATCCGCCTCTATGGTGATCGCCGGCGCGCCGGTAAATCCCTTCTCGGCCAGCACTGCCGAGGATACACCCACCAGCGCGCCCCAGCCCGAGCCGTCATGCAGCATGGTGGGGTTGGCAATCTCGCGCATCATTTGACTGCGCGGCCCGTGATATTCGGCGATGCCCATGGCCTGCCGCATCCGTTCTGCGCTCAGCCCGCGCAGACGGGCGGCAACGGCCACAACTCCCAACGCGTTCCATGCGCCGGAAGTGTGGTAGTCGCTGACTGTGTCATGCAACGAAATCCCGGCGCGCCCGGCGATTTCGTATCCAATAGTTACGGTCGCCAACGCCTCGGGGCCGGAAAAATCCGCGACCGTTTCCGCCAAAGCCGCCAGAGCCGGCACAACGGCAACACCGATATGGCCCTTGGTGGGGTTATAGCCGTCATGGCCATCCAGATTATCGGTCTGAGTCGCAGCGGCATAAGCCGCGCCGGCAACGCTAACCTTGCGGCCATCGAACAGCATCCGTGCGCTGAGGCCCGGATCGCCCGCACCGTAAAGCGCCACTGCGCTGTCACGCGCGATCTGACCGGCCTGCATCGGTCCGGACCCGATGGTGATCCCCAGCGTGTCCAGCAGCATCAGTGCTGCCGCTTCGAGCGCGCTGTCGGGGAAATCCTGCACCCTTCGATTTAGCGCAAACTTTGCGATAGTTTGAAATGTGTTGGTCACGATGCCCTACAGATGAGGTTTCGGGTTCGGCCAAAACCTAAGTGTGTTTGCCCATCGCAGCACGAAAACAATACGAGGGCAATGGCCCCGGAAAATTTGTAGCTTTGGCTCCGCTCCATTGTAGCATATGAACCAGATCAATTCCCGCCGCGAAACAGGATTCCCGGCGTACCACCCATCCGCCCGCCCAGGAAAATGTCGCCATGATGAACCTGCCCCACCTGATCTTCCTGCGCTCCTTCGAGGCCGCCGCCCGGTACCTCAGCTTTACCAGCGCGGCAGATGAGCTGAACTGCACCCAATCCGCCGTCAGCAACCATGTGCGTTCGCTCGAAGAGTTTTTGCAGCGGCCTCTGTTCGTGCGCCATGCCCGGTCATTGTCGCTGACCGACGTGGGCGAGGCGTATCTGCCTTCAGTGCGGCATGCTCTGCATGAGATTGACGTGGCCACACAATCGGTCATCCAGCGGTCACACACCCGCAAAGTCGTCGTGTCTTGCCCGGTCAGCCTGGCCGAGAATTGGCTACCGGACGTAATCCGGGGCTTTAGCGACCAGCACCCGGATATCGACCTGACGGTACACGGCACCGTCTGGATTGATGTCGAGCCGAACGTCTCGGACATTTCGATAACGGTCAATCATATTGACGATGTGACGGTGGGCGCACGGCAGCTGTGGGCCGAAAAGCTTGCGGTCGTGTGTGCGCCCGAATTCACAGTCAATGGCGCGCAGCTGACCGATCCGGCGCAACTGCAAGAGGCACCTCTGATCCATATTCTGGGTCGTCCAGCTTATTGGGAACGGGTCGCACGTCATTTTGATCTGGCAGACCTGAACCAGAAGGAAGGGCTGCGGACCAACGCTTCAAATCTGGCAATGGAGATGGCGGCGCAGTCGTTGGGCTGCGTCGCTCTGCCCCGCTCTTTGGCCGGGTCTTATGTGGACCGGGGGCTGCTGATCGAACCATTCGAATTCGATTTGGACAGCCCCTGGGCCTATTTCGTGCGTCTCAAGGAAAAACCCGTTTCACCGTCGGTCAGGCTGTTTCAGGACTGGCTGCTAAACGCCGCCGCCAGCATGAACCGCTGACCTGCAACGGGGCTGCTCAAGCAGCCCCTTCCAGTGCCGGTTTAACATCACGCAGGCGGTTTCCATCCGGGTCAAATGGGGGCTCGGACAGGATTTTCGCTTTATGGGGATTGCCAAGGATGAACACTTCGACCGTATCACCAGGTTGTGCGACCTCAGGGTTTATATAGCCAAGCGCTAGCGATTTGCCGACCGAATAGCCGTATGCACCGGATGTCACGCGGCCAACCGGGGTACCATCCGGGTTAAAAATCGGCTCACCGCCGGTAGCGTCGGCATCCTCGGAGACTTCGACCTCGAAGATTGACAGCACTTCGCGCGCGGCGTTGTCCTTGACCGACAGATACGCATCCTTGTGCAGGAAATCCTTGTCCAGCTTGATCAGGCCCGCCAGCCCGACCTCTTGCGGCCAGTATTCCTGCGAATACTCACGGCCCCATGAGCCATAACCTTTTTCGATCCGCAACGACCCCAGCGCGCGGCCGCCAACGGGGCCGCCATCCAGCAGCTTGGCCGCATCCAGCAGCGCAGCGTAAAGGCGGGTCTGATCTTCTTCGGCGCAGTGCAACTCCCACCCTAGATCGCCGGTAAAGCTGACGCGGATGGCCAGACAGGTGACACCTGCAACCTCAATTGTGGCCGAGCGCATAAAGCGGAACGCCTCGTTCGACAGGTCTGCATTGGTCAGCCGCTGCAGCAGGTCACGCGCTTTCGGACCGGCGACGTTGAACCCGGCTATGCGGTCGGTGGCGACTTCGAAGGTTGTGTGCTTTGGCAGGTCGATCATGTTGAAGAAGCGTTGATGATAGCGCTCGGCCATGCCCGATCCGATCATCATGAATTCGTCATCGGCCACCTTGGTTATGGTGAAATCGCCAGCCACGCCGCCACGGACAGAGATCAGCGGCGTCAGACAAGACCGCCCGATCACGGTCGGTACGCGGTTGGCAACCAAGCGGTCCAGCCAATCTTGCGCGCCGAGTCCTTTGATGATGTAATTCGCAAAATTCGATATGTCGATGACGCCCACATTCTCCCGCAGCATCTGTACCTCACGTCCCACCGGCTCCCACCAGTTCTGGCGTGTGAAGCCGTTGGTTTCCTGTACACCGGGCTGATCGGCGAACCATAGGGGATGCTCCCAGCCACAGTTCAGACCAAAGACACAGCCCATGTCTTTCTGCATTTCATAGGCAGGGCGGACTCGGGCGGGGCGACCAGCACTACGCTCCTCGTTCGGGAAGTGGATGGCAAAACGGTGGGTATACTGGTCCTCGACCCGTGCCTTGGTGAATTTTTTGTCGGCCCAGTCGCCGAAACGGGCCAGATCCCAGGCAAACATGTCGTATTGCGGCTCGCCCTCGATCATCCACTGCGCCGCCAGCAGGCCCAGACCACCCGATTGCGAGAAACCCGGGATCAGTCCGCCGCAGAGGAAATAGTTCTTCAGTTCGGGCACCGGACCCCACAAGGCGCTGGAGTCCGGAGACCAGATCATCGGCCCGTTGATCACCCGTTTGACCCCTGCGGTGGCGGCAACTGGCACACGTTCGGTAGCGCGGATCACGTTTTCCATGATCCGATCCAAATCGTCGGGGAACAGGTCATGGGCAAAGTCCAGCGGCGTGCCGTCCTCGGCCCAGAACTTCATGTCCTTCTCATAGGCCCCGATCAGCAATCCGTTGCCTTCCTGACGGAAATAGTACTCGCCATCCCGGTCTGCAATTGACGGAAGGCGACGGCCCAGATCGGCAACTTCTTCGATGGATTCAGTCACGAAGTACTGGTGCTCGGTCGGTTGCAACGGCAGAGTCAGCCCCGCCAGCGCCGCAACTTCGCGGCCCCAAAGACCAGCGGCATTCACCACCCATTGCGTGTGAATATCGCCCTTTGCGGTACGCACGATCCAAGACCCGTCGGGTTGCTGATCCGTACCTAGCACCGGACAGAACCGTTCTATGGTTGCTCCCATGGCGCGGGCACCGGCAGCATAGGCGTGGGGCACGCCCGAGGGATCCACATTGCCGCCATCGGGTTCATACATGATGCAGCGGATATCGTCGAACTGCGCCAGCGGGTGCAGTTCCTTGGCCTGCTCGCGACTGACCTCGTGGAAGTTCAAACCATAAAATTTAGCCTTGGCTTCCTGCAGGCGCAGCTGATGCTCACGTTCTTCGGTTTGCGCCAAATAGAGCGAGCCGGGCTGGAACACACCGCAGCTTTGACCGGTTTCCTGTTCCAGCTCTTTATACAGATTCATCGTATAGTGCTGGATGCGGGTAATATTGTTGTTGTCATGCAGCCCATGAATGTTGGCCGCCGCGTGCCAGGTCGAGCCGCTGGTCAGTTCGTCCCGCTCTAGCAGGACAACATCGGTCCAACCCAACTTGGCGAGATGATACAGAATTGAACAGCCGGCTAGGCCGCCGCCGATTACAACCGCTTGCGCATGCGTTTTCATGTGCTTCCCCTCTCAAATGCCTCAGGCGGCGATGGTTTTCATTGCACCCAGAAACTGGGCCACTTCGGCGACGCTGTTGTAGTGGCACATCGAAACACGCACGCAGCTGGCCATGCCAAGCGGTGTCAAGATGTTGCCCGAGTAGTGATCGGCCTTGCGCAAATGCGTACGGATGCCTTGTTCGTTCAGTTGCTTGACCACATCGACCGACGGCACGCCCTCGACCTGCAGTGACACCAGCCCCTCGCGTGCTGGGTTATCGACACCGCCCAGAATGGTCACCTTCTCCATCTCGGCCAGCCCGGGCAGGTTGCCGGTTCCGCGGATCATCGCATCAGTCAACGCTTTTTCCTGCTCATGGATCGCCTCTCCGGCAGCGACGAATTTTTCGCGCCGGTCGGTGGCGTCGCTGACCTGTGCGCCCAGCCATTCGAAATAGCTGACTACGTCAGACATTGTAGCGTAAGAGCCGGTATCGCGCGTCCCCATTTCCCAATTGTCGGCGGGGCCGTCGATCAAGCTGTTA
The DNA here is from genome assembly GCF_056537365.1 of Ruegeria sp. CF3. Lineage (NCBI taxonomy): Bacteria > Pseudomonadati > Pseudomonadota > Alphaproteobacteria > Rhodobacterales > Roseobacteraceae > Ruegeria > Ruegeria sp. CF3. The sequence goes on along the minus strand of NZ_JBQFRK010000002.1, from coordinate 668,485 downwards.
TGTGGCAGCTTGGTCAGCCGGTCAGAAATCCAGGCCACCCCGTAACCATGGCGCGAGAACACCTTGTAGGGCGAGATCACATAGCCATCGACATCATAGGCGGTCAGGTCGATCCGGCCATGCGCGGCGTGCTGGATACCGTCGATTATGATGAAGCAATTGGGCGCAACGGCGCGGATCTCGGCAGCCACAGCCGCTACATCCACGCCCATACCGGTCACCGGCGAGGTGTGCACGATAGTCGCAACCTTTGTGTCCGGCGTTACCTGCGCCGCATAAGCATCTGCTGTGACGGTGCCTGTGGCGTCGTCATGGACCACCAGAACATGATCTTGCCCGGCCACCCCGGCCCAACGCGCGCAAGCGCTTCGGGTCGCGGGATGTTCCAGCGTTGTGCCAAGTACCCGACCGGTGGCGGTGCCCAGACAGGCGTTCATGATCAATCGAAACAGCAGCTCGGTCCCGCTTTCGCCGACAAAGAACTGGCCACCGGGGGCGTTCATGAACACGGCCATATCTTCTTTGGCCTTGTTGATTACCCGCACCAGTTCGTGACTTCCCGGGTTGTCGCGGCCCTGATTGTCAGGGATCGCAGCATAAGCCTGCGAGGTGCCCACAACCGAATTCAGCGTCAGCGCCCCACCCGCGTTTTCAAAGAAAATACGCGGTCCCTGCTGCGGGCAGTGGTCAACCTGCGCAAATCGGGCACGGATTTGTTCAAGCAATTCTGGAGTGATCTTGGTCATCGGGAACCATTCCTGCGAAAATGTCATTCTGGCAAGATATATGCGCCCTTTTGCAAAACTACTCACAAAAAAACTTGGGGCATTGTGGGTGGAAATTGAGACCATCGAGCCAAGAGAGCTCAGCCACAAGAACAATATGGTTCGCGAATTTCAATTTCGTCGGCCCGATCACACCCTCACGCATGCCTTCGCTCGGTTGCGAAACCGCTAGTCAGGCCGACGGTTTGTAACCTGAGCGTGGTTCTAGAGACATCGCTTTGCAAAAGAAGTTTGAACTAATGCAGAACGGCCTGGATCCTACGAAGCTACTTATTGCAACTGTCTTGGACACCAATCGCAGTGGCCATGCAGTTTTAGTTTATCGCTCGAGTGAAGGCGATTTGATTCTGGACAATGTCACCAACAGGATCAAATCTTGGAAGGAAACGAGGTATCTTTTCCTACGAATACAGGACCCAAATCACCCTGATCGTTGGGTACAGGTTTCTAGCGGCTAAAGACAATGTGGCGCGCCCTAGAGACGCGCCACAATAAAATTTTGGTCCTGCGACTACTGGTTGTTTCGCGGCAACCCAAGTTTAGGACACTGCTTCAAACTTTGGTCAAGCTTTCGCAGCGTTGTACAAACGCGGAGTCACCAGACCTGTACTGTTCAAACCGCGCATTGCCTTGGCTGCCGCAAGCACTGCCAGATCAGCAATCGGCTCAATGACGATTACCAGCATATAAGCGCCGCCAAAGGACAGAACCGACGCCATGGTTTCTGCGCCGAAACCCTGGCCGTAGAAGGCCCAGAACCCAACCCATGCGACTACTCCTCCCTGATACGTCGCACTTAGGGCAAGAGCTTGGCCATATTTGAGGTCAACATATGCTGTGCCGGGTGCGATGATGCGGCTGGCCAGTGCCTGTAGCGCAAATAGCGGCACCAGCAGAGTGGTCAGGTTGATGAAGTACTGCGGAAGATCGAACGGGGCAAAAAACACACCCTGAATCAGGAGACCAGCTGCCAATCCAAAAGCCGCGGGTGCAGCACCGAGAAGCAGAAACAGCGTCGACCCCAGGATGAAGTGGACTTCAGAGACACCAACCGGGAAATGCGGCAGGACTTCGAAGAAAAGGAAAACCCCAACGGTGGCGAGCACCGAGCGCATAACAAAAGATGCAGGTCCATTCGCACGCAATGTGGAAAACGTTTCTTTCGCTGCGTAAGTAGCCGCACCTGCGGCGGTAACATAGGAAAGCGCGATTTTGGCACCATTCACGATGCCCGGTTCGATATGCATGTTCTTTCTCCCTACCGCCTCACCCGGCGGCTTGTCAGGTTGAATCGACCGTAAGGCCGACAGGTTCAGTCTGGGCATAGCCCGGCGCTTTACGGCAGGTCTCCTGACTCGCGGGTGCTCGCTCCGCCAACCTTCCCGGTTCCATTACGAACCAGTGGTGTCTTGGCATCGCTCTCCGCTCACAGTTGCGGGGGCAGTTACGGAATTGGCGCCATTGAAAACACCGAACCGTATTCCCTTTTAATCCTTTTGGCTTCCGCCATCAGGAACCGAAAACAATTCACCGCTACAATGGCGGCTTCGCCTGTGTCAATTGTCTTTGCGAGCTATTCCAATGTAAACTCGACCGAAGCAGGATTCACGCAACCGGTCACTTGATCGACAGGGTAAACCAAGCGTTACCTGAAACCTCTTGAAGCTCTAGCTGCTAGAGGCTTTAAGATTCGGATTAATTCGCGATAGTGCGATCCAAATACGTTAAACTTGTGAACCAGGACGAGACCTATGCTTACAAGGCGCCATTTCATTCAATCCACCACAGCGCTGTTCTCGGCGTCTGCGGCCAGTCCATTGATCGCCAAAACCTGGCCAACCGCATCGCAGAAGACCTATTGGGACAGTCAGGTCACGCCAATTGGTTACGATCCAATGACCTCAAATCCGTGGGGTGTTCATGACCGTTTTTTACCAAGACGCGTCGCGGCAAATGATGGTTTGGTTCCAGGTGACATCCATGTGGATGCCGTCGCGCGCTATCTCTATCATATCGAAGAAGGCGGGACCGCAATGCGCTATGGCGTAGCGATCGCGCGCGGGAACCTTTACGAGCCCGGCACCTATGTTATCCGCCGAAAGGTCGAATGGCCACACTGGACACCAACCGCTTCAATGATCGAGCGCAACCCCGAATACGCGGAATTCCGGAATGGCATGGAGCCCGGGCCGAATAATGCTCTCGGCTCTCGTGCCCTTTATCTATACGTTGGAGACCGAGACACATATCTCAGAATTCACGGCACGCCTGAGCCAAGAAGCATCGGCGGTCGCGCAAGTTCTGGATGTGTGCGAATGATCATGGCTCATATCAATGACCTCTACCCAAACGTGAAAACCGGCTCGACCGCTTTCCTATACTCTGCCGAAGATAGCGTCACAGCCCGCTCATGAATATTGGGCAGCGTACAAGGACGTCGCTGCCCTCATTTCGATCAGGCGTCGCGCGCAATGCAGATCGGAGCGCCATTCGTCGCGCGCAATGGTACCAATGTCGTCTCGACGGGTCCGCTGTGCTCATACCAAAAGCAATTATCTTCTGGCAAAAGGCGTGCCGTGGTCAAATCCTGCGCCGGCCCTGCCAGCGCTACGACCGAATCTGGCACGTTGCCTGGTTCAAGTGCCTTGCTTTTGGCTCCGGTGAACTGGGCTGAGCAACCAGCCGTAATCGAGACTAACGTGATGGTAATTGCGATCCGTTTCTGCATTGATCTGTTCCAAATTTTTTGCGTCATCTGCAATTAGATTGCATCCACACGGCCGGCCCGCAAGACGAAATGAACTAACAATATCGCAGGCAAAGAACCCGGATGAAAAAAATATAAAAGGTATTGAAGCTCTAGTTACTGTAGGAACTATTTACAAAGGACCATAGAGATTCTTGAGGTCCAATCATGTCATCCGATACCCATAGCCACGACCATGGCCACGAAAACAAACATGGTCACCACGCATGCGGTAGTGGCGGGTGTGGCGACATCGCCCCCGCCGGTCCAATTCCTGAAGGTGGTAGAAGCTTTCAGGTCTCTGGCCTTGATTGCGCCGAAGAGGTGGCGATCCTGAACCGTGTCGTCGGCCCGAAAGCAGGTGGTGAAGAGCATCTCGCATTTGATGTGATCAACGGTCGGATGACGCTTCTTGAAAGTGCTTCCAAGTTATCTGACGAAGATGTCATGCTGCTGGTTGCGAGTACTGGTATGACCGCCAAACCATGGGATGACGGAAATGCCGCCCAGGACCAGGCGGCGCATATTGCACGTCAGCGGCGGTTCACCACTCTTAGCGGAGGGTTTTGGGCAGCAGGTTTTGGCTGGCACATTTTCGAAACCGGCATGGGCGGTGCGCTCGGGCTGTTCTCGGGACATGGTGAGGTTCCGATGCCTTTGCCCGAGGCAGCTTTGTTCGCAGTCGCGATCTTGTTTGGCGTCTGGCTGGTGTCCCCTAAGGCCTGGTCTTCGGCGCGTCGACTTTCGCCTGATATGAACCTTTTGATGGTTGTTGCCGTCGCCGGTGCCATCGCTCTGGGTGAGTTTTTTGAAGCGGCAACTGTAGCATTTTTCTTTTCGCTCTCTCTTTATCTGGAAAGCTGGAGTGTCGGACGTGCTCGGAACGCGGTGTCCGCGCTGCTTGATCTGGCCCCCCCGACGGTTCGGCTGGTTCGTGCTGACGGTTCTGAGGCAACGGTCCCGGCGGCGGATGTCTTTGTCGGTGACAGCTTCATCGTTCGAGGTGGGGATCGCATTCCACTTGACGGAGAAGTCATCGAAGGGGCCGGTGCCGTTGACCAGGCTCCAATCACGGGTGAAAGCGCGCTGATTCCCAAAGAGCTGGGTGATGAGGTCTATGCCGGCACAATCAATGGTGAAGGCACCCTCAAAATACGTGCGACGAAAACAGCGTCAGACACCGTGCTTGCCAAGATCATCCGGATGGTCGGTGATGCTCATGCGCGCCGCGCGCCGGTTGAGCAGTGGGTTACAAAATTTGCGCGGATCTATACGCCCATCGTTATGGTCGTCGCAGTGGCCATCGCCCTGATCCCGCCGCTTGCATTTGGCGCATCGTGGGGCTTCTGGTTTTACAATGCGCTTGTTCTGCTGGTTATCGCCTGCCCCTGTGCGCTCGTAATTTCCACACCGGTTTCAATCGTTGCGGCTTTGACCGCTTCGGCCCGGGCTGGGGTTCTGATTAAGGGCGGCGCATATATCGAGGCCCCCGGGCGTACCACCGCACTAGCCATGGACAAGACAGGCACGATCACCATGGGTGAGCCTGAAGTGGCCAATGTCTATCCGCTGGGCGCCGCATCCGAGCAGGAGCTGTTAGCGAGCGCTGCCAGCCTCGAGGTTCGGTCTTCACACCCGCTGGCCCGCGCCATTTTGACCCGGGCAGAACAGACCGACATTTCGATATCGGCGGCTGAAGACATCCGAACCGTTCCCGGTCGTGGTCTGGAAGGCCGTACCGAGCGTGGAGATATCTGGCTTGGCTCTGACCGCTTCGCTGTCGAGAAAGGCTTTGGCGCGTCCATCCCTGCCGAGTTGCGCAACCAAATCGAGAGCGCGGGAAGCACACTTGTTGTTGTCGGGGATGAGAACGGGTTAACCGGTTTGCTTGAGCTGCGGGACCGCATTCGCCCCGAAGCCCGAAGCATCGTTGCCCGGCTTCATGCGCAGGGCGTGAAGTCAATCATCATGCTGACTGGTGACAACGAACAAACAGCGAGAGCGGTAGCAGCCGAAGTCGGCATCGACGAAGTTCGGGCCCAACTTCTGCCGGAGGACAAAGTCGCTGCGATTGAGGAACTGGCAGAACAGCACGAGATGGTTGCGATGATCGGCGATGGCGTCAACGACGCGCCTGCGATGGCTCGGGCACATTATGCAGTTGCGATGGGTGCAGTTGGATCTGATGCTGCTATTGAGACTGCAGACATTGCTCTGATGACTGATGACATCGGCAAAGTACCCTGGCTGATCGATCATTCACGTCGAACCATGTCGATCATCCGTCAGAACATCGGGTTCTCACTTGCGACCAAAGCACTGTTTGTGACCCTTACCGGTTTTGGATTGGCATCAATGTGGGGAGCAATCGCCGCAGATGTCGGAGTGTCCTTGCTGGTCGTAGCCAATGCCTTACGGCTTCTGAAAGCTCCGGAAGATCACACCGCCCAGACTGCGGCAAATACCCTTGGCTCGCAGGGAATAGGCGCTGCGACCACATAAGGGGGGAAGCCGGACTTCAAGGTGTCCGGCTTTCGCCTCGCTTACTGGCGCGTTACATCAAGCGCACAACTGTGATCGAAAGGAAAAACGCCACCAGGCCAAAAGCGATGGCATATCCTGCGGCGTACTGAAGAATATCAAGGCTGTTGCCATTCCGGCGCTTTGCCAGGACCCTACCCCAAACGGCGCCAACCAAGGCACCCGTGAGTGCCATCATCTTACATCCTCTGATTTTGTTCATTTGCGGTGCAGTTCACTTCAGGCGTTCAAACCGTCAAACTGATAGCCGCGCGTCTGAAGGCGTTCTGAAAGAACTCTCACGAGTTAGCTTCGCGTTTCTTGGCAGTGAGATCGCCCAGCTGCTTCTCAAGCTGTGCCCGTGCACTACTTAATCGCTTTTGCGCTGCTTCGTTTTCTACCTTGTCATTCGCAGCGGCAGCAAGTCGATCGTCAGATAGCGGGTCTGTCGGGCGCCCGTCGACCAATACTTCATAATGAAGATTTGGGCCGGTCGCGGTGCCGGTCGACCCGACACGACCAACCACCTGGCCCGCCTCCACGCGCTGACCTTTGGTCAGACCATCGGCGGTTGCGCTAAGATGCGTGTATCGCGTGACCGTGTCCGATCCATGAGCGATTTCGACCACACGCCCATACCCCCCGCGCCAACCAATATAAGACACGCGGCCCGGGGCCGTCGCATGCACCGGAGTACCACGTGCGGCAGCAAAATCGACACCTGTATGCATCCGAACATTTCCGTAGACCGGATGTTTTCGCCGACCAAAGACTGAACTCAGGCGCGCGCCCTCGACTGGCTGCGAGAAGACGCGAAGAAGCTCACCATCGACATAGATTGTGGCGCGGCCATTTTCGGCATCTGGCCATGCTATTTCATAAAGTTGGTCATCAACCTCCAGCGCCGCAAAAATGAGTTCTGGCTGGCCTGTTCTCTCGCCATCGATGCTCTTTTCGCGCCAGAGAAGACGGAGAGCTTCACCACCTGTCAGATCCCTCCGAAAATCCACTGTCCCGCTCAGCATCTGCGCCAGATCCACCGCAAAACGAACCGGGATCTTTGCGCTACTCAACGCATTTGAAATCGAAGTTTCGATCTCTGTTTTGCGGGCCAGAATGACGGTGTCGGGTTCTGGCGAGACCACGCGCGTGGACAACGTTTCGCTGAGTAGCACCTCGATTCTTACACCATCTTCCACCGCAAGCTCCACGCTCTGCGGTTGATCCGCTGCGGTTGTAACGACTGTTATCGAGTGGCCCGGGCGCAAACGCTGCAAATCATATTCAGCGCCAAGCGCAAGTGCGATTTCGGCCCGATCGGTTGCGTTGATCCCGGCTTTAGACAGCAAACTGTCGAGCGTGTCACCCAACGCAAGTTCGCGTGTCCATGTCCGTGAAGGTGGTTCAACAGGTGGCAAAGGTTCCTCTGCCTGAATGGGTTCCGGTTGAGCAGGTCGAAACGAAACGGGGCTTGGAGCGAGTTCTGCTGATGGTACGTTCAGCAACGGAGCCGATGTGATCTGCGGTTCCGCAGGAAGCTTGGGCACCGGAAAGACCGTGGGCGCAGGCGCCGTCACTTCAGACCTGTTCGAGGCAATGAACACGATCGAAGCAATTGAGACGCTGCTGATCGCGATTGCCGAGGTTGCTAGAAACCGTGCGTTCATAATGTTTTATCCGCTCCACTTTTCAAAGCACGACGGATCTTGGGCACAGCGAATTCTCTCTGCTCATGATAGTCGATGGTGCTGACAAATTCGCCTGTGGGGCTAAACAGAAATACACTTGCAGTGTGATTCATTGTGTAGTCGCCATCTTCCATTGGAACTTTTTCATAAGTGGCGCGAAAATCGTCTGCGGCCTGAGCGATTTGGCCCGAAACGCCGACCCACCCTCGGACAGCGGGATGAAAGTAGCTGACATAGTCGGCCATAGATTCGACTGTGTCTCTTTCAGGGTCTACGGTTATGAACACGACGTTCAATTCATCCGCGTCATTGCTCAGATCATCCAGCCAGAGGGAAATATCCGAAAGTGTCGTCGGGCAAACATCCGGGCAGTAGGTAAAGCCGAAGAACACCATTGTTGCACGTCCGACGAGCGATTGCGGGGTGACGGTGGTCCCTTCGTGATCAACCATGCGAAAGTTCATATCTGACAACGCAAGGGGACGAAGGCGATCAGATTGAGCCGCTCCCGGCCCATCCACTTGCCACCATCCGGCAAAGAGTGTCAGCCCGATTGCACCAAGTCCAGCAGCCCCGAATGTGAGAACGCGTCGCCGCTGCATCAGTTCTCGGGGCCTCGCGCAGCAATACCAAATATCGGCACGTTGACGGTCTTTTCTGTACCATCAGCAAAGATCAGAGTCAGCGCAAAACTCTCGCCTTCAGTCATAGGGCGTTGCAGCCGCATGAGCATAGCGTGGAGCCCGCCCGGCTCAAGCGCTACGGAACCACCCGGCGCAATTTCCAGCTCGCCAGCTGGTGCCATGGAACTGACGCCCTCTGCATTGGTCGATGTCTGATGGATCTCGGGCATCATCGCAAGATCGGTGCGGATAGACGTCAGCGTGACGGCCTCATTGCCGGTGTTGCTGATCGTCATGTAAGCGACGCCAGGTCGGTTGGTGCCAATTGAAGCGCGCGACCAGGCATCTTCAACGACAACATCGCCGCCCCCTGCCAGTGCAGGTGCCGATAGAATGGCAGTGGTGCCGAATGCGGCAAGCACACCTGCCAGAAGTGTATTTTTTGCAGTGAGTCTCATAGTACCTCTCGCTACTGCTCAGCTTTGCAGTGCTGCAACTTCTGCAGCGACCAGGCGTCTCAATTCAGCCTCACCAAACGGATCCAGAGCTTTGCCATTGACGAAGAATGTCGGAGTTTGCCTTATACCGACCGCTTCGACATCAGCGCGATCCTGATTGAGAACACCAACTGTCTGGGGCGCAAGCATTTGTGCCTGCGCTGCCTCGGCATCCAGTCCCGCCGCTGCTGCAATTCGAATAATAAGACCAGGCTCAGGCGCACCATGCGCGGCCCATTTGGGCTGCTCTCGCAGCACGGCTTCCAGGACCGGTTCAAAGACCCCCTGCATGCGTGCCGCTTCAAGCACGCGGATCGCCTCCTCTGAGCCTTCGCCATGGAAAGGGGTGTACCGGATCACAACGCGCACGGCGTCTCCATGCTGAGCCATTATGTCCTTCACGACCGGATGAAAGGCACGGCAGGCTTCACAAGCCGGATCGAAAAATTCGACGATTGTAACCGGTGCGTCCTTTGGGCCGAGAACAGGCGAGTAGGAACGGATAAGTGTTTCAGCGATTTCGGGTGCAACAGGCTCGGTATTGCCTGAAGCAGCCGGACGGTTCACGTACCAGGAAGCGGCTCCGAATCCGGCACCACCGAATGCGAGAACGGACAAAATCAGGCCACGTCTGTTCATACTTGTTTCTCCTTGAGTGAAAGGGCGCACAGAACGCCGATTAGCGCGAATGAAACGAGCGCCATCAGCGGAATCGGGATGCCCAAAACAGTTTGATTTGCGTCCGTGCAGGACGGACCACTGGCCGAGCATGGTTGGATTTTTTCGGGGATTAGACCAGCATACAGGCCCATGTGCCACAAGGCGACAGCAGCGCCCCCCAATGCCAGTGCTATCCCATATCGGCCCACGTTCTGGTCCTGCCACCACAGGCCAAGCCCCAGTACGATCGCCAATGGGAACATGAACGCACGCTGGAACCAGCACAGCACACAGGGCGTCTGCCCCAGGATCTCTCCAATGAACAGAACAGAAAGAGAAGCAACCAAGGCAATCGCCCAGGCCAGGCCGAGAAGTGTATCTTTGAAAAACCGGGTCATGGTGCTCAGAGTCTCTGTTTCAGATCCGCAAGAATTTCTTCGGCAGGCGTGCCATATGACCAGGACTGGACGAATCCAGCGTCCTTGTTGAACAGAAACAGATGAGAGGTATGCCCCATCGTATATCCATCCGGCGCAGTGGCTTGTTCGATCCGTTCGTAGAATATCGGGAAGGTCTTGGACGTTTGCGCAATTTGTTCTGGCGTGCCTGTAAGCCCAATGATCCCCGCATCGAAAAGTGGTACATACTCGGCCAGGACGGCCGGAGTGTCGCGCTCGGGGTCGATGGATATGAAGATAGGTTGCACTTGGGTTGATTGATTTCCCAGACCTTCCTGCACTGCTGCCACCTCGGACAGTGTTGTAGGGCAAACGTCGGGGCAGTTGGTGAAACCGAAAAACACCAACATCCACTTGCCTGCAAAGTCGTTCTGGGTACGGACAACACCAGAGTGATCTGTCAGTTCGAACCTGGCTTCGAACGGAACAGACCCCTCCTCAATCCGCGCAGGTCTATATTCTGACCACAGCATCAAATAGGCAAATGCCGCCGTTGCGACACCAGCCAGTACCCATAAGATTTTTTGAAATACGGTCAGTTTCAAAGTTAGCCGTCCGCCTGTGATTCTTGGTTCAGAACGGCATGTACACCCTCTACCTGCTAGAGGTTCAAAGGGGATTTTGAGCCTGCGGCTGGGTGTCACAGGTCCACCGGCTGGAAGGTTCTATTGTGCGGCGTCAACCCGAGCCTACATAAGCTGTAGCTTTGTAAGGAGACCCAGATGCTGACGATCGGAACGCTTGGAAAAAAGACCGGAACCAAGGTTCAGACGATCCGCTACTACGAGCAGATCGGACTTATGCCGGAACCGGGGCGCACCGAAGGTGGCCAGCGGCGTTATGGCCATACCGAACTGGATCGCCTGGCTTTTATCCGTCACGCCCGCCAATTGGGGTTTTCGCTTGAGGCGATACGCGAACTGCTTGATTTGTCCGACGATCCGGATCGCCCATGTCATGAAGCCGACAGTATTGCGCGCCGACAACTCAAACAAATTGAGCAAAGAATGGCGCGGCTAGAAGCGTTGCGAACCGAGCTGGAGCGCATGGTGCATGAATGCAGTGGCGGCAACGCCTCGGATTGTCGTGTACTCGAAGTTCTACGCGATCATTCCGAATGTCTTACTGATCACGAAGACATCGGCGCGTAACCCTGGGCAGCGTTGTTGCGAACTGGAAATAGCCTCTTGAAGCTACAGTCACTGTAGCAATTACAAGTCTTTCTGAGTTGATTCGACGAGAGACCAAATGCTGAACCGAGACCCGTTGTTAACCGCCACACCTCTGCTTGATTTTGAAACACCCGCAATTTCTGGGCTCATAACGGAACGGCGCTGGCCCGATCTGCCTATCGGGGATCGAATTGGCGCTATTTATGATTTCGTTCGTAACGAGATTGCCTTTGGTTACAACCGTGCAGACGATATCCCGGCATCAGAGGTGCTCGCCAACGGTTATGGGCAATGCAATACCAAGGGTACGCTTTTGATGGCACTATTTCGCGGCAGCGGTATCCGATGCCGTTTACATGGCTTTACGATCCACAAAGAGTTGCAGAGGGGTGTGGTCCCCGAACTGATTTATCCGCTGGCGCCAGAAGAAATCTTGCATTCGTGGGTCGAAGTCGAAGTAGACGGTCGTTGGGTCAACCTCGAAGGATTTATTCTGGATCAGCCATACCTGGAGGCCTTGCAGCATAACTTTGCAGAAACAGAAAGCCTGTGCGGTTATGGGGCGGGTACCCGTTGTTTGAGCACCCCTCAGGTCGAATGGGAAGGTCGTGACACGTACATTCAGAAAACCGGAATCGTGAAGGATTTTGGCGTTTTTGATAGTCCGGATGCGTTCTATGCTGATCATGCGCAAAGTTTCGGCAGCATTCGGGGTTGGCTTTATCGCTTCATATTCCGTCACTGGATGAACGCACGCGTTCGATCCCTCCGCAATGGGAAGCTGAAGGCTCGAATGGCGGCCACGCATACACACGGAAATACATAGTGGGGCCTCAACTGAAGCGCTTTTGCAAGGCCGTATTCAGTGCCTCTGACAATAAAACCAAAACGATGATTGCCAACGTCACGGTCGCAGCCTTTTCATACTGAAACGACCGTACGTAGGTTTGTACATACAACCCGATGCCACCGGCACCGACAATGCCCAGTATCAGGCTTTCGCGCAGATTTAGCTCAAACCGAAATACGGTATCGCGCATGATCACAGGCGCCATCTGCGGCCAGATTGCCCAACGCAACTGTTGAATTCTGTTGGCCCCTGCGCTTTCAAGCGCCGCCACAGGAGCGGTGGCAACATTGTCGATGGCTTCTGCATAGAACTTTGCCAACATGCCGGTCGCGTGAAATGTGATTGCCAGTATACCGGGAAGCGGGCCCAACCCAACAGCGCCCACCATTAGCATAGCGACCAGGATCAGTGGGATCGACCGGATAACCGCAAGCAAGGCACGGACGGGACGCCAGATCGCTGTTGGTACCATAGTTTCAGAAGCCAAAACGGCCAGTCCCGCCGACAGGATCACGGCAAACAATGTTCCCAGAATGGCGATCCTCAGAGTCTCCGCCAGCCCGGTCAGAACCTCGCGCCAAACGGACAGGTCAGGTGGGATCATGCGCCCCAAAAACTCTACCAGACGGGGTCCCGCGCCTGGCAGCTTGCCCAATCCCATATCCCCGCTGGTCAGCGACCACAGGATCGCCAGTACCAGTATGATCCAAATGACGGATCGACCCATCAACTGACTACCCGCAGCCCCGATGTGACACCGGCACCGTGATACAGTTCATCGATGTCCCCGCTGGTCAACTGAGCCGACGGTTTGTCGAACAATACCACGCCATCTCGCAGGCCTATGATGCGCTCAGCAAAGCGGCGTGACAGGTCGGGCTGATGCGAGCTGAAAATGACGCCGATTTTGCGACTACGTGCAGAGCTGGTGATCAAGCTCAGAATGCGTTCGGCGTGAGCAGGGTCCAAATTGCTGACGGGCTCATCCGCAAGGATCAACTCGGGTTCTTGTGCCAGACATCTGGCAATCGCAACGCGCTGCCGTTGTCCACCCGACAACTGATCGGCACGGCGGCTTGCCAGATCGGACAGCCCCGTATCCTGAAGCGCTCGTGTCACGCACATATGGTCCTCTTCCCGAAACCGACCCCAGAGTGAGGACCAGATATTCATCCGGCCCATCCGACCGTTCATCACATTCTGATAAACACTCTGCCGATCAACCAATGCGAATTCCTGGAAGACAAAGCCAGTATTGGCACGGTCCTCGCGGGATGGAATCCCAGTTGCCAAAAGTGGCTTGCCCAGCACCTGTGCCTCGCCCTGCCATCCACTCAAACGACCATCCAACAACGCCAGCAACGTTGATTTGCCCGCACCCGAAGGACCGAGTAGCGCGACGCTTTCACCGGGCTGCACCGACAGCGAAACATCTGAAAGAGCTGCCGCACTGGCAAAGTGCTGCGATACCGCGTTGAGTGAAACTATAGGGTTCATTTCAGAAACCCATAGCGCCGCGCAGTCTCGCGCACGCCTTCGTAAACCGAAGGATCAGCAGGAAGATACCCGTCCGGGCCATAGAGGTAAGCCAGCAGGTGACGGTTCTCACTCTCGTTGAGGCGCAGCATGGTTTTAATGAACTTCGCCTGCAGCCCGGCGTCCAGATCAGGGCGGGCAATGATTGCGTGGCTGGGAATTTGTTCTGATTCCGCCAGCACCTTGACCTCGGCCTGCTGATCCGGAGTCAGATAGAGATCTGCATACTGGCTCGCGCCCGCAGCATCGACCAGCCCATTGGCCATGGCCTGCATCGCTTGCTGATATCCGCCAGCAAAGAATTTTTGCCCGAAAAAGCTGTCGGCATCGCCCGTGCCCGAGAACAGCCCGGCGCGCACAAACAGATCAAGGGGATAGATGTAACCGGATTCCGAGACCGGATCGGAAAAGGCGATGTCACGTCCCCGGAGATCTGCCAGCGTTTCGATTCCGCTGTCACGCCGCACGAAGACCCGGCCCGAATAGCTGGGTTGCCCGCGATAAACCTCGGACAATAGCGGTACGGCGCCGATCTGGTCTTCGGCCAACACAAAGGGCAACGCTCCCATGAACGAGATATCGGCATCACCGTTGCGCAGCGCCTCAACGGCAGCAGCGTGGTCGAACGTGACAAACCCCGTGACCGGGACGCCCATCTGCTCTGAAAGCCAGCCGGTGATGACGTTGATGTCACCCAACAGCTTTTCGGGGTTCTCCTGCGGGATGAAGGCCAGCTTCAGCCCCCGGTCAGTTGCAGCCATTACGGGCAGGGCTGCAGATGCGGCTGCAGCGACCAGAATATTGCGGCGCGACAACATCAGAACATCCTCTCGTCAACTTCGGCCTGCATGGCCTTGAACAGTTCCCACTGGCGGGTGGCTTCGGTCCAGTTACCTTCGGCGCTGGCATCGCCAACCGCTCGCAGGATCGCGGCGAATTCGTAGATTTCGGGCTTGGCGTTCTGATTGACCATGACACTGGCATCCGCGGCCAGATCAGGAGCTACTGTGTCGATCAGAACCGCTATGTTTTCGGCATCCTGCATCGGCAGCAGGGTATCGAGCGTGCTGGCGAATGTTGTCAGCTCCTCCCAGGACAAGCGGAATACGCTGTTGCGACCCTCGAATACTTGATAGGGGTCTTCACCGTCTCCGACAGCTTCGACATAGGCCGTCAGATCTGCGCGCTGTGCTTCGTCCAACCCCAAATTTTTGGTGTCATTGAACCAGTCAACAACGCTGGCCAGCGTCGGCAGCGATCCGTCATGCATGTAAGGTGCAGTGAAATTGACGTTGCGCAGTGTCGGGGTTTCGAACGCGGTAGCCGTGCCGCCGGGGAATGGTGGTTCCGCGCTGCCGATGTCGTAGGTCAGACCATCGCGGAACTGACGGTCAGGCGTGTGACACGAAGCGCAGGATTTGTCACCAAGTCCGGCAAATTTGGTGTTGAACAGCACCTCCCCGCGCTTGGCGGCATCTGACGCCAGATCGGTCAGCTTGCCGGACCGGTCGATCTTTGGGTTGGGAAGAAAGTCGAACTGTTTGACATAGGCTTCCAGCGCATCCAGTTGGAACGGTGTTGGTTCCTTTCCGGCGAATTCAGTCACAATCACATTTCGGATGAAGCGACGTAGGCTGGGTTCGCGCCCGTCGCGGCCATAAGGTGCGGTAAAGCGGATGCCACGCATAGAAGGCGTGTCCAAGTGATCATCGGTCCGGTCATTGAACATTGGATTGAAGAACGAACCGTCCACATCCATCCCACCCGGATGGGATGACAGGCCCGGTATGAAGAAATCCCGGTTCACGTCGGAGCGGTTGTGGCAGGTCGAGCAGGCGATGCCTAACTCGCGCGCCGGGCCGCCGAAGATTTCAGGGCTGTCGAACAGCATATCGCCATAGGCCACCAGCGGTAGATTGGCTTCATCCTCACCCGCCTCTTCAAACTGAAGAACCAGCCGCGGCAGCTGCGCCTGATCTCCGATGTTCGACCCTGGCGGCAGCGTGGCGGGCATGGTGATTTGTTCGCCGGAAAGCACAACTGTTTCAGGCAGCGGTGTTAACTTGTCGCGTTGGGCATACTCGGATGGCAGATAGTTGGCACGAATATAGGCAGCGACAATGGCCTGAGCTTCCGCAAATTGGTCGGCATCCACCGTTTGTGCACCATTGCCCAGTACTCCTGCGCTGCCAAGGGTAGAGTTCAGAACCAGCCATGCCCGGCCCAGATCGCGAGCCGCCGACGCATCCGCAGCCTTGATACCATCTTCGAATGCGCGGAACAGAGCTGCCGCTTGTGCAACCTCGCGTGCCGCTTCAGGCTGACCCAACGCGGTCTTTGCGACATCCAGATGGCGCAGGATTCCCTCAGCAATGGCAATTGTGCTTGCTTCGAACAGCGCCTGGAGATCTTCGGCTTGCATAGCTTGGTTGATCGCAAGCGCCTCTTTGTCGGAAACGCGTGACAATGGAGCGACCTGAATGTCACTGACAGGTGCGGGCGAGGTCCAACTCCTCTCAATTTCATCCCAGGGAACCGGGGTTAGATTTCCCATGAACAAGGTCAGTCGATACGCGGCAGCGCGCGGAGCCCAAGGAGATTCTTCAATCGCCGTGGCATCGGCGATCACTGGCAATGCGCAAAGAAGTGTGGACGCTATTAGATATTTCATAGCTCTGTCTATTAAAATTAGCCTTGTCTAATTTATTGATGAAGGCATGCTCATTGTCAAGTTCGGCTTTCAGGTGCATACACTAGTGACTGGATTAACGACCTAATCGTGAGCCGATGACTGAAACGACACCGCAAGATTCAGATCGTAGTATTGATACCCAGGCGAGTGGATTTGAGGCTGTGCGACAGGCCCACCAAAGCGAAATGGTTGAAGACTACGTTGAACTTATTGCAGAGTTGATCCATCAGAATGGCTCGGCGCGCCCGGTCGAAATAGCAGAGCGGTTGGGCGTAACCCAACCTACGGTTTCGAAGAATTTGGCCCGTTTGAAACGAGAAGGTTTCATAGAACAAATTCCCTACCGCTCACTTCAACTGACCGATGCCGGGCGTCAATTGGCGGAAGCTTGTAGAAGGCGTCACCGGATTGTCGTGGAGTTCCTGATCGCCTTGGGCGTTTCACCGGAAGTCGCAGAGCATGATGCTGAAGGCATTGAGCATCATGTAAGCGAAGAAACTCTTGCAGTTTTTAAAGGATTCGTTGGGCGGACTGAGGAAACAAAGTAGAAGCTGGAAACTTCAATTTTACTGGCGAAATTTGGTATATCTAATTTCAAATAGACAGAGATTGTCTTAAGCTAAAGCTAGATAGTGACAC
This sequence comes from Ruegeria sp. CF3, assembly GCF_056537365.1. Classification (NCBI taxonomy): domain Bacteria; kingdom Pseudomonadati; phylum Pseudomonadota; class Alphaproteobacteria; order Rhodobacterales; family Roseobacteraceae; genus Ruegeria; species Ruegeria sp. CF3. Next base: position 651,619 of record NZ_JBQFRK010000002.1, on the reverse strand, counting down.
TATCTGAGGGTGTGTGGCCCGGCGCGAAACAACGTGGTACCAGAAGATTGATACAGATGCCGACGCAGAGAACGCAAAGTAAATGAACCCTCAAAAAACAAGAAGCCAATTCGGTAGTCGATCTGGCCCAATTAAGAATCGGCGTTAAGATTTCCAGCGACAAAAAGCCCGACTACAGCAACTACCCTCAAACTGAACAGACGAACAAATTCTGTCGCAAACTCCATCCCCACCTGTCAGATCGAACGCAGTTCTGCTAACGTGGGCTGGAATATGACAGCAGCAGGCCGTGACGATCTCAATTAAGGGTGCGCATTTTTCGAAAGACGTGATTTTGCACGCGGTTTTCTTCTACCTACGCTGCGGTGTTTCATACCGTGACCTGGAGGAAATCATTGCGGAACGCGGCGTTAATCTGGATCTTGCAACACTGAACCGCTGGTTCAGTCAATATGCTGGTCTCATTTCGGACACAGCGCGTTATAGAAAGCATCCGTCGACGTTTGTGGCGAATGGATGAAACATATGTGCGGGCCAAAGGGAAATGGATATATCTTTATCGAGCGATCGATAAACACGGCAAGACCCTTGATTTCATGCTGTCCGAGCACCGGAACAAAGCTGCTGCGACGAGGTTTTTTGCCCGCGCACTTGAGGTGAACGGTCCACCGCGCAAGATCGTTATCGACAGTAGTTTTACCAACATGGCCGGCATCAAGGCAGTTAGTAATATACTCAAGAGCTTCAGTTGTCCAATCCCGATTGAGATGGTCAAGCGCAAATACCTCAATACCATCATTGAACAAGATCACCACTTCATCAAACGAAGGATCAGATTCATGCTGGGCTTCAAATCTTTCGCTTCGGCAGCATCTGCCTTGGCAGGTATAGAATTGGTCAAAATGATCCGCAAAGCTCAATTCACGCCCGGACTCTGTCCATTTCAGCAATTTATCCAGCTGGCGGGATAACCCGGGACCAAGCGCCACGTGGGTCTTACCGGTGTCGCTGGCGCCGAGAGCGATGACGTTCTCGCAGCGGTCGATCCATTCGCAGAGCGCCAGTTCCAGCACCTGCATCTTGTTGAGGCTCGGGATCGCGGAGAAGTCAAAGCTGTCGAGACTATTGGTCGCTGGGAACCGAGCCGCCTTGATCCGGCACTCAATCATCCGCCTTTCCCGGTCAAATAGTTCGAGCTCGATCAGCCGGGCCAGGAACTGAACATAGTCGCGGCCCTCGGAGGAACACTGCCGAGCCCGTTTGTCGTATTCCCGCAGGATGGTCGGCAGCTTCAGTTTTTTTAGTTGATGGTTCAGCAGGACCTGTGGCGTCTCCGTCATGTCGAAGCAACTGTTGTCAGGCACATGTAGCTGGCCAGAGATGTCGTCGCCACCTTGGCCTGCGGCAGGTACGGATAGACATTCAGATCGAGCCTCGGCGGCCGCCGCTCCACTTGACACAGCACCGGTTGTTTCACGGCATCAAACTGATCACCCCATCTGGATAGCCGTATTCACTGCAGCATGAATCTCCTCCATTTCGAAGCTTTCGAGCAGCCGTAGGACCTGCACGTATTCGCGCCTTCCGGCTTTCAGCATGCGTGTCTCCATAATCTTATTGAGAGCATCGAACCTTGGGAAGCTCCCATCCGGCTAGCGGAGCTGCCTGTTCGAAAACGGTTATGTTCTTCTCGATCAGCGGCAAGTAATGAACCGGATCGAAGACCATGTCCTCACGGTCGTAACTGCGAATTTGTCGCGCGATGACCTCACCACCACATCCGATCACCACCCGGTCAACATAGCCACGGATCCAGACATCTCTATGCCCGTAGGCGCCGGAAAGTAATAATCATTGGTTTTGTAACGTACCAACGCGAGCGAATTGACCCGGCCTGTTGCCTAGTTACAGGCTTCGAAGGGCGTGGTCGTTAAGGCAGCCATCACGTCCAGGTCATGCTGTAGCCGCTCGCCAATCGTCGCGGTATGCCCGCGCTTCTTATCCGCCTGTCGTTTTGGCACTGCCTCTCAAGCCTGTCGTTGAAGGCATCCCAGGTTGGAAAGTTCGGGATCGGCACCATGAAATTGCGCCGGGAATAACCACCAGCCCTTCGACGGATCCCTTGTCGTTGCCCGTACCAGGACGCCCCGTTGCGGACCTGGATCACGTAGTGGGACAGCATTTCGCTTAACAGCCGCGCACGCCTGCGAGTTCCGTCGGGCTCGATCTTTGCTACAAGGCACCGGTCGTTATCGTAAAGGATCGACCGCGGAACGGCCCCGAAGAACCTAAAGGCACGGACGTGCCCGTCCATCCAGGCCTCGGCAGCCGCCGCAGGATAGGCGCGGATGTAGCAGGCATCGCTTTACGGCAGATCCAAGGCAATGAAGTGAGCCTTCTGCTCAATGCCACCGATCACCACCATTGCTTCGCCGAAATTGGCCTTAGCATAGCCGGATGCATGGTCAAGCGGTAAGAACATCTCGCGATGCTGTCGACCATGCTCCCGAACATAGTCCTTGATGATGGTGTAACCACCCTCGAAACCATGCTCATCCCGCTACTGCTCGAAGATCCGCTTGACCATATGCCGCTGTTTGCGCGGTCGCTGCCGATCCTCCGACAACCATTGATATTGGAAAATGCGCGCCTTTCAAAGTGATCGTCACAGTTTGCTCCTGTCACGTCCCAGCCCGCGTTAACAGGACTGCGTTCGATCTGACAAGTGGGAGCAGAGTTTACGACAGAACCACCGCCTGTTCAGCCCAGGAAACTTGCGAAGAAGAATGCCGCCGAAATCACATTCTCTTACTGCATGAAACTGCAGACCGACAGAATTAATAATAGTAGTTATTAGTACATTTTGCGCACTACTCACACACGATGCTCTCTATTGTCGATCATTCAACCGATCGCCGCGCTTTCTCTGGCAAGCCACGGCACGTTCATACCAATCATTGATAGGTACTCACCGCCACACCGTTGTATGCTCAAGTGCTATGAATATGTTACCGCACGCCAAGATAGTTCTCCTGATGAAAAGCAGCGGCGGTGCGCACGAAGATTGAGGCCGTGGCGTGGTCCCTGCCCTATCCCATAGACTGTGCATCAGTTCCGCCGTGACAAACTAAATAATTTGCAGATCACCTGCCCCAGTTTAACATCAATGCGGCGCGACGCCTTATATTAATTAACTGGACTTGATGTCATCGCCTCTGCTCGGAATGCAGCCGTCCGAAGCACAAAACAAGCGTTTGAGTCCGGGTGGTACGATCAAATGGTTCAGATGACCTCGTGAGGTTCTGACTCAAACAGCTGTCCAGTTTGTGCAAAAAAACGGCGCTGAAATTAACCAGCGCCGCGCTTCGGATCTATCTCGCTAAGCCCGTCTTACCCGTGGGTAAGATCGTCTTCTTCTCGCAGATCCTCGATCAAAGTGGCCACAGCACGTTCTAATTTAGCCCTATCGACACGGGTAAAGTCGAGATCATAGCGAAGTTCGATCCTTCCGCTGGATGCAGAACATTTTGCAATCCCTGCCCTGCTCCTTACCTGAAACGTTGTCTTCGCGCGGCGTGGTTTATCTACGGCTTCAGCCTTTGGCTTAGCGGCGGTCGCATTTTCGATTGTGAGAAAATCGCGAAGAATGGCCACTTCGCGCACGCTGTTGCGATTTGGTTCACTCACCAAAGCCGTACTGACTTGTCGGATCAATCCAGGATCAGAGTCGAGCTTTCGTTTGAGTTCAACACCCACATTCCGTGGAATGTCGTTTGGGTGCATAAGAACCTTTTCCAACATGGCCAGCAAACTCGCAAATGCCCGTATATAGCTGCGCTTGGTATAGCTTGCAGATTTGAACAAGGTTGAAACCGCTTTGTCGACATCCGGACAATCATTGGAAGGGTCTTCCGCATAGGCACGCGCAAGCGCGCCCATTTCCGCAAACGAGATATCCTTTCGGATCAGGTTTTCATCGACCATGCGACGATAGCTATCATCCAGCTCTGCAACGTCAGAAACACCGGCCGGAATCGTCGCAAATCGCGCGTCGCCAGTTTCCTCAAGTAATGCGCGAAATGCCGATAATCTGCGCATTCCTTGAATTAACTCAAAGCGTCCATCGTTGCGACGCTCGACCCGGATCGGGTTCGAAAGACCCACATCCTGAATAGAAGCCTTCAACTCATCCAACTCAGGATCAGGGCCAGGCTTGCGGTCGCGCGTCAGGCGCTCGGTAACAACATCCGCCAATGCGATCTGTTCAGTAACATACCCTTCTGAACGTAGTCGCACAAGCTCGTGCGCTAACCTGTCATTTTCGACTCTGATTGCATCTTCGGTAGTTTGCTGGTCGCGTAGCGCATTAGCGTTCTCGGAGATTGCAGTAGCCATTGGTCCGCGCCTTTTCTCAAGCGCTTTATCCGGAACCTTGCCAACCGGGATTTCTTCCATCGCTGGCATATCGATATCGAACATTCTGCGTTTTCGGCTCATACGTCATCCTCCAGCTTGTCCCAGGCCGATAGCATGACGCCCCGGAATTCATCATAAACATTATCAAATGTCGAACGCGCGCGACGCCAGGTTTCCCTCGTCATCTCACGGTAATCCATCTCATAAACTGAACTCAGGAACCGACCAGATTGCTCGACCGCACGCGTCATCTCGACCGGGTGCTCGGCGAGGTGCTCACCAAAGACTTTGCGGAATGCGTCATACATCGCTGTGTGCAGTGCGTTCCCCGGTTCGTAGCGCGTAAGCAAAAACCGAATTTCGCAGAATGTCTTGGGTAAACCAATCTTACCCGTGGGTAAGGTCTTGTCGAAACCATAGGCCAGATCTTCGAGGGCTTCAGCCAACTGTCCAATGAATGAGGTGGTTGAATCGTATTCCCAGTATCCGGGCCCCGACGGGATATACAACATGTCTGCTGCGAACACCGCATTCATGGATTGGTATCCTATCGCAGGCGGGCAATCGAACAGGATCAGGTCATAAGCATCATTCGGTATTTGATCCAGATAGCGGGACACAGCAGCAAAAAAAGACCACTCAGGATTCAGGTGCCGATATTGTGCTGATGCGAATTCGACGAAAGCAGCGTTGGCGCAAGAAGGGATCGCATCAATCGTTGACCATGAGGTCTGCTTGATAAAATCAGAAATGCGCAGTTCGCCGAGGCCCATATCCGTTATAGAAGGTGGTAATTCTCGGCGGGGCAGGGCAGTTCCTGACTCCGCAGCCGCAGGGCGGTTATTCATGCGCTCGGTTTCACGGATCAGATCCCGCGCCATGATACCCCAGACGGTGAAATCTTCAGCGACATCGGTTAGACCCATCGAATGGCTGAGCGTCGCCTGAGGGTCAAAATCCACCACTAATACTCGGTAGCCGTCCAGAGCAGCGGCGTGCGCAAGATGCAACGCCACTGTCGACTTGCCAGCCCCCCCTTTGAAATTGGCAACAGCGGCCCGAACCGCCCGCTTGCCCGCAGGGCGTGGGGGAGTGAGCGCTTTGCGATTAACCTTAAGCCGCCGCCTGAGCTCATTTACCTCTTCCAGACTAAACCAACGCTGCCGCCCATCAGGCTCGACCTCGCCTCCCGGCAATGAAGGATCGGCGGCCAGCTTTCCTCGGAAAGTCGATTGGTTCACCTTAAAGATCAGCTCGGACACCTCCCAGCTTGAGAACCGCCTTAGCGTCTTCTCCATCTCAGGGCTGAAAGTCTGCTGGCGAATCCAGCCCTGCAATTTCAGGGACTGGGTGCGCAATGCATTCAGGTCTTCGTGCGTGTACATGCCTCAGTTCTCATTCTTCTGGACGTTATTTTTCTCTCTTTTGTTATTTACGCCCGATTTGCATATTTGGCAAAAGAAATTATTGTAAGGTTGTGATGTTACCCACGGGTAAGAAAATATGGCCGTATGTAATGCTGACCGATTCGGAACGCTGCTGCTCTCTGCAATCGTCCTGACTTCGGATATCCTACCAGATTTAGGGGGTCACAAATGAAGTAAATACGGCATATAGGGGGACATTATTGCTCCAAAAGGGGACACCCAGTATGTCCCCCATCACCATAGATTCACCTACTTCTTTTATTTTTTGATAGCGAATAGCACCTGTCAAATAGCGTGATCTCAACGAACTCTTGACAGAATCGAAGTATTGGACGCTAATCAGTGAACAATCACGAAAAGCGTTGGGAAACGGCGCGATTACGGCGGGATCAACCCGCATGAGGCAAAAAAGAGCGGTGAGGAAACGGATGCAGGTTGCGAAACCGGTCGGGCGAAATGCGCCTGCACTGAAGTACGATATCTTGTCGGCGCTCGCCGTTCACGCCTTATCAGGTGACAAACATCGTCATCGCAGTGTTCTTCGCATCATGACGTTAATTACCACGCGCTATAACTGGCGCTCCAATGAACTGTCGATTGGCCGGGAAGAGATCGCTCGGTTGTGGTCCGTGAACGAACGCACAGTTAAACGTGAGATGGCTAAGCTGCGCAGCGCAGGCTGGATTGCGGTCAAACGACCCGCCGCTCGGGGTCGGGTTGCGGTTTATGAACTCGACCTCAAGCAGATCATGCTGGACACAATGGAAGCCTGGCCCGTGATCGGAACGGATTTCCAGGAACGAATGCAGCAGAAGCCAGAGCGCGATACCAATGTTGTGCCATTTCAGTCAAAGCCATCGATCCCGCCGCCGCAGGGTGAAGACGTTTGGGCACAGGTTCAATCGATCCTACATGAGCGTGACCCAGAACTTTGGTCCAGTTGGTTCAAGCATCTGAACGAAGCCGAAAGGGCAGGGGGCCTGGCGACTCTGATTGCACCAACGCGTTTTATGGCGGATTACATTGCACAGAAATGGTCGGGGAGGGTTTTGGCCGCTTATTCACGTGTAGACCCTTCGGTTCGAACAATTCGCATTGAAGCGGCAGAATAGGGCGCGGGCTTGCTCAACTGGCAACAGGCGACTATCTAGCGGAAACTGTTTATGAGCGCGTCAGATGTGACATAGCTCGATCCTGATCACAGTGGACATGTGCATTGCAAAAGATCAAATCAAAATTTGCGGCCGTATTGAGTGATTCCGTCCTGTGGCGACTGCTCTCCGAAAATATGCGCGAGCAAGCGGTCCCTTATACAATCGCGATCATCGCGATGGTATTTGTTGCGGCAACCACTGCAGGTATCGCCTTTATCATGCGTGATGTGGTGGATTCGCTGTTTGACAGTGAAAACTCAGCCAAGATTTTCGGCGTTTCGATGGCTGTATTCTCGATCTTCCTGGTCAAAGGGATTGCGACTTACGTCCAGATTGTGGCTCTGACCCGTGCCGGTAACCGGATCGTCTCGAAACAGCAGATCAAGCTTTACGACAAACTTTTGCGGCAAGGGGTGTCATTCTTCAATTTGACCGAAAGCTCGGATCTGTTGTTGAAGGTGACACAAACCGCCCAGGCTGCGCGCACGGTGATCGAGATCATGGTGACCACGGCGGTGCGCGATATGCTTACATTGATTGGTCTTTTGGCCGTGATGTTCTACCAGCAACCGATCTTGTCTTTGTTTACGCTTATCGTCGGCCCTTTGGCGATCTTGGGTGTTCGCATGCTGCTTCGCAAAGTGCGAGAGATTGCGGATATGGAGCTGCAATCGATGGGCGCGATCATGAAGGTCATTCAAGAAACCTCGGCTGGTATACGTGTGGTCAAGTCCTTCGGATTGGAAGAGCGCATGGCCCTCGAAATGAATTCGGCGGTGAAAAGCGTTGAGAAGCGCCGCAACAAGCTTGCGCGTTTGCAAGCTGCGACGAGCCCGCTGACGGATATCCTGGCCGGGTTTGCAATTGCCTCGGTCATCGGGTTGAGCGCTGGTAAGCTGTTTGGCGCTGCAGCGTCCACTCCGGGTGAACTGATGTCGTTCGTGACCGCTGTGATGATGGCCTATGAGCCCGCGAAGCGCCTGACGAAGGTGCGGGTGAAGATGGAGCTGGGTCTGCGCCGGGTGCAGATGTTGTTCAATATGTTGGACGAGCCTGAAACTCTGCCGGAAGAGGCCAATCCCAAAAGCCTGCCTGATGGTCCGCGAGAGGTGGTGTTCGACGCCGTCACTTTCGGCTACCGTCGTCGCGATCCGATCCTGAAAGGGCTTTCGTTGACGTTCGAAGCTGGCAAGACCACCGCTCTGGTTGGTCTGTCCGGCGGCGGCAAGTCGACCATTTTGAATTTGGCCCTGCGCCTTTATGACCCGAGCAGTGGTTCGGTATCGATCGATGGTCAGGATATCAAGTACGCCTCGTTCAAATCACTGCGCCAGAACATGTCGTTCGTCGGGCAAGAGACGTTTCTGTTTTCGGCCTCAATCGCCGACAACATCCGTTTTGGCCGTGAGGGTGCCTCGCAAGACGACGTGATCGAGGCTGCCAAGGCCGCGAATGCCTATGACTTCATCATGTCGCTTGAGAAAGGCTTTGACACTCTGGTTGGTGAAAATGGTGCCTTCCTGTCCGGTGGTCAAAAACAGCGCCTTGCGATCGCGCGCGCGCTTCTGCGCGACAGCCCGATCCTGCTGCTGGACGAACCAACTAGTGCGCTGGACTCGCGGTCGGAACATCTGGTTCAGGAAGCCTTGGGCCGCCTGACCGAAGGGCGTACGACAATCATCGTGGCTCACAGGCTTTCAACCATCATGCATGCGGACAAGATCGTGGTGATTGAGGCTGGTGAAGTTCTTGAGCAGGGCAGCGCCCAACAGTTGCTGAAGAAACCGGGGCCATTCAAAACCCTGTATGACCATCAGTACTCGAACGCCGTCAATGCCGAATGATCCCGACGTGATCCAACGGCCTGACATTACACCGGCGCGTTCGTCCCTGAGCGCGTCAGTGATCATCCCGACCTATCAAAGCTGGGACCAATTGCAGCTTTGTCTGGATGGGCTCGCCTCTCAGACACTGAACACAAACCAGTTCGAGATACTTGCAGTCAACAATGACCCGACCGACCCCATGCCCAACGGGTTTCGCCTGCCCGCCAACGCCCGCATTCTAAGTGAGGCAAAACCCGGCTCATACGCAGCGCGCAACCGAGGAATCGAAGAAGCCGCCTCGGAGCTGCTGTTTTTCACCGACTCCGATTGTCAGCCTGACCCGCTCTATCTAGAGGCCGGGTTGAAAATAGCCGAAGACCACCCCGAGGTTAATCGCTTTGGCGGCAATGTTGTGCTGATCCCGAACGGGCAGGATTGGAAGACGACCGAACTCTATGATGTTCATTTGGGGTTAGAGCAAAAAAAATGGGTGGAACGGGGGCGCGCGGTTACGGCCAATCTGATCGTACGGCGGGAGCTTATGGATCGCATCGGTCGGTTCAACGACACGGTGTTGTCCGGCGGGGACATGGAATGGAATGATCGTGCTCAATCTGCGGGCGAAGCGATTGTGTTTGCCGAAGACGCCATCGTTCGTCATCCGGCGCGCGACAGTCTTGAGGATCACATCACCAAAGCCCGTCGTATTGAGGGGGCTAGGCTACGCCGCAATGCCAAGCGCGGCATCGTAAATTACATCCCGCCTGTGCAGAAATTGATCCCTTCCTTCAAGACGTTAACAAATCTTCTGAGGAATCAGGATCTGTCAACCAAACAGGCTTTTGGTGTGTGGGGCGTTCACTATGTGATCCGCGTTGCAAAAATTACGGAAACCATTCGGCTTCTCTGGCTGCGGAGGCCTGACCAGCGGAAGTAGTGGCCACTGGCAATGATAAACCACTTTCAGACCATGACGCTACGCGGTCTGGTTCGGCTTAATTCAAGTTGATCCTTACCGTAGGACTCTTGGACAAGTGACTGCGGCACACTCTGTGTTCGCCGCTCGACCAACTAGCTTTGTTTAACATTGCGCTCTGGAAATCAATGTACTCTAGCTTTGAGCTTTTTCATCACAGCTGGTGGCACGATTAAAGTCGATCTCCGCGTTCGCGTATACTTATGGTCAGTACTTTGTTCATATCCGATCACGCTGATCCAGGTACCGATTGCACAGGGCGTTGACCGTTGTGTGCAGGATGATGGTAAGTACCGCCAACACGATCAGAGCGGCGAACATCAGGTCCGTTTTGGCACGTCCATTGGCCAGCAACATCAGATATCCCAGCCCACGCGACGCTCCGACCCATTCACCAATGACGGCACCGATGGGAGCATAGACAGCAGCCAGACGCAGGCCGCTGGCAAATCCGGGCAGAGCAGATGGAATACGGATGTGCCACATTACTCGGGCGGGCGACGCCCCCATGACCCGAGCCAGATCCAGCCAGTCGCGATTACTGCGCATCAGTGCATCAAAGAAAGACGAAGTGACCGGGAAATAAATGATCAGCAGAGCCATAGCGATCTTAGCCTCGAGCCCGAAGCCAAGCCACAGGGTCAGAATCGGTGCGAGGGCAAAGACGGGGATGGTCTGGGAAAACACCAAAATCGGTCGCACCAGCGCGCGTGCTAGCGGTGAGGCGGCAAGGCCGATGGCCGACAGCCCGCCCAGCACTGCGCCAAGGGCCAGCCCGATCAGCACTTCGGTCGCGGTGACCAGCCCATGCTCCAGCAGAAGGTTGCGGCTGTTCCAAATGGTTTCGGAAACCAGCGCTGGCGGAGGCAAGATAAAACGCGGCAAGCCGGTGGCCCAGACCACCAGTTGCCAAAGCGACACTGCCACTGCGACTGCAGCGATTCCTGCGGACCAACCTGTCATCGGGCAACCGGGAATCCTGCCCATGCGGCATCGAAAAAGGCGCGCTCTAGGGCCACGGCTTTTTCGAAGGTGGCGGCAACCTCGGTTTGCGCCTGGTCCGAAAGGGTCGGCCAGATCGCATCCAATTGCTCACGCAGATAGGCCACCACACTTTCGAACCCGTCGCCGGAGTGCAGGGTGATCCATTCACCCAGCCAGAACGGCAGATTATCGGCGCGGTTTTCGACCGGGCTAGCCCAATCCAGATAGACCCATTCCGCGACCACCAACACCGCCAGCATCCGCTCATAACGCCCTGATGCACGAGCCTCGTCCATCAGGGCTTGAAACGCCAGTGTTTCGGGTGCGGCTTCGCTTGCCTGCGGCACATCCAGCGCGCTGAATGCACGCAAAAAATAGGTGTTCTCCGGCCCGCAGATCTGACCTAGAAACTGTGCGCCCGGCACAGCATCGGCGAGGTTGGGTGCATGCGCCACTGCTGAGGCCAGCAGCCGCACAAAGCCTTCCACGAAAAGGTAATCCTGCTGTAAATAGCCAGCCATTTTGTCGTGATCGAGCATTCCGGTTGCCAGCGCATTGGTAAAGTCATGTGTCGTGGCCGCTGTCCAGTTGTCCTGGTTCAGCGCCCTGAGAGTTTCGCTTGCGCTCATCTGTTCGTCCTGAGTTGTTGAAGCAGCGCGGCCTGGATGCCCAGCACACCCGGATCATCAACAGGGCGCGGGATGCTGCCCATTGGAGTTTCGACCGGGTGCAGCCCGTCGCGCGTCATGATCATGATGTTCTGCCCCAGCCGCGCCACTTCGGCCGGGTCATGGGTGATAAGCAGCACCGTACGTCCCTTCAGCAGATGTGCGGTGAGGTCCTGCATATGCACCCGAGTCAGGGCATCAAGGGCTGAAAATGGTTCGTCCAGCAACACAATGGGGCGGTCTTCCATCAGGGTTCGGGCCAAGGCCACGCGCTGTCTTTGCCCACCGGAGAGCTTTCCCGGTTTCTTGCCCAGATGTGTGCCTAGCCCAACTTGCTCCAGTACCTGCTCGGCCCGGCCCCGATCGAATTTCTCGCCGCGCAATCGTGCCCCTATTGCCACATTGTCGAGCGCTGATAGCCAAGGCAGCAACAAATCACTCTGCGCCATTAAGGCCACCCGCCCGGCCAGCGCGCCACCGTCCGAGGCCCAGATTTCACCGTCCAAAGAAACATGGTCTCCCAGTCCGGCCAGCAGCTTGAGCACTGTGGATTTGCCCACACCACTGGCCCCCAGAAGACAGGTCCACCGCCCTGCATCAAGTCGCAGATCAATGCCGCGCGCGATGGATGTGTCGCCAATCGACAGTGATCCGCGCAGATATAGGGCGGGGGCCGGGCTCATGGCTGCGATGCCATGCCCCAAAAGCCGACCTCAAGCTCGGTCGCCTTGTGGAAGCGGTCGCAAAGATTTGCCCAACGTGGGCAGTTTTGCGGGTCATCCCCGATGCGCCGCGCTACCACGCCATCGATCAGCGCGCCAACATCGCAGCAGACCTGTTGGTAATCTTCCCCGCCATAAGTGTTGATCCAATCGGCATAGGTTTCCGACGTCTTTGTCGCCGAAAGCTCCGCCCCGATCACACCATAGCCCATGACGCAGGGGGCCAGTGTGGCCAGCAGATCAAGCATATCCCCTGAATGCCCGGCATCCAGCACATAGCGTGTATAGGCAAGATTAGCCTGACGCTCTTGCGTTGCAATAAGTTCTTCCTCGGAAATCCCAGCCTTGGCACAGATGCCGATATGCAGGGCAAGCTCGCCATTGATCAGTGCATTCACGGTCCCCGCGGCGAGGCGCATATCCGCGACGGTCTCGGCCTTGGTCACCACCAGCGCCCAAGCGCGGGCGAAATGGATCAGAAAGACATAATCCTGCTTGAGATAGTGCAGAAACGCTGCGCGCGGGAGGGTTCCATCACCCATGCCCCGCACGAATGCGTGGCGGGTATAGGCAGGCCAGGTTTCCCCGGCCGCCGCTCGCCACGCCTCAAATGAGGTACCGTAGTTCATTGTGCCCCCAGATCGACCGCGATTTTCGATACTGGGCGGGTGCCCTCGACCAGGCCGCTTCTGGCCAGAAATTCCTCGAAGCGGATATAGCGGCCTTCGTCCAGCGCCTCAGGACGCAAGGCAAAGCGGGGTAGGGTGTCGACCCAGGCCTTTGCATTCAGCTCGTCGTCCAGCTCTTCCGCGTAGCTTTTGAAAACCTCCCAGCTTTCATCCGGGTTGTTGACGATGTATTGCGTGGCCAGCTCGGTGGCGCGCAGGAAGCGGCGCACCTTGTCCTTGTCCATCAGCTCGGGGTTGGCGACATAGATCAGCTCGTCATATGTCGGCACGCCTTCTTCTTCGACATAGAAGCATCGGCCTTCGATGCCTTCGATTTCCATCTGGTTCAGCTCAAAATTGCGATAGGCACCGATCACCGCATCGACCTGTCCGGACATGACCGACGGGCTGAGCGAGAAGTTGACGTTGATCATTTCGATCTCGTTCAGCGCGACACCGTGCTTGCCCAGCATGGCACTCAGCACCGCTTCTTCTACGCCGGCAACTGAGAACCCGATCTTGCCGCCCTTTAGCTGGCTGATTTCCTGGATTGGGCCGTCCTTCAGCGTCAAAAGGCAGCTGAGTGGTGTCGCCACTAACGTGCCGACACGCATCAGCGGCAGACCTTCGGCTACCTGTAGGTGCTGGTTTGGTTGGTAGCTCACGGCGATGTCACCCTGCCCAGCGGCCACCAGTTTCGGTGGGGCCGAGGGATCAGCAGGCGGCACAATCTCGACCTCAAGATTCTGGTCTGCGAAATAACCCTTTTGCTGCGCCACGATGATCGGACCGTGATCAGGGTTCACGAACCAATCCAGCAGCAGAGTCATCTTGTCTTGTGCCAGCGCCGGTGTAGCCATCAGCATCGCCGCTACGGTCAGAAAATGTTTCAATTCGGTTTCCTCGTTTCAGTTGTTGTCACCTAGGGCCAGAAGTTTGATTTCGGGCCCGTTTTTCGTGGAAATCCGCATCGCCGCCTGCCAGGCCCGAAGACCGGAACGGCAGGCAAGGATGAGGCGTCTGTTGTTTTGCAAAAGGGGGTCACGCGGATCGATTTCATCGACACTGAGGCGCTGAGCCCCGGCCAGCTCCGGGCCAGTTTCATCTGCGGCGCGTAGGTCGATTACCAGATCGTCGGCCCGAAGCATCTCTTGCGCTATGAAGTCCGGCTCTGGTGCGGGATCCGGCGCGCCGTCAAAGCGAAAACCGCCAAAGCGCATGCTGGTGGCCTCATAGGTCACCAGACGCCCCATTGGCGTAAGGTCCCCGCTCAGCACCGCAACCGCGATCTGCGCTTGCAGACTGCCGATCATACCCACCGTCGGGCCAAGCACGCCATCGGCGTCACAGGAACCCAGCCTTGCAGGCAGATCCGGGAACAGCGCGCGCAGACCCGGAGCCTTGTGGCAGAAGCCCCCGACATAGCCCTCCGAGCCCACCACGCTGGCGCTGATCAGCGGCAAATCGGCATCAAGGCAAACATCCGAGGCCACATAGCTGGCGGCAAAACTGTCGGCACAATCCAGCACCAGATTGATGCCCTGACAAAGTTGCGAGGCATTGGCCGGATCAAAGCGGGTTTCGACCGGTTCGATCCGCACCTCATCATTCAGCGCCATCATTTCACGTGCTGCCACCTGCACTTTGGATTGCCCTATGTCGCGTTCACGGAACAGCGTTTGGCGGTGCAGGTTCGACAGGCTGATCTTGTCAGCATCAACCAAACGGATACGTCCCACACCGGCCCCGACCAGATATTGCAGCACTGGTGCGGCAAGCCCTCCTGCGCCAATCACCAGTACATGCGCGGTGCGCAGGTTTTCCTGCCCCGACGCGCCAAAGCCAAGTACAGCAATCTGGCGTGCATAGCGGCTCATAGGCAGATCCTTAGCCATTCGCGTACACGGGCTTCTGGGTCGTCCTTCAAGGTGATGTCGGTCACGGCGGACACGATGTCGGCCCCGGCGGCGAACGCACCCTGCGCGCGCTCGACCGACATGCCACCTATCGCCACAAGCGGAATAGGTCCGATCCGCGCCTTCCAGTCGGTCAGCTTTTCGACACCCTGCTGGTGCCATTTCATCTTTTTAAGAATGGTCGGATGAACGGGCCCGAGTGCCACATAGTCAGGCCGCAAAGCCAGCGCACGCTTAAGCTCTGCTTCGTCATGGGTTGAGACTCCAAGTTTCAATCCAGCAGCTCGGATCGCGTCAAGGTCAGCGGTATCCAGATCTTCCTGCCCTAGGTGCACCCAGTCGCAGTCTAGCTCAATCGCCAGTTCCCAATAGTCATTGACCACCAACAGAGCGCCGTGGTCGCGGCACAAATCCCGCGCCTCCGCCAACTGCGCGCGCACCGCATCCAGGGGATGTTCCTTGATGCGCAGCTGCACCAACCGCACCCCGAGCGGCAGCATTCGGCGCAGCCATGAGATGTCATCGAAGATCGGGTAGAACGACGGCAAGATCACAACATGGCCTTTCCAAAAACAGGGGTCGAGGGCGCGGCCATGTCGCGTGGTTCCATCGCATCGGCACCGAATGCCAAAGCCCCCGCTTCGACCGCGCGCGCAAACGCTTCGGCCATCGCCGCCGGATCACCTGCCTTAGCGACCGCCGTGTTCAGCAGCACCGCGTCATAGCCGATTTCGATGGCCTGTGCCGCCTGCGACGGCAGACCCAGCCCTGCATCGACCACCAGAGGCACCTCGGGGAAATGAGCCCGGACCGAGCGCAGGCCGTAGAGATTATTCAGCCCCAATCCGGTGCCGATCGGCGCACCCCAGGGCATCAGTACCCGGCAGCCTGCCTCGATCAGTTTCTCGCACAGCACCAGATCTTCGGTGCAATAGGGGAAGACGTCGAACCCATCGTCGGCAAGGATGCGCGCCGCCTCCACAAGGCCGAACGGGTCGGGCTGCAGAGTGTCGGCATGGCCGATCACCTCAAGCTTGATCCAGTTGGTCTCGAAAAGTTCGCGCGCCATCTGCGCCGTAGTGACCGCTTCGCGTACTGAGTAGCACCCGGCGGTATTGGGCAACACCTCGACACCCAAATTACGGATCAGAGACCAGAAATCCTGCCCGGCCCTTTCACCACCCGCCTCGCGACGCAGCGACACCGTGGCAATGCCTGCGCCCGAACGTCGAAACGCATCGGCGAGCACTGCGGGCGACGGATACTGCGCGGTGCCCAACATCAGGCGCGACGCTATTTCCTTGCCGTAGAATTCCGGCATGTCAGCCCCCCTGCCGCGGCGAAACCAGCTCGATCCGGTCCCCATCGGAAAGCATGTGCGCCGCACGTGTTGATGCCGGAACGAACACCTCGTTCACCGCCGTGGCCAGTTTGTCGTTGCCTTTGCCAAGTTCGATCAGAAGATCGGCAAGGCTGGGGCCCTTGGCCTCGGTGACCTCACCATTCACCATCAGTTTCATGTGGTTCTCCCCAGCGTTTCATACGCGCTTTTCGTGCCTTCGCAGTTCTCGTACCAAAGCGCGGGCTGCGTGCCGCAGGTCACCAGATCTGCCACCATCCCCGCCAACGCCGGAGCAAGCAGATAGCCATGCCGGAACAGCCCGTTCACCATGATGCGATCTTCGAAATGGCGGATGCGCGGCTGATTGTCCGCAAAGGCCGGGCGGGCATCGACGCCAATTTCCAGCAGCTCGGCCTCACCAAATGCCGGGTGCAGCGCATAGGCCGCATTCATTAGTTCCATCACGGATCGCAGGCTTGCGCGGGTGCGCTGCCCACTTTCGATCTGGGTTGCGCCCAACATGAATACGCCATCGCCGCGCGGTACAATGTAGAGCGGGAAACGAGGATGCAGCAGCCGCACGGGACGCGACAGCGACACATCCGGGCAGCGCACGATGAGCATCTCACCCTTTACCCCGCGCAAATCGCTCAGCCGATCCTGCGCGGCCAGACCACGGCAGTCGATGACCTGACCCAGCGTTTCGCTTGTGGTCAGAAACTCAACGCCCGAGGCCACCAGCTGCGCATGCAACCCGGTCAACATCGGGCGGGGATTGAGATGCGCTTCACTCGCGATGAACAACGCCTTGCCGAATTGCTCGGCCAGATGTGGCTCATGGAGGGCGATGCCCTCACGGTCCAGCCATTCCACGCCTTCGGCGCGCCGTGCAAACGTCGTCAGCTCGCTCTGATCCCGGCCCAGAGCGACAACCATGGTACCGTTCCGGTTCACATCCTGACCGAACTGCGCCCCCTGCTTTTGCCACCAATCCGCTGCTTTACGCCCGTGTTCCACAACGGGCTGTTCGGCGACTGCGCCCTCGCATTCTGGTGCCAACATGCCACCGGCCCACCAGCTGCAGGAATGCGTATTCACGGGACCTGCCGGGTCGATCATCCGTACGGAAACACCGCGTGACACCAGCTCGGCTGCAACGCAAAGCCCGGCAACCCCTGCACCCAGTATGGTGACAGCGCTCATGCCCACATCTCGTGAAAATGATGCACCGGGCCGTGTCCTTGTCCAATCTCCAACCCGTCGGCACGTTTTATTGCAGCGTGCAGCCAGCCATGCGCTCGCCGCACCGCAGTCTCAAGATCCATGCCCTGCGCAAGGCAGCCCGCAATTGCTGCGGAATAACTGCAGCCAGTACCATGCGTGTTGCGGGTCGCGATCCGCGGTGCCCCCAGCGTGACAACGAACCCTGACTTTGCCAGCACATCAAGGCACTCAATGCCATCGGCATGGCCGCCCTTGATTAGAACCGCCTTAGGACCTAGCGCTAGCAACGGCGCAACCAGTCCGGCACTGTCGCCCTTATGGGTTTGTCCCAGCAGCTTATCCGCCTCGGGCAGGTTCGGTGTCAGCAGGTCAGCGCGCGGCAGAAGATACCGCTTCAGCGCGGCAATCGCTTGATCTTCAAGCAGGGCGACCCCGGATTTCGCCACCATGACGGGGTCTAGGACGACAGGTCCGGAAAAACCTTCCGTTGCACGGGCCACTGTTTCAACCAATGATGGCGTGCCCAGCATTCCGATCTTGATGGCGTCTATGCGGATGTCGTCTAGGACCGCCTTGATCTGAGCCGCGACCACATTGTCGGGTACCGGATGTACTGCGGTCACGTCACAGGTATTCTGCGCGGTTATCGCGGTGACCACGCTGCAACCGAACACGCCCATTGCGCCGAATGATTTGAGATCCGCCTGAATTCCCGCGCCGCCCCCACTGTCGGAACCGGCAATCGTCAATGCAGTCGCAACCATGGCACATCCTTCGTTGTCATGGTCAGGATGTGCGTGGAAAGACCCAGAGCCTGCGAAGTGACACGAGTTGTGACACGGGGCGCCCGGTATGCCTGTTTCCTCCGCCGGTCCTAACCGGGTCAGGTTCAATGGGTTTGCATGTCTGCATCTCAGCCCCGAGGGGCACCCCAACAGATGGTTACCGATTATTGATGAGATCAGGTCTCGTCAACAGTTTTGTTGCACACCGTATGATGGGTGCGGCTTCGCTTTGAGCTTTGCAGTTAACTCGGGGTGTCGCCGGTGTCGCAAAATGGTGGTGTTTCCAGATGCTATGACCGGAAAACGGCACAATAAGACAGGGACATACAGCGCCGACATCGTGGTCGTTGACCCAGCCCCGCGATCCGAGATTGAAGGCAGAAACAGTTCTTTGAGGTCCTGTCACAAGTTCCCGTCCGCAGATGCACATAGTTGCAACGAATAAATTGCTATGGGCAAATTCAGGTCACAAGTCGGCTAAACGTTTCATTTCAGGGCGCTCAACTGCCTTGGCCAATTCGCATAGTTCGAAAATGCTCGTCTCAATGACGCGGTTCAGCCAAGATCTCGTGTGCAGGTCCAAACAACCCTCCAGGACAAATCGTCCAGCCGTAGAAAACCCGCGTTCGAAAGAATCCTTTTACAGGCCCGGACACCTTTGTGCCCATAAATGAGGCGATGGAATTCAATAACAATGGCTCGAATGCCCGACAGGTCCGCATTCCTCAAGAAATCCAGTTCCGCCCCCTCAATATCCATCACAAGAACCGTCGGAGCGAACTCTCGTTTCACCGCTTCGAAGTCCGCTTTAGCTACGCGCACTGATGTTGTTGATTCACCTTCATTATCAAAAACTGAAGACCCTAGATATGAAGCGTCAATATGAAACGGAATAGAGTCGGGATCCTTTGGATTGGCGCTTAGTATCGCATTCCGGACTTCGATCCGGTCTGAAAGCCCATTTAGGGCATGTAAACGACGGATGTGTGGAATTAGATTTGGATTGGCTTCAAAACTGAGAATAGCCTCTGGTTTGTTCTCGAGCGCGACAACACCACTCACGATACCCAGCCCGGCGCCCATTTCCAGAATACGATCCTCAGGTTGAACGACGCTCAAAGCGCCATCCATTTCCCAGCTTTCATAATTGTCCTGCTCGATCAGATTTATAATCGTTTCGTCCAGAAATGGCGATGAAGGTATCTTCAATCCACGGTACTGGATCGCAACATCAGGGTTCGTTTCGGTCATTCTTGCTCCATTCCAAGGATGAGCGGTCGGTAGAGCATGTTTTGCATAAGGTCAGACTATTTGCATCAAACATCATGTCGGTAATCTCGCATAGAGGTCCGACATATTCATCTTCAGAACATCGTTGAACCACTCAACCGACAAGTCAAACTCGTGGTCAGGATAATAGGAATCCAAACCCCGGAAAGGGCGGACCTGCACATCATCGAGAAGACCATGACCCCTTAGTCTTTCTTCGGTGTCCTTGTCGTATTTTCGGATAATGTCATGAAGCTCTTGAACAGCATTCAAAGAAGATGAATTTTTCAGGAATTGGACCTGTTCATAGCGGAAATCGTTGCTGCCCTTAGGTGATTCATATGTTCCCATATCATGATATCTCAGCAATTTGAGCATCCAGTGAATTTCGGTCAGTCCGTCAAAGTGACAAATGACCGATTGTTGAGAAACATGTCGCTTGATGTTGCCTCTCCACCGCTGTGGCGCATGAACACCTAACTTGATGTTCTTCCCCGTTCGGGTGGCGCTTTTTCCGAAACGATGCGCACAAAATCCTCTGTCGCTGTATTTGAGTCGTTCTTCTCCGAATAAGCTTCGGGCGACATAGCCGCGGGTGTGCTTAGGCTTCAGCATAAGACCACCAAAAAGTCCGGGTGTGGTGTCCTCGGTTGAAAACACACGCTCGCCATTAGGAATTGAAATCGTATCAACATCCGAGGGCAGGTCAGCAAGCTCTTGTGCAAAATCATCGGCTTGCAGATACTCGTCCGCATCGAGGAAAAGCATCCAATCGACTTTTGCTTCTCGATAGGCTTTTGTCGCTATCAGCCTTTGGCGTCTGAAACTGTTTTCTGGATAAGCACAGTCCCAGTTTCTTCGAAAAAACGTGTCATCCATCACTTCAACGCGACAGTTCGGTATCTGAGCCAGAAGTTGCCGCGCTTTCGGATCATCACCATCCAGAAAGATAAAGATCTCTTGCGCGCCGAGTGACGCATAATAGGAAGCAAATATAGCCACCAGCTCTGGCGGCTCTTTGACCATGGTAACGACACCCCAGGTGGCCATTTTCAAAGGATTCCTGTGTTTGGGAAGGGCCAAAATCGCTGATTGCACGTCTTTAGAGTCACCGGCTTCCTCTATTGCCCAGTAAGTCTGGATTTGTGGCAACCTTGATCGGTGAATTTTCCGCCTTAAGCAAGAGCATCCTGAGGTCTTATTGGACGATCCGATTTAAGACAGTTTGGGTGATCTTACGACCTTTGTCGGGGAGGACTGAGAAAACTGGACCAAAGTTGAGGTAACCAAACAATTACTGCTTATTGCGAGCCCCTAAAGTTTGATCGTTACCGCTCGTTCTTTTTCGCGAAACACAAAGGTGCGAGAATTCTGACTAACGGACCTGCGCTACAGACAGTTCATATTGGACGGTTGGGTCACCATCACAATTGCGCTTGTATCGGGATCATTAAACCAGTGGATCGAATACCGGAGCCATGCTAATGCGGAGCAAGCGAAAAATATAACGGGCATTGATCCAGCATGGAAATTTCTCCAGTAATTTCATCGTTTTGGCATGGATCCAGTCTGACTTTTTTCGAGCAACTCTGCCTCAAAAGCTTTGTGGATCACGGCCATAAGGTCAAGTTGTACTCTTTGAAAGAAATCACGAACACACCACCGGGCGTTGAAAATGCGGATGCACGTATTTTTTTGCCTGACCACCTGAAAATATGGCGAAACGAAAAGCGAAACAGCGCTTATGCCCCGTTGTCGGATTTTTTCAGGATCAACATGCTTCGGGAATCCGACGAAATCTGGATGGATTGCGATATGTTGTGTATGCAGCCGATCCCCGACATTCCGTATATTTTCGCAAAAGAGAAACGCTATTTTAACAATGCGGCTCTCCGGCTGCCGCACAGTTCTCCAACATTGCAGGGTATGCATGACTTTATGAACGGGTCCGAGATCGTGATCCCCAATGACTGGCCGTGGAAAAAAAATATTGATGTTTCCATCGGCAAGTCCAATGAAGACGGCTCTTTCTCGGTACCGTTGGAAAACCTGTCGCAGCTGCCATTTTATACGTTCGGGCCTCAGGCTATCTCTTATTTTTTGGGCAAAAACGGTGAAGTTAAACACGCCCTGCCACCCGAGTCATTCTATTCCCAAGAACCTACGGCCATGCGCTTGAATTATTTCCGGCCGCGGTTTTCCCGCATATCGCTCGATGAAAACGCGTTGGGGGTTCATCACATTGGCGGCTCAAGCATGCGCAAGAAATACAATATGGATGGTGGGTTTCCTTTGCCGCATCCCAACAGCCAGGTCGCCAAGCTATGCAAGAAACATGACATCGATCCCTCTAAGGCGATGCCACAGGATGTGCTGAAGTCTGTTGACCAAGATTAAAATGTCTGGGCAAGTCAGAAGCGCCAGTATGTGTCCAAGTTTCGGACGATCGGAATCAAAAACACTAGGCGTCATCTGCTAACACCGTAGTGCCAAGTTGTTCGGCAGACAGTTCCCCAATCGGCCACTGTATTGAGTACAACGTGCAACAACTTGGCAATCAAAGTAATGGCGGTCGCTTCAGGCAAGGATGATAAACTGCGACACTCTCAACATATTCGATTGTCTTCCTACGGACAGAGCCTTTACTTTTTCTGGCGTAGAAATTTCACTACGATTACTTGCAGCGGCGCAGGTACGGCCATATCAGAATACTGGGGTGAATAGGGCCGAATGTTATGAAGCCCGAACACAGATCTTGGATTAATCTGGGGTCCAGTTTATGGGATAGGCGAATGTCAAAGAAGCTGGCTACAGATCACAAGGATATTCGCCGATCATCTATCCCGGCCTTTAACACCAGAAGACCGACTAAAAGCATGTCTTTGTCGACCCGGTCGCTCTGACCGGGTGTGAACAAAGATGTCTACGCTTAACGATAATGATCTGAACCAACCTCCTCAGCCTGATCAAGGATGGTCACGTGAACTTGTTGCACTTGAGCGGGCTATTGTGGTTCCGCCCGCAGTCTCCGATACGGTGCAGGAAGCCGGTGTTCTGACTGAAGACCGGGAATATTGCGCGCATGGGGCGCTTTGGCGGGGAAAGCGTGCCATGACCACCCAACCGGTATCGCCAACAGACCCTTTGCCGCAATTGTCGGGTCGCTGGCTTTATGCCGGGCTGTTATGGGTACACTTTGGTCATTTCCTGGCTGAAAGCACCGCACGTCTTTGGCCGCTGCCGGCAATCGCGAAGGATATTGATGGGGTCCTCTTTACCCCCAAGCG
Source organism: Ruegeria sp. CF3 (assembly GCF_056537365.1). Classification (NCBI taxonomy): domain Bacteria; kingdom Pseudomonadati; phylum Pseudomonadota; class Alphaproteobacteria; order Rhodobacterales; family Roseobacteraceae; genus Ruegeria; species Ruegeria sp. CF3. The sequence goes on along the minus strand of NZ_JBQFRK010000002.1, from coordinate 628,955 downwards.
ACCCGCCAATGGGGGTGAAACACGCCCCATGCAGCATAGTTTTTTTGCGCTTCTGGGTATTGATCTGCCAATCAAAGTGGTGACCGAGCCAACTCAGGTAGAACATCTGCAGGTGCCCGGTCAGGGGTTTGGGCTGGGCCCGATTGTGGCGGGAACGCCTGAATATCGTGCCTTGATCCATCAAAATTTTGGCGCCGACGTTCCCCCTGATGGGCCGGAGCGGCTTTATATCTCGCGCGCAGGTCTTGGAATACGGCGGGGTGGCGTTATCGGAGAAGAGTTTCTCGAAGAGAATTTGCGCCAGAACGGTTACGAGATTTTCTATCCGGAACAACACCCGATGGAAAAGCAGATCGCGCGTTACAAAGCCGCCCGTCAGATCGTTGCACTAGACGGGTCGGCACTGCATCTTTTTGCTCTGGTAGGCCGTCCAGATCAGCAGGTTGCAATGATCCCGCGCCGCACTTCTTCGGTGCATCACAATATCTCAGCTCAGCTAGCGGCCTTTTGCGGGCAAGAGCCTTTAGTCGCCAATGCCATTCGCACTGATTGGGTATTGGCTTCGCGCGGTCGCCCCAACCGCCATTCACTTGGAGAGCTTGACATGTCCAGATTGCATAAAATGCTTGCCGATGCAGGATTTGTCTCACCTGATCTGGCCTGGGAAGAAATGTTCTGGCGGCAGCGGCGGCGAACCATCCGAAAACTGGAAAAAGCCCTTGGCGACCAGCTGGTTCCCATCCATCAAGAGCCCGCTGACTAATGCAGCTAATCCTGGATATACGCGACACAGCTCGGGATCAGGCGCGCCAAGCCAATGGGGTTGCGTCTGTTTTGAGTATCGATAATGCGGATTTGCAGCAGCAACTGGTTACGTTTGCGCAGATTACACGGCGAAGACGTGCAAAGGCCGAGCCGCCCGATTTTTTGCCCGCACTCGCCAGTGCGATTGCTAATGAGCGACCGCGGTTCATGCTTTTGGCCATGCCAGGGCTAGCAGAATACCTCACCACGGAAGTCTCTGTTGGTCGAGTCCACGAAGTTTTGGGGCAATTGGCGGCCGACATCCTGATTTTGACTGATCTTGATTCAGGATCTGATCGCGCCAGAATTTGGGCCACACAATTTGGTGCCGATGCGATAGTTAACCGGATTGAATGGCCAGATGATCTGACTGCGCAGCCTCCTGCATTCTCTACCCTGGCCTCCTCTGCAAAAGAAGAATCCACTCTAAAAGAAGTGCTGCCATTTGCCCGTCGCTTCTTGCCGCGCAATGACCTGACAAGTTTTGACGAAAGTCGACCCATGGGTGACACGGTGCCGGTGGACCTCAGGCCGCCAGAGGGTACCAGCGGCACGGTGCTGATCGGTTGCATGAAAAACGAAGGCCCTTTCCTATTGGAATGGATTGCATACCACCAATCGATCGGTGTGCATCACTTTGTTATCTATACCAATGGCTGCGAGGATGGCACGGATCTGATGCTGGATGCGCTGGCCAAAACCGGTCTGGTCACGCATGTCGACAACAACAAATGGAAGGGCAATTCCCCGCAACAGTGGGCTCTGAACCAGTCTGCAAAGCTCAAGGTGGTCAAACGTGCCGATTGGGTTATCCATATTGATGTGGATGAGTTTATCAACATCCGCTTTGGTAACGGGACACTGCCGGAACTTTATAAGCGCCTGCCCGAGGGGGTCAGCAATATTGCCATGACCTGGCGGCAATTTGGGTCGGCCGGGATAAAGACCTACGAGGACAGGCCGGTCATTGCGCAATTTGACCGATGCGCTCCGTCATATCTGCCCAAACCGCATACCGCTTGGGGCTTCAAGACCGCCACCAGGAATATTCGTGCCTATCGTAAACTAAGCTGTCACCGGCCAAATAAGCTGAAAGAAGCAAAAGCCGAACAGGTGCTATGGGTCAATGGATCGGGTCAGGATATCACGCACAAAGTGGCAAAGAATGGCTGGAGGTCCGATATCAAGACCATCGGCTATGAGCTGGTCCAGCTAAACCACTACGCACTAAGATCTGCGCAGTCTTTCTTGGTCAAGCGCCAGCGTGGACGGGCCCTGCATGTGGATCGCACTGTCGGGCGCAACTATTGGATACGGATGGATTGGAACCAGTATCAGGACGTCACTATCCAACGCAACCTGGCCAGATTGTCAGTGGCGATGGAAGCGTTGCTAGCCATTCCCCAGATTGCGCAGCTACACGAAAAAGCTGTTGCCTGGCACCAAGCTAAGATTGAGTTTTTGATGGATGAGCTCGAGTTTCGCAACCTTTATGACGAGATCACCGGCATCGAACTTGAGGATTTGCAACGGATCCGCGCCATCATAGATGCGGATATGCATAGCTGACAATGGAATACCCCATTTGATTTGAACCACCGTTATGATTGAAAAGCGGAGGATCGAGAATTTCGATCAAGAGACACGAGGCAGAGGAAATAGATCAGAAACTGCGACAAGTTGATGTGCTTGTTGGTTAGGGAATGATGCGTGCAGATGCGATCTGCGAGGTTCGCATAACGGAACAAACCTACTACCGGTGGCGTAAGCAATATGGTGGGATGGGAGCCGATCAACGAAAGGAACTCAAGCGTTTGCAGAAGGAGAATGAGCTTCTGCAGAAGGCCGTTTCTGACTGACGACAAGCCCTTTGTTCCAAACTGGCAAAGTGCGCGAATGGCAGGTAAGTGTAGCGTTTCTATGACTTACCATCCGATCCACCATGTCCGCACACACCGTCAAGCCGGCGTTGACAAGGGACTATATCACGAGTTGCTGTGTCGCCTCTGAAGTCTGCTACGAACCCAAAGCAACCGTCGATTTGGCGTCTATTCTTTTTGAGTTCGGCCCGTCGCGAACCTAATAATCCAGGCGCTCAATGCCAGGTAACGAATGGCGGTTGATCGGACAAAGCATCCTTTCACTGGAAGTAGCCCAATGGCAGTCATATGTTCATTGCGTCAGCTTTTAGATGAAAAACACACATTTTAACACCGCTTCAGTCTATTTTCAGTACAAGAAGCCAATCTATGCCAATTTTCGTGTGGAGTTCCTCACAATCAGTTCAGCCTGAAGAAGTTTCGATTTAGGAACGGCTTGGTTTTCCAACCACTCAACTATCGCTGCGGCAGTGGCTTCACCCATCCGTGTGACGGGCAAATGCACGGTCGTGATTTCAGGAAAGGTGCAGGATGAAGAGGGCAGATCGTCGATGCCAACAATTGACATTTCATGAGGCACTTTTACCCGCTTTCTTTGCAATTCAAAAAGAGAGCCCATCGCCAAGACATCGGAAAAACAGAGAATTGCAGAAAAGGCCGTGTCCCCTGCAAGAAGATTCTGTGTTGCGACGCAGCCACCTTTTATTGAAATTTCCGTTTCGTACATTTGCAGGGTGTGGTTCACATCCGGATTCTTCAAACCATCAAGCCGTGCCAGCGTCCTATCGTTGTTTTTTGTTGGCCCGTGAATCACGGCAATATTTCTATGCCCAGCAGACAGAAGAAAACTGAGAGCGGTGCAAGAAGCGCCGGCGTTATCATAACCGATGGTCGGAAAATGGTGGTCCCTTTCATAGTAGGAGGTGGCGATCACGGGGAGGCGTGTCCGTTCGATGATCTTTTCGAAGTCTTGACTGTGTGTGATGCCGGAAACAATCAGTGCTTCTGCACCAATATCAACCAGACCTTGCGCTTTATTCGTTTCTATGTCCGGGTCGCCATTGGTAGTTGCGACTACGAGTGACAAACCATTTAGTGCCAAACCTTTTTCAAGCGCCGCTAGAAATTTTGAGAATATTGCGTTGTCCAAAGTTGGAACCATGGCCCCAACGACTCGGGTTCTCCCGGAATTGATCGCACGGGCTGCAGCACTTGGTACAAAATGCAGCTTCGAAATAACATCAAGCACACGTCGGCGTGTGTCTTCAGACACGGTTTTCGGAGAATTCAGTACGCGCGACACCGTCGCAACAGAAACATCTGCTGCCTTGGCAACATCCCGAAGGTTCGCGCGCTTCTTATTTTTCTGCTCGGTCAATTCCTTTGAATTCCTTGGATATCCTCGATCTCGCGACAGTTAACTTGACACATGTAACTAGTTTCATCAAGATTATGTAACTAGTTACAATAAGCGACTCACTTTGGAATACGATGCGCGATTATTCGATACTACATGAGTTCAGCAATAGCGGTTACATGACGCCTGGACGCTTTTACCCAGGGTTTCAGAAGCCGTCGCACGGAAAAACATATACGCTAGGTCCGCGCGAAGTACTGAATGTTATCATGCGACCAGGTGATCTTCTGTCGGTGACAGGCAATTGGCCTAAAAACCAACTGCAAGTCATTGCTTTTGACGAAGTGGGCGGAGATGCGCTTGTGTCGCTAGCGCTTATTAAAGCAGGAGTTTTGGATTTCTCCAAAGTAGATGGCGAAAAACTGATCAATTGGATTGCAGCTCAGGGAGGTAAACCAGAATCCGAGATTGGTATCGCTTACCTTCCTGAAAACGATGATCTGATCGTTCTAAAAGCCAGTGCTACAATTTCTGCTTGGATCATGCGGGCTATGGATCGTGATCAACTGGCAACCGGGTCCAGAGGCGGATCAGTCAGTATCTCTCATCAAATGGCAAATGCCAGTAGTTCGATATTGCCCGAACCCCTGGGTGATGTGCGAAAAGAATTCACCGTAAAGCGCGGCACTGGATTGTCATATGAAGTTAAGCAAGGCGAAATAGTCCAAATCATTGATGTCGAGGGCCAACAATGCTCGGACTTTATCGCAATGCGAGCAGATAAACTCGAAAAAGGTGAGGAATGGCTGATCGACAGTACCGCAACTCGGTCTTTGGTCCGGCGCGCTTATCCTGGCCCTGGTATGCTCGACAAGTTTTTCGATAGTGACATGAACCCGCTTCTAAATGTCGTTCATGACACTTGCGGACGACACGATACTTACGGGTTGGCTTGCACCGCACGGGGATACGCTGAGCGAGGTTTTCCAGGCCATGTCAACTGTTCTGACAACATTTCTGAAACACTGGCGCAATATGGAGTTAGACGCCGCGCGGCCTGGCCTGCAGTTAATTTCTTCTGGAATACTTGGATTGATCAAAATTCCCACGAACTGCTGGTAGATGAAAGCTATTCGCGCCCAGGCGATTACGTCGCAATGCGGGCAATGGAAGACTTGGTATGCGCTTCCACGGCGTGCCCAGACGACATTGACCCGATAAATGGCTGGAATCCCACAGATGTGCACGTGCGGATCTACCATCCAGACACACCGATCCGCCGTGCGGTCGCCTACCGGGAAAAGGAAGATGCCCCCATGTCCATTAGTCAGGAATCGGCTTTTCACGAACGTCTGGAGCCACTGACCCAACATTTTGCGCCTGCACGGGACTTGTGGGCACCTGTTAGTTTTCCGTCATATGGAACATTGGGCGAGTACTGGGCCTGCAGAGAAGCGGTAACTTTGCAGGACATGAGCGGGTTGCGCAAATTCGACATCATTGGGCCAGACGCTGAGAAATTGTTGCAGCTTGCAACGACACGCAATGTTGCCAAGCTACCGGTGTGGCGCGGGGCTTATACGCTGATGTGTGATGATACCGGCGCGGTAATAGATGACGGCACTTTGTTCCGGCTCGCAAATGACCTGTTCCGCTGGTGTTGTGGCACCGAAGAGAGCGGACGAGCATTGCAGTCCTTGGCGGAGGAACGCGGGTTTCAGGTGCGAATCCATGATCTGCGGAATTCGCTGCCAAACCTGGCGTTGCAAGGGCCTAATTCCCGAAATGTACTGCGTAAAATCGTTTTCACGCAACCACATGTGCCCTCCCTTGAGCAGCTAAAATGGTTTGGCTGTACTGTTGCCCGACTAAATGGTCGCGAAGGGGCGCCTTTTATGCTGTCCCGCTCTGGCTACACTGGGGAGCTTGGATACGAGATTTTCTGCTCAAAGGCCGATGCTGTCGCCCTTTGGGACGCAATCATGGAGGCGGGTGAAGATTTCGGGATTACCCCGATGGGGTCAGCCGCCCTGGAGATCATCAGGATCGAAGCGGGCTTGGCGGCTGCAAATGCCGAATTTGCGCCAGGCATCGACGCATTCGAGGCCGGTCTGGGCTTTGCTGTTGATCTGACCAAAGCTGAGTTCATCGGCAAGGCAGCACTGGAGCGTAACAGGCAGAGCCCACGACAAGTCCTCAAGGGTTTAGTTTTAGAATCCGACGATATTCCCATGCATGGAGATGCGGTATTTGCAAAAGAAAGACAGGTCGGGGTGATTACCTCTGCAACCAAGTCTCCTTTGCTTGAGCACGGTATCGCGATCGCACGCCTTTCGGTGGAACACTCGAAAACTGAAAATAGGCTGGAAATCGGGCAGCTTGACGGGCGCATGAAACGCCTTGGTGCGAAAGTCACAGAAATTCCATTCATAGACCCGCAACGAAAGCGGGCGCGCGCATAAGAATTCAACTTACCAGCAGGAGAGTTACTATGAATATAAGCATGAAATCCCTGACAGTGTCAGTCTCGCTGGGCCTCTTGGCCCTGCCCGCCGCTGCGGCTGAAGAGGTAAAAATCGGAGTCCCATCCTGGACTGGTGCTCAGGCAATCGCACATCTTCTAGGCGCGGTTGTCGAGATGAGGATCGGAGGCACAGTCGAGTATGTACCCGGCAATAACGCTACGATTTTCCAGGCGATGGACCAAGGTAAGGGCGACATCGATGTTCACCCTGATGTTTGGCTACCTAATCAACAAAGTTTTACTCAAAAATACGTAGATGACGCGGGCACGGTCACCTTGTCGTCCAACCCTTACGAAGGTAATCAAGGTTTCTGTGTATCCAAGGACTTTGGTGAAGCGAACAACATCACCGATATTGCCGATCTGGGTCGTCCTGATGTTGCCGCACTGATGGATAGCGACGGCAATGGCCGTGGTGAAATGTGGATCGGTGCTCCAGGCTGGGCTTCAGCAAATGTAAACGAAGTCAAGGTGCGCGACTACGGCTTGTTGGACTTTATCGAACCGGTCCGTGCCGAAGAAAGCGTTAAAACAGCGCGTATCAAGGATAGCATCGCCAAGGGCGAGGGCTATGCATTCTATTGCTATAAACCTCATGCAGTTTGGTACATGTTTGACGTGGAAATGCTGTCGGAGCCCACATTTGACCCCGAAAAATATGTGATGGTGCAGCCGTCGGATGATCCCGATTGGTATGAAAAGTCGACAGTTGCCACCAAGGACGCGCTTAAGAACGTGCAGATCGCATGGTCCAACTCGCTGGTTGACCGTTCGCCGGCTATTGCTGAGTTTTTTGCCAACTTTCAGTTAACAGCTGATGATGTTTCAGCCTTTGCCTTCGAAATCAGCGCCAATGGCCGCGACCCGGCGGACGTAGCAAGAGAATGGGTCGAAGCGAACCCCGAGCGTGTGGATGGTTGGCTGGGTCTTTGAACCCAAGCTGAAGAAATGACCATGGTGGCAGTTCCATTTCGCTGCCACCCTGAGCCAACTAGGCCCATTCCGAGGCCGCTGGGGGACGCATGGGTGACGATACAGTTATTAAAATATCGAATGTCTGGAAGATTTTTGGAGCGAAACCCGAAGTCGCATTGCAGGCAATCCGTGAGCGTGGGCTGAGCAAAGCTGAGGTACTAGCTGAATTCAACTGTGTTGTCGGCGTGGCTGATGTCAGCCTTTCTGTGAACCGCGGTGAGATATTCTGTATCATGGGCCTGTCTGGCAGCGGCAAGTCCACGTTGGTGCGCCACTTCAATCGGCTTCTGGAACCTACCGGTGGCAAGATTGAGATCGAAGGAACCGACGTTATGGCACTGGGGCCGCAAGAGCTTCAGCAGTTCCGTAACAACAAAATCGGTATGGTGTTTCAGAACTTCGCTCTAATGCCGCACCGTTCGGTTTTGGACAACGTCGCCTTACCGCTGGAAATCAGACAAGTCAGCAAAAATGAACGTATGCGACAGGCTGCCGCCATACTGGACATCGTCGAGTTGGGGGCCTGGGGATCGAAATTCGCACACGAGTTGTCCGGTGGAATGCAGCAGCGCGTGGGTTTGGCGCGCGCATTGGCTGCGAACCCGGATGTGCTGTTGATGGATGAGCCGTTCTCGGCGCTCGATCCGCTCATTCGACGACAATTGCAGGATGAATTTATTCGGCTCAGTAAGATTTTGAAGAAGACTACCATCTTCATTACGCACGATCTGGACGAAGCGGTGCGTATCGGCAATAGAATTGCGATCATGCGCGACGGCAAAGTGGTTCAGATCGGCACTGCCGAAGACATCGTTATGAACCCTGCCGACGATTACGTGGCAGACTTCGTAGCGGGTATCTCGCGCCTCAAAGTGGTGCGCGCGCACGCAGTGATGCAACCAATTTCAGACTATGTAGCCACCCATGGCCCGTTGGACGCAGATGCACCGCGCGTCAATGAGGCGGAAAATCTTAGCACTCTGATCAATTTGGCGATTGACCACAGCAGCGCCATCCTGGTGGAGGACGGCGGCAGGGATGTGGGTTTGATTACCCGCGCCGATTTGCTGCGCACAGTAATCGAGGGGACGGAAGTATCATGAGCACATCCGACGCGAACCCTGATGGCGTAAACCCCCTGGAAGATACCGAAAGCGAAGCTGCTCTGGCCTATGCTGAAGAGCGGCGCGAGAACATTCGCACATTTGTACGTACTAACCCCGATTATTACATCAAAAACTTTGACAAGATCGGCGCGTCCGCTCGCTTTACGGCGACCTTCAATCTGATGGCCGGGATTTTCGGTCCAATCTGGTTCGGAGCGCGTGGCTTGTGGTCTTGGGCACTCCCATTCCTGATCATCGAAACACTCGCCTATGTTCAGATTGCCCGCGGTCTTTTTGGAGACCTCGCAGCCGACGCGATGGCTCGTATCGCTTCAATTGAAGGAACATTGGAGTTGCGTCGTCAGCAATTGGCTGCTGCGATCGAAGCAAATTCCGACAAGATTGATGTCTACCAGCGTACTGTCGAATCTCTTGAGGCCAATATCGGCGGTATACGAGCCGAAGCCGAAGCATTGGCCGCCCAAGGCCCCGCGATCATATTGTCGGGCCTTATTATTCTGTTGGTCATAAAAGCGGTGCAATCGGTTGTGGCAAACTGGGCGCTTGAGGCACGGTTTTCAGAATGGATTTCGGATCGTTCGATACGTTCAGCTATGCCTGTTTCAGAGATCGTGTTCAGCACAATTTTCATGGCGTTAATCGTAACAGCGGCAATGTTGCACTACAGCTTCCCCGGGCGTTTTTCATTGCTCAGTCACTTTCCAACAGATCCCGATATCCGTTTGACCGGCATCACTTGGGTGGAAGATTTCATCGCATTTTGTGTCCGCAACAGTGAAGCTTTTTTTGATGGGCTGACGATTGGCATCCGCGCGTTGCTCGATGCCTTGGAGGTCATACTTGTCCAGACTCCTTGGATTGTAATTGCATGCCTGATCATTCTGCTAACATGGCTAACGGCAGGTATCAGCACGGCCATCTATTCAGGAGCCTTCCTTGCCTATATGGGCCTCTTGGGCTTCTGGGAGGCGGCAATGACGACACTTGCTTTGCTAGGCACTGCTGCTTGTCTCTCAATCGTGATAGGCATTCCACTTGGAATGTTCGCCGCACGGCGCCCGCGTTTTTATGCTTTCATCCAACCAATTATGGATTTCATGCAAACCATGCCGGCGTTTGTCTTCATGGTGCCTGTGATCGCGTTTTTTGGCGTCGGCAAGCCCGCAGCCGTTATTGTCACGATGATTTTCGGCGGTACTCCTGTGGTACGCCTGACCGTACTGGGCCTGCGCGGCGTGCCTGAAAGCGTGCGCGAAGCGGCAATTAGTTTTGGCGCAAACAAATGGTACTTGCTCACAAAGGTCGATCTGCCCCTGGCTAGCCCCTCGATCCGGGCAGGAATCAACCAAACCATCATGCTGTCGCTCGCCATGGTCGTGGTAGCTTCGTTGATTGGCGCCAAGGGTCTGGGCGAAGACGTGCTTGAGGCGCTGCAATACGCCAATGTCGGGCAGGGAATCCTTGCAGGTTTTGCCATCCTATTTTGCGCCATGATACTTGACCGAATTGTGCAGGGACAGCGAAAGTGAGGCCGCTTGTCCTAGTCCATGGTTTCATGGGTGGAGGCGCGCAATGGGCACCGCAACAGCACCAACTTTCAGAAACCCAAAAGCTGATCACGATCGACTTGCCTGGGTTCGGACAGAATGCAGGCTTACCTAGCATCGACACGATCGGCGGATTTGCTGATTGGGTCCTGGAACATCTATTCCACCTTGGCGTCGAACAATTCAACCTCTTGGGACATTCGATGGGCGGAATGATCGCGCAGGAAATGATACATCGTGCCCCGCAACGGATAGGTGGGTTGATCCTTTACTCCACTGGCGCGGTTGGCATCCTGCCCGACCGTTTCGAGACAATCGAGGAAAGCAAACGGCGTGCCCAAACCGAGGGTTTCCAGGAAACAGCTCGCCGCATCGCTGCGACATGGTTCTTGGATGGCCGGTCTGCTGAAGCTTACTCAGACTGCGCTGAGATTGCAGCGCAATGTACACCGGATGCCATGCTCAAGGGGCTGGACGCAATGCGCGCTTGGCGCGCCGATGATTATCTCTCTGCCATCAAAGCTAACTCTCTGGTGATCTGGGGTGACATGGACCGCACGTATTCGTGGACACAGACCAAACAACTTTGGACGTCGATCAATCAGGCTGAGCTTTCCGTCGTTCCCGGCTGCGCCCACGCGGTACATCTGGAAAAACCCGATATCTTCAATGTTGTGCTGTCGGATTTCTTACGCCGGACTTAAAAAGATGCTTGTGCAGATAGCGTTGCCGATTTTAGCGTCTCTGCGGCGTAGAAGATATTGCACACCCGATCTTAAATGGCCGATATATCAGATTGGAGGAGTTGCCATCGCAGATGCAGCGAATGGCCGATACTAAGGGCTAAATCGCAGCAATGGCAACCATAGGTGAATGGTAATAACGGTCCGTTAATGTGTGAACCCAATAGAGGGCTTCAAGATCGGAAGCCGATTCTATTTGGGCACTCGTCCAAACTGACTGGACACGCAACGGGGATCACATGTGCGTTTCAAGATCATAGTCGATCCAGGCGAAACCGCGAGTGCGGGAGAGGTGTTTCTTATTCGCCCGCAGCGACGGCCTCGCCTGTCGAAAATAGCGCGGCAAGCATCGCCTCACTTCCAGCCAGCGCGCCCTTGCGCACGGTCGCAAGAACAAGTTTCCGAGCCGACGATTGTGGGAGACAAATACTTTTGACGTCGTCAGACCGATACCGCAAAACATCGGGGACAGGCAGAAGCGTAAATCCCAGGCCTGCCGAAACACACTCCATAATCGCTTCAAGGTTATCAAGGACAATGGTTTCGGAACCCTTTGGTCTTTTGTGCTTAAGCATCTCTCCAGCAATGAGTTTTCCGATCCCGGTGTCGGGCATAAAGTGAAAGAAGGGCTGTGCATTCAATAAACCCGCAAGGCCGTCTTTCAGCAATTTCTCATGGGCTGCAAAGGCAAAGGGTTCCTCTCGAAGCACCTTTTCCGCAAGCGTGTCTGGAACACCTTCTGCATCTGTAAGAAGGGCGGCATCAAGCTGACCGCTTACAACCTTTTCTTGTAGAACCTTGGACAGGCCGGTTTCGAATGAGAAGGTCGCTTGCGGTGCTTGACGTTTTGCGTTGTTCAGGAAGTTCGGCAGCAAGCGAACGGCGGCAGTTGTGACAAATCCTATTCGGAAATGCCCGACAAGCGTGTCCGTCGGGCGACAGATTTTGAGAAGGCTGTCTTCGTGCTGCAGGAGCGGGATCGATGCCTCGACGATGCTCCGGCCGATTGGCGTAAGTCGCGGTGGTCGTACGGTGCGGTCAAAGAGGTCGACGCCAAGCTCCGCCTCGAGCGCCTTCATCTGCATTGAAAGTGCAGACAATGTCATGTTTTGCTGCTCGGCCGCTTTCGCAAAGGAGCCGACATTCGAGACCCGTATGAGGGTTCTGAGAGAACGTGTCTGCATAAGTTAAAGTATACTGGATTAGATATCCAATTTTATTCGATTGTGTTGTATTACTGCAAGCGTATTCTGTTAAAAAACAGAGACGAGGGACACGCATGCCGCATCCGCTTGTGAACGTTGCGAAAGAACTGGCCCCAGAATTTGAGAAACGTGCCGCAGATTGGGACAGATCGCGCAGGTATTGCTGGCAGAATGTTGGCGAATTGGCCGATGCTGGCATCATGGGTATGACCATTCCCAAGAAATATGGTGGGCAGGGCGCGAGTTTTCTGGATGTCACCATGGTGGTGGAAGAGATCGCAAAAGCCTGCACCCTGACCGCCCGCATCGTTGTCGAGGGCAACATGGGCGGCATCAGTGCGGTCATGGGGTACGGCAATGATGAGCAGAAGGCTTTTTGTGCTCAGCATGTCCTGGCAGGAGATAAGCCCGCGATCTGCATAACCGAACCTGACTCGGGAAGTGCCGCGACCGATATGCAGACTACCGCGCGGAAACAGGGTCGCACATACATCCTCAACGGATCCAAGCATTGGATCACTGGTGGAGGGGTCTCGAAGCTGCACCTGATCTTTGCCCGCGTGCTCGATGAGGCAGGCGTCGATCAGGGGATTGGCGGTTTCATTCTGTTTGCCGATCCGATGTCAGGTGATACGCCCAAGGGGTTCACCGTGGTGGGTCGCGAATACACGATGGGCCTTTGCGGTATGCCCGAAGCAGAATTGCGGTTCGAAAATGTCGAGATCAACGAGAAATGGCTGGTCAAACCGCCTTCAGGATTGAAGCGTGGCTTTGCCGACCTGATGAACGCTTACAATTCGCAACGCGTCGGTGCGGGAGCAGTTGCTATGGGTGTTGCGGCAGGGGCACTTGAACATGCAAAACGCTACCTCGTTCAACGTGAACAGTTCGGGCGCCCGCTTGCAGAATTCCAGGGGCTTCAATGGATGCTGGCCGATATGGACACGAAAGTTCATGCAGCCAGGCTGCTGCTCCAAGAAGCGGCACGATCGCGTGGCCCAAACGGCAGTCAGTATCCCGATATGACCATGGCCGCCCGCGCCAAGCTTTTTGCGTCCGAGATGGCTATTAAGGTGGTCAGCGATGCGCTGCAGATGTTCGGCGCGCGCGGCTACAGCGATCGTGAACCTCTGGAGCGGATGTATCGCGATGTGCGCATGTTCACTATCGGCGGCGGGACCGCACAGATTCTCCGGACCCAAATCGCCGGAAATATTCTAGGCATTAAAACACCACAGACGCGGGACGGATATACGCGCCTTGCCGACATGGAGCGTTACGCGGCTGAATAGAAGACCCTATAAAAATTGAAAAAGGACTTTCGGGCCGCCGACTTTCTTGTGCCGCAGCCCTACGCGTCTGCGTGCCGTCACGCCTTCGGCATGCTCGGCCGACGGTTTTTTCGCGTTAATCTAGTTGCCTAGTTAGCCAACTTAGCTGCGCAAGAAAGGCGCTGTATTCATGCGCCAGAGAAGTTTGCGACCGAGCCAGCGAAACAAATGCAATTTTACGCTGCGTAAAATGGCGGGGCTATTTTTCGACAATAGTAAACTTCCTAAATGAGATTTGCCTAGGCAGGCAAGTTTAGCGTGTACGCCAAGCAATTACTTCGATTCCCGAAAGGAAAGCTGCGATGAAAAAGTTCATTTTTGTTGCTCTCATCAGTCTTACCGCATGCACTCAGTACCCGATGCAGAAGCCACTGATGGTTGACGGAACCAGGAATGCGAGCTTCTACACAGATGAGGCTGAATGCCGATTGATGGCCGCGAGTTTCAATCCTGGGCAGCGTAAAATGGATGCTACGTTCGGCGCTATTGATGGCGCGGTTACTGGTTGGGTTGTTGGCGAGAAGGAAGATGTCATCGGAGGTGCGATCGCAGGTGGCATAGTCGGATCTGTGCGCGGCCAGTACAATGACGAAATGGCGCGGCGTCATGTGCTTGTGAACTGCATGCAGGTGCGTGGTCACGGTGTGGTGGGCTAGTAATGGCTGCAGATTACTCAGTGGTTTATCGAAAGGGGCCTTGGCCTTGACTCAAAAAAGGGCCCGAACAGAGTTCGTAATTTGGGGTAAATTCTGACCAGAGAAGGAGTGCTCTGATGCCGAATAAACGTTTCAGTTGTAACAGTTAAAGAAACCTGCCTGATTGGGTGGGTGAACAGTGTCGCGCAGATCTTCCAAAGATGCGTCTCGATTGCCTTGCATGTTGGCGCATCGAATTGACATATCCCACCCAGAAGCGCGCTTCTTTCAGGCTACAGGTGATCAACTTCCGCATGTTGAGCACCGATGAGCAAAGTGTTTTGCAATGCCGAAACTATGTAAAAGGCCGTCCCAAAAAAACGCCAACTCTGACAAACCATCCCAGATATGGACCGGCAGCGACCGTTGGCCCGCTTGCGTGAAAGCTAGAAAATCGAACGACGATCTGATGATATAAAGTCAGCCATCTGACGTGGTTTACTTATTGCTGCGTACAAGGGTGATGCGATTCCAGATAACTGTGAAACCCACCGATGAATAGGTGTGCGGAAACTGGATAAGCCGGTCAAGAATCTGACAAACCAGCCTTCTGGAGGCTGGCCAACAGGTTCTCCTTAAAAGTGGCGTCAAGTTGCCAAATGGCAAGTATATCCGATGCAACAGATGAATAATCTGGGCGTAGAACCAACAAGCTGCGTAGAGCCGCCTGGGCCTGTTCCCCATTTCCCAGTTTGCTGTGTAGCGCGGCCTGCCATAGATGGGTCCAGAAGAAACTTGGCATATCGATTTGTTCCAATTGTGCCAGCGCCGCTTCATAGTCGCCCCGGTCGAACTCGTAAAAAACCCGCGGAAACAGATACCACTGAGGATGCACAGGGTTCAGAGCGATTGCCCGGTCTACAATAGCAAGTCCTTTGTCCCATTCGCCACTGAACGCCAGACGCATCCCGTAATGGGCCAGAATGTCGGTGTCATTCGGATTCAGGTCAATCGCCCGTTGCCCGGCCTCTCGGAACCCGGCAAAATCACCGAGCACGAACCGCATATTGGCCATCATCAGATGTCCCGCCGCCAGATTTGGGTCGATCTCGACCGCCCGGCGTGCTGCGGCATCGGCTGCGGCCAGAATCTGTTCGCGATTTCCGCCCAGCCCAAAACGTATCTGTTGCAGATACAGGTTCGACAGCACCGCCCAGGCCTCGGCATAATCCGGAGCCTTCTCAAGCGCGTTCAGGAAGCAGGATTTGATTTCGGCATGGCGATCCAGATTGATGGTTACCTGATAGCTGTAATAACCAAGCACACAGTCATAAGCATCGCGATTGTTGGGTGGAATTCTATCGGCATCTCGCATCTCGCCAAGCGTCAGTAGCCCGTATTTCCCGGCCAGTTTACCCATTACATCTCGGATAATGCTGTCCTGTACCGCATAGATCTCCTTGGAGGTATCGCTGACCTCATAGCTTTGCGACCAGATATATCTTCGGTCTTTCAGATCAATGAGGCGTGCGGACAGGCGCAAGGTGTCACCCCTGTCCATCACATTGCCTTCCAGCGCGAAATCCGCGTTGAATTCTGTACGCAAGCTTGCCGTATCAATCTCAGTTTCACCAGAATGCAGTGTGCTGCCAAGGGGCAAGACCCAGATGTCCCGGAACCGGATCAACTCGGTCGTCAACTGCCGGGTAAGACCATCGGCGAGGTACTCGGGGCCCTCTCCCAGAGTTTCAAAGGGCAGTACAGCCACGACGGGCCCTTTGGGCAAGCTGTGATTTGCCTGTTCCTCTGGCGTCCCTGAACGGGCCAATCCCCAGATCAGCCCAAACAATGCCAGGCCAAAGGCGACAGCCAGTCCAATCCCAGCGCGTCGTCGCCCTCTGAGCCCGGCATTGGGCCGGGCGTCAGCAGGTGCCGGAACAGGGCCGGGCAGTGAAGATTTTTCGAACCGCGGCGCGTATCCTCCTTTGGGCATGGTGAGGCGTATCGGATCGCCCCGACCGGGCCCGGCATAATAGGTGTCAATCTCCTGCCGTAGTCGCCGCGCCTCAAGTCGGACAATCGGATCGACCTGCTGGTCGAAGCTTTCGTCGCGGTCAAAGACGGACATGGCAATCGACACGCCTTTGATCTGATCTGAACGACCGTCCAGATATTCCTCGATGATATAGTTCAGAAATGCGCGGCGTTTGGGGCTGGCGGTGAAATCCGGATGATCCAGGATACGTTGCATCTGTACCCGAATTTCGCGCTCGGTAGTATCCACTTCAATATCCCTCTGCCTCGGGAAAACCAAGGAAAACCATTATGTTGGCCTCGTTGATACATGCGTTTTTCGACAGGTGGCAACATGTTTGCACTTCTCGGGAAAAATTCTGCGGATAAGAGGGCCGCACTGCTGGTCGTACAGGCAGGCACCCGGCTTCCAAAAGATCGCGCATCTCGGCACTTCTGGACGTCAATGCACCGGCGGGACGAATTTCAACCTCGTGGTTCGTCCCGTCAGACCTCCTGCGCTGCGACCTCTTTTGAAGCGTTCATGATAGGAACCGATTATATATGCCACGCCGAACCACCTTACTCTTGACCGTCACCTTTTTGACGCTGACCTCAGGTCTTGCCGTCGCGCAGGATGATAGTCCTCAGCACTTTGACCCGAAGGGCAAGTTGCCCTCGGATTACACGATCGAATTCCAGCAAACCCAACGCAATAACCTGCCGTTCGATGACGAGCGTGACTTTGAAGAAAGCCGCAAGGGGCTAATTGCGGTTCCAGAATACCGCCAGATCAAAACCGAGGATGGCACCGTCGCCTGGGACATCGGCAGCTATGACTATCTGCTCGAGGGCAAAGAGTTCGACTCGATCCACCCGTCGTTGCAGCGTCAGGCGATCCTGAACATGAATTTCGGCCTGTACGAGATTCTCGACGACAGCATCTATCAGGTGCGTGGCTTCGATCTGTCCAACATCACTTTTATTCGTGGCGATACCGGCTGGATCATCTTTGACCCGCTGGCCTCCAAGGAAACTGCCGCTGCAGCGCTGAAGCTGCTAAACGACACCGTGGGCGAACTTCCTGTCAAGGCGGTTGTCTATTCGCATTCCCACGCCGACCATTATGGCGGTGTGCGCGGGGTGATCACCGATGAGGACGTGGCAAACGGCGTGGAGGTGATCGCGCCCGAAGGTTTCATGGAATATGCGGTTTCCGAAAACGTCTATGCGGGCAACGTGATGAACCGCCGTCTGTTTTTCCAATACGGCGTATTGCTGCCACGCAGCCCGTTCGGCCATGTGGATCAGTCCATCGGCAAGAACATCTCGGCTGGCACCACGGGCCTGATCGAACCGACCCGCTATGTCTCGGACGCGTATGAAGAGATCATCGTAGACGGCGTGCGTATGATCTTCCAGAATACACCGGGTACTGAAGCACCTGCTGAGATGAATACTTATTTCCCCGACCTCAAGGCATTCTGGGCGGCGGAAAACATCACTGGGACAATTCACAACATCTATACCTTGCGTGGCGCACTGGTGCGCGATGCGCTGAGCTGGTCCAAGCATGTCAATGACGCGCTGTACAAGTTTGGGCAGGATGCCGAGTTGATGTTCGCCTCTCACTCTTGGCCCCGTTACGGAAATGAGCGCATTCAAGAAGTGATGCGTGCGCAGCGTGACACTTACGCCAATCTTAACAACGGGGTGTTGAATCTGGCCAACAAGGGCGTGACCATCAATCAGATTCACAACGTCTATGACGTGCCGGAAAGCCTGCAGCAGCAATGGGCCGCGCGCAGCTATCATGGCTCGGTCGAGCATAACAGCCGGGCGGTGATAAACCGTTATCTGGGCTACTGGGATGCCAACCCCACCACGCTCACACCTCTGTCGCCAGAAGACAGCGCGCCGCTGTTTATCGAGATGATGGGCGGCGCCGAACCGATCCTGTCGAAAGGGCAGGAATTGGTCGACACCGGCAAATACCTTGAAGCGACCGAGATTCTGAACAAACTGGTCTACGCCGAACCACAGAACCAGGCCGCCAAGGACCTGTTGGCCGACGCGTTCGAGCAGATCGGGTATCAGAAGGAAAGCCCTTCGGTCCGCAACTCGTTCCTTGGTGCGGCGTTCGAACTGCG
Organism: Ruegeria sp. CF3; assembly: GCF_056537365.1. Taxonomy (NCBI): domain Bacteria; kingdom Pseudomonadati; phylum Pseudomonadota; class Alphaproteobacteria; order Rhodobacterales; family Roseobacteraceae; genus Ruegeria; species Ruegeria sp. CF3. The sequence goes on along the minus strand of NZ_JBQFRK010000002.1, from coordinate 610,664 downwards.
CAACGGTATTCCGCAGGGCGCTACCATCGAGACCACCGGTCCCGATACGATAAAGGCGATGCAGACCACGATGTGGCTCGACTTTCTGGCCATTCGCGTCAATAGCGCCAAAGCCACCGATATGGAGTTCACCATCAACCTGTCGATCCCCGACCGGGACGAGAACATCGTTGTCGAGATGAGCAATGCCACTCTGACTCATATCGTCGACCAGGTGGCGGAAGACGCCGATCTTTCGATCAGTCTGAGCCGCACGGACTTGGAAAAGGTCATGACCGGTGAGCGCAGATTGACCGAGATGCTCGCTGATGGCACCGCGCAGTCTGAGGGCAACGCCGAGATCGTAGCGCAACTGGCTTCGACCCTGGATCAATTCGATTTGGGTTTCGAGTTGATGCCCGGCACCGGTGCGCAGGATTTGACACCACCCGCCAATGATTTTGCCCAGCCCGGGTTAGCAAACTCGAGTGGCGGCTGAGGCGGGACCGTCCGATTGAAAGCTGGCTCAGGGTTTTGCTGCCCTGGGCCTCTCTCTTTCTGACTATTGGACCGGGAGAAGTTTTCGACCAGTAGTGCTGGTATCGGAGCAGCAGAATGCCCCGCCCGAACGACTGCTGGATTGTTACCGCCGTGCGTGGACTCTTTCATCCGTGGTGTCAATGCGGGATCAGAATCTTCAGCCTAAGAAAGCCAAAGCGCATGACGCAAAAATCAAACTGGGATGTTCTGAAACTTGCAATTTGTGAACATCAGCCAAGATATCAAACTACCTAGAGGTCCCGATCCGTAGATTTCAATTCACTCCTGGACCCCGTCCCGTACAACGATTCAAAGAACTGGCTGCTTAGCGCCGCGGGTCGGATGGGTATCTTCGAACTGGAGGAAGCTTCACAACCCAACTGTCGAATGTGAAGTGGTCAGACCTTAGCTGCGATATGCTATGATCGCTTCCAAATTTCGATAAGACACTGTGTGTCGCAAATCGAAGTATTTAGTGTAATCATTAATGTCTTTGCGGAAACGGCAGCCTTCAAAAAGATCATACGTAAGACCGTTCTGAGAACTACCTTAGCGAAACGAATACCTCAACGGGCTGTTTGGTCAGCCCGAACCCATATCTTGCGACACTTCTCAAGTCGTGAGACGAAACTGTATTTCAGGTTCATTGGACCGAAAGTAGTAACCTGATGTTAGAACAGTGGGACGATTAACTGGGCCAGAAATGCTTGTTCTCTGAAGAAGCACCCGTCACACTGTATTTTTCTTCAAGCCAAGGTACTAAATTTGGGTTAGAACGCACATTCTAACCAACGCTTCGCGACATTCTACAAACAGGAAATTCCTTGCCAAGTGGACTAGCCCCTGCCGAACTGATCGCAATCCTAATCGCCGTGACTGATGATCAGCCGCGTGTCATGACCTTGCGTGGCGGTAACGCGCTACCTTCGGGACCGTTCGAATCTTCACACCGCAGCTTACAAAGCGGCTTGCGGGCCTGGATTGAGGCGCAGACCGGCCATCCGGTGGGATATCTTGAACAGCTTTATACCTTTGCAGACAGGGATCGCGATCCACGCTCGGGTTATGCCGACAACTCTCAGCGTATCTCGATCAGCTATCTCGGTCTGGTGCGGGAGCAGGATACTACCGGTGCTGGACGTCCGGCATGGCGTAGCTGGTATCAGTACTTCCCATGGGAGGATCATCGTGATCGCAGCCCAGAAGAGCTACCGCAAATTATCAAACGTATCTCAGCTTGGGCAGGAAGTGATCCGCTAAAACTGCAGCGTGTGGACTATCTGTTTGGTTTGAATGGGAAGACTTGGAACGAAGAACTGGTTTTGCAACGTTATGAGCTGATGTACGAAGCAGGGCTTGTTGACACTCCTGAATTCGGTCGTCACATGGAAGCGGACAACCGTCGCATTCTCGCCACCGGCATATCTCGCTTGCGGGCCAAGATAAAATACTCTCCGGTGGTGTTCGAGCTCATGCCCGAAAGCTTCACCTTGCTGCAGTTACAGCGCACAGTCGAAGCGCTGTCTGGTCTACACCTGCACAAACCCAATTTTCGCCGCCAGATTGATCAGCAGGAATTGATTGAAGATACCGGCGAAATGTCCAGCGGCACCGGTGGTCGCCCGGCGCGCCTGTTCCGATATAGGCCGGCCATTCTAGAGGCTCGCATGCTGTCGGGCGTCAGATTACCTCTCTCCCGGTCCTGAACCTCGCTTGACATAATCTCGAATCGAGAATAAGCATGGCCTCAATATACTCGATTCGAGTATAAATGGAGAAGCCAATGAAAGATTTTCGCCTTCCAGACCTCTACGACCGGGTAAAGCAGATCATCCCGCAACCCGAATGGATGCTGTTTGAAGATGATCTGGAAGCCATCCTTGATCTCAAGCGTGAGAGGAATGCGGTCATCCTCGCCCACAATTACCAAACGCCGGAGATCTTCCACGGAGTTGCCGATATTGTGGGCGACAGCCTTGCGCTTGCGCGCGAAGCTGTGAAGGTTGATGCCGATGTCATTGTGTTGGCTGGTGTGCATTTTATGGCGGAAACTGCCAAGCTGCTGAACCCGGAAAAGACGGTACTGATCCCAGATTTGGGGGCGGGGTGCTCACTGGCAGATTCCATCACACCCGAGGATATTGCGCTTCTGCGCGAAGCCCATCCCGGCGTTCCGGTGATCACATATGTAAACACTTCGGCAGCGGTGAAGGCGGCATCGGATATCTGCTGCACGTCGGGCAACGCAGTAAAGGTGGTGGAATCCCTCGGAGTGCCGCGCGTGTTGATGATCCCGGACGAGTATCTCGCCAAGAACGTCGCCAAAGAGACCGATGTCGAATTGATCGCATGGCATGGACATTGCGAGGTGCACGAACTGTTTACTCCAGCCGATATACGTGAAATGCGCGAAGCGTGGCCGGGTGTTACGGTCCTGGCCCATCCTGAATGCCCGCCCGAAGTGGTTGCCGAAGCAGATTTTTCTGGCTCTACCGCAGTCATGTCGGATTTCGTCGATGATAAAAAACCGACGCGGGTTTGCCTGCTGACCGAATGCTCGATGAGCGACAACGTGGCGCTGAACCATCCTGAGGTGGAATTCGTGCGCCCCTGTAACCTGTGTCCACATATGAAGCGCATTAGTCTGCGCAACATTCGCAACGCATTGGAACTGGGCCATCACGAAGTCACCGTCGATCCGGCCATCGCCGAAGATGCGCGCCGCGCGGTAGAACGGATGCTGGCAGTGAAATGATCGGGCTCGAAGGGCTTCATGGTCGAACTGCCATCATCGGTGGCGGCATCGCCGGGCTGACGGCTGCGCTGGAACTGGCTCCACAACCCGTAGTACTAATCACCCGTGCAGGGCTGGGCCAGGAATGTTCCAGCGCTTGGGCTCAAGGAGGGGTTGCCGCCGAACTAGGCGCGGATGGTGATCCTGCGCAACACTTGGTCGATACTTTGCGGGCCGGCGACGGGTTGTGCGATGAAACCGTGGCGTCGGCCATTCTCTGCGAAGCGCAAAAGGCGATCACTGGTTTAGAGAAACATGGCGTTCGTTTCGATAGAACCGCCGACGGCAGATATGCCTTGGGGCGCGAGGCCGCGCATTCCCGCCGCCGCATACTGCATGCAGGCGGCGACCGCACCGGAGCCGAAATCGCATCGGCCCTTGCGCGTGCTGTGTTGCAATGCCAGTCGATCACTTGCTTGACCGGAGTCGAAGCCCGACGGGTGTTGACGCTAGACGGACACGTCACAGGCGTTCATCTGCAAAAAGATGCCCAAGCAGAGGTACTGCGCACATCTCAGGTCGTTATGGCGACAGGCGGTTGCGGCGGTTTGTTTGGTGTCAGCACCAACCCTTCAGGTAATTTCGGCCAGGGTGTCATGATGGCCGCCCGTGCCGGGGCAGCCTTGCGCGATATGGAATTTGTCCAGTTTCATCCCACAGCGCTGGATGCCAAGCAGACACCACTGGCATTGGTCAGTGAAGCCGTCCGGGGCGAAGGCGCAATTCTGATTGACCAAACCGGCAAGCGCTTCATGTCGCATATTCCGGGGGCTGAACTGGCCCCGCGCGACGTGGTGGCTCGTGCCGTGCATCAGGTCATATTGGAAGGTGGGCGAGTGTTTCTTGATGCTCGTGCCGCGCTTGGTGCCGAATTTGTCCAGCGGTTCCCTGGCATCCATGCATTGTGCGCAGCAAGCGGAATTGATCCGGCGCGCGATCCCATACCGATACTTCCGGCTGCGCATTACCACATGGGCGGTATCGCCGTTGATGAGTATGGAAGAAGCACTCTGTCAGGCCTTTGGGCCATAGGTGAATGCGCGGCCACTGGCCTGCATGGTGCCAATCGCCTTGCTAGCAATTCACTGCTGGAGGCGGTGGTGATGGGATGCCGCGCCGCAAATGATGTTGCCAAGGCAGAAATGAGAAACCTGTCATTTGTGCCTACAGTTACCGCTCTGCCTCGTTCTGACCCTAGCTCTGTCCGGCCTTTGGCTACAAAATTTCTGGGTTTGATCCGCGACGAGGTGGGATTGCGTCAAGTCATTTCAAAGTTATCTCCGTTGGTCGAAACCGCTGCCTGCGCTTCTGACCCGGCACTAGTCGCGCTTTCGATCGCGGTCTTTGCCGATCTGCGCCGAGAATCGCGTGGCGGACATTACCGAAGTGACTTCCCTAATCCTGAGGCGAACGCGCAATCTCTTTTGATGACTCTGACCGAAGTACTTGCTCATGCGAGTTTGAACAGTCAGGAACCCTTTTTGAGGACTGCTTGAGAAATGACTATCATGCCCCTAGCCCCGTTGCCCCGAACGATGCTGGAGCCGGTGATCCGCCGCGCACTTGATGAAGATTTGGGCCTCGCCGGAGATGTCACCTCTTCGGCTGTTATTCCTTCGGATCATGTTTCCGAAGTTGTGGCTTGCGCGCGTCAATCCGGATGTATTTCCGGTCTGGATTGTGCTGAATTGGCTTGTGAGCTGATAGATCCGGCGATCAAAGTAATCCGTCATGTCGAGGATGGTGGGACAGTCGCGCCCGGCACAGTGATCGCTACCTTCAAAGGGCCGTCGCGCAGTCTGCTGATTGCCGAACGTACGGCGCTCAACTTCTTGGGTCATCTATCGGGTATTGCAAGTGTGACTGCCGATATGGTTCGCCGCGTCGAAGGCACGCGTGCTGCCATCGTCTGTACCCGAAAAACAACGCCCGGTTTGCGGGCTTTAGAGAAATACGCTGTGCGATCAGGCGGCGGCATGAACCATCGCTACTCCCTAAGTGACGCGGTGCTGATCAAGGACAACCACATCGCTATAGCCGGGGGTGTCCGCCCAGCCTTGACGCGGGCCAAAGAGACAGTCGGTCATATGGTCAAGGTCGAGATCGAGGTCGACACGCTGGAGCAGCTGGCCGAAGTTCTGAAAATCGGTGTTGATGCGGTGCTTCTGGATAACATGGATCCAAGAACCTTAAGCGAAGCTATAGGCATGATTGATGGTCAAGCCATTGCCGAAGCTTCAGGCGGGATAACCCCAGATAATGTGCGGGCTGTGGCGAACACCGGTGTTAATTTGATTTCTATGGGCTGGATCACCCACAGTGCACACTGCCTCGATATTGGTCTGGATTTTGTGCTCTAACAGCACCAAGAGTAAACCAACAGTTACGACGCTCATTGCCCAAATTGTCGAAATCAACGGCCTTTCCAAAAGATTGCCAACGGCAAGAGCATCGCGCGTACCATAGGAATCAAGGCAATCAAAAGGTGCGCGGCGGCGCAGCCTGCCTGTTCAATCTTGTCACTCCGTTAGCCAGCTAAGCTGGGCAAGTTTTAAGTCGCATTCATTCGTCAGAGAGTTGGCGACCGAACCTTTCGTTCTCGCCCACACTCGATTTCTTATGCTGCTTAAATAAGCAGGCCATGACATCTCAATTCGGAGAAACCGCATCGTCGGCGTCATTGCCTCCGGACGTTTTACCCTCATGGCCGAAGAAAGTCGGATCAGTCTCAAAATCAGGCGCAAGGAACTCGGACATCTGGTCAGGGCTGTCTGTTTCTATATTATATATCAATAATTTATCCGGTTGGTCCTTAAAAAATTCGGGCACCTCCTGATGATGCCGGTCCCATTCTTCTGACCAATGATCAATTACCTGATCAACCGACTCGAAATTCATACCCTTACGATAACGCTCGGCATAAAACCCATTGCCATGGTTTCGGCGACTTGCGATCCACCTGTCTTTGTCTCGAGTGTTCAATATGAAATAGGAATTGGGATAATATGCCGCGAGTTGACGAAAATAACGGCAACCTTCAATCACGCGTGAGCCGCTCACCATCTGCATGTCGGTGTAGCCGACCCAACGGTCAATGCCATTGAGCGGCGCATAGCCATACTTAAGATTGTTAGCGAGCGCGCGGGCAAGATTGCCACGCTTGAAGTGAACCGTCGGAATGCCGTTGTTATCTAGAAAGGCGGAAATCGACCTTGTGCCGCACTTGTTGAAACCGACCTGAAATATCCGCCGCGTACGTCCTGCATGGGTAGACAGATATTCAGGATGGGTTTTTGATGATTGCGGCACGAAGTAAGGCTCCTACTCGGACTCTGCGGCGGCTTTCTGGTTCGCGCGCATGGCAACTGAAATAAGCTGACGGGCCGTATGCTCCGTCAGAGGTGTGGTTTGGCCAGCCATCATCAGGCGAGCAAAAAACGCGCGTTCAGGTTCTGACTCCAAAAGTTCCTTAAATCGCTTGTGCCGCCATTCGCAGGCCTTGTCATGTAGCTTCTTCAGTGTGGCATCTGATTTTAGCTCGGTAACCCGAGCAGCCCGTGCCGATTGGTAGTGGGAAATAGAGACGTCCTGATCGCTGTTAAAGTTGTAATCGACCCAATAATCCATGCCGATTTTCTCTTTGAAATGCACCCCACGTCCACGCGCACGTTTGAGCAGAAAGGAGTCCATCGCGCCCAAAGCATAATGGTTAAGCTGAACCCTCATGGTCGTATCTTGGGTATAGTTGGAAAATACCCGCTGGCGGCGATGATCGCCACCAAGCAAACGGCCTGATCCATCATACCAGCGCGCCTCATCCACGCGGGTCTGATCAGGCGAAATTGGCCGATGAATGCCTGGTTTACGGTAAATCCCGTTGTTGCGATAAAGCGTTTTGAACATCGAGGCGCGCCACGGCCAAAGGATGGGTTTGGGGGCGCACGAAGTGAACTGTTGGGTCACCGGCGCATCTTCAAAATAAACGATCCCTGCATTTCCGAATAGCCGCCAGGTGAGCGTGATCGCATCCGCCTCGGGGAGGCTATGGATGAGCGCGTTTAATGAGCCGTCGCCAATATGGATATTTACAAACTCATCAATATCGAGCGCCAATATCCAGTCTGCTTCTTTCAATAGAGGATGTTTGGCGGCTTGTTTCATAGCCTGCCACTGTACGCTCTTATCAGGCTTGGCTTCATGGCTGATATGAGTGATTTGCCCCATCTCTTCGAGTCGGTGCAACATCAGATCGGTGCCATCCGCGCAATCATTTGAGAAGATCAGAAAATCAGTGAATCCAACCATCTGATGATGGGCGAGCCATTCCAACAGGAACGCGCCTTCATCTTTGACCGTCAGGATCGCTAGCTTTCGTGTCATTCTATTCCTTTGATCCGACGCTTCAGTCTGGTCATCTGCCAGACCGCATGTCATGTGGTGCTCATTGAGAATAACGGTTTTGCGGATGTTCTGAACTGCGAATTTCGCGTAGGAACGAAAAAAGTACGGCGCGGCATCATGTTGCCAACTTGGGCGATTTCCAACTCGGTGGTAGGTGGATCTAAAAGGCTGAGAGTGAACCGGATAGATGCACTTATTGTTCAATTAGCCGTCTTAGCCCGACAGCTCCGTTTGCAAGTGCAGATCGGCGGTAAGACTTCAGTGCTACCTGCAGATCGCCGAGTTCTGCATCACTCGCCCCTGAAATGCGGGTCAGGCTTGCCTCCAACCCATTGTCAGCAATCAGCATTGGTGGTCGGTAACAGGCCTCTGACCAGCGGTCCATGACGATCGGCACACAGAATCCACCCGAAGAGGACAGGGCAGATGTGATCTTGATCCGTTGATATTGTTCATAGTCAAATGGCATGAGCGGATGTATCACCTGAGCGCCCGCCAGTGCGTTAAAATACGCGGCATGCCCCACCTGCCCGCTGTCGTCCAAAGGCACGCACGTAAAACGCGCGTCAAGCTTTCGGTCCTGGATCTCACTTTCAACCTTGGCGCGATCTCCGCCTCCTGACGGCAGAATGAAATGTAGATTCTGAAAGGCGTCCGGTCGATTGCCAAGAAGATCCAGCAGGCCAGGGTAATCACGTGTCCGCATGTTAACGTTGCCGGGGATCACGACCTGACGCGGCTGGCCCAACTTTGGTTCCGGATCATCGATCCAATAAAACGGCTCCAACGTCGCGATCCTGTCCATATGGGCTTTGCCCACCCGGCTGATCCATTCAGCCGTGACATGTGCACTCAGGCTGATGTAGCGCGCATTTGGCATCTGAAGCGTCTCGCGCAGGGGTGCCATATGGTTGAACTGATCCAGATTATGCAGGACCATGATCAATGGCTTCTTCACTCCATGCGCCCAGCTTGCCGCTTTTGGACGACTCAAAGAGGCCATCAGGACGAAGTCATGTTCGGCCGCTTCAATTGCAGCCATAGTAGACTTGATATGTTTTGGTGCATCCGCAGCCCGGTAATCCGGTGTGCTCAAAGGCACATACTCAACATCAAATTCCAATCCCGGCACCAAGGCCATGATATCTCCGCGCAGCTTTAAGATCCGGCGATGCAGAAAGATTCGTGGTCGGTACCCGTTGGCATTACAGGCGGCCACCAAGCTGGGGATGACTTCTTCATGGCGCGGTTCAAATTGTACAATTGCACAGCGCTTCATAGTTTCTTCCTGTTGCCTGGGTTGCCTCGGGCCCTCGTTTTCGGTTTGACCCTGTGGAAGTTGTCTATCGATAGCTACACTTGCCGTCTACATCCAACGCCGAACAGGCCGGATCTCAGACCAGTTTGTTTGAGCGGAGGTATCCGGTGTGATGGTATTTCCCAGCGTTGCGGTTTCGTTCACTATTCCGATAAAAAGCGGGTTTTAGCAGATCATCACAATCTGGGTCTGTAACTCCGCGGGTCTCGCGTAGATGACTGGCGTGTGATTTGGGGAATAAGGGCTGTAGACGCGCTTTATGTGCGCCAGCCAACCAATATAAGTCAGACATCTTCACCGCTCGATTTCGAACCGTGAATCGCGCTAGCAAGGTCCGTTCGCTGGGTCGGGATTTGCTGCAGGGTTGCTCTATCAAAGCTTGGTCGTAATGGGCTTGGGTTTCTGCCGAACAGAAGCGGTTTAAGCCCTATCTTCTGTAGGTTTGAAGCGAATGATGACGCAGCATTGTCAAAACGTGAAGCGAGAAGTTTCCAATCTCTTAGTTTACAAGCGGGATATCAATGCAGTTTCTGCGCCTGCTATGTCGATTGCGAGCTGCGATGCGGGTGGGAAATCAATGGGTTCTGGTTTTGGGTCCACGTGTTTCGATGCGGCGTTTGCCTGCGATGTTGTAGTAGGGGATCTGGTCCAGATCGCAGAGAAAGGTGCCTGGAGCGGCAACGGCTTTCACGTCGCTTGCGATGGGTTGGAAATCCGCCCGGAAATGTGTGGTGCTTTTGACACAGATCACTGAATAGGATGTGGGATTCAGGCCGATATGGGTGAAATGAGCGCGGTCTAGGCATTGGTTGCGCACACTGGTGACGACCAAGTCTATCTTCGCGCCAGACTCTATCATCCTCAGAGCGGCCGTTTTGCCAAGCGTCGCGATGCCGCCTCCGTACATCTCACCTGAGTATCGGCAGATGCCATCTCCGATGGCCAGAACTTCGAACTTTGCCTCAACGGGGTGGAGCCCGGGCAGACCTGATTTTCCGCCGATGGCCAGGTTCAGTTTTGCGCCTTGGCCTGCACGATGCGCTTTCTCTGCGCTTTCGGCGTCGTGGAAGAGACCCATCAAAACCTCCTGCGCTTCCCCCTCGATCAAAGCGGCCAGAAGTCCGGTGGTATCGGATGTGCCGCCTGCGCCTGCGTTGTCCTGTACATCCGCTAACACGAGCGGTTTGTCGCGATGCGAACGACAGGCCAGAACGGCTTCGTCCAACGACAACATAGAGCAGTCCACATCAGGTTCGCGGGCCAGAAAAAGGTCGACTATTTGATCTACTGCGGCGGTCGCTTGCGCGGCACTGGTCGCGTAGGCAACGCAGGACGGACCAGTATCGGGATAATCTGCCGCTGTAAAACCCAGTGCGATTTCTGCATAGACATGGGCCTGTTCGAACCGGGTGGGCAACTGATAAATCTCATCAAACGGTGCGGCCCAGGTGTATTGCGCATGCAATGGGATCAGATAGGGCACCTGCCGGAAGGCTTTGTGCAGCTTTTCTCCTGCCAGTAGCCTTTGCAGAACCGGTACGCATCGTGCACCGGTTTCGCCCATATCGAGGTGCGGGTACGTGCGGAAAATTGCCAGATAGTCCGCCTGCGAGATCATCTGGTCAGAGATATTGGCATGCAGGTCCAGGCTCGCCACGACCGGAACGTCCTGCCCTACCAGATCACGTACTCGGCGCAACAGTTCTCCCTCACCATCGGCAAGGCTTTCAGTCACCATGGCACCGTGCAGGTCGAGATACACTCCGTCCAGCGGTCCCGCGCCGCGAAGGCCATCCAAGATCATAGTACATATCTTCTCGAACGCGTGATCCGTGACATGAGCGCTAGGTTCTGCCGCACACCACAGGATTGGGAAAAGCTCGAAACCTGCCTGGTTCGCGGCGGAAGAAAACCCGGCGATGGGTAGGTTCATGCCTTTGGTGTCTGCGATGACACGCGCGCCATGCAACATTTCGGGCCAGGAATCTGCCATCTCGAACTCGGGCAGACCCGCTTTGGTCGCTCCGAAGCAGTTGGTTTCGTGTTGAAATCCGGCAATGGCAATGCGTTTCGCTGTCATTCTAAAACTCCAGTTCTTTTCTGGATTTGGTGGCGCCAAACACAATCTGTCCTCGCCGGATGGTTGCAACAATTGATGTGTCGAGCAGCCGTTCAGGATCATCTAGGGGATTGCGAGAAAGGATGGCGAAATCTGCCAGTTTTCCGGGCTCAATCGAACCGCGCTGATCTTCTTTAAACACTTGCCACGCCGCATCGATGGTTTGTGCCCGTAGCGCAGACAGTACGCTGACCTTTTCCTTTTCACCCAGTTGCCGGCCGGATGCAGTCAGTCGATTCACCGCGCAATGCGCCAGATGGATGGGCCGCGTTGGCGTAACCGACGCGTCATTGTGGATCGTATAGCGTACACCGTATCGTTCCGCAGTTGCGGCTGGCGAAATCCGTTCAGCGCGTTCCGGGCCGAGGAAGGTATCGTAGTGTCGGTCCCCCCAGAAATGCACATGTGCTGAAAAGAAGCTGACAGTTATTCCAAGCCGCGCCATGCGGTCCAGTTGATCGTCGCGCAGAACCTGGCCGTGGATGATGGTATGGCGGTGATCGTCTCGCGGATGCGCTAACAAGGCCTTGTCCACCGCATCGATGAACATCTCGGCCCCGGCATCCCCGTTGCAATGGCAGTGGATCTGAAACCCCATAGCGTGTAGGCGGAGAACCTCGGTATCCATGTCGACCTGCGTGGCATAGATCATGCCACAGGGGTGATCGGGGTCCAGCGACTTGTAGTAGGGCGCAGACAGATAGGCAGTCTGCAATTGGAATGCGCCATCGGTAAACAGCTTGCGCGCACCCAGCGTAAAATGTGGGTTTCCGGGCCAGTTATCGTCGATCCAGCCCTGGCTCAGAGCCGGTTCCAGATCGGCAATTGGCAACAATTCCAAATCAATGCCGGGATCCTGATCGGCAGGAAGGCTGGTAAAGTGGTCGAGCATAACCTGCGATGCCCAAGCGTTCTGTGCATAAGTTACTCCGTGGGACAAATACTCATCACGGCAGGCGTTGAACCCTTGCCAGAACCTGTCCCGGTCGATCAGAAAATCAGTGTCGCCCATTTCGCCCATGGCCGACAGCCCTTCGACCAGCCCCGTCAGGGCGCCGGTATCGGGGTCGCGGCCATAACGCCCTCCGGCCGGGTCCGGGGTGTCGCGATTGACGCCATGCAGCTTCAGCGCCATCGAATTGGCCACGCCATTGTGACCCGAAGCATGCAGAACCCAGATTGGATGCGCCGTTGAGACATCATCCAGTTCGGCCCGGGTAGGCATGCGGCCTTCTGAAATGGCGGTGTTGTCGAACAAAACGCCCATCACCCAATCGCCCTCGGGCGTCTCTTCGGCTCGGCAGCGCAGCTTTTCCAAAGCTTGCGCCATATCCATACACACGCCGCGTGGAGGTGATGCAAGATCAACCCGAAACAGCTGGATGAAGCCGGGATCTGGGAAGTGGCCGTGCGAGTCGATGAAGGCTGGGATCAGGGTCTGGCCAGCTAGGTCATATACACCCGCATCGGATGACATCCGCCGACGCAGCGTTGCTTCGTCCCCCACCGCAATGATGACATCGTCCCGCACCAACACCGCCTCGGGTCGGGAATTGTCGGCGTCCATCGTCAGGATGGGACCGCCGAAATAGAGTGTTTCCCTCATCCTTTAGTGACCCGGAGCAGGCGCACCCGACAAGGGTGCGAGACAGCGCAGCCCGTGGCCCGCCGCAACCTCCCATTGCGGTGTCTGTGTGCAGATGTCTTTGGCAAACGGGCATCTTTCGCGGAACTCACAGCCCGACGGACGTTGCAAGAGGCTGGGCGGCTCACCTTTGAGCGCGATCCGTTCAAGGCGCGCATCGGGGTCCGGCTCGGGGTTGGCGCTGAGCAGGCAGCGGGTATAGGGGTGGCGCGGATCGTCGAAGATCGCCTCTGTCGTGCCTTCCTCGACCAGTCGACCCAGATACATAATGCCCATGCGGTCTGCCACGTGGCGCACCACGTTCAGGTTGTGGGTGATGATCACCATCGCCAGGCCCAGGCGTTCCCGCAGGTCATTGAGTAGGTTCAGCAGCTCACCCTGTACCGAGACATCCAGCCCCGCCGTTGGTTCATCCGCCAGGATCAGTTTCGGCTCCAGCGCCAAAGCGCGGGCAACACCAACCCGTCGTGCCTGGCCACCGGACAATTGATAGGGGTAGCGGTCCGCGAAATGCACCGGCAGGTTCACCATTTCCAGCAGACGCTTGGCTTCGGCATCCAGATCGCGATCTTTCATGCCCTGAATGCGATAGGGTTCCGTGATCAGGCTTCGAATTGTCAGGCGTGGTGACAAGCTGCCCACAGGGTCCTGAAACATCATCGCCATGTCTTTGCGCAGCGGACGCATTACCCGTTCCGGCGCGCCTCGTATCTCTTGCGTGTCAAACACGACCGAACCGGCCTGCGCCGGGGCCAGGCCCGCAATCGCACGGATGACAGTTGTCTTGCCCGAACCGCTTTCGCCGACAAGCGCATAGGTTTCGCCAGCTTCGACCTCAAAGCTGACGCCCGCCAGCACGTTGACCGGGCCATAGCTGGTTTGCAGGTCTTGGACATTCAGCAGGCTCATGTCACGGCCTCCTCATGGTTCAGCCAGCAGGCGGCGTGATGCCCTTCTTTCAGACGATCCAAGGGCGGAACGTCCGTTGCGCAGCGTGGCATCGCCTGATCGCAGCGGTCGCGGAAAATACAGCCGCCGGGCAGGTTGGCCAGATCGGGCACTTCGCCCGGAATAGTTGGCAGAACCCGCGCGCGTTCCTTGATATGGCCGGGATCGCAATCAATCAGACGGCGTGTGTAAGGGTGCTTGGGATTGTGAAAAATCTCGCGCACCTCGCCGCTTTCGACCACGGCGCCTGCGTACATTACCACTACGCGATCACAGAGTTCCGCGATCACACCCAGATGGTGCGAGATGAACAGGATGGCGCAATCGAACTCGCGCTGCAGCTCTTGCAAGCGCTCAATGATTTGCACCTCAAGCGTGGCGTCCAGCGCGGTGGTCGGCTCATCCGCGATCAGCAGGTCGGGTTCTGAAATCAACGCCATGGCAATGGCGATCCGCTGTCGCATTCCGCCAGAAAACTCGTGCGGAAACTGCTTTAAGCGCGCTTCAGGGTCCGGAATTCCAACAGCCCCCAGCATCTTTGCCGCATTGGCCAGTTTTACCTGCCTGCTTGTCTTTGATCGATGCTGAATATCGACCATCTGCTGGCCAATGGTTAGAACCGGATTGTGGGTCTGCATCGGGTCCTGAAAGATGATTGAGATATCGGCCCCGCGCAGATCACGCATCCTGCGTTCAGGCACTTGCAACAGATCCTGCCCCTTAAAGCGTATTTCGCCTTGCCGGAACCGCGTGTTCGGTGCGGTCAGCCGCAGGATCGACGAGATCAAGGTTGATTTTCCGCAACCAGACTCACCGACAATACCCACGATCTCACCTTTGCGGATGTCAAAGGTGAGATCCCGCAATGCCTTGAGATCTCCGCGTGCCGTTTCATAATCGACGCTGAGGTTCTCGATTTCCAGAAGAGTTTCGGTCATCGCTGTTTCCTCAGTTTGGGATCAACCACGTCGCGCAGCGATTCCCCTAAAAACGTAAAGCCCAGGGTTGCCAGAATGATCGGCAGACCGCCGCCCACCACCAGCCAAGGTGTCTGTCGGATCAGGGAATACCCGTCCTTCAGAAGTGCGCCCCAACTGGGGGTTGGGGGCTTCACGCCAAGCCCGAGAAAGGACAGCCCCGCCTCAAGCGCGATTACCGTCGGGATGTCCATAGCAGCCAGGACGGCCAAAACCCCCACGATATTTGGTAGCATGTGCACACCCAAGATGCGGGCCATGCTGGCCCCCATCGACCGCTCGGCCAGAATGAACTCGGAGTTGCGCAACGTCAGGGTCTGCGTTCGCGCCACACGGCCATAGGTTGGGATCGAAGTCGCCATCACCACGAACACAACCGTTTGCAAACTGGGACCGACCAGGGCCACAACGGCCAGCGCGAACATCACGGTTGGGAAGGATCGGATGGTGTCAAAGAACAACATCAACAGGTTGTCGAGCCATTTTGGCCCATACCCCGCAATCATTCCCAAGGTTAGGCCAATTGCCATAGCACCAAAGACGGCAGGCAAGGCGACTTTCAACGCAACCTGACCGCCGGCAATCACGCGGGAAAACGTATCGCGGCCAAGTTGGTCCGTACCCAGAAGGTGCTCGGCAGACGGGCCTTGCAACCGGGCTTTGATATCCATGGCCACAGGATCATAGGGCACAATCCAATAGGCGAAAATCGCACAGAAGACGATGGTGCCGACAATGACCAAACCAATCAGACCCAGAGGGTCGCGGGCGACGCCGACAATGATCTGACCAAGTTCAGAACGAGATTTTTCCATTTCGGCTTTCCTCAATGCGCTTGTCTAGCGCGTGGGTCGAGCCACGCATTGATCAGGTCCGCCAGTGCGGTCGACACGACGAACAAACCGGTTGAGATCAGAACCGAGCCCATGACAATCGGGTAATTGCGGGTGGTTATGCTGTCGATCACCAGCTTGCCCAGACCCGGGCGCGCGAACACTATTTCGGCGAATACGGCCGAGCTCAGCAGGAAACCCATGCCGACGCCGATCACCGTGACAACCGGAAGAATGGCGATACGCAAGGCATAAACCATCACCACGCGGCGCTCTGCGATACCGAAGGCTCGTGCGGTCCGAACGTGGTTTTCGCCTAAGACTTCCAACATCGAGGCGCGCACCAACCGCGCGATGTAGCCCACCCAGCTTAGCCCGATGGCAAAGGCGGGCAAAACGAGGTGATCAATGCGACCCCAGAAGCCTTCGCCCGCGCCGATGGCTGGAAACCACTGAAGATGCACGGCAAAGACCAATAGCGACAGAAGTGCTACGACAAAGGCGGGTGCTGCAACAAAACTGACCGAAATCGCCGCCGCAATTCGGTCGATCAGAGTGTTCGGATGGGCGGCGGCATATGCCCCAAGCGCAATTCCCAAGGTGGCGGACCACAGGATCGACGCAAAGATCAGTTCCAGAGTGTAGGGTAGCTGCTGAAACACGATATCTGTCACGGATCGGCCCGAGAATACGTCGATTCCCAGATCGCCACGGACCAGGTTTCCATAGAATATGACCAGCTGTTTCCAGATTGGTTGATCCAGCGCCAACGCAGCGGTGAGCTGGGCCTGAAGCTCAGGTGTTGCGCGTGGCCCCAACATGATCTGGACCGGGTCCCCGGGGACGGCGCGGATCATCAGGAACATGACGGTAACCGCCACGAACAGGATAAGCAGCGCTAGCCCGAAGCGGCGGGTTGCAAACTTCAACATGAAAAGCTGGCTCCTTGTGGATGGGTGGCGAGCTGTTTTGTCCGGCGGGCGTCAAACCCCGCCGGACATAGCCGACCTTGGGGAGGTCAGGTCGCCTTGCCGAAATACCGCAGCAGTGCCAGACCGTCGGGTCTTAGCGCGGGGGTGACACGAGCCGAATGAATCACCGGTGTCGCCTCGTGGGTGATAAAGCGGTAGGCACCACTTTCTTCCATCAGATCCTGCGCCCGCTGATACATCTCAGCGCGTTTGGCCACATCCGCTTCCTTGAATGCCGAGTTGTGAATTTCGTCAAATTCAGCGTTGCTGAACCGCTCCCAGTTCCAGATGCCGACCTGTTCGGTGGTGAACCAAGCCGTCGCATAATATGGATCGGGGGTCATCGAGAAGCGGTTCAGAACCAGTTGCAGGTTCTCGTTGTCTCCGCTTGCCCAGAATGCACCGGATTCCAGTACGTTGACTTCGACCGTGATCCCGATCTGCGCCAGAGTTGCCTGAATGATCTGAGCCGTCGTTGTGAAAGTGGTCTTGTTCAGCGTGTCCAGCGTAAGCGTCACATTGGTCTCGCCAGATTCCGCCAGCAATTGCGCCGCTTTCTCGAAGTTTGCCGCCGGAGGGACCAGAGATTGTGGGCGGTGGCCCGCAAGGCCAGGTGCGATGATGCCTGTCGAGGGTTCAGCGGCTCCAAAATAGGCCGCCTCTAGGATGCTTGGTACGTCGACTGCATGTTGAATCGCCTGACGCAGTTTTGGGTTCTGAAGCTTGGGGTGATCCAGATTCATGCCCAACCAGACATAGAACAGTGAGGGTTTCTCGACCAAAGATCCGCCGTTCGGAACACCGGCCCGATAGCGTTCAACCGATCCCAGCGAAACCCGAGTCATGTCCAGTTCGCCCGCCTCAAAGGCGATCTCGGCGGTGTTTTCGTCGTCGATCGGCAGGATTTCGATTGTGTCCCATGTTGGTGCGTCACCCTTCCAATCCGGGTTGCGCTTAAGCACGGTTTTTTCTTTGGGTGACCAGCTGTCCCGCAGATAAGGGCCGGATTCAGCGACCGGATCAGCCCCGATGCGGCCCCCTGCGGCCTCGACCGCAGCTTTCGAGACGATGTTGCCGGTTATGTAGGGCAGGGCGATCGACCAAATCGGAGCAAACGGCTCGTTCAGAACGATGGTACCTTCGCGTTCGCTGCTCACTTCGACATGGCTGAACGGACCCAAATCGGGCTTGTTCGGGCTTTCGGTCACATCGTCCACGATGCGCTCCATGCTGAATTTCACGTCTTCAGCGGTCATCGCACCGAAGCCATTGGTGAAACCGATATCATCGCGTAGGGCGAACTTGATATGGGTCGGGTCAACCTGCTCGATCATCGCCGCCGCATCCAGCTGCCAACCCCATTCCTCGCCGGGCTTGTATTGGATCAACTTGTTGTAAATCGAGGCATGCACTTCTTCTTCGACAACACCGACGGAATGTGCGGGGTCCATGTTCTGGGCATCACCATAGGCGCGCACCCGCAACACCCCGTCATCAGCGGCGAAGGCGCGATTGGCCCAGCTTGCAGGCAGCGCGGATGCCGCCCCAAGCGCAGTTGCCCCTTTCAAGAAGCCCCTGCGCCCGACATTTGCTTTTGTCCATTCGATTTTCATGATGTTCTCCCTTGGGTCAGATCGTTTACAGAAGCCTGCGCGGGATGGTTTTGTTCCATTCCTTTGTCAGAACTTCTGTTTTGTCCGCGCCTTCGGTGGCGCGCAGTTTTCGATGCAGATAGAAATTCTCGACGTCACAGGTCATCGCGTTTTCGGTGCTGATCTCGACCTGCCATTCGTCCCTCTCAAACGTGAAACGCCAGCCCGCCTTGAATTGCGCGGTCGCTGGGTCATCGGGATGGATCGCATAGCGCATGGCGACGTGGCTTCCGACGATCAGGCCGTGGCCGGGGTCCTGTGCTTTGCCGTAGTCGTCGAATGTCTCAAGTACGACGGTTCCGTCCGCTTCGATGCGCCGTTCGGATCGGCCCGACGGCGCGCGCAGCTCGGTGCTTTGCAACGTCGGATAATCCTGCGCTGGTCCGGGATGTGCAGGATCAGCTTCCTCAGACATCGTCCGAACCGGCAAATACAGCGCCGAACCTTGCAGTTGTAACGTCACCTCTGCCGCTTCTGGCGCAGGCCAAACGATAGGCCAGTAAGCGGTAGACAGCGCAAGACGCAGGATATGACCGGGTTTCACGCGATGCGCGCACTCATTTAGTGCGATTTCCGCACTGTAGACCTGACCGGGAACCAACGCTTCAGGGGTCTCGTGGCTCTTGTAGTGCGTCAGGTTCAGCGCCCGATAGGTGATCCGCTGAGAAACCCCATCCGGGGCGACATCACACAACCGCGCTATCAGTTGGACTACCGGTCTGTCCACGGTGAAGGACAGTTTCAGTCGCGCCCGTCCAAGCAGTTCAAGCGGTTTGTCCAGCGGTGCCGTATCGAAACAAAGCGACAGTGCGTCATCGGCTGCTTGATCTTCGGCCAACTCATTGTCGATCCGCATGCCCGGGCAGAAATACCCGCCAGCCTGTCCGATATGGGCTGGATTCGATACGGTTGTCTCGGCCGTAATGGCGACGTCGGAGAACCCACCCAATCCCAAATGCCAGACTTCATCACTGACATTGGGCGACGGCCATTCTGTCTCGGCGATCCAGCGGCCCTGCCTGGGTTTGTTCTTTTTGCTCGGGCCAAAATGATCCTGCATATAGGTTCGGTAGGCGGGCAGGTCTTCGGCGCCATTCTGCTGCCCCTTCAGCCAGCGATCAAACCAGCCGATCACCTCGGAATGGAAATCCCCTGCCTCCAGTTTCGAGATATGCGGATAGCGGTGCTCCCACGGTCCGATCAGCGCCTTTGACGGCACGGCCAGATTTGCTGCCAGCGCTGGCGGAGCGTTGACATATGCATCCGACCAACCCGTTATCGCAAGAACCGGAGCTTGAATCGCCGACCAATCCTCGCAAACCGAGCCATGTTTCCAGAACGCGCTGCGCGTTGGATGACGCAGCCAATCGGCTGCTGAGAATGGTACATTCTCAAGTCGGGCAAGCCAGACTTCTCGCCAATCAGATCGCAGCTCGGGGTCTGCGGGCCGTGTCAAATAGGCGAACATCTGACTGCCCCAGTTAATATTGTCGCTTAACAGGCAGCCGCCCATGAAATGTATGTCATCGGCGTACCGATCCACGGTCGAGGCAACACTGACCACCGCCTTGAGCTCGGGCGGATGGCGAAAGGCCAGCTGCAGCCCATTGAATCCTCCCCAGGAGATACCGATCATCCCAATGTTTCCGTCGCACCAGTTTTGTGCGGCGATCCAACTCAGAACGGCTTCACCATCGCGGAGTTCCTGTTCCGAATACTCGTCGTCGAACTGCCCCTCGCTATCACCGGTTCCGGCAATGTCGACGCGGATGCAGGCGTATCCTGCCTCGGCAAATACTGGATGAGTGGTTGCATCTCGCGGCGCAGTTCCATCCCGCTTGCGATAGGGGAGGTATTCCAGAATGGCGGGTGACGGCCCGGTTTCGGGCAACCAAATTCGTGCAGCCAGTTTCCGACCATCCGGCAGTGGGATCCAGGTGTTTTCGATGATTTTTGTGGACATTCGGAGCGAGGTCCCGTTGTTGCGTTTGGTACAGCCAACCCGCATTCCGAAAATTATTGAACTGAGCTACTTTACGCGCTTTTATTCAATCTTTAGCATTATAGCGTCAAAACGCGAAAGAAATGACGCTTATGTCCGAAAGTTTTTCCGCAAATTTACGGTCTTTGTGCGCCGAGCGAGGCAATATCTCGCAAGTCTGTCGAGAAATCGGCCTGAACAGGCAGCAGTTTAATCGCTACCTCAACGGCGAAAGCTTGCCATCAGCCCACAACCTGCGCCGTATCGCTCGGTATTTCGATCTGCCTGAGGCGCAGCTTTTTGCGCCTCGGACAGATTTTGAAGAAACTTTGAAAGACTCGATCGTCCGTCGGAAAGAAACTCCTGCCAGCTTGTTTGTTAAGCCGTACAGTGATCAGGTGAAGAATCTCAGACGCTATGTGGGCTTCTATCATTCTTTCTTTTGCACCCCGTCTTGGCAGGGGCGCATTTTTTGTTCTCTGATCCGACTTAAGGAGGTGGATGGCGTCGTGACGATCCGCTCGCACGAAAACGCCACGTCCCCGGACAAAAGCGTTCGGCAGATTTCGCGCTACGAAGGGCTGGTTGCCCTGCGCGGTAACAGGATCTTCGCCACCGAACATGAATGCGGCAAGGAAGGAAGCATTGCGCAGACCATCCTTTATTCCGCACATCGCCAACAGCTAAAATACTTGCGTGGCATGACAATGGGTGTGGCTTGGCGGCCGTTTCCACACCCTTATGCGGCGAAAACAATCTGGAAACGGCTTGATGAGCGCATTACCGCCCGTGAAGCGCTCACTGCCTGCGGTGTCTATTCAGAACAGAGTAAATCAATCGACCTGGCGGTCCGAAAGTACCTTTTGGGATCAGGCGATGCCCATTTTTCAGCGATACCAACAGAACTTGCCAATTGAGTGATGCATTTTGAAATCGCCGTTTAGTGGCGCCATTTTCGCACGGGGCGGATCCTGTTTGTGACTCAGAACCTTGTGATGACCGTCGCACCGATTGAGGTAAACTTATCCATCCCTATCAAGGCCTTGGGTGCGTCTTCCAGGCTGATTTTTTCCCCCACCAACCGCGCCGGATCCAACTTGCCATTTTTAATCATGTCGAGCATCGCGCCATAGCGATGCGCCTGCATCCCGTGCGAACCAAGCAATTCGATCTCTTGTCCTACGATCTTTGGCATGGGTACTGCTGGCGAAGCGTGATCACCCAGCATCAGACCGACCTGAATGTGCTTGCCGCGCGGACGCAGGCAGAGGATCGAGTTGGTCATAGTGACGGGATGACCCAAAGCGTCGATTGACACATGGGAGCCGCCTTTGGTGATTTCGCGGATCGCTTCGGGAACATCAGCATCTGTACCGTTAATGGTCGCAACTGCACCCAGTTCTTGCGCAAGTTCGAGTCTGGCTTCGTCTAGATCAACCCCGATGACATTGGCCCCGACGGCGGCAGCAATCATAACGGCTGACAGACCGACCCCACCGCAGCCATGTACGGCAACCCATTGACCGGCCGAGACCCTTCCTTGATCGACGACCGCGCGGAATGAAGTGGCAAACCTGCAGCCAAGGCTGGCGGCGGTTGCAAATTCCATGGTTTCAGGCAGCGCGACCAAATTAAGGTCAGCCTGATGAATTGGCACATATTCCGCGAAACTGCCCCAATGGGTAAAGCCGGGTTGCTCTTGATACAGACAGACTTGTTGATGCCCTGCGTGACATTCGCTGCACGTTCCGCAGCCGCAGACGAAAGGCACGGTTACCTTGTCGCCAACTTTCCAGTTCTTTACATCCCGTCCGACGGCTTCGACCACGCCAGCCAACTCATGACCGGGTATGTGAGGCAGCTCGATATCACTGTCATGCCCCATCCACCCGTGCCAATCGCTGCGACAAACGCCAGTGGCTTCGACCTTCAGAACAACGCCATGAGTATCGGGTGCAGGGTCGTCGACTGTGACAACCTTGGGGGTTTGTCGGAACTTCTCGAACAGGACAGCCTTCATAGTGTGCTCTTTCATTTTTTCGAAAAGTTGTGTGAACCTAAACCAACTCAGCCGAACTGATCCAGCCTTAGGGATGAACCCAGGTTGTGGCATTTTAGCACTATTTTAACCAAATCCAGTTTTAGACAAATTTAAGAAATCCACTCTCCTTAAACTTGCGCATATCTTTCTTTAGGTGGTGATGGGGAAATTCCCAAAAGCAATGTGTTGCTTTTGGGTGCAGCTCTTCTTTGCTTTCTGTGCTGGTGAATTGGGTTGTAGGGTCTCAAGGTGTCAAAGTTTTCAAACCTGCTGTTTGCGCTTTCTATTTTTCTATTTAATTCAACATCTTTGCTTGCCGCGCCGACTGCAGATTCAATTGTTGGAGACACTGTTAACAACCCTGTGACTGGTCTGGATACGACAGTCACTGCACTGATCGTGGATCCCGCTTCAACACCTACAGCCGGGACGACGGCTTTTGTTGAGACGGCGGATGGCTATGTGTTTCTCGTCAAAGATGCCGGCGAGACAATTTACAACTCCGACAATCCCCCACTGGCATTTGAGATTGTATCCATAACGGGAACAACGGCTCAGATCAGTAATTCTGGTGCGACCGGAACGGCCAGCTTGTCCACTCAGCTGACCCTGTCTCAGTACAACAGCAACTTCAACAGTTCGGGTACTCCTGGCTCTGTCACCCCGCCGGTGAACGTCTCCGGACCTAACGGTGTGAGCCAGGTCGTTTACGGGCGAGATGGCAGCAATGGGCGCGATGGTGCGCTTGTTGTGCCACCAAGTTCAGGTGGAAACGGTGCCGATGGCCCAACCCAGACTCAAACCCTGAACGGGAATGTCAACGCAACCAGCAATGTCGGTTGGCAAGTGGGTAGCGTTGGCGGTGACGGTGGTCAGGGCGGCGACTCGTACCTGAGCTTTTGGGACGGGCGCGATGGCGGCGACGGCGGGGAAGGCGGCACGGTAAACGCAACACAATCCTCGAGCAGCACGATCCAGACATCGGGCGACGGCTATGACGGTATATTTGCCTTCAGCCGCAGCGGCGAGGCTGGTGATGGTGGCAGCGGCTTCGCGGCTCCGGGTGGGGGCACCGGTGGCCACTCGGCAGATGGTGGCGACGTAACCGTTACGCAGCGGGGTGACATTTCTACGTCCGGCGACTCGGCTGATGGCATCTATGCGCTGAGCGTGTCGAACAATGGCGGTAATGGTGGGTCACAATGGGGGCTGGTTGGCTCGTCCGGTAACGGAGGCTATGGCGGTAGCGGTGGCACCGTAACGGTAAACACGGCCTCAAGCGGTAGCATCTTGACGACCGGCGACTACGCGAACGGGATTTACGCCCAATCCATCGGCGGTTCGGGGGGGTCAGCGGGGACAAGTGGCAACTTGTTGGTTTCGCTCATTGGCGGGGCCGATAATGGCGGAAATGGAGGCAGGGTTAACGTCTCGCACGGTGGCGCGATTGAAACACAAGGTGATTTCGCGCGCGGTATTGTTGCCCAGTCCATCGGCGGCGGCGGCGGTTCGGGCGGAACTGCAGGCGGTCTGGTATCCCTTTCTCTTGGTGGCGTGGGCTCGAACGGCGGTAGCGGGGACTCGGTGAATGTCACTGTGCAAGGTTCGGGAAGCATCCTGACTTCGGGCATTGGGGCTGACGGTGTCATGGCGCAATCCATCGGCGGCAGCGGCGGAACCGGTGCAAACTCCTATGGGCTTGTTGCGATTGGTGGCACAGGATCTCGGGGCGGAACGGGCGCTGCAGTGAGCGTCAGCAACTACGGGCGTATTGTAACCGAAGACGACAACGCCCGCGGGATTATCGCGCAATCCATCGGCGGCGGTGGCGGTGATGGTGGCTCGTCCGGTGGAATGGTCTCGGTCGGTGGCAATGGCAGCGGCGGTGGCAGCGGGTCCACTGTGACGATCGTGAATGACGGGATCATCACCACTTCGGGTGATGATGCGATGGGTATTCTGGCCCAGTCGATTGGTGGCGGTGGCGGCAATGGTGGTTCGTCCGGTTCGGTAGGTGCGTTTGTCGGGGTAGCCATCGGTGGTGATGGCGGGGCCGGAGGGACCGGTGGCAATGTCAATGTAACCTTATCCAACACCGATGGCAGCCAGCCGTCGGCTATCCGGACTTCGGGCGCGCGCTCGGCAGGTGTATTTGCACAATCCGTCGGCGGCGGTGGCGGCAACGGTGGCGGAGCGGTCTCGGTTGCGGTTGGCGCATTTGGCGCGGCATCGGTCTCGGTTGGTGGGTCCGCTGGCAATGGTGGCAACGGTGGGACGGTCACGCTTAGCGGCAGCGGTTCAGCTTCTGTACAAACCGGTGGTGACGACTCGGTTGGGGTGATGCTGCAATCTGTTGGCGGTGGTGGCGGCAATGGTGGCTATGCCGTATCTGTCGCAGCGTCAGGCGGCCCGGTATCGGGTTCGCTGGCTGTTGGGGTTGGCGGTGACGGTGGTACGGGCGGCACGGGTGGTCCGGTCACGGTTGGCCAGTTCGATGGTAGTGGCGTCGCAACAGCAGCTGGGTTTGAAGGCACTGTCGTCACGACCGGAAACCGGTCGACAGGTATGCTGTTTCAGTCCGTCGGCGGTGGTGGTGGCAATGGTGGATTGGCGGTCGCCACGACCGGTGGCGCCTCGGCACTATTTTCGGGCAACGTATCAGTTGGAATTGGCGGCAAGGCCGGCAGTGCGGGCAATGGTGGACTTGTTCAGGTCTATACCAATGCTGACGTGACCACGACTGGCACAAGCTCCAGCGCGATCATCGCCCAATCCGTGGGTGGCGGTGGCGGTAATGGTGGTGGAAGCATCGCGGCCGGTATCAGCGCAAGCGGAGGCGCTGCGGTCGGGATCAACGTCGGTGTCGGCGGAGATGGTGGAGGTGCCGGTATCGGTGGCAACGTCACTTTGCGTGCCGGTGGGACCTCAATCGAAACCAGTGGCGCATTCTCCAGCGGTGTCGTTGCGCAATCCGTTGGCGGCGGCGGTGGTAATGGTGGTTATGCCATCGGTGCCAGTGCCGATATTGCGGGCGGCGCTGCCGGGTCCATCAGTGTAGGCCTCGGCGGTAAAGCTGGCGGTGGAGGTGCGGGCGGTACAGTGACGGCCCAAGTTGATGCGGATGTTACAACCCGTGGGGACGATGCCGGTGCGGTCGTGGTTCAATCCATCGGCGGTGGCGGTGGCAATGGCGGCTTCAGCGTCGCTGCTGGCTTGGCGGCCGGCGGTGGCGGTGCCGGAACGATTGGAGTCGGACTTGGCGGCGACGGAGGCAGCGGCGGCATAGGCGGTACGGTAACCGGCGTGCGCGTCAACGGCGACGTTCGGACCGAAGGTGCGCGCTCGACGGCTGTCGTTATTCAATCCATCGGCGGTGGCGGTGGTAATGGTGGTTTCAATGTCACCGCCGGAGTGGCAGCGGCAGGAGCCGGTGCTGGGTCAATTGGCGTCGGGCTCGGCGGCAACGGCGATACAGGCGGCAATGGCGGCGTGGTTGAAGGCCAGGTTGCAGGAAACGTCACAACAGTGTCCGAAGGTTCAGGCGGCGTAGTTTTCCAATCCATCGGCGGCGGTGGTGGCAATGGTGGCTTCAACGTGACGGCCGGTGTTGCTGGTTCGGGGGCAGGTGGCGGTGCCGTCACCGTAGGCCTTGGTGGCGACGGCTCAGGAGGTGGAATCGGTCAATCGGTGACCGGTCGCGTCACAGGCACAGTAAGCACCGGTGGCGCGGACTCAACTGCCGTTCTGGCACAGTCCGTTGGCGGCGGCGGTGGCAATGGTGCTTTTAATGTTAGCGCGTCACTTGCAGGGGCTGGGGTTGCGAGCGGTGCAGTTTCAGTTGGCCTTGGCGGCGACGCAGGTACGGGCTCGACGGGTGGCACAGTCAATCTGACGATTACAAATACGATTGTAACTGTCGGGGACCGTTCTTCAGGCGTCGTCGCCCAATCCATCGGCGGTGGTGGCGGCAATGGTGGGTTTAATATCTCGGGGACTGGGGCCGGTGCAGGTACTGCAAGCGGTGCGGTCAGCGTCGGGCTTGGTGGAACGGGCGCAGGTGGCGGTAATGGCGGGTCGGTTACGCTAAGATCCAGTGGGACAATTCTGACGCAAGGCGACTCGGCGACAGCATTCCTTGCGCAGTCCATCGGCGGTGGCGGAGGTAACGGCGGGTTTAACGTCAGCGCATCGGTTCAGGGATCGGGCACTGCAGGGGCTGGCGTCTCGGTCGGATTGGGTGGCAACGGCGGCGGTGGCGGCGATGGCAGCACGGTCGATGCCACATCGAACAATGCGGTTGAAACGCAGGGGGATCAGTCCTCGGGCGTCGTAGCGCAATCCATCGGTGGCGGAGGCGGCAACGGTGGGTTCAACGTAGCCCCGGTTCTGTCGGGCGCAGGTACAGCCAGTGGTGCGGTGAGTGTAGGACTGGGTGGTTCAGGTGATACCGGCGGCAATGGCGGCATTGTCACGCTGACCTCGAATGGCACCATCCTGACGGATGGCTTCGCCTCTAGCGGGTTTGTTGCGCAGTCGCTTGGCGGTGGCGGTGGTAACGGCGGGTTCAATGTCTCGCCCACCGTGTCCGGGGCTGGAACGGGTGCGGGATCAGTTTCGGTTGGTCTGGGCGGCTCAGGGTCCGCCGGGGGTGACGGCAGTTTGGTGACGGCCAGCACAACAGCTAACGTGGTAACCCGAGGGGATGCTTCGGTGGGTATCCTCACGCAGTCCGTTGGTGGCGGCGGTGGTAATGGTGGCTTCAATGTCTCACCGGCTTTGGCTGGGGCCGGCACCGGATCGGGCGCGATCAGCGTTGGTCTGGGTGGGTCCGGTGGCAGCGGCGGCACGGGGGGTGTTGTTGGCCTGACGGTTGCCAATAGTGTTCAAACCGAAGGTGCGCAGTCCAGCGCAGTTGTGGCGCAATCAATCGGCGGCGGCGGCGGCAATGGCGGGTTCAACGTTTCTGCTTCCGTCGGTGGCGCAGGTACGGGTTCTGGCGCTGCGGCAGTTGGCTTGGGCGGCCGTGGAACTGGCGGCGGTGACGCCTCGGCGGTCACGGCGAATGTAACCGGGAATCTGATCACGCAAGGTGAAACCTCTAGCGGTCTCTTGGCACAATCTGTGGGCGGCGGCGGTGGCAATGGTGGCATGAACGTCTCGGTTGCAGTGGCCGCGGCGGGCACTGGCTCGGGTGGGGCATCCGTGGGTCTTGGTGGCGCGTCCGGTACCGGCGGCAACGGAGGCACAGTTGAAGCCACATTGAACGGAAACGTCTCGACACAAGGCGATGAATCCGGCGGGGTGATCGTGCAAAGCCTTGGCGGCGGTGGTGGCAATGGAGGCATGAATGTTTCCGCCACAGTCACTGTCGCAGGAACCGGCAGCGGTGGTGCGTCTGTTGGTCTTGGTGGCAGCGGTGGCGACGGGGGCGACGCGGATACGGCCGAAGGCACGGTCGTTGGCAGTGTTACCACTACCGGTGACAATTCTGGCGGCGTCTTGGTGCAATCTGCTGCGGGTGGCGGCGGCAATGGCGGGCTGAACGTATCAGCAGCCGTGAACATCTCGGGGACCGGGGGCGGCGCCGTCGGGGTTGGCATCGGTGGCTCGGGTGGCGATGGCGGTGCTGCGAGCGCGGCGACGGGGTCGGTCACCGGCGATGTCACTACAAGTGGTGAGAACGCGACGGGCGTTCTGGTCCAATCCGTTGGCGGCGGCGGCGGTAATGGCGGCGTCAACATTTCGGGCGCTCTGAGCATCGCACGCACTGGATCGGGTGCGGCAGGTATCGGCGTGGGCGGCTTCGGCGGCAGTGGCGGGACCAGCGGGGTAGTCGACAACATGTTCTCTGGCAATGTGAGCACCTCGGGTCCGCGGTCGGCTGGTATTATCGCACAAAGCCTTGGCGGAGGTGGCGGCAATGGCGCCACAAACATTTCCGGGGCCATTTCTGTAGCCAGCAACTATTCCGGGGGTTTGGGGATCGGCGTCGGCGGCTTTGGCGGGGACGGTGGTGCGGCAGATAACGTCACGCAGCGGGTCACCGGAGATGTCATGACAACCGGTGATGACTCGGTCGGCATTCTGACGCAAAGCCTCGGCGGCGGTGGTGGCAACGGCGGCACCAACATCTCGGCAGCGTTGTCTCTGTCCCGATCAGCCAATGCGACGGTCGGCATCGGTGTGGGCGGCTTTGGCGGCGGCGGCGCTGATGCCGGAGCGTTGGTGCAATCGACAATCACCGGCGGAGTGACCACGACCGGCGATCGCAGCACCGGGATCCTGACACAGAGCCTTGGCGGCGGTGGTGGCAACGGCGGCACTAATATCTCGGCCTCGTTGGGTATCAGCCAGGAAAATGGCGGCTCGGTCAGTTTGGGCGTTGGCGGCTTCGGTGGCGGGGCGGGTAACGCTGGTGAAGTGAACAGCACATTGCGCTCAAGAACGGACAGCAGTGGCACAACTTCGGTGGTAACCACTGGCGTAGACAGTATTGGTGTCATAGCCCAGTCGGTCGGCGGCGGCGGCGGTAACGGCGGTCTGAACGTTTCTGGCGCTGTCAATCTCACCGGCAAATCCGGTGCAGCGGTTGCCCTGGGACTTGGTGGCTTTGGTGGCGGTGGTGGCAATGCCGATGCGGTCACGTTGGATGTTCAAAGCGATGTAGTGACGGCGGGTGACGGGTCGCATGGTCTGTTTGCGCAAAGCCTTGGTGGCGGTGGCGGTACCGGGGGCGTGAATATTTCGGGCACTCTGGCGCTGACTAAACCATCGGGGTCGGACACGATCTTTTCGGTTTCAGCGGGTGTTGGCGGCTTTGGCGGGGCCGGTGGTGATGCAAGCGATGTCGATCTGGACTATACCGGCAATGTACAGGCCGTACCGATGGTCGAGCAATCGGATGGCACTTTCGCCGTTGATGAAAGCAAAGGGGCCAGTGGCATCATTGCCCAGTCGCTTGGTGGCGGTGGCGGTGACGGCGGCACGAACGTCTCGGGCGGCCTCGCGATAAGCGGCAAACCCGGTGCGGGTCAGACGGACAGCAGTAAATCCTATGCGGTTGTCGTGGGCGTTGGAGGTTTTGGCGGCGGCGGTGGAGATGCCGGAAATGTTGATGTGAACATTGGCGCGGGCAGTACGATCACAGCTCACGGCACTGGCCAATCCGGCCTGCTGGCCCAATCCGTTGGTGGCGGCGGTGGCAACGGTGGTCTGAACGTGTCAGGCGGGATCGTATCCGACAGCTCTCTGATCGTGGGCGTCGGTGGTTTCGCAGGCGATGGCGGTCAGGCCGGAGACGTCACGGTCACCTCGCAAGCGGATATTACGGTTACAACGAACCCGGACGATATCTCGATCCCCAACACAACGACGTTCGAAGACAAATTGCGCGATTTCCTGGGCGACTCGATCGTTGATGAGACCGAGGAATTGGCGTCGAACTTCGGGTTGGAACGCCTGTTCATCGACATGGGTGTCTTCAACGAAGAAAAGCCGGATACTGACGGTTCGGCGGGTCTACTGGCGCAGTCCATCGGCGGCGGCGGCGGCAATGGCGGTCTGAATGTCTCGGGTGGAATTGCGCTCAGCAAAGATGGCAAGATCCCTTCGGTTACGTTTGGCGTCGGAGGCTTTGGCGGTGACGGCAATGTCTCGGGCAATGTGGGCGTCAATCATGCGGGAACTGTGTCAGTCGCCGGCAACTGGAAACATGGAGTTTTGGCCCAGTCGATCGCAGGCGGCGGTGGCAACGGTGCTTTGAATGTGACCGGGCAGCTGAACTATGGCGACTCCAACAACTCGGACGGCAAAACGGATCTGAGCATTGTGGGCGGCCTTGGCGGCCACGGAGGTACTGGTGCGGATGCGGGTGACGTGTCGGTCACTCAGACCGGCAACATCGCAACAAATGGCTATCACGCGCGCGGAATCTTTGCCCAGAGCATCGGCGGCGGCGGTGGTACCGGCGGCATTAATGCGACCTTTGTTGGTACCAAGGACAGCTCACCTATCGCGATGGGGATCGGCGGCTTTGGCGGCGGTGGCGGCGATGCGGGTGACGTGACCGTCGCGCGTGGCACAGCGGCCCTTGCTGCGGGGACAATCACGACCGATGGCGTTGGATCGCACGGTATCGAGGCGTCGAGCATTGGCGGTGGCGGCGGCGATGCGGGGATCAACGCAGTTGTGGGTATCAGCAAGACCACCGGCAACCAAAGCAACGGCGGCACAGGCGATTCATCCGATCGTAAGACACCGACCAATACCGGCGTCGATGACTCGGTCATCGCCAACTACAACGCGGTTTTGGATGAGCTTGAAGGCAAGGTGAACCCTGCAGATTCCTCTGGCAATAAAACCGGTGTGTCAGCGGTGGTTGCCATCGGTGGCGATGCAGGTACGGCAGGGGACGGTGGCGAGGTCGATGTTGATCACTATGGTGATATCGTCACCTTGCAAGATGGCAGCCACGGTGTTTTTGGGCAATCCATCGGTGGTGGCGGCGGCAACGCCGCCTTGAACCTCGGCATGACCTATGAGCTTGCCTCCGACGCGACCAACAAAGGCTTTGGCTTGGCCATTGGCGGTGGCACGGGTGAGGGCGGCATCGGTGGTTCGGTGGATGTGCGCAATACAGGCGACATCGCGACCTCGGGCGCAGATTCCCATGGTCTGTTTGCGCAGTCCGTTGGCGGCGGCGGCGGCAATGCTGGCTACAACTCGGCATCGACGTCGGTTGATGGTGGCAATGTAAACATCCAGATCGGCCGCACGGGTGGAACCGGGGGCAGCGGCGGGGACGTCTTTGCCAGCTCGAACGGCGCGATCAGCACGACGGGCAACCGGTCTTATGGCTTCTTTGCACAGTCCATCGGCAATGGCGGGGGTAACTCGTCATCAACTTCGGTCAGCATCGGCACCCCGAAATCCGGCGACAGCAAAGGCAACAAAGCCAGCCTGTCAGTCGGGCTTGAAGGCGGTACGGGTGGTGCAGCAGGCGATGTGACTTCTGTAGTGGCGGGCACCGTCGTCACGCAGGGCGATGACGCACATGGCGTATTTGCGCAGTCAGTTGGCGGCGGCGGAGGCAATGGCGGTAAGGCCAGCAACTCGGCTGGCAAGGGCACGTCAATTGCCTTGTCCATCGGTGGCACTGGTGGCACCGGAGGCGTTGGTGGCACGGTGGACGTGACCAACACTGCCCAGATCGCAACGTTCGGAGATCGTTCGATTGGGCTGATGGCGCAATCCATCGGTGGCGCAGGCGGAACTGGCGGCATGGTACAGGCCGGACAATCGAACCTCGATACCATCAAAGCTGTGGTCAACCCGTCCACAGTCGGCACCACAGCATCGATCAACATAGGCGGTACCGGTGGGGACGGTATGACCTCGGACATCGTGACCGTAGTGAGCGACGGAATAATCAGCACCGCAGGCACCATGGCCCATGGTATCTTTGCGCAGTCCGTCGGAGGAGGCGGCGGCATGGGTGGTGTCGTGGAAAACCGCATCATCAGCCTTCGTAAAGAGATTGGAAACACCGCGACCTTGTCCATCGGCGGCAACGGCGGCTCGGGTGCGATGTCGGCGGCGGTATCTGTGACCAACCGGGACGTGATCCTGACCACGGGCGACAAGTCGGTTGGTATCTACGCGCAATCGGTCGGCGGTGGCGGCGGTGATGCACAGCAGGTTCGAAACATTATTCTGGGCCGGTCCTCGGAGGGGTCTACGACAAACGCGATCCTTATTGGTGGCACCGGCGGCACCGGTGGTTCTGGCAGTACAACCACTGTTGTGAACGAAGCCGATGGTACGATCGTGACCAGCGGAGCCGAAAGCCACGGTATCTTCGCGCAGTCTATCGGCGGTGGCGGCGGCAATGGCGGATCGACAATCTCGGTTGATGGTCGCTATGGCGGGGCCGAGGCGAGCACTCGGCGGGCGTTGCAGTTTGGCCTGGGTGGCTCGGGTGGTTCCGGTGGAACCGGAGGCAACGTGGCCGTCACAAATGCGGGTACGATCATCACCATTGGTGCAGGTGCGCATGGCATCTTTGCTCAATCCGTTGGTGGCGGCGGCGGCAATGGTGGGAGTTCGATTACTGGGACGCTGCGGCTAAAGACTGGGGACAACAGCTCTCCGACCGCGCAGTTGAACATCGGTGGTTCGGGTGGCAGTGGCAATGCTGCCGGAAACTCGGTTGTCACCAATACCGGCGACATCCGCGTTGATGGCGAAGGTGCCTACGGTATCTTCGCACAATCCGTCGGTGGCGGTGGTGGCAATGGTGGATTGGCCGTTGCGATGGATGTGAATGACCTCAAAAACACAATGACCGGCAAGTCATACTCGAAGATCGCCATTGGCGGTTCTGGTGGCGACGGGGCGGATGGTGGAGATGTCACGGTCAACCATACCGGTACGATTGTCGTGAACGCTGAAAACGGGTTCGGTATCTATGCCCAATCCGTTGGTGGCGGCGGCGGTAATGCGGGATATTCGGTATCGTCGCCCTTGGTCTCGGCGCTGGACTACACGATCTCTCATGTGTTGGGCGCGCGAGAAGGGACCACCGGATCGGTGGGAACCGCGACTGTCAATTCAACCGGTGACATTCTGGTGAATGGTGCAGGCAGCGAGGCCATCTTCGCACAATCCGTCAATGGCGGCGGCGGCAACTCCGAAACATCGGTCGACTTTACGACCGCGACGGCAAGCGCGGGTGGAACCGGCACTGTTTATATCAGTGACATCTCGCTGGGCGGTGATGATGTTTCGGGCACGGCGGGCAGCCAGGTTGCCCAGTCGCACGTCGGTAACATAGCGACCACCAGTGACCGCTCGACAGGTCTGATGCTGCAGAGTGTTGGCGGCGGTGGTGGCACATCGGCCAACAACATCAGCCTTCAGGATGGCGACGGTATCGAGATTGATGCGCGCCTGGGCGCGATTGATACGAATGATGCAGCAGGTGGCGATGTGTTCGGCAGCCGGACTGGCGATGTCGGCACTGATGGTGCGTTTTCCTCGGCAGGTACGGCGCAATCTATTGGCGGCGGCGGCGGTAAGCTGGTGCTCAACAGCACGGGCACGGCTGATACCAACAGGTTTGCTTCGGTAATCCTGGGGTCCGATCCAAGCTTCCGCAACAGCGGCGGTGATATCGATCTTGATCTGAATGGAGATGTCTTCACCAGCGGTGACCGGTCCTTTGGCCAAAGCGTTCAAAGCATCGGCGCGGGTGGTGGTG
Source organism: Ruegeria sp. CF3 (assembly GCF_056537365.1). Lineage (NCBI taxonomy): Bacteria > Pseudomonadati > Pseudomonadota > Alphaproteobacteria > Rhodobacterales > Roseobacteraceae > Ruegeria > Ruegeria sp. CF3. The sequence goes on along the minus strand of NZ_JBQFRK010000002.1, from coordinate 577,208 downwards.
AAGCTGTCGTTGCTGGTCTTGGAGGCGTCGATGTGACCCTCGGGGCTCAGGACGATTCAACTGGAGATGGCGGCAACGTCGATTTCACCAATACCGGTGACGTAAACACAAGTGGTACCGGATCGCATGCGTTCGTGATCCAGAGCATCGGCGGCGGCGGTGGTCTTGTCACGACAGACCTGGACCCCAGCCAGGTGACCGTAAATCTGTCAGCAGCGAATGGCGGGGACGGCGGGGACATTCTGTTCTTGCAAACTGGTAACACGGTCACCAGTGGAGAGAACGCGATCGGTGTCGCCGCGCAGTCGTTGGGTGGCGGCGGCGGCATCGTCGATTCCATATTCCGGGGTGCCGCAGGTGGCGCCGGGTCGGGCGGTGCTATCGACATGACCCTGACCGGCAATGTCTTGTCGGTCGGCGACGGTGGCATTGGTGTCTTTGCACAATCCGAAGGCCGTGACGGTGCAGACGCCATTATGCTTGGGTTCGATGGTGTTGTCATGGGCGGCACCGGGCAAGCGAACTCGGTTGCCTCGATCATTGTCGAAGGAGGTACCGACAACACGCTGACCCTATCAGAAGACACGGTGCTGATCGCGGGCAATAACCAATTGGTGAACGGCGGCGATGGCAATGAACAAATCACGCTGTCCGGACGCGCGCTTGGGAACCTGAACCTTGGTGACGGGACGAATGGCCTGACCGTGGAAGATGGTGCAACCTTCTATGCATTGGATACCGTGAATCTGGGCGACGCCGGGCTCATGCAGGTGGATGGCAACTTGGTTCTGGGCGCAAATTGGGGCGTCGACGGAGGCCTGACGGCTGCTGTTCAAGCGGATGATTTTTCCTTCACCGAAAATGTCAGCCAGACCACGAACGTGACCGGAAGTCTGGCCTTTGGCGGCACTGCGACTTCAACGTTCGACGTGTATTTCCGAACCACTGGCATATCGGGTGGAGACAGCGATCTGATCAATGTCACCGGGGATGCCACCATTGGTGGTACATTGGTGCCGCGGTTGAACACGCTCGAACGCGCATTGCCGCTTGTCATCATCAATCCCGATGGAACGGCCGCAGATGCTGGCACGACCATCCAGGACACTGTGGTTCTGGATTACTCCATTGGTTTGAACGGGGCGACTTCGGACGGCAGTTCGATCGATCTGGTGATCACACCAGACTATTCGACGCCTAGGATGAACTCCAACCAGACCGCGATCGGTGACTATATCAATGATGTCCTGAACGGGCGGGGAACATCCGACCAGGGCGAGCTTTTGGCGCTGATCGGGAACATGCAATCCGAGGCCGATGTGATCGCGGCCATTGAGAGCTTGTCGACAGCGGACTACGCCGCAGATGCGGTGGATGCGTATTTTGGTACGCGGGTATTCGCGGATACGCTGCAAAACTGCGAACGCTACACCAATTATCAAGCCGGGGATGATCCGCGTAACTGTATCTGGTTTACCGGCGGCCGCTATTTCTTCGACCGCGAGCAGACCGGGATTTACAACGATCTGAACGTCAATAACACCAATTGGTCGGCGGGTGTCCGTCTACCGGTGGGGGATGAGTTGTATGCAGGGTTTGCCCTGGGCTACGACCAGATCAGCCTGCAGAACGGATCGCAATACAATGCATCCGGCGATCGGTTCAATCTGGGCGCATCGCTGACCAAATACACGGGCGCGTGGGAGTTTGCGGCCATGCTGTCGGCAGGTTGGTCGAACTACGATACAAGCCGTGCAGGTGGGATCCGGGGCGTTTTGCCCAATGGCACTATTGTGGACACCGTTGGTGTCAGCGAGATCAAGCACAAGATGAACCACCAGAACCTGCGGCTCAGCCTGGCGTATGATCAAAGACTTGGCGCTGGTGGAGCGTATCTGCGCCCCGAACTGGCCGTCGATGCGACGCGGTTGGCGACGGAAAGCAATGGCGATGCCACTTTGTCAGGTGTCGTCTTGCAGGACGACAACGAGATGATCTATTCGCTGACGCCGTCGATTGAGATCGGGACCGAGCAGATACTGAGCGCCTCGCAGAAACTGCGTGCGAGCCTGCGCGCCGGTGCCATCCTCTCGTCTGACGACACGGTGTCGGTAACCGCTGGCTTCAGTGGGGCCAGCGCCGCCGATGGAGGGTTCGTGAATACCAGCTATATCGGTGACGCCCACGGCGTCGTGTCCGCGCGGTTGGGATTGTTTGCTTTGGATGACAGCAGCTTTATCAACCTGAGCCTGGACCATATGTTTGGAGACTCAACCCAAGCCCTGCAGGTTGGCATTGGCCTTGGGATACAATTCTAGTTTATGAGGAACAGCAGTATGAAAACTTGGATCTACGCTTTGGTGGCGTCGTTCGGTTTGACAACTCAACTTGGCGCACAGGAAAACGAAGCGCCATTGTGGTCGGTCAACTGCAGCAATCAGGTCAACGGAACTGAATTGATTTGTGAAATGACCCAGACCATTATCTTAACCGAGAACAATCAAAGGCTTGCCTCGATTGCGTTCGTCAAACCTGCCGGCAGAGACGAGATCGAAGCGGTGCTGACACTGCCATTTGGCCTGCTGTTCTCTGAAGGGCTGATTGCTAAAGTGGATGATGCCGAGATCGCGCGGCTGGATTTTCTAACCTGCGAAGCACAGGGTTGTTTTGCCCGTTCTCCTGTTTCTCAGGACTGGATGTCAAAGATGCGCGCTGGCAATCTGTTGAGTATTGAAAGCGTAAACCGGGTCGGCGATCCGATTTCCTTTGGTTTCGATCTGGCGGGATTTAGCAGAATATCCGATATGCTGCCGTGATTGCCTGGCCTTCCTTCCAGAAGGCCGCACAGGCCTTCTTGGTTAGCAACGCGTAGAAGGGTCTGACCAGAGCGTTCATTTTGTGATTGCACTCGCAACGAGCGGAGGCTGCGGCGTAGGGCTATGTGATGGCTTTGGATTTCCGAGATGCGAGCGTTCGCGCCGACTAGTTCTCAGAGACACTCCCGGTCGGCGATGTCGAGGGTGCGGTCCAGAATCGCCAGCCCTGTAATCAGGTCGTCTTCACTGATGTTGAGCGGTGGGGTCAGGCGGATCACGTTCGAGAAGAATGACAGGTAGAGGCCTTCGTTCATCGCAAAGCTCATCATCTCGCTCATGGGTCTGGCGTCTTCGCCTTTGGCGGCAAATGGCACCAGCGGTTCGCGGGTGTCGCGGTTCTTGACCAGTTCGATGCCATTGAACATGCCCTTGCCGCGAATATCCCCGATCGAGGGGTGTTTCTTTGCCAGCTTGTGCAGCTCTGCGCGCATCTTTTCCCCCATCGCGGTGGCATGGGCCAGCGTGCCTTCTTCCTGCATGGCTCGGATCGCGGCAATGCCAGATGCGCAGGCCAGCGGATGGCCGGCATAAGTCAGGCCTCCGGGCAATGGGTAATCGCGCAGCCAGTCATGCAGCTCGGTACTGACGGACATGGTGCCAAGCGGCACGTAACCCGAGTTGATGCCCTTGGCCGAACAAATGATGTCCGGCTGAACACCCCAGTGATCGACGGCGAACCATTTTCCCGTCCGGCCAAACCCGGCCATGACTTCATCCGCGATCAGTAGGATGCCGTATTTTTCGCAGGTTGCCTTGATCGACTGCAGATATCCGTCGGGTGGCACGATGATCCCGTTTGTGCCGACAATAGGTTCCAGAATGACAGCGGCCACGGTGTTAGGGTTTTCATACATCAGGATTTCTTCCAGATGCGGCCCGCCTTGGGCGACCGGGCACTGGGCCGGGTCTTTGTGGCCAGTTGGTAACCGATAGACGTAAGGATCAAGCATCCGCACGATGCCCGGCATATCGGCGCGGGTCAGATGGTGGCGCGGGTCGCCGGTCAGCGATAGCGTGCCACCGGTTGCCCCGTGGTAGGAACGGTAGCGGGCAATGATCTTTGTCCGACCGGTGTAATGCCGCGCCAAACGGATCGCGGTTTCATTGGCGGCGGACCCTCCTGTTGTAAAAAAGGTTGATGAGATGTTGGCAGGCGTGATCTCGGTCATGATTGCCGCGAGTTCTGATCGAACATCCGAGCCCATGGCCGGGCCGATATAACAAAGCTTGTCCGCCTGATCCTTAATCGCTTGTACGATCTTGGGGTGCTGATGACCCATATTGGCGTTCACAAGTTGGCTTTGGAAATCGAGGTAGCGTTTACCTTCGCTGTCCCAGAACCAACTGCCCTGAGCACCTGTTATGACGCGCGGGCGGCTGCCCTGTTTCGACCAGCTTTGCAGATAATGATCCGCATGCATGTCTTTGACCCATTCGGGATCATGGGAGGGGTAGGCGTTGCTGAAGTCTTCCATAACAGGCCTCTTGGCGTGCGGGGTTGGGATCAATCGATGATGGTTACTGGCTGGCCCAAAGCGTCTGCATCAGGCCTGACGCCAAGGCCGGGGCCTTCGGGTGGGGCGATGCGACCGTTCCGGCGGCTAGGTGCATTCGGATCGAGACATGGTTTGACATAGTGGGACAGATCGCATGTATTCATGATGCCGTGCGCTGGGGTTGAGGCCGCAAGATGCAGCGAGGCGGCCGTCGTAACATCGCTGCCCCAGGTATCCTCGATGCACATCTGCGTGCCAAGCGACAGGCAGAGATCGCGGATTTGACGCATCGTCGAAAGGCCGCCCATCTTCGACAGTTTCAGCGCAGCAGCATCCATGCAGCCAGCGCGGTGTCCTGCCAGAACCGAATGAATGTCACAGGCGCTTTCGTCCAGCTTCATCGGCAGACCAGTCGCGGCGCGGACCTGGGCGCATTCCTCAATCGTGGCGCAGGGTTGTTCCAGCATTATGTCCAGATGCGAGACAGCGCGGCCAACTCGTGTAGCGGTCAGCGTATCTGACCCGCAATTCCAGTCTCCATAAACCAACGGGCCATCACCTACAGCCTCGCGCACCTGAATCAAACGAGCAACGTCGGCTTCCCAGTTGTTGTCCGCGCCCAGCTTCACCTGAAACTGTCGCATGCCCTGATCAAAGGCATCGCGCGCCATGCGCGCCATTTCATCCGGCGCGATACAGGTGATCGAGTGATACAGCGGCAAATCCGCGACCGCCCGCCCACCAAGCAAAGTGTAAAGCGGTAGGTCGGCTGCCTGTGCGGTCAGATCCCAAAGCGCTGTATCGATCGCTGACTTGGCGTAGCCATGCCCGATCAGATGCTTATTAAGGCGCTCCATCAGCGCTTCGGGACCAACCGGGTTAGCGCCGATGACAACGGGTGCCATCTCTTCAAGCGCTGGAGCCACGCCCTTGGCATAGGCGGGTAAATAATGCGGGATCGGACAAACCTCTCCCCAGCCCGATGCGCCGGTGTCGGTATCCAGGCGGACGACCACGGAAACCGTCGTATCGCAGGTCTTGCCCTCGGCCATGTAATAGGTGTCATGCGAGGTCAGCGGGACTTCCCAGGCGGTGATGCGAGTAATCTTCATCAGGCGGTTTCCATCAGGCGCAGGATTCGTAGGTTGCGACAGGTGGGCCAAGGCTGTCAAAGTCCGGCGTCACCCCAAGCCCCGGAGTATCTGTGGCATAGAGTTTACCGTCCCTTACTGTGGGGCCGCCAATCCCGGTGTTTCGTGTGTTGTAGTTCATCAGATCGGTCGAGTTGATCAGCATCTCTTGGGGTGTTGAGGCCGCAAAATGGGCAACTGCGGCGGTGGTGATCTGACCGCCCCACGTGTCCTCGGAGACAACCGGAATACCGTGATCAATCAGGAAATCACGCACCCGGCGGGCTTTGGACAGGCCGCCCAGGTTAGAAATCTTCAAGCAACAAATTTCGGCACCCCGATCGTTCACGATGCGTCGGGCCATTTCAATCCCGGTGACGCATTCATCCAGTTTCATTGGTTGCTCGGCTACGCGGCGCACCTGCTGGCACTCGTGGTAACTGTGGCAGGGTTGTTCGAGGATAAAGTTCAGATCGCGGGTTGCGCGGGCCACACGGATAGCGTTGTCAACGCGCCAACCCTGATTGGCATCTGCCATAGCCTTTTCACCGGGTTTCAGCAGGGGCACGCCTTCGCGGATACGGTCGATATCGGTCACCCAGTCGCCACCTACCTTGATCTGGAACTGCCGGTATCCCGCTGCGCGGTGCTGCTCCATCTCGGCGATGGTTTCTTCCAAGACAGGCTTTTGCGGCACAACCCGGTACATCGGCGCACCATCGGTGAGTTTGCCGCCCATCAGCATCCAAACAGGTTGTCCGGTGGACCGTCCCAGAATATCCCAACACGCTGCATCAAAGGGCGCTTTGGCGTAGCCGTGACCTTGGACCGTGCCATCCATCAACCGTTCGATCTTGGACAGCTGGCGGGGATCTTCCCCCAGCAAGCGCGGGGCGACGAGGCGGGCAAAGGCCTCGACGCCTTCGGAATGGGCGATCATGTAGTTCTCGCCGCATGGGGCAAACTCGCCGCAGCCCTGTAGACCCGCATCCGTGTCGATCACCACTACCGAAGACATCGACGTTGTGATCGCGTTGCCCGCGCCCCAGCCGTATGATCCGCCGACATAGGGCAGGGGGGTTTTGAACACACGGATACGGGTTATCTTCATGGCGTCACCATAGGGCTTCCGCGATGGCCGATGCTCTGGTTTTCAGATCACGCCAGTTCACGAACTGCGTCCGTGCGTGGGCGTTCGGATTTCGGATCATAGGCTGCTTCGCCGAGGACACGCCCTTTGCGGGGTACACCAGCGATAACTACTTCGATCTCTGTGCCCGGAACATTCACGTGTGGCTTGACGTAAGCAAAGGCGAGGATTTTGCCGACGCTGTGGCCATAGGCGACCGAGGCTGTTGCACCGACAACCTCGCCTTTGATCCGAATAGCCTCGCCCCCATGACCATCTTCGACCCCATCCGGTTCGATCTCCAAAAAGGCGCAAATCCAAGGCATCTCGCCCGCCTCAGACTGAGCGGCACTGGCGCGCGTTGCTTCGACACCCAGATACTCTTTGTCCAGCTTGAAGAACCGGCTGACATTGGCCTCTGGAAGCGTGACCTCGTTGGTCAGTTCTCCAGCACCGGGGAATGCTTTTTCCATGCGCAGGCTGTTCATCGCAAACGAGCCGTAGTTTTCGATGCCAAATTCCTCGCCGGCAGCCCACAGTGCGTTGTAGACGTCAACGCAGGTTTCATCCGGCATATGGAATTCCCAACCCAACTCGCCCGCATAGGACATGCGAAAGGCCCAGACCTTGTGCCCCGCGATGGTGATTTCCTGAGCCGACAGCCAGCGGAACCCGGCGTTGGACAGGTCCGCGTCGGTGCATCTGGCCAGTACCTCGCGGGATTTTGGCCCGTTCAGGGACAAAGCCGACCAATCTTCAGAGAGCGTTTTGACAAAGACGGTCTCTCCCGCGAGGTTCTGGTTCAAGTGATCGACAAGGCGCTGTTCAAAGAACGCCGCGCAGACCAGATAATAGCGGTCTTCCGCCATGCGAACGATGGTCGTCTCAAGCTCGATACGGCCCCGGCGGTTCAGAAAGTGGGTCAAGGTGATCGAGCCATCTTTCTGTGGCATCTTGTTGGCCGTCAGACGGTCAAGATAGGCATAGGCATCGGGGCCTGAAACTTCGACTTTGGTGAACGCGGTCACGTCCATGATACCAACACGCTCACGCACGGCTTGGCATTCCAGCGCAACCATGTCGAAGACTTCGTTGCGGCGGAACGAATAGTGGTCACGCTGTTCAACACCATTGCGCGCGAACCATCGCGGGCGCTCGTGGCCAAAAACCTCTTCATAGACCGCGCCCTTTTCCTTGAGGATTTCATACAGCGGCGAGGGTTTGATCGGACGCCCTTCAAGACGATTGAAATGCGGAAAGGGGATCTCGTGCCGCAGCTTGTAATCCTCATGCGCCTTGATGACCTGCCAGTCTTTCTTGGCATAGCTGCCAAAGCGGCGCGGATCATAGTCACGCATGTTGATATCGGCAGCACCGTGTACCATCCATTTGGCCAGTTCACGGGTCAGACCAGGCCCCCAACCGATGCCGATCTGCGTGCCACAGCAGCACCAGTAATTCTTGACGCCGGGTGCGGGGCCGACCATCGGGTTGCCATCTGGCGGGTGGCTGATTGCACCATGAACTTCGCGGGTGATGCCCAGTTCAGAAAAGATCGGCATCCGTTCCAATGAGTTTTCCAGCCAAGGCATGACACGGTCATAATCCGCCTCGAACAGCCAGTTTTCGTACTCCCATGGGCATTCATCATGCCAGACAGAGTTCGAGTTCTCCTTTTCATAGATCCCGATCAGGCCCTTTTTCTGTTCCATGCGGATATAGCCCGAAACCATCTTGTCATCGCGGATCACCGGCAGCTCGGTCTTCAGGTCTCTGAATTCAGGCACATCTTCAGTGACAAAATAATGATGGGTCATCGAGGTCATGGGTAATTGCAGGTTCGACCATTCGCCCATCTGACGGGCATAGGTGCCGCCTGCATTAACGACGTGTTCGCAGGTGATGGTGCCTTGTTCGGTTTCCACCACCCATTCACCTGCATCGTTCTGGGTGATGTTGGTCGCGCGACAGTGGCGGAAAATCTTCACACCTTTCTGACGGGCCCCAGCTGCCATCGCCATAGTCACGTTCGAAGGATCAACGTGACCGTCATCTGGCGTATAAAGCGCACCAATGACACCGTCGAGGTTATAGTAGGGGTGTTTGTCAGCTATGAAGTCAGGCCCTACCAACTCGATATTGAACCCCAGCGCTCGGCCAACTGATAATGTGTGGCGAAGCCAGTCCATCTCATCCTCGGTATAGGCCAGACGGAATGAACCGCAGCCGTGCCACGTGACCGCCTGACCGGTTTCTTCCTCAAGTGTCTTGGAATAAAGGCCAATGTTATAGTCGACCATTTTGCCCAGCCCGTAGGAACTGGTGGAGTGAGTAATCTGACCAGCGGCATGCCAGGTGGAGCCCGAAGTTAACTCGGCCTTTTCCAACAGCACCGTGTCTTCGCCCCAACCTTCATGGCCCAGGTGATAGGCCAGTCCGCAACCCATGACGCCACCGCCGACAATGACGACCTTTGCGCGTGCAGGCAGTTCCTTTTTAGACATCGCAACTTCCTGTTTCCGAGACATGGAATTCTGTGGACTTCCTATTGCTACATATGTACCACTGTCAATTAAAAATGGCACAAATGTACATACCGAGGTAAGCAATGTGCGGTACAGATGTTTCAAGTGGTATTCTGACGCGTACGGATGTTACGAATCCTGACGCGATCTTTTTGACTGAAACACCAGCCCGGCTTGTATCAGGAGAAAAAATATGACTGTCCTGCCAACCCACTCGCTCGAGGCCCGGTACTATACGGATCCTGACATATTCGACAAAGAGATGAACGGCCTGTTGTGCAGAACTTGGCAATACGCTGGTCATGCGGCAGATATCCCAAATGTAGGCGATTACTTTGCGTTCGAAATCGCTGGTCAGAACCTTTTTGCCATTCGCGGACGCGACAATCTTGTCAGGACTTTCTACAACGTGTGCCAGCATCGTGCGCATGAAATGGTGACCGGAACCGGAAATACCCGTGTAGTGGTCTGTCCCTATCATCAGTGGACCTATGAGCTGACTGGCGGCCTGCGGTCTGGACCGAACATCAAGAAAGTTCCCGGTTTTGATCGCGCGAAAATCTGTCTGACCGAAGTACGGACCGAAGACTTCCTCGGGTTCATCTTTGTCAATTTGGACGATAACGCGGCAACGATGGACGAATGGTATCCCGGCGTCCGGGACGAGTTGTCTGAGTTCGTGCCGAACACTAACGCTCTGGCCCCCTTAGAGTGGGTGGAAATTCCCGAAAACTGCAATTGGAAGGTTTCGATCGAGAATTACTCGGAATGCTATCACTGCCCAACTAATCACCCGACCTTTGCCGAAGGCGTGATCAAACCGGAAACCTATGACATTCAGCCCGATGTGTCGGGAGGTTACGTGCTGCGTCACACGACCGAGTGCCAAAGCCTCGAAAAGATGACCTATCCGATTGATCTGGAAAGCAACAAGCACGCGGGCGACTATCAAAGCTGGTTCCTGTGGCCGATGTTCTCGTTCCAATGCTATCCGGGAAATGTTCTGAACACCTATCATTGGCGGGCAAATACAGTGGACAGCTGTACCGTCTGGCGCGGGTGGTACACAGAAGGCGGTCATGAAAGCGACGTGATCCGTGGCCTTGCCACTCAGGATCGCGAAACGACTGTGGCCGAGGATATTCGGTTAGTGGAATCCGTTCACCGCGGCCTGAAATCCAAAGGGTACAAACCGGGACCGCTGGTGCTTGATCCGGCCTGTGGCGTCATGAGCGAGCATTCCGTTGCGAAGCTTCAACAATGGATGCGCGAGGCGATTGAATAACGTTACGTGCTGTGGATGGGCCAGATAAGACATCACCGAAGCCAACGCTGTGCCAAAGGGCACACCCGACCAGAACGACGCGATCGAGCCCCTTGCCTTCGGTGGTGGGGTTGGTTGTAAGTCAGGGACGGCGGCTTTAGCGGAATATCGAGCCAGGACCGACTAAGTTGCAGATCGGTCGTTTCACCTGAGGAGAGAATGATGGACGACAACCTGTTTGAACATGGCCTGAAGCAGCGCAAGTCGACGCTGGGCGCCGAGTATGTTGAGAAGAACCTGGCAGCGGCGGATGATTTTACCCGCTCATTCCAAGAGAACATGACTGCTTGGTGCTGGGGCTTCGGCTGGGGGGATGACACGATCGATCACAAGACCCGTTCGATGATGAACCTCGCTATGATTGGGGCACTCGGCAAGATGCATGAATGGGAAATCCACTGTAACGGCGCGTTGAACAATGGTGTCACCAAAGAGGAAATCCGATCAATCATTCATGTGATCGGCATTTATTGTGGCGTCCCGCAGTCTCTTGAATGCTTCCGTGTCGCTCGCAAAGTCCTGACCGAACGTGGGCTGCTGGACTGATCTGATCCCTTCGCGAGATCTTCAGAAGGAACGACACAATCAGCGAGATTGCGCGTCTGCAGTTCGCGCGGTCTGCTGACACCTGCCTAAGCCGGGTCTGGCACCTCACCTTGCCAATGGTCCCCCATCGCGACGATGCATGAAGTGCCGTTGGCGTAGTTCTGAACGATCATCCAGTCTCCGCTTGTGCGTTTGACCCAAACCTCCAGCATCGTTTCGGGATCGCGCAAACCCATGCCCTGACGTTCGGCCCCCAGAACCTGTTTCAGTGTCTGTGCCATCCGCGCGCTGTCATCACAGCTGACATCCGCCATTTTAGACTGCGCAGTAGAAGGCACCACAAGGCATAGAAGAAGAAGGCTGGCATGAAGACGGGTCATAGGTGAAGGTTAGTTCTTTCTGCGCTCAAGCGTAACAGTTTTATGACGCCCTGTGGATAAAACTCGCGCAGAGTCCTGCGAGAAACGCCACACACTGCAGAACCAGGCAATCATCGCGCCTGTCACAAATCTTTCGCGTAGATGTAAACGAAACGATTCAAAAGCGTCACGAAGCTTTTGATTTGACGTTCTATCCGCCTCGCAACGATGGGGGCGATATGCTGAGAATTGAAAAGCTGACCAAAAAGTTTGGTGACAAACGGGCCGTGGATTCGGCGAATATCGTTGTCGACAAGCCAACCATGATCGGGATTATAGGCAGCTCCGGGGCTGGAAAATCCACGCTTTTGCGCATGGTCAACCGTCTGAGCGATGCAACGACCGGCACAATTACTTTTGAAGGCGAAGAGATCTCTGCGCTTCGCGGTGCTGCCAAACGCGAATGGCAATCGCGCTGTGCGATGATCTTCCAGCAGTTCAATCTTGTACCGCGCATGGATGTCGTCTCGAACGTTTTGCATGGCACGCTGAACAGGCAATCGACCTTTTCGACGATGTTCAACCTGTACCCGCGGTCGGATATTCATAAGGCGATTGAAATTCTGGATCGGCTAGGCATTGCCGAGCAAGCACCCAAACGAGCCGAAGCCTTATCAGGCGGCCAGCAGCAACGCGTCGCCATCGCCCGCGCGCTGATGCAGGACCCGAAGATCATTCTGGCGGATGAGCCGATTGCCTCGCTGGACCCAATGAATGCACAGGTTGTGATGCAGTCGCTGCGGGCCATTCACGAAGAAGACGGCCGAATGGTCATTGCTAATCTGCACACGTTGGATACCGCGCGTCGCTACTGCGACCGGGTCATCGGAATGCGTGATGGTCGGATTGTGTTCGACGGCACCCCTGCGCAGCTGACCACGGGCGTAGCGCGCGACATCTACGGTGCAGGCGCGGACTTTTCCGAGGCCGCAACCTCGACCGAGATCGAAACACTGGACAGGCCCGAGGTCCGCGAAGCGGAAGCCTACGTCTGAGCCATTTCCCCCCCGCGTCCGTCGCGGGCCACCTTCATCTAACCGAACGGAGAAAATGATGAAAAAGACCCTCGCACTGTCGTTTGCCGCCACGACTGTATTGAGCACTGCTGCTCTTGCCGAAGAAATCACCGAGTTTCGCATTGGCATCCTCGGTGGTGAAAATGCCCAGGACCGCATGAACTCGTACCAGTGTCTTGCAGACTATACCTCTGAGGCGTTAGGCGTTGAGACCAAGCTATTCGCCCCGGCGGACTACAACGGTGTGATACAGGGCCTGTTGGGCGGTACACTCGACATGGCATGGCTGGGTGCCTCTTCTTACGCGGCCACCTATCTGCAAGACCCCGAAGCAGTTGAGCCCGTTCTGATCAAGGTCAATGTGGATGGTTCAATCGGGTATCACTCGATTGGGTTCGCCCGCAAGGATAGTGGCGTCACCTCACTGGACGACATGAAAGGCAGAGTGTTTGGGTTTGGAGATCCGAACTCGACCTCAGGTTATCTGATCCCGTCGATCGAAATCCCGCAATACAAAGAAGGTATCACCATGGAGTCGGGTGAGTATTTCGGTGAGGTCAAATTCACTGGTGGCCACGAGCAGACGATCGTCGCTGTGAATAATGGCGACATTGATGGTGGTGTGACCTGGGCCGATGGTCAGGGCAACTGGGAAGATGGATACAATTCTGGTGCCCTGCGCAAAGCGGTTGACGCAGGTCTTGTCGACATGAACGACATGGTCCAGATCTGGAAATCGAACGTTATCCCCGAAGGCCCTGTGGTTCTGCGCAAGGCGTTGCCTGCCGATGTCCGTGCGACCATGACAGATCTTGTCGATGGCCTGCACGAGCGTGACCCCGATTGCGCTTATGGTGTGGCGGCAGGCGAGACGCTGGGTTTCCAGCCGGTATCGCATGACACCTACATCTCGATTGTTGAGGCCCGCAAAGCCAAAATCGGTGGCTAACGCGCGCACATGACGTTTCCGGCAACCCATTGGGGTTGCCGGTCTTTATTCATTCGGGGCTCGGGATGGCAGATTTATCAATCGGTGCGGCGCCAGGCGGCGTTGAGACCATTCAATCCAGCTATATGGCACAAGTTCACAAGCGCAGGCTTTATGGCGGGCTGACGCTGCTGATCTTTGTGGTCCTGATGGTATCAGGTTTCAACATTGCGGATTCCCGAAACGCGGGTGGGTTCTGGGACGGATTGCATCAGATCGGTGATTACCCGGCGGATGTGCTGTCTGAAGCTTGGGAAAAGCGGGCCGATCTGCCTGGCCTGATCGTGAAGTACATCCCTGCACTGGTTGAGACGGTGAACATTGCCGCAGTTTCCACGTTGATCGGGGCCATCGGTGGTCTGATCCTGTCGCTTCTTGGCACACGCGGGCTGGCGAAATGGCCGGGTCTAATCCCGGTCTTCCGGCGTATCTCGGATGTTATGCGCGCAGTGCCGGAAATCGTTATCGCGCTTGTGCTGATCTTTGTCCTTGGCGGCGGGCCGGTGCCGGCGATGATCGCCATCTCAATCCACACCGCTGGGGCGCTTGGCAAAATGTTCTCGGAAGTGTCCGAAAACGCGGATCTGAAACCGGTTGAGGGGTTGGCTTCGACCGGGGCGACTTGGTCGAAACAGATGATGCTGGGTATCCTGCCACAGGTCGCGCCAAACTATATCAGCTACACGTTGCTGCGATTTGAGATCAATATTCGCGCTTCTGCCATCCTGGGCTTCGTCGGCGCGGGAGGGTTGGGTTACGAACTGCGCAATGCCATGGCTTGGGGTCCGGGTCGTTTTGACGAGGCCGGCGCGATTTTCATCCTGCTATTCAGCACCATCGTATTCTTCGATCAGGTGTCCAGCCGCTACCGCAACCGTCTGACCGAAGGGCAGGGCCAATGACCACAATTGATTGGAACTTCGGGCTGGACGGGGCCAAGCTTGACGCCGAAAAGCTATTTCAGCGTAAACGATTGATCGGTTTTAGCATCCCTGTCGTGATCCTCGTTTATCTCACCTACATCTTCTTTGCCTTCGACCTGCCGGGCCTTGCGCAACGTGCCAATCTGGACAACGCCGTTACACTGGCTTCTGATAGCTGGTCACACAAAGTGCATGTCACACGCAATAATCAGAGCGGTGAAGTGACCTATGCTGTTGAGGGCGAGCGTAAGGGCACTTATCCCGAGGGTAAACGTCCCGACTGGGTATCGGGTGAAGAGGTGACGACGATCGATCTGGGCCGCAATCATATCGTGCGGTTCCTGTCTGACAACCGGACCGAGATTGAAATACCCGACTTCCAGCTGATCGAAGTGCAGGCCAAGGGACGCCGCCTGACGACAAATCTGCCCTCTGAACTGCCCGACTGGATTTCCGCATCTGAACGGCGTGTTGGCGTCACAACGCCTGAGGGCCGGATCACCATGACGGGCGCTCGGACTGAAGTGTTCAACTATTTCCCGGGTTGGGAGCTGTTCTGGTTCACGCTTGACAGTCCCTACCACGGCCATGGGATTGGAGAGATCCTGTTTGGCGCGCAGATCGATCCAAGCCGTTCGAATATCGCAGGCGCAATCTCTGACTGGTGGAACAACGCGATGTGGCGGCATAAGGATGTGGCCTGGGCCATCGGAGAAACGATCCTGATGGCATTTCTGGGTACGATGGGTGCCGCGATGATCGCGCTGCCATTGGCCTTTCTCGCCGCCAAACGGTTTTCGCCGATCATGTTGCTTCGCGCCGCAACGCGCCGTCTTTTCGACTTTGTGCGCGGTGTGGACGCATTGATCTGGACTGTGGTTCTGGCTCGGGCCTTTGGCCCCGGACCATTGACCGGCGCGTTGGCGATTCTGATTACCGACACGGGCACGTTTGGCAAAATCTTCTCGGAGGCGTTGGAAAACGTTGATCAGAAACAGATCGAGGGGGTGTCCTCGACCGGGGCTAAACCGCTACAGCGATACCGGTTCGGGGTGATCCCGCAGGTTGTTCCCGTGCTGCTGGCCCAGATTCTATATTTCCTCGAGTCCAATACACGTTCGGCAACGATCATCGGTGCGATCACCGGTGGCGGCATCGGACTGATGCTGACGCAAGCCATCCAGACGCAGAAAGATTGGGAAGAGGTCGCCTATTACATTGTCCTGATCATCATCATGGTGATGTTCATGGATTGGGCCTCGGGCTGGTTGCGCGGCAAGCTGATCGGGCGGAAAGACTGATGGCGCGGCTTTCAGCGGAACAGCCCTGCATTCACCCCGAATGTGAGATTACCGAAAGCACGTTCGGGGCCTATGTTGAAATCGGCAAGGGCAGTCGCGTCGTACATACAAAAATGGGCGACTACAGCTATTGCGATCGTTATGCCGACATCGCCAACGCGAAGGTCGGTAAGTTCGCCAACATCGCCGCGTTTTCGCGGATCGGCGCGACTGATCACCCGCTGCACACGGCGTCCTGTCACCATTTCCTGTATCGCTCGAACGATTATTGGGACGATGCGGATCGGGACGAGGTGTTTTTCAGTCACCGCAAATCCCGAATTGTCCATATCGGGAACGATACATGGATTGGCGCAGGCGCGATGATAAAGCCCGAGGTCACACTGGGTGACGGGGCTGTTGTGGCTGCGGGTGCCTTGGTGACGAAGGATGTAGACCCCTACACAATTGTTGCCGGTACACCTGCAAGACCCTTGCGACTGCGTCAGCCACGACACATCGCCGATCGGTTGATCGCATTGGCCTGGTGGAATTGGTCTCATGACAAGTTGCGGTTGGCGCTCGACGATTTCCGTGCTCTGACGGCTGATGCGTTTCTGGAGAAATACGAGCCTTAACTCTCAAGGGTCAGTGTCACCCGATCTCCAACAAACCAGGTTCGGCCAAATTCAACCGGTTGTCCCTTTTCGTCCACATTCACCCCGGATGATCTGAGAAGCGGGTCCCCTTCAGAGACCTGCAGATGTAGCGCTTGGGTGGCCGTCGCGCGCGTGGCCGTCAGCCGGGTTGAGGCCCGAGTATAGTCAGTGACGCCCGACCTGTTTAACGCCTCGGTAACGCTGCTGGTCTCTTGCAGCGCAGCAGTGATGCCAGGCAGGCGCTCAAGGGGAAACATGCTTTCAAACACGGCAATCGGGTGCCCGTCCGCCAATGAGAGGCCGTGATACGCACAGATCTGATCACCGGGTGAAACGGTCAGTGCGGTGGCCTCGCCCTCGGTCGCTGCCCGTTCTTCAACATGAAGCACCCTCTTTTCTGGTCTGCGACCAGCAGCGATGAGGTTTTCATGGAATCGCACCCGCGAGCCGATGGGGTAATCGGTGGGCGTGGCTGCCACAAAAGCGCCCGCGCCCCGGCGCGTTCGGATTAGGCCCTCATCCACAAGGGCCGAGATGCCGTGACGCACCGTATGGCGGTTCACACCGAACCGCTCTGCCAGTGCCGCTTCGGTTGGCAGCTTATCACCCGGGCCATAGCGCCCTTCGGCCATATCGCTGCGAAGTGCGTCGGCGATGGCCTTCCAGATCGGGGTTTTGGTGGGAGTGTCACGCAAGTTTCACAAAATTCCTCTGTCTGACGGCGGCAAATATGATAAGATGTGTATAGTTGTATAGTATATGGAAAAGTTGTCGAGATGAAAGACACTTTTGATGAAAACGCGGACCGGAAGGCTTGGATGAGCCTGCTGGCCAAAGCGCCGGAGGGACGCGTGGCCGCCCTGTTGGATGCAGCGATGCCTCGCCCCGGCTTCACATGGCTGCGTGCTCCTGAGATTGGCAGCACCATGGTTCGGGCTCGCGCAGGTGGGACTGGTGCGCCGTTCAATCTGGGCGAAATGACGGTAACACGCTGTGCGCTGACTCTGGGAGCGGGCGAAGTCGGACATGCCTATATACAAGGCCGTCGGAAAGAAGATGCCGAAGTCGCCGCGCTAGTTGATGCACTGATGCAGACAGATGTGTCTGATCTGTTGCGCACAAAAGTGCTGACCCCTTTGCGAGATGAGCTGACCAATGCAAAGGCCGCGCGTGCCGCCAAAGCCGCAGCCACTAAGGTTGATTTCTTCACCATGGTACGAGGAGAGGATTGATGCAGTCAGAAGCCCTGATCGGCGGTTTCAAGGATCCCGCGATCCAATCTGCCCACGCCTTTCGCAGCGTGATGGAAGCAATGGCGCGTCCCGGTACCGTGCAAGAGATTTCTGGCGCAGTTCCTCCGGCCCCAATGTCATCAGCAGCGGGTGCGGTGTTGTTGACGCTTTGCGACACTGAGACGCCGGTTTATCTGGCAGGTGCGCTGGATTGCGACGCCGTACGCAGCTGGCTTGCATTCCACACCGGCGCACCGCTGACCGGCCCGTCGCATTGTATGTTTGCCATTGGTGCGTGGTCGGATCTTGGACCATTGAACGCATACCCGATCGGGACGTCCGAATATCCGGATCGCTCTGCCACGTTGATCGTGGAATGCCCCGAACTCATCGCTTCAGGGGCGACTCTGACAGGTCCGGGCATCAAGGATAAAGCCGCGCTTTCATTGTCCGAGCTTGAGGCGTTTCAGCAAAATCAGATGCTATTTCCCCTGGGGCTCGACTTCATCTTCACGAATAGCAGCCGCCTAGCGGCTTTGCCAAGAACGACCGAGGTGTCCTGATGTATGTCGCAGTAAAAGGCGGTGAGCGCGCGATTGAGAACGCCCACGCCTGGCTTGCCGAAGAACGCCGTGGTGATACCGATGTGGCGGAACTGAGCATCGCGCAAATCCGCGAACAGCTTAGCCTGGCGGTCAATCGTGTCATGGCCGAAGGCTCGTTGTTCGATCCTGATCTGGCCGCACTTTCGATCAAGCAAGCACGAGGCGATCTGATTGAGGCCATCTTCTTAATCCGCGCCTATCGAACCACGTTGCCACGCTTTGGCGCATCCGCGCCTGTTGATACCGCGGCAATGGCTTGCGACCGGCGCATTTCGGCAACCTTCAAGGATTTGCCGGGCGGGCAGGTGCTTGGGCCGACCTTCGACTACACTCATCGCTTACTGGATTTCAAACTGGCTGCTGATGGTGAGGTGCCCAAAGCCCCAGCGCGCGAAGCTGAACTGGGTGAAGTGCCGCATGTCACGGATTTCCTCAATCGCGAAGGCCTGATCGAGGAAGCGCCGCATGACGATACGCCGCCACCTGATCTGACCCGCGAGCCGATTGAAATGCCCGCCGATCGCGCCCTGCGCCTTCAGGCGCTGACCCGCGCGGATGAAGGTTTCACCCTCGGTCTGGCGTATTCCACACAGCGCGGATACGCGCGCAATCACGCCTTTGTTGGAGAGCTTCGGATCGGGTCCGTTCCGGTGGAAATGGAGATCCCTGAGCTCGGCTTTGCTATCGAAATCGGTGAGGTCGTTCTGACCGAATGTGAAACGGTTAACCAGTTCAAGGGCTCCAAAACCGAGCCGCCGCAATTCACCCGAGGTTATGGGCTTGTGTTTGGTCAGACGGAACGCAAGGCGATCTCGATGGCTTTGGTCGACCGTGCGCTGCGGTGGGAAGAACTGGGTGAGGATAATGTTGGCGCACCTGCTCAGGATGCCGAGTTTGTTCTCTATCACGCGGACAACATTCAAGCGACGGGGTTTCTAGAGCATATCAAGCTGCCGCATTACGTCGACTTCCAGTCTGAACTGGAACTGGTGCGCAAACTACGCCGCGAGGCTGGCGCGAATCAGGTGCAGGAGGCTGCGGAATGAACGCCTATAACTTTGCTTATCTGGACGAGCAGACCAAGCGGATGATCCGCCGTGCAATTCTGAAAAGTCTGGCGATCCCGGGCTATCAGGTGCCGTTTGCCTCGCGCGAAATGCCCATGCCGTATGGCTGGGGTACGGGCGGTGTGCAGGTCTCGGCCGCTGTGTTGACCCCGGATGACACGTTCAAGGTGATCGATCAGGGCTCGGACGATACCACAAACGCGGTCTCGATCCGCACCTTCTTTGAGCGCACTGCGGGGGTTGAAACAACCACAACGACAAGCGACGCCTCCGTGATTCAGACTCGCCACCGGATTCCCGAGGAGCCGCTGCAAGAAGGTCAGATCCTTGTCTATCAGGTGCCTATCCCCGAGCCGTTGCGCTTTCTGGAACCGCGAGAGAGCGAAACCCGCAAGATGCACAGCCTTGAGGAATACGGGCTGATGCATGTGAAGCTGTACGAAGATATCAGTCGTCATGGGCATATCGCGACGTCGTATGCTTACCCGGTGAAGGTCGAAGGCCGCTATGTAATGGACCCGTCGCCAATCCCGAAATTCGATAACCCAAAGCTTGGTGATATGGCTGCGATCCAGCTGTTCGGAGCTGGGCGTGAACAACGGATCTACGCGCTGCCACCCTACACGCAGGTTGTCTCACTGGATTTTGAGGATCATCCGTTTGAGGCGTCCAAGGCCGACCAAGCCTGCGGCTTGTGCGGTGCCGAAGACAGCTATCTGGACGAGGTAATCATCGATGACGCGGGTGGGCGGATGTTCGTCTGCTCGGATACCGACTATTGCGAGGCGCGCCAGGCGGCGGGTCACAAAGGAAAGGACGCCGCATGACACCTTTGCTGTCTGTTCGGGACATCACAAAGCGCTATGGCCCAAACATTGGCTGTGCTGATGTGTCATTCGACCTCTATCCCGGCGAGGTCATGGGGATCGTTGGCGAAAGCGGGTCAGGTAAGTCGACACTGCTGAATTGCATGGCCGGGCATCTGACCCCGGATGCCGGAGAGGTTGTGTTCGACACCCGCGCAAAAGGTCCGCAGGACACGGTAACGATGTCCGAGCCCGAGCGCCGGATGCTGAGCCGTACCGATTGGGCCTTTGTCCACCAACATGCACGCGACGGGTTGCGCATGGGCGTCAGTGCCGGTGGGAATGTAGGTGAACGGCTGATGGCCGTTGGAGAGCGTCACTATGGCGACATACGTGACAAGGCCACGGATTGGCTGCACCGAGTGGAGATCGATGCCTCCCGTGTGGATGATCGCCCGACGACCTTTTCGGGCGGGATGCAGCAGCGCCTGCAGATTGCACGAAACCTCGTGACCGGTCCTCGGCTGGTGTTTATGGATGAGCCAACGGGCGGTTTGGACGTGTCCGTTCAGGCGCGGTTGCTCGACTTGTTGCGCGGGTTAGTTCGCGACATGGGCTTGTCGGCGATCATCGTCACGCATGATCTGGCCGTGGTGCGCCTGCTGGCAGATCGGTTGATGGTGATGAAATCGGGCCGCGTGGTCGAGGCAGGCCTGACCGATCAAGTGCTGGATGACCCGCAACACGCCTATAGCCAACTTCTTGTCAGTTCCGTTTTGCAGGTGTGAGCAATGATTGAGCTTAATAACGTCTCAAAGACTTTCACCCTCCATAATCAAGGCGCGGCCGTGATTGAGGTTTTGAATGATGTATCCTTCTCGGTCTCTCCGGGCGAATGCGTAGCGCTGACGGGCGCGTCTGGAGCGGGCAAGTCCACCCTCATGCGTATGATCTATGGCAACTATCTGGCCCGAAGCGGAGAAATTCGCATCGGTGATGTGGATATCGTGCAGGCAGAGCCTCGGACAGTTATCGCCCTGCGCCGCGAGGTTCTGGGTTATGTCAGCCAGTTTCTTCGCGTGGTTCCGCGCGTGCCCACCGTCGATGTGGTGGCCGAGCCGCTGCGGGCTGTGGGCATTTCCGCTGCTGACGCGAAGGCGCGGGCTGAAGCTCTGTTGCGGCAACTGAACATTCCTGAGCGTCTCTGGACCCTTTCACCGACTACCTTCTCGGGTGGTGAACAGCAGCGTGTCAACATCGCACGCGGGTTCGCCCATTCTTATCCCGCGATGCTGTTGGATGAGCCGACTGCCAGTCTGGATGCGGCCAATCGCGAGGTTGTTCTAAGGCTCATCGAAGAGGCAAAGGCGCGTGGTACTGCAATCATCGGCATCTTTCACGACGAAGCGGCTAGGGCGCGCGTTTGTGATCGCGAAATCGACGCCAGTCAGTTTTCGCCCGAGGTCGCGGCATGACCCGGGGTCGCCTCATCGCTGTGGTTGGCCCGTCGGGGGCTGGCAAAGACAGTGTGATGCTAGGGCTTTGTGACTTGTTGCCCGATTTGCATTTGGTGCGCCGCGTCATCACCCGTGCACCAGAGTTGGGCGGGGAAGACTATGACGCCGTCGAACTCGCCGAATTTGAAGAAATGGCGGTGAATGGTGCCTTTGCGGTGCATTGGGTTGCTCATGGGCTTTGCTACGGGATACCGGTTGCTGTCAAAGATCGGCTGAGTGATGGCGCAGATTGTCTGGCAAATTTCTCCCGTAAAGCTCTGCTCGAGGCCGCAGAAAAATTCCCACGCTTCATTGTCCTGAATATCACCGCGAAGCCGGAAACTCTTGCTCGGCGTTTGGCGACTCGCGGCCGAGAAAGCGATAGTGAGATTGCAAATCGGCTTGCTCAGGCAGAAAAACCCTTGCCCGATGGGTTGGACATTATCACCATTTCCAACGATGGCCCACTGGCCGAGACGGTTGCGCGCGCCGCAGGGGTCCTTCAACCAGCGAGCGCGTACCGATGAATAAGCTCGAAACGCCCATCAATGCGCTCGCCGCACAAGGCAATTTGGTCGATGACGAAGGGCTCGGGCAAGGCTGGCAAATGGCGGCGCAGCGCCTCGGTCCATACAGGAATATCACCATTCGGCAGCCGACCTGTCAGCGTCATGTGAAACCGAAACTCGTCCATCACATAGGGATAACCCCACTCGATCAACAGTGCGTCCTGACGTTGGCTCAGCCTTGCACCGCGCCGCCGCTCAAGTTCAGCCTCGTTGGTTGGGGCGCGAAACGGGTCAAGCTCACGTACACAGGCCGCAGCAATTCTTTGCAAGCCGCTAACATCGCCCTGTGGGGTCAAGGCGAGAAACCGGCCCAGCCTCGTCAGACTCAGCCCTTCACAGCTCGAAGGCGCCAGGCCAGCGGCCATCTCAGACGCCGCCGCTTTCAGGGCTTCAAGCGAATAACCTCCGGCCAGTTGAAAGGGTGGTTTCAGCGTTCCGTGAAAGCCGTATTTGCGCGGTGTCATCGTAACGTCATGCAAATCGGGCAGATCGGGCTGAGGCACTTCGCAGCCCTGCACGACATCCCATCCCAGCCAGCGCGCGCCGAACTGTTCCAATGGTCCTTCGGGCGGCACGTAGTAGATTGCAAATCGAGAGTATGACATGAATTCCCCTTTTCCCGCGCCCTCTTTGGCAAAGGCTTGTGACAGCGATATGTCAGATAATCTGTGCCTTGCGAATGCCCAGCTTGTTATGCCCGATCGGGTAGTAACCGGTTCGGTGACAATCGAACAGGGCGTCATTTCCGAGATCACCGAAGGGGATCATGTTCCGACCGGCGCAGTCGATTGTGCAGGTGATTACATCCTTCCGGGACTGGTCGAGCTGCACACCGACAATATCGAACGTCATATCGAGCCTCGCCCGGAAGTGGACTGGCCTCATCTTCCGGCCCTGATCGCGCATGATAGCGAGCTGGCCTCGACCGGAATCACAACCGTGTTCGACGCCATGCGAGTAGGTTCCATTCACAGCGGCAAGGGCCGTTACATCGATTATGCCCGCAAACTGGCGGACGAACTGTTGTCGGCGCGCGCCGCAGGCTATTTCAAGATCAGCCATTTCCTTCACCTGCGGGCCGAGATCTGCTCGGAGACACTGCTTGAGGAATTGGCGACCTTCGGGCCGGAAGACAGGGTTGGCATTGTCAGTCTGATGGACCACACGCCGGGTCAACGCCAATTCAGCGATCTGAGTGCATTGAAGACCTATGTCGCCAAAAAGCGCGGTATGACCGACGCCGATTTCGTTGCACATGTCGAGAACCTGCGTGGTCTGCAGCAGCGTTTCGGAGAAAAGCACGAAGCCGGTGCAGTGATCGAGGCCGCCCGTCTTGGCGCCGCGCTTGCCAGCCATGACGATACCACGGCGCAGCATGTCGAAAAATCGTCCGAAAATGGTGTGGCTTTCGCCGAGTTCCCAACCACGTTCGAGGCGGCCGAGGCCTGCCGTACCCGCAACATCGCCGTCATGATGGGTGCCCCGAATCTGATCCGTGGCGGCTCGCATTCCGGCAATGTCGCGGCTGAAGATCTTGCAAAGGCCGATCTTCTGGAAATTGTGTCTTCCGACTATGTGCCTTCTGCGCTACTGCTGTCGGCTTTTCATCTTGCCAGTGTTTGGGACGACCTGCCACGTGCTGTGGCCACGGTTACACGTAATCCTGCAATGGCTGTCGGTCTTGATGACCGTGGCATCCTGAATGTAGGTCTGCGCGGTGACGTTCTGCGTGTGCGTCGCATGGGTCAAACACCAGTTTTGCGCGGTGTCTGGAGCCAAGGCAACAAGGTTGGATGAGTTGTGATTGGTTGAATCAAACTTGCCGAACAGAACATGGCTGGCGGCCGAAAGCTCGCGGATTATCAGATGGGATCTGCGCCCTTGCTCCGCTTGATTTTTCTGGACCCGCATCTTGATAAACTGATGTCGTGCCAGAACATTAAACTCGTAAAGAATATGGTTACTTTTTTACCGCACTTTCTCCTGTAACGCAAAATGCGGGCAACAAGTTCCACGATTAACTGACTGGAAATTTGTTGCTTATCTCAGAGTTGAAATCAGGAGCTTTGGCGGGATGAGGGCATG
Organism: Ruegeria sp. CF3; assembly: GCF_056537365.1. Classification (NCBI taxonomy): domain Bacteria; kingdom Pseudomonadati; phylum Pseudomonadota; class Alphaproteobacteria; order Rhodobacterales; family Roseobacteraceae; genus Ruegeria; species Ruegeria sp. CF3. The sequence goes on along the minus strand of NZ_JBQFRK010000002.1, from coordinate 553,037 downwards.
GTTGTCGGTTGTGATAGCCACTATTATTTTGGCGGGCTGCAGTCAGGATTTACAGGGAACCAAGTCCTTTGATCCCGGGGCGACACCAGCCCCCGCTCCCTTATCGGGGGGGAATAATCTGAAGGGAAATGTCGCACGCACTGAATTCGCTGAGTTGGTGCGAAGGTCTGTCGCGACATCGCCCACCACCGCAGCCGGAGCCGCCAGCGTTCTGGCTTCGAAATCCCGCATTGATGCCGAGCAAGGCGCGTTCCTGCCGCAGATCGAGGCCGAGACATCCCTGACGTCCGATGGGGATACAGTACCGATCCTGCGGCTTAGCCAGATCATCTATGATGGTGGCAAAGTCTCGGGTCGTGTGGGTTTGCGTCAGATTGAAGCCCGGCAGACCTGGTTAAACGAATTGTCTGAGCTGAGCGCGCTGAGCTTCGAGGCCATCGAAACCATAATTGATCTGGATCGAAATCGCCGCCTCGAAGAACAAGCCCAGCAGAATCTGGATCGTACGGACGTTTTGGTCAGCGACCTCCAGTCCCGCTTTGATGCCGGGGCCGGGTCGGTGGCAGATTTGCTGGCGGGGCAGGGGCGGAAGTCTAACGCCGAGACAGAATTAGCGCAGGCTCAGACGGATGTGGAACTGGCGACGGCAACATGGGTCGAAGTCTTCGGAACGCGACCCGACATAATTCCGACCATCCCCCCCGCACCCATTCTGGCAGCGGCCACCTCGCAGCAAATGGTTGCACGCAGCCCGCGTCTGCGTACTCAGGTCGCCTTCAGTCAAGTGCGTGCGCAAGAGGTTGTGGTTGCTGAACGAGCGACCCGCCCAACACTCTCTGCGATTCTTGAGACAGATTTCGACCAGGGTAGTATCGACGACGGTGTGCAGGCCCGATTGGGTGTAACGGTCCCGATTTACCAAGGGGGATCCGCGCGCGCCAATGTCGAAACCGCAAGGGCGAATCTTCAACAAAGCCGGGCTGATGAAGAAGAATTGCGGCGCGAGTTGCAACGTAATCTCTCCCAGGCCTTGGAAGAGACCAATTCAATCCAGCGACGGCTCGCCACAGCCCGGCGCGCTGTCGAGATCAATGAGCAAGCGCTGGATGCAGCTCGTGGACAGTTTGATATCGGGCGCAGCACGCTGGTACAGATATTGGATGCGTTGCGCGAGTTGAATCTTGCGCAGGTTCGGGTGATCCAGCTTGAGGCCCAGGCACGTCGTGCAGAATATGCCGTGCTGGCGGTCACGGGCGATATCCTGGACGCGTTGGGTGTTGCACAGCCGACCGATCCAACCTTGTGATATCCGTCATGAACCCGACTGCGACTAACCCGCTGAATACGCACCTCCGACTTCTGACAGAGCATTTGGGTCTTGGGTTGTCAGAGGTGGATATCTTTCGGGTGTTCTAGGGCAATGAAGTCGCCTAGGCGGTCAGCGCAGTGGAAACGGTGGGCTAAAGGCGGGTTTCGGGAAAGCGCGGTTGCTGAAACTGGAGCCGAACTTGTTTCTGGTCCTGGCGTTTGATGCAGCTGTGCAATCTTTCGCGTTTCTGGATCGAGAAGACACCAACGCTTTCTTGTGATCGATGCCAGCAGCGGATTCAGCGATCCTCAGATCTGGCGGCGACAGGAAACACGACTGCGCAAGACACGCTGGATATTGCGCGCATAATGCTCGCGCCGTTCGGACGAGGACCGCTCTGCCCCGCAAGGCCAATGGTTTTGGTCTGCGTTTAGCGATCTGCGCGTGGTCTACATTCAGAATATGTTGGCGGCGTTGGTGATAAGTGTGCTTGGGCCGACGACGTCGCTGTTCACCATGGTCGTTCATGACCCCATTCTGCCAAACGAAGTGGTTGATAGCTTGCTGGCTCTGGTCGTCGGGGTTGGCCTTGCACTGTTGTTCGATTTCCTGATCAAGAACCTGCGGACACGGTTCATCGATACAGCGGGAAAATGGGCGGACCTGAAAATCACCGAACGGCTGTTCAATCAGTTGATGGTGCTTATAATGAAAGCCCGGGGCGGGCAGAATGGACGCATGGCCTCGATCCTTCAGGACTTTGAAGTCGTGAGGGATTTCTTTACGTCTGCCTCGCTGGTTGCTTTGGTCGATCTGCCCTTCCCGTTCGTATTCGTGGCGTGATCTAGGCGATTGGCAGGCCGCGACAGGCGATTGCGATCGCGTCGCGCGCGAGACTTGAGGCTCAGATATCCGGACAAGAATTTGATCTTCCCGACCGTACAGGTGTGGAGGCGGCGTTTCTGGAGGAATAGATTGGCGTGATCCAACCTCTGGTCGAGCGCGGCATCGAAAGTCCGCTGGCGATGATTGACTTGCGCCGGCAGCTTAGCCGCCAAATTGGACAGCTTAGAGAGGCCGGTAGCCGAATACTGATGACTTTGTTGGAACGATGAGCGGAGAACTCTGTCTGATTTCAGCCTGGCCAGAACCAACTCCCAACCAGGCTGTTGATTGAGTCAAAGGCACTCAGACAGTGTTTTGGCCAGATTGCGGATGAGTTGCGGGTACAGATTTACTCCGGGTTCCAGATCAGATCCCAGCGGGTCCATGATGCCGGTTTTAGCTTCGGTGCCGTCGAGAACGGTTGCGACAATTCCGGGGTTGAACTGGGGTTCAGCCATGACACAATCCACACCTTCGTCGCGGATACGCCCCTGAATTTCGGCGATCCTTGCCGGGCTTGGATCGGTCGCATCGCTGAGGGAAATTGCACCCGAGGCCGGGAAGCCAAAGGCATCTTCGAAATATTGATAGGCATCGTGGAACACGATGAAGCTGCCACCTTTGACCGGCGCCAGCGTTTCGGCCACTTCCGCAGACAAAGCAGCCATTTCTTCACGCGCAGCTGCCGCATTTGCAAAATAAGCACCTGCGTTGTCTGGGTCAGCCGAAGAAAGCTGCGCCGCGATCGTTTTCAGCCAGATTTCTGCGTTGACCGGAGAGAGCCAGGCGTGCGGATCATGTTCGCCATGCGCGTGGCCCTCATGGTCGTCATGTCCGGCGTGGTCCTCATGATCATCGTGGTCATGCTCATCCGCATGCTCTTCGTCATGATTATGATCATCATGCTCTTTGTCCTCGGCATGATCCTCGTGATCGTGGTCATCGTCTTTTGCATGATCGTCGTGGTCGTCGTGATCATGACCATCATCCTCAGCATGGTCGTGATCGTCATGATTGTCATCCCCATGATCTTCGTCGTCGCCATGGTCATGCGCTTCGAACAAAGCACTTTCACGGAAATCGAGCAGAACCGTTCCGTCCGACTCAAGCAACAACGTAACAGTCGCCCCGTCGCTGAGCGTCTCGACAGCGCCTTCCATCCACGGGGTCAGGTCCTCGCCAATCCAGAATACCAGATCTGCCTCTTGCAGTGCGGCTGCTTCTGACGGACGAAGTTTGTATTCGTGTGGCGAGGCACCGGGCTGCACTATCAATTCAGGCGTTCCTACCCCCTCCATCACCCGGGCCACGAGTGAGTGAACGGGTGCGATGTCAACCGCAACCTTGGGTGCATCCGCCATGGCGGTTCCGCCCATCAATGCAGCGGTAATCGATAGTGGGAGCAGCTTTCTGGACATCAGACCCTCTGTGTGATTTTATAACGTTACGAGCGGCATATATGATATGGTATAACATGACAAGTGAGATGCACTCCATTTCGGTTGGTGAAGATGCGCCGGTAGGATTTCAGGAGCATGATCACAAGAATTGCGTCGAAACGGCGTTGGCCACAGCGGATGCTCGGTGCAGGGAAGAAGGGTTGCGGCTAACCCCTGTGCGGCGAAAAGTTCTTGAAATGCTGTTGCAAGATCACAAGTCGCTTGGGGCTTACGCTATACTTGATCGTTTGCGCGAAGCCGGTTTTGGCTCGCAGCCGCCGGTGGCTTATCGCGCGCTGGATTTTCTGGTCCAGTACGGGTTCGTCCATAAGATTGAACGTTTGAACGCCTTTGTGGCCTGCTCTCATCCCGGAGAGGTCCATTCCCCGGCCTTCATGATCTGCAGAAAATGCGACGCTGTCGCCGAAGCTCAGTCGGCACCGTCCAATGGCGTCCTCGGCGCAGCCGCGCGCGCGGCGGGTTTCGAAATCGAGCGAACCGTTGTAGAAGCCGAGGGACTCTGCCCAGACTGCACCGAGAAGGCGTAGACATGACCCTGATCACCGTTGAAAATCTCAGCGTGCGTTATGGCGCGAATACCGTTCTGCGCCATGTCGGCATGACGATTGAGGCTGGTGAAATCGTGACGATCGTTGGTCCAAACGGATCGGGAAAGACCAGCCTGTTGCGTGCCGTCATTGGCGCGACCAAGCCTGCGGAAGGTAAGGTTACACTGAAGCCTGGGCTAAAAATCGGGTATGTCCCCCAAAAACTGCACATTGATCCGACCCTGCCGATATCAGTCGAAAGATTCATGCGTCTGACGGATCGTGTCTCTAGGCTTCAATGTACAGAAGCGCTTGAAACTGCTGGGGTGCCGGATCTGCTAAAGCGCCAAATGTCGCAATTGTCAGGCGGACAGTTTCAGCGCGTTTTGCTGGCGCGAGCGTTGATCAATCGGCCCGACGTTCTGCTTTTGGACGAAGCCACTCAGGGTCTCGACCAACCGGGGTCGGCGGCGTTTTATCGTCAGATCGAGGAGGTCCGGCGTGAAACCGGATGCGCCATACTGATGATCAGCCATGAATTGCACGTGGTCATGAGCGCGTCGGACAGGGTGATCTGTCTCAATGGTCATGTGTGCTGCCAAGGGTCCCCCGCAGTCGTAGCTTCGGCCCCGGAATATCGGGCCCTGTTCGGAACGGGTACCGGAGGCGCACTGGCCCTCTATCGCCATGATCACGACCATGATCACGATCACGATCACTGTGAAACCTCTCAGGAAGCCGCAGAATAATGCTGGATGATTTCATGACGCGCGCGACGTTTGCAGGTGTTGGCGTTGCTTTTGCTGCGGCACCACTGGGGTGTTTTGTTGTCTGGCGTCGAATGGCCTATTTCGGGGATGCCACCGCCCATGCGGCAATCCTGGGTGTCGCTTTGTCGCTGACGTTTCAGTTGTCCGTCTTTACTGGGGCGCTAGCTGTTGCACTTGCGATGGCACTTACCGTGACACTGTTGTCCGGACGTGGTTACGCGATGGATACACTGCTGGGCGTTCTAGCACATTCTGCACTTGCCTTCGGTCTAGTCGCCGTATCTTTCCTGTCCGGTGTTCGCATCGACCTGATGGCCTATCTCTTCGGTGATATTCTGGCCGTGTCACGCACCGATCTGGTTGTGATCTGGGGGGGCGCAGCGCTTGTCGTGGCCCTGATCGTATGGCGCTGGTCGCAGCTATTGACAGCGACCATGAATGAAGAGCTGGCCTATGCCAGCGGCTTTGACCCCAAGCGAGAGCAGTTGATCCTGACGCTGTCTCTGGCAGTTACAGTGGCCGTGGCGATAAAGGTCGTAGGTGTTCTACTGATTGCTGCAATGCTGATCATCCCGGCAGCGGCTGCGCGCAGTTTGGCCAGATCTCCGGAAGCGATGGCTTTGATTGCGGCGGCGATTGGTGCATTTTCCGCAATCGCCGGGCTACGGGCTGCTTACATATTTGATACGCCTGCAGGGCCATCCATTGTTTGTGTTGCTGCAGTAGTGTTCGCGTGTTTCAGCCTGATCGGATGGCAAACGCGGCGTGGAGCCTAGGGCATCTGCAAAGATCAATGCGGTCGCGTCGACACGGTCACGAATTCAATTTCGTCTGACAGGATGACCCGTACCCCATGTGGGAGCTTGGCGTCGAAGCTGAGCGTGTCACCTTCTGACATCTGGAACTCTTCGGTCCCACAGCCATAGATGGCGCTGCCTTCAATCATGTAGATGAAGACGTAGCCTTCGTGCTGATAGTTAGGCAACTTGCGTTGGTCTTGTTTTGAGATGCGGATGCGTGCGGATTGGAATGACCCGCTAGGCCCGCTGTGTTTGCCGAGCAGTAGATAGTCATGGGCATGGTCTGGTGTGATACGCCGCGACGGCAACCCGGTTCCCGCCTGAACGTGATGCACATCCGAGGTCGTGTCGGTATGGCTGAACAGCGCCATCAGAGAGACAGATAGTGCATCTGCCAACGCGTGTAAGGTACTAAGGGACGGCGAAACATGACCATTTTCGATTCGGCTGATCATGGGCGCGGAAACCTTTGACTGCGCAGCAAGTTCGGTCACCGTGAGCTGACGTTCCTGTCGCAAACGCTGCAGGGTTCGCCCGATCTCAAGTTCTGGTTCTGTTTTCTTGTCCTGCATCGGGCCGCTTTGACATTCCTTCTTCCAGTTAAAGTAGCTGTGGCCTGAATTGCAGGATAGTAAAAGTGTGTTCTGACAAAAAACATGCTTAGCTGAGCGATTGGCGCAAAACTGCGCCAATGCGATGAAGGCAGCGGTGTTTTGAACTTATTTTCCTTTCCAGACCGGATCACGCTTTTCAGCGAAGGCCTTTGCGCCTTCAAGCTGATCCTCGCTGGAATAGAGGATATCGACGGTGCGCAGCTGGCGCTTGGTGATGCGGTTCATGGCGTCCTGAAATTTGCTGTCTTCAGCTTCGCGCACGACCTCTTTGATTGCAGCATAAACCAGCGGAGGACCCGAGGCGAGCAGACGCGCCAATTCCCAGGCACGATCCAACAGTTGATCGGCAGGCAGGACTTCATTGACCAAGCCCCAACGCTGACCTTCTTCGGCATCGAACCAGCGTCCAGTCAGCAATAGCTCCATCGCGATGTGGTAGGGAATGCGTTTGGGTAGCTTGACGCTCGCCGCATCTGCAACGGTTCCGGATCGAATCTCAGGTAGGGCAAAAGTTGCGTGTTCAGCGGCCAGGATCATATCGGCGGAAATCGCAAGCTCGAGTCCGCCACCACAGGCAATACCATTGATGGCCGCGATGACCGGTTTGTTCAGATCGCGTAACTCCTGCAAACCGCCAAAGCCACCGACACCATAATCTCCATCTACGGCATCGCCTTCGGCGGCTGCCTTCAGGTCCCAGCCAGGGCAAAAGAATTTATCACCTGCTCCGGTCAAGATCGCGACGCGCAGTTCGGGATCATCGCGAAACTCGGCAAATACCTGCCCCATGATGCGGCTGGTAGCTAGATCGATTGCATTGGCTTTTGGCCGATCCAGCGTCACTTCGAGAATTGCGCCGTCACGGCGGGTCTTGATCGGGTCCATTTCTCAGGCCTTTCTGATGAGCGCATCCACCGCCACCGCCCGGGTGGGCGTGCAGAGAAGCGGGTTGATTTCGACCTCGCCGAGCGTTTCGGCATTTTGCATTACATAGTCTTGAACGGCCTGAATGGCGGCAACGATTTCATCCATATCAGCCGCTGGTTGGCCGCGATAGCCTGACAGCAGCGGCGCGACTTTCAACTCGCCCAGTGCCGCGCGAATACTGCTGGACGTTGCCGGGATCAAAAGCGAGGTGGTGTCGCGCAGTATTTCGGTCAGGACACCTCCGGCACCCAGAGTCAGCACAAAGCCGTGGGCAGGATCCCGCACGACGCCGACGAGTATTTCTGCCACCGCACCTGTGATCATCTCTTCGATCAGAATCTCTTCGGTTCCAATATCCGCTGCCACACCCGCCACATCGGCAGCCTGTACCCCCAGCCGTACAGCGGAATGTTCAGACTTGTGGGCAAGGCCGACACCTTTGACGGCAAAGGGCGCTTCCATCTCGCGCGTCGCGCTTAGGGCTTCTTCGGCGCCTCGGACAGACCTGTTCTGAGGAATGCGCAAACCATGCGCGGCCAGAGCCTGCTTCGCCTCGGCTTCGGTCAGCGTCTGCGTCGCATCTAATGTGCCCGGCAGGCAGATTGGCGTGTCCGAAGGCGCGGCGACTTGAGCCGCCGCGCGTGTAGCGGCAAGCGCTTCACGAAGGCCAATGAAGGGAACTACACCGCCTTCTACCAGGGATTGCGCAGTGTTTTCAGGGAACAATTCGGGCAGTGTAGAAACCACTGCGAAGCGCGCGCCCGTTTCTGCCCGCACCTTTAGTGCCGTGCGTGTCGCGGCAGCCCAATCCGTTGGATCGGTGGTCGGGTAGTCGACGATCGAGAAGGTCATATCCAGGTCGTCGCCTGTCATCCCGGCCCAAGCTTTCGCCATCGCATCTTCATCGCGCCAGATATAGGTGTGGTAATCGAGTGGATTGCTTAGTGCGACCATCGGACCAAGCGCATCGCGCAATCGGGTTTGCTTGTCTCTGGACAGTTCTGGAAATCTGAGGTCAGTGCCGATCGCCATATCTGCGATCAGGCTGGCCTCGCCGCCCGAGCAGCTGATCGAAGCAATGTTGCCCCCCGGCAAAGGCCCATAACAATGCAACAATTTCAGGGTTTCCAGAAACTCGGGCAGCGAGGACAGGCGCGGGATGCCCAGCCGGTTTAGCAAAGCCTGCGCACCCGCATCGCTCCCTGCCAGTGAGGCGGTATGAGAAACTGTTGCTGCTTGCGCCTGTTCGGATGCACCCACCTTAAGTGCGATCAGAGGCACGCCTTTCCGATGTGCCTTGGCAGCAAGGGCCTCCCATTCGCGGATATCCTTGAAGCCCTCGATATGTAAACCGACGGCAGTGACCCGTGGATCATCGATCAGCGACATCGCGATCTCAGCCTGACTGGTCTGCGCCATGTTCCCGCAAGTCACCATATAGGCAATCGGCAGAGCTCGTTTCTGCATAGTCAGGTTGATCGAGATGTTGGAGCTCTGGGTCAGAATGGCAACGCCTCGATCTACTCGAGCAGCTCCATGCTGATCGGGCCACAATAGCGCACCATCAAGCGCATTGATAAAGCCATAGCAGTTTGGCCCAAGAATGGGCATGCTGCCTGCTGCATTGATCAACTCTGATTGCAGATCTCCTCCTGCCTGATCCTCGGCTGCAGCTTCCGAGAAGCCAGAGGCAAAGCAAACTGCGCCGCCGCTGCCCATGTCTGACAGAACCTGAACGGCCTCAACAGTGGCGTGACGGTTGATGCCAACAAAGGCCGCGTCCGGGGACGATGGCAGGTCTTCAATCCGTGCGTAGGCCTTGTGCCCGGCAATTTCATCCGCCTTGGGATGGACAGGCCAGATTTTCCCTGCGTAGCCCATGCGTTCCGACTGCAGGATAACCTGCTGGCACCACGCGCCGCCGCCGATCACCGCGATGGATTCCGGGCGTAGAAGACGGGAGATATCCTTGCTCATTCGGTCCTCAGGCACCCAGGGGCCGCAGCAGATCACGACTGATGATATGCCGCTGGATTTCACTCGTACCATCCCAAATACGTTCTACACGCGCATCCCGCCAGAACCGTTCGATCGGGAAGTCATCCATCAGACCCATGCCACCATAGATTTGCAACGTCGTATCCGTGACCTTTGCCAGCATTTCCGAAGCATAAAGCTTGGCCGAGGCAATCTCGCGATTTGAGGGCAAGTCCTGATCCAGTCGCCATGCGGCCGCGAGCGTCAGCCAGTCAGCAGCGTCGATCTCGGTGATCATGTCGGCGATCTGAAAGCCGACACCCTGAAACTTACCGATCGGCTGGCCGAATTGCTTGCGCTCAGCCGCGTAGTTCAGCGCATAATCAAAACAGCGCCGCGCGCGCCCGACCGAAAAAGCAGCAACCGTCAGGCGCGTTGCATAGAGCCACTCGTTCATCACGGCGAAACCGCCATCGACCTCGCCCAGAACCTGTGTGTCAGGCAGGCGGCAATTGTCAAAATACAGGATATAGTTCTTGTAGCCTTTGTGGCTGACTGAATTGTACCCCTCGCGCACTTCAAAACCCGGCGTACCACGATCTACGAGGAATGTAGTGATCCGCTTTTTAGGGCCTTTGGGAGTTTCATCCACACCTGTTGCGATGAATACGATGAAGAAATCCGCGTGCTCCGCGCCCGAGATGAAGTGTTTCGAACCGTTGACGACCCAGTCTCCTCCATCGCGTACGGCCTGACATTTCATGCCCCGAACATCTGAACCCGCGTCAGGTTCGGTCATAGCCAGAGCATCCATCTTTTCGCCACGCACGGCAGGCAACAAATAGCGTTCACGTTGGTCGGCGTTGCAGGCCATCAGGATATTCTGCGGGCGACCGAAGAAATGGGTCAATGCCATCGAACCTCGGCCGAGCTCGCGTTCGACAAGAGTGAAATCAAGATGCGAGAGACCTGCGCCACCAACTTCTTCGGGGAAGTTACAGGCATAAAACCCCAGTTCGATGCATTTCCGCTTGATTTCGTCTCCCAGCTCTTGCGGCACCTGTCCGGTGCGTTCGACCTCAGCTTCGTGGGGGTAAATCTCGTTCTCAACAAAGCTCCGCACTGTTGAGACGATCATTTCCTGTTCTTCGGTTAAGCCAAATTGCATGACGCGTTCCCCTGATGTCTGATTGGCAATGAAACGTAATTGCCTGACACGATGACATGCAGTAATCGTACGATATCATGCCGAGTTAGAAAAATTTGACCCAGATCTATAACTTTTTGCTGTTCGACGGGTTCTCGAACCTTTGCCTCGCCAACATGGTTGAGCCATTGCGCGCGGCGAACACTTTGGCGGGGCAGGATCTCTATGCCTGGCAGTTTTATTCACCCCATGGTGCGCCAGTCCAAAGTTCCAGCGGGTTGCAGGTCGCGCCTCATGGAGCGATGGGCATTGAGGCGGGTGATGCTTTGGTTGTCATGCCGTCTTATGGGTATCTGGAACACTCGGTTCCCGATACTCATCGCGCTTTGCGCAGGGCCGCAACCCGTCATCGCAAACTGGCTGGTCTGGACACAGGGAGTTGGTTGCTCGCGCGCGCGGGACTGTTGGAAGGGCATCGCGCGACCATTCACTGGGATGAACTTTCCCGGTTCGAAGAAACTTTTACCGATGTCGAGGTCGTGCAGGAACGTTTTGTGATCGACCGGAACCGGATCACCTGTTCGGGCGCGATGGCTGCTTATGATCTGGCGACTGCGCTGATTCTTGCGGATCACGGGCCGCTGTTGTCGATGGAGGTGGCACATCTTCTGATGAATCGTGGTGAACCAAGTGCTGCTTCACCACAGATGAAATCCGAAGACAGGCTGGTGAATCGGGTGCTGGGCGTCATGCAGGGCACGTTGGATGCGCCAGTAATGATAAAGGATATCGCTCGTCAGCTCGGGTGCTCTCAAAAGAAGATTGAGACCCGGGTTTTGTCCGAGCTGGGTGTAACACCGCAGGCGCTCTATCGTCGCCTGCGTCTGAATTTGGCGCGTAAACTTGCGGTCGAGACTCAGCAGTCCGTGGCCGAGATCGCCAGCCGCTGCGGGTATGAGAACCCAAGCGCAATGACGCGGGCGTTCCGGATGCAATTCGGGCAGACACCAACAGCCTATCGAAACGGGGAGTAACTTTGGGATTAGCCTCGCACGCGTGAGAGGTCCGGGTCATACGGGGATGGCGCAATCACCTCGGCCGCGATCAATTCTCCGCACAGGTCAAGCTGCATTCGGCTGCCGGGTTCGGAAAATTCCGGAATCACAAAGCCGTAAGCAAGGTTTAGCCCTGTTCTGTGGCCCCAGTCACCTGACGTGATTGTGCCAATAACCATGTCGTCCGACATCAGGGAGGCTCCACCATGCGCCGGTGCTTTGGTTGCATCGATTTTCAGGCTTACCAGTTTCTTTTGAGGCCCGTTCTCAAGGCGTCTCTGCAACGCGTTTCGGCCAATGAAATCGCCTTTGGTCAGTTTCACAAACCGATCCAAACCGGTCTCAAACGGGTCGAACTCTGTGAGCAGATCGGCTTTCCAGTGCAAGAACCCTTTCTCCATCCGCATGGACTCGACGGCGCGAGCACCAAATAATTTCAAGCCATGCGTCTCGCCAGCTTTTCTGAACGCCAGATAGGCCGCGTATAGTGAGGCGTTCGGGACATGTATCTCGTAGGCCAGTTCCCCTGAGAAGCTGATATTCAATACAGTTGCTGGCGCGAACCCGACAAAGCACTCGCGAACTGACAGCCAGGGAAAAGCTTCTCGCGACCAGTCTCCTCGAGCACAAGCGGACAGCACGTCGCGCGATTTGGGTCCGGCCAGCACTAATATTGTCTGATCATTGGTGAGTGAGCGGATTTGCACATCTTCGCCATCATGCAGATGCGCCTTTAGCCAGTCCATATCATGGTATTCGCTGGCGGCGGCGGACCCGTACCAGACCCGTGCCGGGCCGCGATCACTCGCGGGAAGGTTGGCGATGGTGGCCTCGGCTTTGACCATCCCGTGGTGGTTCAGCAGATAACCAAGGCCGACCCGCCCGTCGCGTTTTGTCACCGCGCCGCACATCATCCGATCCAGAAACCGATGCCGATCGGTTCCGGTGATTTCCAGCCGGTTGAAGCCGTTCACTTCGGCCAGTCCGACATTTTCTTGAAGGTTTCTGATTTCCGCTGCCACGACGTCAAAGGTCTCATCAAAACTGAAACTCAGCGTTGGGTGAAAATCTGGTGCAGGCTTGATGTAGTCGACCCGCTCCCAACCGTTGACCGCTGTAAATTCAGCCCCTTCTGTTGCGAGGATCGGGGTCAGCGGTGTGGTTTTGGCGGGGCGACCGGCAGGCCGGTGTTCATGCGGGAAATGAAAGCGGAATTCATTCTGGTAATCTTCGATGGCTTTCAGCGCGGTCAGTTCCACATTTGTGTGGCCGGTAAACCGGCGCGGATCAAGGCACCAGGTGTCATAGCAGGCTTCGCCATGAACGATCTGTTGGGCCAGCAGCCAGCCATGGCCACCCCCTTCGCCCAAACCCGCGCGCAGACCGATGATGCAGAAAGCATTGCGCTTTCCGGGGATTGGCCCGACCAAAGGTGCGCCGTCAATTGTGTAGGTGATCGGACCATTCACCACTGTATGAATGCCGACATCCATCAGTGCAGGCATGCGTGCGAAGGCACCTTCCAGCACATCCGTCACGCGGTCCAGATCGTCAGGGCACAGCGCGTTCACAAAATTCGGATCGATCCCGTCCATGCCCCAGGTTTTGCAATCCTGCTCGTAGAAGCCAACCAGCAAGCCGTTCTTCTCCTGCCGACAATAATAGTCGCTGATCGGACAGCGCAGCAGAGGCATCCGATGGCCTGCGTCGCGGATTGATGCGATTTCTTCTGTCAGAAAATACTGATGCTCCATCGAAGCGACAGGGTGGTGCACGCCCATCATAGCGCCCACTTCGTTGACCCGATAACCACAAGCGTTAACTACGATATCGCAGTCAATATTGCCATGTTCCGTGTGAACCGTCCAGGTATCGTCCTTGTGCTGTGTCAGTCCTGTGACCGGAGTATTGCGATATACCTCGGCCCCGGCTTTGCGCGCACGGCGTGCCAGAGCTTGGCACAGTTGAGCCGGATCGATGTCGCCATCTAGCGGATCCCATAGCCCTCCTAAAAGGTTGTCGGTGGAAATCAACGGGTGCCGGCGGGCGCATTCCTCTGCATCTATGACCTCGAAATGCACATCCATTCCGCGCGCCATAGACGCAAAATGGTGGTACCCCTGCATCTGCTCAGGCGTATTTGCAAGCCGGATGCCGCCGTCACCGTGGTGGTAGTTGATAGGATAGTCCGGATCCTCGGCCAGTTCCTTGTACAGGTTGATCGAGTGGGTCTTCAGACCAACCATGGTCTGGTTCATGCCAAAATTGGTCACCTGCGCGGCCGAATGCCAAGTTGTGCCGCTGGTCAACTCATCGCGCTCGACCAGCACCACATCGGTCCAACCTTCACGGGTCAAGTGATACAGAGTCGAGCAGCCGGCGATACCGCCGCCAATAACGACCACTTTAGTGCGCGATTTCATCAAGGACCCTCCGGTAGGTAGTCTTTTGGGGATTAGCCTGTTCTGTCAGTTGGTTCACAAGCGGTTGGATAGTGTTACGTAAAAAATCGAAAAAAAAACCTCATTAACTCGTAGTAATTCGAATGCGGTTGAAATTGGCTTTAGGCGTTTAGTTGAATTGATCAACCTGATGCGGTTGGAGGATCACAAATGGCTGCGCAGCAGGCGAAAAGGTCCGGTCGAAAAGGACGTATCGCACAGCGGGCTGAAAAGCCTGCGCTCGACCCCTGTCCGCCAGGTCAACCGGGAGGCGCTTACAAACCCTTGACTGGGTTTGAGCTTGAGCGGATTTACAACACGGCTCTGGATCTTCTTGAGAAGCTGGGGATCGGCGAGGTGCCGGATCGCTTGCGTTCTGATTTGTTGGCGGTTGGGGCGCAAGATAGCGGGGAGGGGAGGATACTTTTTTCGCCTCAACTTGTGGAACAGGCGATTGATCAGGCCGCCAAGACCTTCGTTCTGCACGGGCGTGATCCAGCCCGATCCATCGAAGTTGGCGGTAATCGCGTCTATTTCGGAACCGGAGGGGCGGCGGTTCAGACGCTTGATCTGCGCAGTGGTCACTATCGGCCTTCGACCTTGCAGGACTTGCATGATTTCACGCGTCTTCAGGATGTCTTGCCAAATGTCAGCTGGTTCACCCGCTGTTGCGTTGCAACCGATCTGGAGGAAACCTTCGATCTGGATGTGAACACCGTCTACGCGCTGTTGAAGAATACCTCCAAGCCCACCGCGACGTCTTTTACATTGGCGCAGCACGTTGCGCCAATTGTTGAGATATTGGATATCGCAGCCGGGGGACCCGGTGAATTCGCAAAACGCCCGTTCATGAAAGCACATATAAGCCCGGTGATCTCGCCGATGCGCTACGGTGAAGACGCGGTGGATGTGGTCTACGCCTGCATCGAACACAATATTCCGATTTCTTGCATCACCGCTGCTCAGGCCGGCGCGACTGCACCAGCGACCTTGGCTGGTTTTCTGGCGCAGTCATTGGCAGAAACTCTTGCGAGTCTGGTAATGGTCCACGCGATCCAGCCCGGGTTTCCTATGGTCTTTTCGAATTGGCCACTGGTGATTGACCTTCGGACCGGCGCGTTCTCAGGTGGCAGCGGAGAGACGGCTGTCCTGAATGCAGCATCTGCACAATTATCAAATTGGCTTGGGCTGCCTTCAGGTGTGGCCTGTTCGATGTCTGATGCCAAGGCGATCGACGCTCAATACGGGATGGAAAAGGGACTGACCTCAATGGCGGCAGCGCTGGCAGGTGGTAATCTGATCTATGAAAGCTCGGGCATGACGGCCTCGTTGCTGGGTGCAAGTTTTGAGGCGTTCGTGCTGGATGATGAGATGCACTCGTACACCTACCGCGCTTTGAGGGGGATAGAGGTGACACACGAGAATCTGGGCTTTGACGCAATCTGCGAAGCAGTTCTGGGCGAGGGCCATTTTCTGGGTGGTCAGCATACTTTTGCGGCCATGGAACGGGATTACTTTTATCCCTCACTCGCAGACAGGGACGAGCCGCGAACCTGGGCAGAAAACGGAGCGCAAGATGCCTGGAGCCGCGCGCGACATCGGGCGCAAGAAATTTTGCAGACCCATACGCCAAGATACCTGTCAGACGAACAGGATCGGCAAATCCGAGATCGCTTCAACATTCTTTGAAGGCTGATCCAGTGCTATTCGATAAGTTTGAAACTATCCGTCAGCCACGGGATATCATCGCGCAGTGGGGAAATGATGCGGTCATTGATCAATGATCGGGTTTTGGCATCCACAAGCTCAATCACTGATCTTGAACAATCCGGCGTCGCGACCAGCGCCAGTGTGCGTGCAAAGCTCTTGCCCGGAAATGGGTGCATGCACAGCCTTGATTGGAACCGCTTTGCCCGAGAATACAGCAGCGGCGTCGTGATGGTCCAACCCGCACCGGAGGACACCATCGACATCAGCGTCTGATTGTTGCTGCATTCAAACCTGTGAGAGGACGAAATCCCCATCCGGCGTAATTGGGACTCGATCTGGCGCGCGATGATCAGATTGCCGGAATATCGTAGAAACGGCAATTTGGTTCGTCCCTCAACAATGTCTTGCAAAGACTTGTCATTCACCGCAGGCAAAACGATCACAAATGGATCGCGCAGAAGGGGGCGATCCTGCAGATCGCGCATACGTTCGCTAGGAGTAGTGGAAATCCCCAGATCCAACTGCCTGTCGCGCAGCATGTCGATAATCGCGTGGCTGGAATCTGTATGGTACATGAAATCGCAGGCAGGCATGTTCGTAAACAAGTAGACTGCCAGTTCCGGAATGATGTCGCTGTCGAAATCCTCGATCGTGCCGAAACGCAGATAGCTGGCCTCGGTGATGCTTCCTGCAGACGCTTCGGCCTTGGCCTTTCGGATCAGGTGCAGCGCATCGTCGATATTGCGCAGGAAGACCCGGCCCTTTGGGGTCAGAACCATGGGTCTACGGGTGTGGTTGAACAGCTCAACGCCCAGATGGTCTTCGAGATTGCGCAGGTGATGGGAAACGGTGCTGATCGTCAGCCCTGTTTCCTTGGCGGCCGCCTGTAGCGAGCCCTTTTGCGCACATATCTGAAACAGTTCCAGCCATTTGAGACTGAGGTCTTTGGGAGCAGACTGACGCGGCATTCCGGTTCTTTCGTGAGATCAGGGCGGTCCTGACGAAAATACGCAGATTTTGAAAGCTTTGATATCAGAATCTTGGAATTCTGGCTCAATTGCCGAGCAATCAGGTTTCAGAGCTTTCCAAAAAGCCGCGCGCGGTCTGTGCAGCATCCGCGATATGGCTTTCGACTGCTTTTCGGGCTTTGGCAGGATCACCACTGAGGATGGCATCATGGATGGCAGTCATGTGGCTCATCCCAGAACGCTCTCGATTCCGCGCTGCGAGGGTCAAGGCCCGCAGGCGGCTGATCCGGCCGTTCAGACGTTGCACGACATCCCAGGCGATGCTGTGCCCAGCCTGTAGAAAAATCAGTTCATAGAAGCGAGTTGTGGCCTGTAGCAGATTTGACCATTCGGTGTCATTCTGCGCCGCGCCCACTGCTTTCAATGCCTTGCCCAGATCGTTTGCGAAACCTGTCTCATGCGCTTGTGCACAGGCGGCGGCGGCTGAGCCTTCTAGCTGTAAGCGGATGTCATAGATTTGCCGCGCTTGGTCCCAGCTGAGGGTCGAGACGATTGGCCCGCGGTTGGGGATAATCTCAACCAATCCTTCGGCTTCCAGAAACCGGATCGTCTCGCGGATGACGGTGCGGCTGACACCAAGCTGATCGCAAAGCGGGCGTTCAACAAGCCGCTCACCGGGGGCAAAATGCCCGGCGATGATCGCTTCGCGCAGGCGCGCTTGCACGATATCCCGCAAGGTTTGCGGTGCTTTTTCGATCTTTTGTAGGGTGGAGTCGGTGTTCATCATCGACGCTTTCATATCTGTGGTACGGATCCGGAACAAGTATGATTGACATATCGTATTATGGTATACCATATTCTCAACCAAAGGCTTGCCAAAGGAATCACCATGTCCGCCGAAATTCGAAAAACGCTTCTGCATGTCGAAGACACTCTGATCGAGGGTGGTAAGTTGGCGGACACTCCGCTGAAGCTAATTGCCGCAATAGCTGTCATTCGGAACCCTTGGGCTGGTCAGGGTTTTGTCGAAGATCTTGGCCCCGCGATCCGCGATTGCGCCCCCGGATTGGGGGAGTTGCTGACCAAAATGATTTTGGATGCTTCAGGTGGCGGCGACCGGGTCGAAGCCTATGGAAAATCCGCGATTGTGGGCTTGAACGGAGAGGTCGAGCATGCGTCGGCCCTGATCCACACGCTGCATTTTGGCAATCATTATCGCAAAGCAGTTGGAGCGAAATCCTACCTTTCCTTCTGCAATACGCGCGGCCCGGCCAATGCGCCGCTGCTGATCCCCTTGATGGACAAACATGATGGCGGTCGTCGCTCTCACTACCTTACGATCCAGACTTCGGTCGCAGATGCACCTGCAGCAGATGAGATTCTGATTGCACTGGGTGCATCGATTGGAGGGCGGCCGCACCACCGGATCGGGGATCGCTATCAGGACATCGAGGAACTTGGTCATGACGTTGACAACCCTGCAGCTGTCTAACTCGGGCCGATCAGTCGCGTTCAGAGAGGCGGGCGAAGGGCAACCGGTCTTTATGATCCATGGCGTAGGCATGCAATCTGCGGCCTGGGGCCCTCAGTTTGACACGCTGAGCCAGCATTGCCGTGTAATTGCGGTTGATCTGCCGGGGCATGGAGGCAGTGACCGTCTGCTATCTGGAAGCCAATTGCCGGATTTTGTCGGCTGGATACATGATGTTGTCGACGCATTGAATCTGGCTCCGGTCGCAATCATCGGGCATTCAATGGGGGCACTGATTGCCGCCGGCTTTGCGGCAGAGTATCCCGATATCACTAGCCGTGTTGCTATGCTGAACGGCGTCTTCTGTCGCGATGCCTCAGCCCGCGCCGCAGTCATCCAACGGGCCGCAGAAATCAGCGCGGGTCGAGTTGATCTGGAAACGCCGTTGTCGCGCTGGTTTGGTGACAGTCCGGGTGATCTGGCTGCCCGTGCGCAGGTGGCGTCGTGGCTTGGGTCTGTGGATCAACGAGGCTACGCCATCGCCTATTCCGCTTTTGCGCGGGGCGATGCCACTTACGCCAGCAAGATGAATCTGATTTCGTGCCCGTTTCTGGCGCTCACCGGTGACGGAGACTCGAACTCAACCCCGGCTATGTCACAAGCTATGGCCGCAGCAGTTCAAAACGGTCGGGCCGTTGTGATCCAAGGCCACCGACATATGGTGAACTTGACAGCACCCGATGAAGTAACAGCGCATCTGGTTGAATGGCTCGGCCAGCCCGCCGAAGAAAGGATTGCGCAATGACCTCGCTTGATCCCCGCACGCTGCGAAATGCATTTGGAGCGTTCATGACGGGCGTCACCGTGGTTACGTCGCATGATACCCAAGGTAACCCGATCGGGTTTACCGCGAACTCGTTCACATCCGTCTCACTAGACCCGCCGCTTGTGCTGGTTTGTCTCGCCAACAGTTCAAAGAACTATGACGCATTGATTGCCGCTGACGGGTTTGCCGTCAATATCCTGTCAGAGACACAGATCGAGGTATCCAATACCTTTGCCCGGCCCGTCGAAGACCGGTTTGCCAGCGTCGAGTGGCGGCGTGGACCTGCGGGATCGCCGTTGATCGATGGGTCGTCGGCTTGGTTTGACTGCTCTATGCACAAAACCGTCGAAGCGGGGGATCATGTGATCCTGATCGGCGAGGTCAAAGCCTTCGACAATACTCCGGCACCCGGTCTCGGATATGTCAGGGGGGCCTATGTAACACCATCAACAGCTGCTGGTGCCTTGATGCAGGACACCGGCCTGATCGTCTCAGCCTTGATCGAACGCGCAGGTGAGGTTCTGTTGATCGATGCCGGTGACGGCGCGCTTACACCGCCCGAGGCAGTGGTTGGGTCAGAAGGTGTTTCAGCGGCATTGGAACAATTGATTGAGGCCACCGGGCTGACCGCAGAGCCGGGCTTTGTTTATTCGGTTTACGAGGATGCTGAGAAAAAGCGTCAACATATCGCGTTTCTGTGTCAGGCCGCAGATGGTGAGCCGAAGAAAGGTAATTTCGTCCCGCTGGACGTCGTATCCTTTGGCACTGTAACCGACACGGCGACCCGAACCATGCTGGAACGATTGTCCGAGGAATCCCGGCTGGGAGATTTTGGCATTTACTACGGAAACAAGAACAGCGGCGAGGTTCGCCCGATTACACGAGGAGGTCACTGACATGCGGTTTTCGCTTTTCGTTCATATGGAACGCACCTCTCCCGATCAGGACCAGCAGGAGCTGTATGAAAACTTCATAGAACTGGCCAAGATCGCTGATGCGGGCGGCATGCATGCGGTCTGGACCGGCGAACATCACGGGATGGATTTCACCATCTCGCCGAACCCGTTCCTGAATATCGTCGATCTGGCACGCCAGACCAACAATGTGCGTCTGGGAACCGGAACCGTTATCGCTCCGTTCTGGCATCCGATCCGGCTGGCCGGAGAGGCCGCAATGACGGACATGATCACGAATGGCCGTTTGGATCTGGGCATCGCGCGTGGCGCCTACAGCTATGAATACGAGCGGATGGTGCCGGGGCTGGACGCCTGGGAGGCAGGCCAGCGTATGCGCGAGCTTGTTCCGGCAGTGCGGGGTCTTTGGGAGGGCGATCATGCGCTGGACGGAGAGTTTCATTCTTTCCCGGCAACCACATCTTCGCCCAAGCCTCTGCAACAAAACGGTCCACCGATCTGGGTTGCCGCGCGCGATCCCAACAGTCATGAGTTTGCGGTATCGAACGGTTGTCACGTGCAGGTCACCCCTTTGTGGCAGGGCGACGAAGAGATCACCCGGCTGATGGATACGTTCAACGCAGCCTGCGCCAAATTCCATGACGTCCCGCGCCCCGAAATCATGCTGTTGAACCACACCTACATCGCCTCGGACGAGGCGGATGCCCGTCGCGCGGCGGAAGAGATCAATCGCTTTTATTGCTATTTCGGCGCGTGGTTCAAAAACGAACGCCCAGTGTCGCAGGGACTGATCCAGGCGCTGAGCGATGACGACATCGCTAACCATCCCTTCTATTCGCCCGAGGCGATGATCCGGGACAACGTGATCGCCACGCCCGACAAAGCAATCGAACGCATCAAGGGCTATAGCGATCTTGGATATGATGAGTATTCTTTCTGGATCGACAGTGGGATGAGCTTTGAGCGCAAGAAAGCCTCGCTAGAGCGGTTCATCGCGGACGTCATGCCCGCCTTCGCCTAAGGAGAGAAAATGCGGCAGTTTCAGCACTATATCGGCGGCACGTTTTCGGATGGGACCGCGCAGTTCGACAGCCTTGATCCCGCGACGGGCACCGTTTGGGCGAAAATGCCTGAGGCCCGAACACATGATGTGAACGCCGCGGTTGAGGCTGCGTGTTCAGCGCTGAATGCCCCCGAATGGGCGACCATGACAGCAACGGTTCGTGGTAAACTGTTGTACCGGTTGGCCGATCTGGTCGCCGAAAATGCTCAGACCTTAGCCGAGCTTGAAACGCGCGATACCGGCAAGATCATTCGCGAAACCTCTGCTCAGATCGCCTATGTCGCGGACTACTACCGTTACTATGCCGGATTGGCGGACAAAATCGAAGGAGCGCACCTGCCGATCGACAAGCCCGACATGGAGGTTTGGCTGCGCCGCGAACCAGTTGGTGTGGTGGCCGCCATAGTGCCGTGGAATTCGCAACTGTTCCTGTCTGCGGTCAAGATTGGCCCGGCGCTTGCCGCCGGTTGCACAGTCGTTCTGAAAGCATCCGAAGATGGTCCGGCCCCGATGCTGGAATTCGCGCGTATTTTCGATCAGGCAGGCTTCCCGCCCGGAGTTCTGAACGTCATCACCGGCTTCGGGCCGGAATGCGGCGCCGTTCTGACCAGTCACCCGGATGTCGATCATGTTGCCTTTACAGGCGGCCCGGAAACCGCGCGCCATATCGTGCGCAACTCGGCTGAAAACCTCGCTTCGACTTCGTTGGAACTGGGCGGAAAATCCCCGTTCATCGTGTTCGAAGATGCCGATATCGAAAGTGCTGTGAACGCGCAGGTCTCGGGGATCTTTGCTGCGACCGGGCAAAGCTGCGTGGCGGGATCGCGATTGGTAATCTCTGACAAGATCAAAGATGAGTTTCTGGCCCGGCTCACCGAAAAAGCGGGTGAGATCGTGATCGGGGCGCCCGATGACCTAAAGACCGAGGTTGGCCCGCTGTGCACTCAGGCTCAGCTTGTGACTGCTGCAGATATGGTTGCTGATTCCGTCTCGGCAGGGGCTACCGTGATAGCGGGTGGGCAACCTTTGGACCGTGAGGGGCACTATTTTCCACCGACAATCATTGATTGTACGGACGCGCCTGATGCGCCCTGTCTGACGCGCGAAGCCTTTGGTCCGATCCTCTCGGTCGTCAGTTTCGGGACCGAAGCGGAGGCGGTACAAATAGCCAACAACACCGCGTTTGGGCTGGCGTCGGGTGTCTTTACCAAAGACTTGACCCGCGCACATCGAATGATCCGCAGAATTCGGGCTGGCATTGTCTGGGTTAACACATATCGCGCGGTCAGCCCGATTGCTCCATTCGGAGGTCATGGACTGTCGGGCCACGGGCGCGAAGGGGGCCTGCAGGCGGCGCTTGATTACACACGGGTCAAATCGGTCTGGTTGCGCACAAGCGACGATCCGATACCCGATCCGTTCGTGATGCGGTGAATCTGACTAATCAACAGCATCCTTGGGCCAGATTTAGCACACTTTAGACAATCGCATCTCTGCCGCGCGTGCGTGGCCTTCCATGCCTTCCATCCGACTGATCCTAGCAGTGCGTTCAGCAAGCTCGTGCGAGGCTTGCGCTGTGCAGCGCTGCCAAGTCACCGTTTTGGTGAATTTATGCACTGACAGACCGCCGGTATATCGGGCCGCTCCGCTTGTCGGCAAAACATGATTTGGCCCGGACGTCTTGTCGCCGAAGGGCACTGTTGTTTCGGCACCCAGAAACAGCGATCCATAGGTGGTCAGTTGGTCCAGCCACCAATCCAGGTCCTCCGCGATCACCTGCAGATGTTCGGGCGCGTAGTTATTGGCGACCCTGGCAGCCTCGTCGCGGCTGTCGCAAAGAATGATCTCGGCCCGGTCGCGCCATGCCGTGCGCGCTGCACTAGCGTTCGGCTCGGGAAGACTTTCGATCAGGGCATCGGCGCGCGCGATAACACCCTGGGCCAGAGCTTTATCGGTGCTGACCAGCCAGACAGGGCTATCGACGCCGTGCTCGGCTTGGCTCACCAGATCCCAGGCGACAGTCTCGATCGATGCTGTGTGATCGGCAATGACCAAGGTATCGGTTGGACCTGCAAACATGTCGATGCCAACCTTACCAAACAGCATCCGTTTCGCCTCGGCGACATAGGAGTTTCCCGGACCGACAAGAATGTCGGCTGGCCGCGCACCAAAAAAGCCATGGGCCATCGCAGCAATCCCCTGAACTCCGCCCAAATTCAGGATCAGATCTGCACCGCTAAGGTCCATCGCATAAACTATTGCATCAGGGATGCCCGCACCGGGACGCGGTGGCGAGACCGCCGTGATGTGGGACACCCCAGCCACCTTTGCCGTGGTAATTGTCATCAACGCACTTGCGATATGGCTATACCGACCACCGGGTACATAGCACCCCGCACTAGCGATCGGGATCTGTTTCTGACCTGCGATCAGGCCGGGCATCACCTCGAGCTCGCATTCGCTCACCGTGGTCATCTGCGCTTCGGCAAATCGACGGATATTGGCATGGGCAAAGCGGATGTCGTCTTTGACCTGTTCAGGCACGCGGTCACATGCGGCTTTGCGCGCTTCATCAGTCAACACAAACTCTCCCGTCCAGCCATCGAGCGTTCCGGCATAGCGCCGAACGGCCTCTTCGCCCTCGCGCTCGATATTGGAGAGCATGATTGCGACGATATCGCGGATATCCGAATTTTCTGCATCGGGGCGGGGCAGGGCGGTTTTCAGATAAGAGACGGCCATGGGGAACCTCAACGCGTCAGAGAGTGGGAGTGGATAGCGCCCGCCAGAATATCGACGGTGTCGATGATCGGAACGCTTTTGGGCAAGTCGCGGGTGAGCAGAGAGAATTCGGAGCAGGCCACAAACAAAAGCGCGGCACCCCTGCCCGAAAGGGCGTTAGCAGCGTCGGAAAGTGTGCTGAGCGCAACGTTGGTTGGCCCTTCAGATTTGATGTGGCGGATCGTGCCGAGCATCCTATCTTCATCCTCGGGCCAGATTGCGGTAAATCCAGCGCGGTTCAGGGGGGCGTCAAAAATTCCGACCTTTCGCAGCGCTGGTGAGGCAAGAATTCCGACCTGGCTGCCCGAAGGCAGGTGCTGCACCGCTTGATCCACGGACAGGTCTACCATGTTCAGAAAGGGGATCGAGACGGCGTCCTCTATCTGCGCCGCATAGTGGTGTGCGGTGTTACACGGCATCGCGAGCGCGGTTGCCCCTGATTGCTCCAATCCTCTCGCCATATCGGCCAGAACCGGCCCGGGATCAGACCCGTTGCCCTCGATCAGGTGCGCGATGCGGGAAGGCACCTGTGGGTTCATGTCAATCAGTAGTGGCAGGTGATCGGCATCATCCGCCGCCTGTACCGTGGATAACACGCGCTGCTGCAACAGAATTGTCGCCTCGGGGCCCATTCCGCCCAATATGCCGGTGACGCGGGGTTTCATGCGAAGACCTGCTTGCTGGAACTTATCACCGTGATTTACAGATTGACCCAGCGGTCGGTGTGATCGAAAGCGAAATCATAACCGAACAGGCCAACCGAGCCTCCGGTATGCAAGAACACCACACGCTCATCCTTGATCGAGCCCTTGCGCGCCAGATCGATCAGACCGGCGGCCCCTTTGGCGGAATAGACCGGGTCGAGCAGAATGCCTTCCAGTTCGGCAAACATGCGGATCGCCTCAATGCCGCTTTCGGTCGGCAAGCCGTAGCCGTCGCCTACATAGTCGGTATTGGCCATCACATCCTCGCGCCGCACCACGTCCGGGCTACCCAATTTCTCGGCCGTGTTGCAGGCTAGATCATAGACCATCTGCTCTTGCTTGGGCTGCGGTGCGCGGGTGCCAATGCCAAGAACCGGAATGCCCGTATTCATGGCGCAAAGCCCGGTGACCAGCCCGGCTTGCGTGCCCGAGGAGCCCGTCGCATGCACCACGCGATCGATTTTGAGACCGGCGTTATTGGCCTGGCTCACAAGCTCTAGCGCGCAGTTCACATAGCCAAGCGCTCCGGTCGGGTTCGAACCTCCGCCCGGAATGACATAGACGTTGTGACCTTCTTCACGCTTCTTCGCGGCCGAACGCTCCATCTCGGCGGGCATGTCGTGGCCGCCGGGAAACTTCTCGGTGGTTGCGCCGTGCAGATGATCCAGCAGGACGTTGCCATTGTTGTTGTAGTTGGCGTTGTTATAGCTGGTGCGGTCTTCCAGTAGGATATGACATTTCAAACCCAGCCGGGCAGCGAATGCAGCGGTTTGACGCGCATGGTTCGATTGCGTTGCCCCTTGTGTCATCACCATGTCTGCGCCTTGTTCGAGCGCTTCGCCGAACAGAAACTCTAGTTTGCGGGTCTTGTTGCCACCCGTCGACATGCCGGTGCAGTCGTCTCGCTTGATCCAAAGATCGATTCCCAGAGCCTCGGACATACGATCCATCCGTTCAAGCGGTGTTGGCAGATGGGCAAGAAAAACACGGGGAAAACGGGAAAGATGCATCAAGCTGTCCTGATCTGGGCCCGGCACATGGTTCAAGACCGGTAGGTCTTGCCAACATGGGCCGCTGGGTAGGTTTCTGGGTTTAGAATGCCGCCTGTAGTCAAGCCGCAAGGTCAGGCCTAATCACAGCGGATGGGGCGCGTCGGTCAAGCGCACTGTACCCGGTTTCGAAAAAGCCGGAAAATAACTTCGATATTGCGCTTAGATTACCTGGCAGCTCATTCGGGGGGTGCGGGAATGGTTCGAAAGTCGTCATTCAACCACGGAAACCGCGAATTCATAGGCTCGGTCACATGACGACGGATCAGGTTTTGCAGGGTGTTGTGTATCAGTCGGGTGGTTGTCGACGGATAGATATTGGTCGTGAACAACGATACGGTACGCGCAAAGCTTTTGCCCGGGAAAGGTAATGCGCGTGCATCTTTGTGGAATCGCCGTGCGCGATAGTAGCTGGCGGCAGTCGTGATCGTCCAACCACTGCCCCCGGCGACAAGTCCGATAATTGACTGATTGCATTCAAGTTCGAACCGGTTGGGTAGGTTAATCTTGCTGCGGGTTAGCTGAATTTCGATGAGTCTGCCTATGGTGTGATCACGCGAATATCGTAAAAGCGGAAGCGGACTGTCTGATTTGGTCAGTTCCTCGACCGGTCCGTCATATGCAGGCGGAAGAATGACGATAAACGGATCTCGAAGTAGCGGGAATTCGATTAACCCCTCAAAGTGCTCAGGAGGTCGGGTCGCAACCCCTGCATCCAGCTTTTGAGACTGCAGTTTGTCAAGAATCTCATGGCTGGGGCGGGTAAAGTGGCGAAAATTGCACCGCGGCAGGCTTGCAGAGAGATGACGGAAGAGTTCTGGCGCGACCCGGCTGTCAAAATCGTCAATCAGGCCCAGACGCAAATCTGTTGCATGTTGCCAACTGCCCGAGCGAAGCTCGGCCTCGCCCCGTTTCAAGGCGATCAGGCCGTCATGCACATGTCGTGAGAACACCGTGCCTGCGGGTGTCAGACCCATGGGTCTGCGGCTGTGGTCCACCAAATCCACATCCAGCGCCTTTTCAAGACTGCGCAAATGATTGGAGACCGTACTGATTGACAAACCGGTTTCAGCTGACACCTTTTGGATTGAACCCAACTTGGAAATAAGTTGGAAGACCTCCAGCCACCTGAGACTGAGTGCTTTCTTTGTCATCGGATGCTCCCAAACCAGCGAACTATCAGTAAAAAGCGAAACAAAGTTTCGCTTTTTACGCAACCAGTATTTTGATTTACTAATTCAATGCGTAAGGACTATGGTTTTTCTACTGTTCCAGAGTTCGGACGTTTCAAGAGCCGACAAGTGGAACCAGCAGGGAGAAAATAGTCAAAATGATCAAGAAATATCTGCTCACAACAGCATATGCCGGGATTGCGGCCGTCACCGCTTCACAAGCCGCCGCGCTTGATGAACTGACGGTTGCATATTTCCTCGAATGGCCGATGCCGTTCCAGTATGCGAAAGCAAACGGAACCTACGAAGAAGAACTGGGCGTCAAGATCAACTGGGTGTCCTTCGACACTGGCACCGCCATGTCAGCTGCGATGGCCTCGGGTGATGTACAGATCGCGGTCAGCCAAGGTGTACCACCGTTTGTGGTAACCACTTCGGCCGGTCAGGATATCCAGATCGTCGATGTGGCGGTCAGCTATTCAGACAACGACAACTGCGTTGTTGCCGAAGCGCTTGAAATCGACAAAGGCAACGCGGGTGAACTGAACGGCAAGAAGGTCGGTGTTCCGATCGGTACAGCTGCGCATTACGGTTTCCTGTCGCAAATGTCTCACTTTGGTGTCGACATCGGTTCAATGGAAATTGTTGACATGGCTCCTGCCGATGGCGCCGCGGCGTTTGCCCAGGGCAACCTCGACATGGTTTGCGGCTGGGGTGGCGCGCTTCGTCGTATGACCGAGCATGGCAACATTCTGCTGACCGGTGCTGAAAAAGAAGAGATCGGTATTCTGGTGTTCGACGTCACTAGCGCTCCGGCAAGCTTCATCGAAGAAGAGCCCGAGCTTCTGTCGAAGTTCCTTAAGGTTACCGCAGATGCCAACGCCAAGTGGAACGCAGGCGACAGCAAAGATGAAATGCTGCCGGTGATTGCAAAGGATGCTGGTATGGATCCTGCAGACGCTGAAGCCACAATCGCGACTTTCACCTTCCCGTCAGTTGAAGACCAGCTGTCCGAGAAGTGGCTGGGCGGTGGCGCGCAAGACTTCATGCAGGGTGTTGCAAACGTGTTCGTGTCGGCAGGCAGCATCGAATCCGCTCTGGATTCGTATGATGGTGCCGTTAATGCAGGCCCGCTGACAGCTGCGAATAACTAATCACGCAGGACATTTCATGCGACCGGCCCCGGTTTCGGGCCGGTCGACAGCTATGAAAGCAGGAAGGAGGCAGGATGCCTGAACTGGACATCGTAGAATTGTCCATGCGCTTTGACTTACCCAACGGCTCCTCAGTACAGGCCCTACAAGATGTTTCACTCAGCCTTAAAGAGGGTGAGCTGATGTCTGTCCTTGGCCCGTCGGGCTGTGGTAAAACGACGTTGCTGAACATCGTTGCAGGATTTCTGGCGCCGACATCTGGCAAGATTGAACTGAACGGCCATCTGGTCAAAGGCCCTGATGCTGAACGCGGGATGGTGTTTCAGAAGGGCGCGTTGTTCGAATGGATGAACGTGCGGGAAAATGTCGAGTTTGGCCCGCGTATGAAAGGCATGCCCAAAGCCGAGCGTGACCAGATTTCCGACCATCTGCTTGAGGTCGTGGGGCTGCAGGATTTCAAGGACAAGGCGGTTTATGAACTATCGGGTGGGATGCAGCAGCGTGTTGCGTTGGCGCGGTGCCTGGCAAACGAGCCGGACGTCATCCTGATGGACGAACCGCTGGGTGCTTTGGATGCGCTGACCCGTGAGAAAATGCAGGGCCTTGTCCTGAAGCTTTGGAAAGAAACGGGCAAGACGATCATCCTGATCACCCACTCGGTCGAAGAGGCCTTGTTGCTGGGTGAGCGTTTGATTGTCATGGCCCCCAGACCGGGGCGCATTCACCGCGAATACAATCTGCCTTTTGCTGAACGCGGTGTGAATGCCGATCTGCGTGATGTGAAGAAATCCGAAGGTTTTGCGGAAAAGCGCGATGAGATCCTCTCGATGATCTGGGAGATGGAAGAAGAAATTATGGGTCGGACGGAGCAGGCATCATGATTGTACTTCTCTTCTATATCGGCCTGTTCGGTGGCGCGTTTTTCATCGTCTACGCGTTACGCCGCGGTTTGCAATCGCGTCAGGATTTCACAAGCTTGAAAACTGTGACTTTCGGCGACGAAAGTGCCGTACGAGCGGATAGGGCTGCATCGATAATCTCAGTTCTCGTGATCTTTGTAATCTGGGCGGCTTTCACCGGCTCGAAGTTGTTTCCGATCCATGTGCCGGGCCCATTTGTAGGTGATACGCAATTCACCTATACGCTCGAAAACGCGGATGGCAGCACGGATGAAGCCACGATTTTTGTTCGCGTTCCAGCCTTCGGTGAGGAAGCAGAGAAATTCGAGGTCGAGCCCGGCAGCGGATTTGCCAAAGACGATGCGGTTGCTGCTGCTGCGGGCCGCTCATCGACGATCCTGTTCGACAAGAACGATGATGCCAAACGTAATGAGGGTGCAAAGATCGTCGCGATCAACGGCACACCTATAGGTGAAGGCCAAAAGGTTGATACAGGCGATGGTACCGTAACGCTGACCGGGAAAGGGGCGATCAGTTTCACCCCCAAACAGGGCTTGCAGATGAACCCCATCTGGCTTCCAGCCCCTGAAACCGTTGTGGCCCGGTTCTTTGAGATTGCGAATGAAGGCTACCAGAACTTCTCGCTTTGGGAGCACCTGGGCTGGTCGCTGTTGCGCGTGATTGCTGGGTTTATCGCAGGTGCGCTTGTGGGGATTCCGCTGGGTTATGCAATGGGCCTATCCGGTTGGTTCCGCGGCTGGTTCGATCCGATTGTCGAGTTCATGCGACCGGTGCCGCCACTTGCGCTGATCCCACTGGTGATCATCTGGTTCGGCATCTGGGAGACCGGCAAGATCGTTCTGCTGTTCCTTGCGGCCCTTTGGATCATGACCATCGCCGCGCGGGCTGGTGTGTCCGGTGTGAACATCTCGAAAATCCACGCAGCGTATTCTCTGGGGGCGTCGAAATGGCAGATCATGCGCCATGTGATCGTGCCCAACTCGCTGCCCGAGATTTTCACCGGTGCACGTGTGGCCATGGGTGTCTGTTGGGGAACTGTTGTTGCGGCTGAACTGGTTGCCGCACAAAAGGGCGCCGGCATGATGATCATCGCCGCATCCAAATTCCAGCTGACCGACATTGTCATTATGGGGATCGTCCTGATCGGGGTGATCGGATATGGAATCGATATCCTGATGCGCAAGGCCGAGAACTGGCTGGTGCCATGGAAAGGCCGCAGCTGATCGGTCTTTCCGATACTGTGGTAACAAAGCGGCCCCCGAGCAATCTCGGGGGCCTTTTGTTTCAGCTGCGATTAAGAACGCGGCGTTGGACCTTGCTGCTGTCTTAGCTTGAACACGGCATCGGTCTGTATACCTTCAGAGCTCCTGTGCCCAAGGCGGGTTTGCCCCCGCTCGGGATACGGTGACGGCAGCGACCTTTGCACCGTATTCAAGCGCGTCGCGAAGACTGCTTGTGGGCAAAGTGCGCAAGGCGGGCTTGTTGAGATGACCGGTTTGGCTCAGCGCGGCCAGCACACCTGCGTTGAACGTATCGCCAGCACCAACAGTATCCACAACCTTAACTTTCTGGACGGGTACGGATACGTCCGTTCCATCAGAAAGATAGCCTGTCGCGCCATCCCCCCCTTTGGTCACGATTGCGATCGCTGGTCCTGCACGAAGCAGCAGTGGAATTTTCTCGGCATGGCTTTCGGGGCCCGGTATAATCCAATCAAGGTCTTCATCGGAAACTTTAATGATGTCGGTCTTTGCGATCATACGGTTCAAGCGGGTCCGGTATCGCGTCTGATCCTTGATAAAGCTGGGTCGAATATTGGGGTCCAGCATTACGGCACGATCCGCGCCATGACGATCAAGTGTGGCCGCGTAGGCATCGGCACAGGGTTCGCAAGCCAGGCTGATCCCTCCGAAATACAGTGCGGAAACGCCCGGTAGTTGATCCGGCATGTCTTCGGGCCGCAGCATCCGGCCCGCCGTATTCTCATCGACAAAACTGTATGTGGCGTGCCCATCCCGCAACTGCACGAATGCAAGTGTCGTAGGACGGTCCGAGCGGATAACGTGCGAGGTCGCGACATGGCTGATCTGCAAGGCGGCGATCAACTGCTCTCCGAACATGTCGGTAGATAGCCCTGACAGCAGCCCCGTTTGTATGCCCAGACGACCCAGTGCAATCGCGGTGTTGAAGATTGCACCACCGGAATGTGGGACAAACCCTTTGCCGCCAGAAACCGTTGGTTCGGCGATCATATCGATCAGAGCTTCTCCACAGCACAGGATCATTCTGCTATCCCTCGGCCTGCTTGAAAATGCGCGGCCAAATTACCGTGCCAAGGCATTCTTACAGAAATTGTTAGCGCCAACAATGCCAAACTCATCCTGTTCTGACACATACAGGTTCATCGATTGCCGCAATTCATCGAACCGACCTCCTGCGTTGAAGGCACGCAGAAAATCCTGACCAAACAGCCAGCGGTTCTTTTCGGCCACCCCGCCAACAAGAAACACACCTCCGGAGGGGATAAGAGCAACAGCAAGATCGCCCATTATGGCGCCCAGATGCTCGGTGAACATTCGAGCCGCCTTAACAGCGCAGGCATCCGAGCCGTCCTGAGCATCCTGCAGAATGTCTTTTGCCGAACGTATCATGCCGTTGGGCTGACCTTCGGCCATTCCGATCGCCTGATAGAGAACCGGTAGGCCAGTTCCGCTCAGGAACATCTCGGCCTCGATGGTGAGCGTATCGTCAAAAAAGCACTCGGGTATGATCTTGCGCGCTGCGCGGAAAACCTCGACCTCGTCAAGATGGCGCGGGGACAATCCAACATGGCCGCCCTCGCCGGAAACGGTGTGAAAATGTCCTTCGGAGTAGAGCAGGGCGCCCACGCCCAGCCCGGTTCCCGGCCCGACAACTAGCCGTGTCCCCAGTGGTGGAGCGGGTGAGCCCTGCAATACCTCAACATCATTCTCGGTAATCTCGGCGACTGACCATGCGGCAGCCGTGAAATCATTGATGACATAGGTATGGTGCGCGCCGGTTGCTCGGGCCAGAGCGTCTTCGGAAAGATCAAGATTGGCATTGGTCAGGCGAATGGTGCCGTTCTGGACCGGCCCCGCCCCGGCAGCAACGACCGCGCGCGGTCTTGTTCCGACCTCGTCGCACAAGCTGTGTAATGCGTCTTGCAGGTCGCTTACGGAGCCGGTGGGGTGTTTGCGAAGATCGGTCAGCGCCCCCTCGGTTACGACGCCCAATCTTGTATTTGTGCCGCCGATATCAGCCACCAGATTCCAATGTGCGTGTAACCCTCCCTTGGGTCTAACCCATGAGGCCGGCTGGGCGTCACTTGTTTGGATTGTCTGCAACGCCTCGACGTCGGTCCCGGACTGAACGAAAATGCCGTGTACCAAGGTGTCGGATTCAAGCGCGTCATGTACGCGCGCCAGCGAATGCACAAAGTCATGACCCGCATCGGCGGCTACGGTCACGAATGAAGGCAGCGATTGCTCATGTGTTGTGCGCATGAGTATGTCTATGTCAGCGCCCTCTTTCACGACTACGCTGCACCAATCAATCGGCTCGGCGATGATGGAAAAATCATCCCGCCAATTTTCGGGAAAGTGGCAGGCCAATCGATCCAGCAAAGACTGCGGGTATTGCCCGTTGGTTATCGTATCAAGGATGAGCGGATCGACCTCTACACCCAGATTGGCCATCCCATAGCTCCGCATTTCCTGACGCGCCGCGCCCTGTGCAAGCAATTGATGGTGCAGGCTGCGGGCATTAGTGCGAGGGTCGCGTTCGATTCCGACGGACGGGTTCAAGGTAGAGATGTTGAATATCCGATCACCCATCCGAGCGACGACTGCCTCAGAAAACGCTGCAAAATAGTCGGCCATTACTCGATTGCGCCACCCGCCGATATCCTCCAGCGCTGGGGGGATATCGTTGTGATCCAGCACGATGCATGGCCGAATGCTGTGTGCCAAAAGCTGATCAATTCGCTGCTCGCTCTGATCCAATGCGCGTGCATCAGAAATGCGACCGTCTGGCATGATGTGCTGCCAACGGACTGTAAAGCGGTGCATGTCTAGCCCAGTTGCCGGTTCTGCAGGGGAAGCCGCACCAAACAGAAAGCCATTGGGAAAGTCAGAACGGGTATATTTCATTGTCGCAACCTGTTGGAGCCATGACCAGCGTCTCGCCATCTAACAGGTTATGTTAGCGGTATCTAGATTAACGTTTATATGAACCGCGCGTCCTGAACAGGACATCACATCCCTCGACCTGCTGGCCGTCCCATGTCACTGAATGCGCATTATAGTTGATCAGCACTTCGTGCGACTGCGTCTCGCGCCGCCGCAGCCCTTTGGGCATCGGATGGAGCGCCAGATCCGTTTTCTGGGCCGCCATGGCTATGACGCGATCCCAAAGGGCCTCATCGGGGAACCCCGCCAAATACCAAAGACCGGCACCGCCATGCAACGCCGCAGTGCCATCTACGAAAGAAAGCAATTTTTGCGCGGAGCCTGACAAGCGCTCAACCCAATGTTCCGCAGCACCACCCCCTTCGACAATACGGGTTGCGCCGGGTGGCAAAGTTTCGATCAGATCGACATGGCTGCTGAGGCCATCAAGACCTGGGCGCCCCGAATCAGGGATCTGAAAATCTTCGGTGATTGCCCCGCTGCGCGGTCCCAGAACGGCAAGATCACATCCTTGTAGTAGCCTTTGTTCAAGATCGCCTAGGGCAGCCAGGCCCGGTGCTAGGATCAGATTATAGTGCTCCTTGCCGACCTCGTTCTGAGGCACGAAATCCACCGACAACCCAGCGCGCCGCAACGCGCGGTAGGCAGAGAATACGAGCCGGAAATAATCGAACCCCGCGCCCTGAGGCTGCGTTGTCCAGGCCCAGTCAGATGCATAATCGAAGACGATCGCAACCTGCGCATGGATAGGCTGAACCGTGCCTATCGCGGCCAGATCATCGGCGGTCTGACGCGCCTCGGCCAAACCGGGTGCTTCGTCGCCATGCGGGGTAAGTAGACCGGCATGCATCTGTTCCTGCCCGAACGGTGCTTGCCGCCAGCGGAAATAGCTGACCACTTCGGCCCCATGGGCCACCGCCTCAAGCGACCAGAGACGCACCATGCCGGGCAGGGGTGCCGGGTTGTAGGGGGCCCAGTTCACTGGACCGGGTTGCTGTTCCATGATCCACCAACGGCCTCGACCGACGGCGCGGTATAGGTCGTGGTGAAAGGCCTGCATGTCCGGATCACCCTGCTGCAGAAATGCAGTCTTGTGCGGCTCGTCCACTTCCAACCTATCCGACAGGAAGCCAATCGGATAGCTGTCCCACGTCGCGATGTCCAAATCCCTGCCTACATCGAAATGATCGAATTCCAGCACACGCCCCATGTAATTGTGCAGCAATGGTTGATCCGTTAGCGGCCGCAGCGCATCGACCTGGGCCTTGTTGAACGCCATCACTTGATCCGAACTGAACCTGCGAAACGCCAAGACGTGTGCCGGGTTGGGCTCGGTCACGGTCTGGTTCGGCAGCTCGATCTGATCAAAGCTGTTATATTCCATCGACCAGAACACATTTCCCCAGGCATCGTTCAACGCGTCGATCGAGTTGTATCGGTTCGCCAGCCAGCGGTGAAAAGCATACAGCGCCGCAGCACTATAGCTGAGCGTCGTATCGTGACAGCCATATTCGTTATCGATTTGCCAAGCAGCGATATGCGGGTTGCGGCCATAGCGCTGACCCATGATCTTCGTGATCCGCTTGCATTCGTCGATATAGCCGGTGTGACTAAAGCAATAATGTCTGCGTGAGCCGAACTTGCGTAGATTGCCATCAGCATCCACAGCCAGCATGCCGGGATGCTTGTCCAGCATCCATCGCGGAGGTGTTGCCGTCGGGGTGCCCAGCACAATCTTCAGCCCAGCCGCACCCAAGGTTTCAATCGCGCGATCCAACCAGTCGAATTGCAGGTCTCCAGCAGTGGGTTCCATTCGGCTCCAGGCGAATTCGCCGATCCTGACCCATTTCAAGCCAGTCTCGACCATGCGCGCGGCGTCCTGAGCCCAGTTCTCTTCGGGCCAGTGTTCAGGGTAATAGCAAACGCCAAGTTCCGGCTTCATAGTGTAACTCTGTGTTCAGCTTGACCTTGCGCCACATTTGGCGCGGTGAGTGTCATGCCATTCGTCGGCGTTCTTGCAAGGGTGTCCGCGTCCAGCCCTTGGCGGGCGGTGGTGCAGAACAGTGTAGTCAGGTTATCACCACCAAAACTCGGGCACGAAGTGTGTTTGGCATCGAAGACGACAGCTTTCAGGAACTGACCGCTGGGCGTATAGGCTGCGACCCGGCTGGCACCCCATTGGGCGATCCAGATGTTTCCGGAGCGATCAACCACAGCGCCGTCCGGGTTCAGATCTTCGCTGCGCAGGTCAAGGAAGACCGCCGCTTTGCCTATGGGCCAGCCTGTCTGCGCGTCCAGTTCCCAACGCATGACCAGCTTGGTGGCGGTATCGCTGTAATAGGCGCAGGATTGGTCCGGCGCAAAGCAGATTGCATTTGAGATGGTGATATCTCGGACCAATGGCCGTAGCTCGCCATTCCAATAGCGATAGATCGAACCTGCGCCTACTTCTGCCTGTTTGCCCATGGTGCCAATCCAGAACCCGCCCCAAGGATCGGCGCGCCCATCATTGGATCGAGTCACCGGATTGTCGACCTCAAGCGGGGCGATCAAATCTTTGGCTCGACTCTCAAGCCCAAATCGCCACAGGCCGGTTTCCGACGCGATCAGCAAAGTGTCACGGTCTACCCATCCTGCGGCTGAGACATGTTCATCGAACGCCCAGCTACGCGCTTGTTCATTTTCTCGCGTCATCAGTCGTTTGCCGATGATATCGAACCAGAAAAGCTGTTGCCGTTCAGGGTGCCACAATGGCCCCTCGCCCAATTCGCAGGGGCGGTCGTCATAGACCTGACTCATCCAACGGCCTCATCATAGGCAGCAACGATTTGCCGGGCACGGTTTGCTATTTCTCCAACTGACATTCCGGGCTTATAGAGCGCAGATCCAATTCCGAAGCCGTCGGCGCTGGCCTCGATCCAGGCTCCAAAGTTCTCGGGGCCCGCACCGCCCACCGCAAAGACCTGAGCACCCGGCGGCAAAACAGGGCGTAGCGCAGCCAACCCTGCAAGACCGGCAAGCGAACCGGGGAAAAGTTTTAACCCTGTAGCCCCAGCCTGGAGCGCTGCGAAGGCCTCGGTCGGCGTGAACACACCCGGCCAGCTTTGCAGCCCAAGCGCGACAGAGCGTTGGATTACGGACACATCGCAATTCGGCGAAACGATCAATCTACCTCCGACATCAGCAATCGCGTCAACTTGATCAGGGGTTAATACAGTGCCTGCTCCGATAAGCGCGCGGTCCCCGATCTCCGAGGCGAGAACTCGGATACTTTCCAGCGGATCGGGAGAATTCAGCGGAACCTCAATCCGGTCTATGCCCGCTTCCAACAGGGTGTGACCGACCGGTAGCGCCTCGTCAGGGTTCAGCCCACGCAGGATGGCGATGATGGGGCGGCTCATGCGGTTTGCCTCGTTAATGTTCGGGCCTGCGACAGACCCGCAAGTGTTGCGATTGTGGCGTCTGCGGTTTCGACCATGGCACCTTGTTGCTGCAGGGCGGTCGCGTAGGCCTTGGTCAGACTTTCCGAGCCGATGATCGCCAATTGTTGGCCCAGCCAATAGGGCCGCGATGCGGCAAGCTCGGCGCCAATCAGGAACCCTGAAAGACGGGCGCGCGCAACGCTCTTGCTTTGACCGTGCAGCAAATCAGCAGCCCGTAGCCCGAATAGGCGCGCTGCCAGCTGCTCGGGTTTCGACAGCATGTCGGCAACCGCTTCGGTAAAACTCACGTCGTCCCAGCCCTCGTCAATTGAATGCTGCAGAACGGATTGCCCGCGCAGCAGATCAAACAACTCGCCGGTCATGAAGGTTCGGAAACTGACCACCTCTCCGGCACTGATCTGGGCCCATTTTGTATGCGTCCCGGGTAGGCAAATCACACCGTCCCAATTCTGATGCGTGCTGAGGAACCCCGCAATCTGCGTCTCTTCCCCGCGCATCACATCGGGGGGGCTGTTCTGTCTCAGCCCAGGAACGACGAAGGCCCGAATACGCGGATCGGTGTTTGGAACGCGAAAGGGTACGACCGGAATAGGCTCGGATGGAACCGCAGAATACGGGGCCTCGACCCAACCCTGTCGTGCCCCAACCATTCCGCAGGCGATCACATCTACCGGTTGCCCGGGCAGCCAATCTTCGATCAAAGCTAGCAGGGCTGCCTGAAAACCTCCGCCGGCTGTGCGGGACATACCATCTGACGACGCGGCCTGTGCCAAAACGCTATCACCTTGCATGGCCCATGCCCGCAGATGAGATGTTCCCCAGTCAACAGCGATCCACTCGACATTCATAGCGTCACCCCGTTCCTACCACGCCGCCGTCAACCACCATGCACTGCCCGGTCATTGCACGGCTTGCGCTTGAAGCCAGAAACAGGGTTGGTGCGATCATGTCTTCGGGCGTCAGATGCTCTTTCAGGCTCTGGCGATCCATATGCGCAGCCAGATCTTCGGGTGTGGCCCACATGTCCAGCTGTTTCTGTGTCAGAACCCATCCCGGTGCCAGCGCGTTGACGCGAATTTTATGTGGCCCAAGTTCACGCGCCAACGAGCGTGTCATGCCGGTGATTGCCGCATTTGAACTTGTATAGATTGGATAACCTGCGTTCCCCATCAGGTAACTGATCGAACTGAAATTGATGATCGAACCGCCTTTGTCCTTCATCTGTCGCGCGGCTTCCTGACAGGCAAAATAGTAGGCCTTTAGGTTGACTTCGATCATCCAGTCCCAGAACTCGGTTGTAGTTTCTTCAAGTGAGTGCCGCTTGTCATTCGCGGCGTTGTTGACCAGCACTTTAATCGAGCCATGGGCTTCAGCTGCTTTGGCCATGGTGGCGTGCAACAGCTCGGTATCAGTCATGTCACCCTGTAGGAACAAGGGGGCGCGGCCGTGCTTGTCACGCATCTGTTCGACAAATTCACCGGCATCTGACCGACCGATAAAGGCAACTTTAGCCCCTTGGGCCATGAACCCGTCAGTCAACGCTGCACCAACGCCCGAACCGCCGCCGGTGATATAAACAGAGGCTCCGTTGAGGTCTTGAAATGTAGCAGGTTGATCCATCAGTGGCTCTCTCTCGTCACTAGGCGCGTGTCTTTGCCCACAAGGAAATCAAGGTCCGCGCCGCGATCAGCCTGCAACACGTGGTCGATATAAAGCTTCGCATACCCGCGCGAGTAATGCGGATCGTCCGGTTGCCACAGGGCGCGGCGGGCGTCCAGTTCCTTTTCGTCGACCAGCAGCTGCAGCTCGCCCTTGTTGGCGGACACGCGAATACGGTCACCGGTTTTGACCAACGCCAACGTACCACCGGCCTGAGCCTCAGGGCTGACATGCAGGATAACTGTCCCGAATGCAGTACCAGACATACGCGCGTCCGAGATCCGGATCATGTCGCGTACGCCGTCTTTGACCAGCTTGGCCGGGATCGGCATGTTCCCAACCTCGGGCATCCCTGGATAGCCCTTGGGCCCACAACCTTTGAGGACCAGAATGGTCTCAGGTGTAACTGGTAGGTCGTCGCGGTCGATATTGGCTTTCAGATCTTCGATGCTTTCAAAAACGTATGCTTCGGCCTCGGTTTCCAGCAGTGCATCTGTGGCCGCCGAAGGCTTCACGATTGCCCCGTTGGGCGCAAGATTGCCGCGCAGAACCCGCAGGCCTGCGGCGGGTTTTACCGGATCGTCAAATGGGCGGATGACGTCTGTGTTGAAACACTCAGCCCCTTCACAGTGGGCCGAGATGTCCTTGTTCAGAACTGTTCTTGCCGGGCGCAGGAAAGGTTTGAGTTCGCTCAGAACCACTGGCACACCGCCTGCATAACAGAAATCCTCCATCAGGTATTTGCCAGAAGGCATGCAATTGACCAGCAGGGGGATTTCCGATCCGATTTCAAAGTCTTTCAACGTCAGGTCGACACCCACGCGACCTGCAAGTGCCAACAGGTGGACCACTGCGTTTGTCGATCCTCCGACGGCTGCATTGGCGAGGATGGCATTCTCAAACGCCTCCCTGGTCAGGATATCTGATGGCTTGAGGTCCTCGTCCACCATCTCGACAATGCGCTTGCCGGTCAGATGCGCCAGTGCCATGCGGCGGGCATCAACGGCAGGCAGGGCGGCGTTGGTGGGCAGCGACATGCCCATCGCCTCAACCAATGAGGCCATGGTACTAGCGGTGCCCATAGTCATGCACACGCCCGCGCTACGCGACATGCCTGATTCAGCGTTCATGAAATCCTGAAGTGTCATTTCTCCGGCACGAACAGCCTCGGAAAACTTCCAGACATCTGTGCCCGAGCCGATATCCTGACCCCGGTATTTGCCGTTCAGCATCGGGCCAGAGCTAACCACGATGGACGGCAAATCGACCGAGGCTGCACCCATCAGCTGCCCCGGGGTGGTCTTGTCGCATCCACCCAGCAGGACAACGCCGTCGATACCATAGGCGCGGATCGATTCCTCGACATCCATCGCCAGCAGGTTGCGAAACAGCATGGCGGTGGGTTTCATCTGGGTCTCGCCCAGCGACATAACGGGGAATTCCACTGGAAAGCCGCCGGCCTCCCACACGCCCCGTTTCACGCCTTCGGCCAGATCACGAAGGCCCGAATTGCAGGGCGTCAGTTCCGACCATGTGTTGCAGATGCCGATGATGGGGCGCCCGTCAAAAGCGTGATCCGGAAAGCCCTGGTTTTTCATCCAGGACCGGTGAATGAACCCGTCCTTATCGAGTTTTCCGTACCAATGCTGTGAACGGCGTTTCTTGGTCATTATTGGCTCTGTCTGTCTGGCGTTGGAATTGAGTGTTTTTTGAGAAGACGAAGATCAAGCTGCGCGGGCAGGACGGCACCAATCTGGCAGCCAATCGCCATGGGCAGAAAGCAGATCGGTGACGAGGCTGCGAATTTGGCGCAGATCCAGCTCGGCCGCAGTATGGGGATCCATCATTGCGGCGTGATAGATGTATTCGGGGTTTTCTTCGGTCAGCGCGCGAACCGTTAGCTCTTGTACGTTGATCTGGGTCCGCATCAACGCAATCAGTTGTGGCGGGATATCCGTGACCACGGAAGGTTGGACGCCATTCGAGTCAACCAGACACGGCGTTTCAACCGCTGCACCTAGGGGTAGTTGCGGAATCTGACCCGTATTTGGCAGGTTGCCGTAAGCTGTGTACGGCGTGTCTGTCACGATTGCGTTCATAAAGTCGGCGGCGAATTCATGGCTTCGGGTTACTTCGATGTTCCGACCATCTGTCAGGGTCTTGGCCTGTTCCTTCCAATTGGCCACCTGCTCGACACAGCGGGTCGGGTATTCGTCCAGCGGTATGCTGAACTGTTCGATCAGGTCATTGCGACCGTCTTTGATGAACCAAGGAACGTATTCTGCAAAATGCTCGGAACTTTCGGTGCAGAAGTATCCAAGATGGTCCATCACTTCGTACCGGACTTTGTTTGGACAGCGCGGCATTAGCAGCGGAGGCTTGGGTAAATGCCCGGCGCGATAGCCCTGACGCAAAGCCGGATACAGATCGCGGCCTTCATGCTCGAGCTTGAGGAAGAACGCGACGTGATTGATGCCGGCAACTTTGTAGCGAAAGTCCGCCTTGGGCAGGTCTAGATCATGCGCCAGTTCTTCGACCGTGTTCTGGACAGAATGGCACAGGCCGACATGTTTCAGATTAGGGAAGCGCTCAGCCAGAGACCAGGTGTTGATGGCCATCGGATTCACGTATTGCAGCAGCGTTGCGTTGGGGCACAACTGCATCATGTCCTGCGCGACGCCCCACAGAACGGGCACAGTGCGCAGGCCGCGCATAATGCCACCAACACCCAGCGTATCGGCGATAGTCTGACGCAGGCCATATTGTTTTGGGATTTCAAAATCTGTCACCGTGCAAGGCTCATACCCGCCAACCTGAAAGGCAGTGATCACGAAATCTGCGCCGTCCAGCGCCGCGCGACGATCCGTGTGGGTTGAGACGGTTGCACCCGTGCCGACTGAGCGGATCATGGCCTTGGCCACAGCTTCGCTTTCGGCCAAGCGCACCGGATCGATATCCATCAGCGCAAAGTGGCTGTCTGCAAGGGCAGGGGTGAGCAGGGCGTCGCCCACGATGTTCTGCATGAAGATCGTGGAACCTGCACCTACAAAGGTGAT
Organism: Ruegeria sp. CF3; assembly: GCF_056537365.1. Taxonomy (NCBI): domain Bacteria; kingdom Pseudomonadati; phylum Pseudomonadota; class Alphaproteobacteria; order Rhodobacterales; family Roseobacteraceae; genus Ruegeria; species Ruegeria sp. CF3. The sequence continues at coordinate 512,027 of NZ_JBQFRK010000002.1, read as the reverse complement.
CTTGGTCATGAGGTAAACCTCTGGTTTGACGTTATTTTACGGCACCGAGGGTCAGGCCCGCGATGAAGTGTTTCTGCATCAGGAAGAACATGGCAACCGGCGGCAGGGCTGCCACTATAGAACCGGCACTCATCAACTGATAAGCAGCGCGAAATTGCGCGTTAAAGCTGGTGATCCCGGCTGTCACGGGCTGGCTTTCGGCCCCTTGGGTCAGGACAACAGCCCAGAAATAGTCGTTCCAGATGAAGGTGAAAATCAGGACACTGAGTGCGGCGATGGCCGGTTTCATCAGTGGTAGAACGACGTACCAGAAGATTCGCCATTCGCTAATGCCCTCGACCCGTGCGGCCTCGATCAGTTCGAATGGCAGGGCGCGGATGAAGTTGCGCATGAAGAGCGTGCAGAACCCGGTCTGGAAGGCGATGTGGAATAACACAAGCCCTGTTTTAGTGTTGTAAAGGCCCAACTCCAGCGTGAGATCGCGCACAGGGACCATCAGGATCTGGAAGGGTACGAAATTGCCCGCCACAAACATGAAGAAGATCCAGAGGTTCGATTTGAATTTGTAGATCCCCAGCGCGAAGCCTGTCATGCAACTGAGTGCAACGGCCCCGATTACCGTTGGTACGGTGATCAGGAACGAGTTCATCAAGTAACGTGGCATATCCGAATTGAAAAAGACCTGACCATAGTTGAACGCGCCCTCAAAACTGGACGGCATCCCCCAGTAATTCGCATTGGTGAAGTCTGCGGCAGGTTTGACCGAGAAAAGCGCGACCGCCAAAAGGGGCCCCAGCCATAGTAGCAGTGCCAGAGGCAACATCGCCTGATAGGTGATCTGCGCTGCGCGGGGTTGTTTTTCGATCGGTTTGGGAAACATCTCAGTGCCCCCTTTCTTCGCGGTACATCGACCACAGGAAGTAGGCGATGAAGCAGAGCATAATCAGGAACAGGATCACAGCGATAGCTGCGCCATATCCCATGCGGAAGCCGTATTCGGACAGCGCGACCTCGAACATGTAGTAGGCCAGCACGCGGGACGAGCCAAAAGGACCGCCCTGTGTCATGATTGAGATCAGGTCAAAGCTGCGCAGCGCGCCGATGATTGTCACAACGAATGCGATGAAGGTTGCCGGGCGCAGCTGCGGCAGAATAATGTGCCACAGCATTCGCCCACCTTTTGCGCCGTCCAGACGCCCGGCTTCGATCTGTTCGGGGTCGACCGCGTTCAGGCCGGTGAGGTAGAGGATCATGCAATAGGCCGTTTGTGGCCATAGACCTGCGAAGATGATGCCATAGGTTACGAAGCGCTCATCCCCCAGCACGTTCAGTGGACCGAGGCCAAAGAGGCTTAGGAATTCGTTTAGAAGGCCAAAGGTTGGATCGTAGAACCATGTGAATACTAGCCCAACGACGACCTGAGAGATGACGAAGGGAAAGAAGAACAAAGACTTGTAGAGGCGGATGCCCCAGACCGTCTGGTTCAGGAACAGTGCAATAAACAAGCCTGCAGGGATTGCGGCCAGATACAGGATCAGCCAGATCAGGTTGTTCTTGAGCGAGATGTAGAAAGCGTCGCGGTCCACCCATTCCCAATACAGATCTTCATAGTTGCGAAAGCCGACATATTCAGCTGCACCTAAACCGTCCCATTCATAAAGAGACAGATTGAAAGACTGAAAGACCGGGATGATCACATAGACCATGAAGAACAACAGACCCGGAGCCAAAAACAGCCAGGGCGCGATGCGCTGTTGGTTTCTGTGGAACCAGCTTTCTTGCTCGGGGGCGTCAACGGCAGCGGTCATGGGCATCTCGGATCTGGTGGGTGAAGGCGGGCTGAAGCCCGCCCTACTATTGTGCAAGGTGTAGGCCGGGCTTCAGCCCGACCCTGGACAAGATTTAGTTGTCGTAGATGCGCTCGCGCGCACGTTCCAGCTTGGCCAGAATCTTGTCAGCGTTGTCCGGCTTGACCATGAATTCCTGGAAGCCTTCCATCGACACTTTTGCCATTTCCGCTGGTGCGTCGCGGTCCCAGAACTGTGCAACACCGCCGGGGCTGTTAGACGATAGCATGACAAAGCCCTGCTGCAGGAACTTGTCGTCGTCCACTGCGGATTGCGCGTTCACAGGCAACTGGCCGAGGTTTGCACCGTTGTTGATTTCGGTCTGTTCGTCCGCAGAGACTGCGAAACGCAGGAACTCACGCGCGGCTTCCTTGTTCGAGGCATTGGCCGGGATATGGAACGTATCGGTCGGCGCGTCTTCGGCCAGTTCAACATCGGGGTTGATGGCGACAAACTGATAGAAGTCCAACTGATCGTCGGTCAGGCCTGCTTCACGCAGCGGAGCCACAGCGAAGTTACCCATCAGATAGGCGGCGGCCTCACCGTTGACCATAAAGGGCAGGGCTTCTTGCCAGCTATAGGTCTGGTGGTTGTCAATGAATGCGCCCATGTCGATCAGCTGTTTCCAGTTGGCGAAGGTCTGCTTAACCCGGTCGTCTTCCCAGCTGATCTCGCCATTTGCGAGTTGATTGTGGAAGTCGAACCCGTTGGTGCGCATGTTCAGGTAGTCAAACCAGCCACCTGCTGTCCACAGGAACTTGGTGCCGATGGTATAACAGGCGCGTCCGGAATCGACGATCTTCTGGCAATTGGCCAGTTCTTCTTCCCAAGTGGTCGGCTCGGTCAGACCCAGCTCATCAAAGATGTCTTTGCGGTAATAAACGCCCCATTGATAATAGGTGTACGGAACGCCCCACTGTTTGCCATCAATGGTCATCGCACCTTTGGTCGACGCCAGATTGTCGGCGATTTCAGGTTCAGCCCACAGGTCCGAGACGTCTTCGAAAAGACCCGCTTCAACATAAGGCTTCATCCGGTTGGCTGCATACCAGGTGGCAACGTCTGGCGTGTCAGCCGTCAGGAAGTTGCGAATCTGGGTCTTGTAGGCCTCACGGTCGATCACGGTGGTTTCGATTTCCAGACCGGGATGTTCGGCCGCGAATCGCTCGATCATCGCTTCCATCGTCGCGCGCGGCGCCGGGTTGGACGTATCGAGGAAGATTCGCAGCTCGCCGGTCAGCTCTGCCGCGACGGGCGCAGCAAGTGCCACACTGGCAGCCAAAGCAGCCGCTGTGCGCTTGAACATGGAATGCATAGTTTCCTCCCTTAAGCTTCCATATTGGTCTCAAATATTGAAACCTTGTTTTATATATTGAAAACTACACATCGACTCGGCTACTCTTGTCAAGACCCTCGTGCCCAAAGCCGAGGGAAAGTGGAGGAGAACAGGCACCCGTGGCAGGTGACGGAACAATAGGAAAAGCATGTGACGTGCTGGAACAAGTCGCGGCCTTCGAACGCCCGGTGCGGTTCGGGGAATTGCTGGAACGCAGTGAATTTCCCAAGGCGACGCTATACCGTTTTCTGCAGTCGCTAACCAATCAGGGCATGCTGCATTACGAACCGGAACGGCAGACTTATTCGCCAGGTATGCGATTGGTGCGACTGGCGCATTCGGCATGGACGCATAGCTCATTAGCTCCAATTGCGCGGCCTTTCCTGGACGCTCTCAGCGCCGAGACAGGGGAGACCGTGCACTTGGCGCAACTTGATTCCGGGCAGGTGCTTTATGTGGATAAGCGCAACGCGCAACGACCAATTGAGATGTATTCCGAGGCCGGCAAGGTCGGCCCGGCCTATTGCACAGGCGTTGGCAAAGCGATGATGGCCTATTTGGACGAGGCACAGTTGGAAAAGACGATCTCGCAACAAAGCTTTCATCGGTTCACTGACAAGACCTTGGCCTCGGATAAGGCATTGCGGGCTGATCTCGTTAAGATCCGCAGCCGTGGTTACGCAGTTGATGATGAAGAGCATGAGCCCGGCATCATCTGCATTGCCTGCCCGATTCTGACTGACGGGGGCCGCATGTTGGGGGCCCTATCGGTGACAGGATCGACTGGGCGAATGGATTTCGAGCAATTGCAATCTTGGGTGCCGCGCGTCCGGCGCGTCGCTGAACAGATCGGCACAGAAGCACAGGCGTGGCGGTTCCCCGAGGGCCAACAGAATAGGATGCAAGCAACATGACAGGTGTAACCCTGAAAGGCGCGATCAAACGGTATGGCCAGACGCAGGTCATTCACGGGATTGATCTGCAGATTGAAGATGGTGAGTTTTGCGTGTTCGTGGGCCCCTCGGGCTGCGGTAAGTCCACGCTGTTGAGGATGATCGCGGGTTTGGAAGAAACCTCGGACGGGGAAATCCATATCGGCGCACGTGAAGTCACGCATGTGGATCCTGCCAAACGCGGAGTGGCGATGGTTTTTCAAACCTATGCGCTCTATCCCCATATGACCGTGGCCGAGAACATGGGATTTGGTCTGCGGATGAACGGTGTTGCCAAGGCCGAGATCGATCAGAAGGTTCAGGAAGCGTCAAATATTCTGAAGCTCGACCAATATCTGAAACGCAAACCCAAAGCGTTGTCCGGCGGTCAGCGTCAGCGGGTCGCGATCGGGCGTGCCATTGTGCGCGGCCCCGAGGTGTTCCTGTTCGACGAACCGCTCTCGAATCTGGATGCAGAACTTCGCGTGGAAATGCGGGTTGAAATTGCGCGGCTTCATCAGGAAATCGGCGCGACGATGATCTATGTTACGCACGATCAGGTTGAGGCGATGACCATGGCCGACAAGATTGTGGTATTACGTGACGGTCGGATTGAGCAAGTGGGAGCCCCCATGGACCTGTATCGCGACCCCGACAATAAGTTCGTGGCGGGTTTCATCGGGTCTCCTGCAATGAACTTCCTTGAGTGCGATGTCGTGGACGGCATGGTGCGGCACCCAGCACTTACTGATGATGTCCCGGTCACCGAGAGCGTTCCCAAAGGAGCGACGAAAGTAACATTGGGTATTCGCCCCGAGCATATTCAGGTGGATCGAAACGGTGACACCTGCACAGTTGATCTGACCGAAGCGCTCGGTGGTGTTTCATATTCTTATCTGCTGACGCCAAATGGCGATAAGCTGATTGTGGAAGAACGGGAAGACCAACGCAGTACGAAGGGTGACCGCATCGGGCTTTCGGTTCGTCCTGAGCGTGCGATGCTGTTCGATCCCGAGACGGGTCAGCGGCTGCGATAAGGCTTGCCAGACCGGATCTGTTTTGCATGACTGCGCATTATCCATCGGCTTTCCGGAGGCTTTATGCGCAGTTCCAAAACCATCCATGTAATCTCGGCCCATGCTGAAGGCGAAGTGGGCGACGTTATCGTCGGTGGTGTCGCTCCGCCTCCGGGAGAGACGATATGGGACCAAAGGACCTTTATCGCTGAAGACCAGACATTGCGGGATTTCATGCTGAATGAACCTCGCGGCGGTGTCTTTCGCCATGTGAATCTGTTGGTTCCACCAAAAAAAACCGAGGCCGATGCAGCGTTCATCATCATGGAACCGGAAGACACGCCACCGATGTCAGGCTCCAACTCGATTTGTGTCTCAACGGTTCTGTTGGACAGTGGCATTCTTCCGATGCACGAGCCTGAAACCCATCTGACATTGGAAGCCCCAGGAGGGTTGATCCGCGTCCGCGCCGAATGCCGAAATGGCAAGGCCGAACGTATCTTTGTGCATAATGTGCCAAGTTTCGTCGACAAGCTGGATGCCCGGATCGAGGTTGAGGGCATCGGGACGTTGCGCGTGGATACCGCGTTTGGTGGCGACAGTTTTGCAATTGTCCATGCCGCCGATTTGGGTTTCGAGCTAACCCCTGATGAAGGAGCTGATCTTGCAAGGACTGGCGCGCGTATCACCGATGCCGCCAATGAGCAGCTAGGCTTCGATCACCCCACTAAAGACTGGAGTCACATTTCGTTTTGCCAGATTGCAGGCCCGCTCGATCGTCAGGGCGATATTCTCATCGGACGAAATACTGTCGCCATCAAACCGGGTAAGCTGGATCGTTCACCTTGTGGCACCGGTGCTTCAGCCCGGATGGCGGTTTTGCTGGCCAAGGGAGAAATGACGATGACCGATCGCTACCACGCGCGTTCAGTCATCAACAGTGAATTTCGCTGCCGTATCGTAGAGCGGCATGATCTGAACGGCCGCGTGGCGATCACCCCGGAAATCTCGGGGCGAGGCTGGATTACGGGTACGCACCAGCACATGCTCGACCCCGATGACCCATGGCCTGGCGGCTATCGCCTAAGCGACACTTGGGGGGCATAAGCCGGGGCCAAATTCGACCCCGTACTTTTCTTAGGTTTCAGCCTTCGAGACTGAACATCAATCGTGCGGTCACCGGTACGGTGCGGGTGATGCTGGGTAGTTGTGCCAACTCCATCAGCTTGTCTACGCCTGCCGAAACGCCCGCATCCTCGGTGCTGATGAACACCATGTCGTTGGTTGAAACCATGACGGCATCTTCGGCCACACGCAGGACAAACATATCGGTGTAGAATTCCACCTCGGTCCCCGCCAGAGCCAGCTTCGCATCCACCTCAATCGTATTACTGGCACCCACATCCAGCTTCGACACTTGGTCCATATCAATATTCGCGCTCAAGGTTGCGGTCGCGGCTTTGCGAAACACATACTCGATCATCCGTTCGTTACGGATGTCGATATTCGTTTCGACCGACGACAGATCGATATCGATACTAACCTTGCCATCTTCGCTGACATGACCCGAAAGGTTGGTGAAAGAATTGACCTCTCCAACATCATCGATCTTGACCGTTCCATAAGCCAGATGAGACGCATCCGGGTTTAGTGTCCAATCTGCAGCCAGACCCGGGCCTGCAATAATAGCCGACGCAATCGTGATTGTTTTGAACAGAAGTTTCATTTCTTTCCTCCAGGATCTATGACAGTTCTGACCAAGCGGGCCCGGTCCCATGTCAAAGCAAACACACACAGGTCGCGTTTTATTCGATGAGTGTTGAGATGAGCACCGAACAAGCCGTGCGCGGCGCAATCCAGACCCACTCGAAACGGGTCTGGCGGTTTGGGCTGGCTTTGTCGGGTGCGTCGGACGTTGCGGATGATCTGTTGCAGGCGACGGCATTGCGTGCGTTGGAGAAGCACCACCAGGTCACCTCGTATGAACGGCTGGACAGTTGGCTGATGACGATCTGCCGTTCAATCTGGCTGAACGAGATACGGGCGCGATCCGTAAGAAAGGCGCAGGCGCTTTCAGTCACGCCCGAGGCGGAATTAGTCGCGACAGGGCCTGATTCAGAAACGAATATTTTCGCCGCTCAGGTGTTTACTCAAGTGATGCAGCTGCCAGAGGCGCAACGTGAAACGGTGATGCTTGTGTTTGTCGAAGGCTACAGCTACCGCGAAGCTGCGGATATGCTGGACGTACCCATCGGCACAATCATGAGCCGGCTTTCCAATGCCCGGCAGAAACTGAAAACCGTTATGCAGCACGATGCGGCTGACACCGTGCAACGGAGTGGCAAATGAAGTTTTCCGACGAAACACTTCTGGCCTATCTGGAAGGCAGCCTCGATGAGGCCGAAGCCCGCGCCATCGAAGACGCGGTGGCCGAGGATTCTGCACTCGAACACCGTCTCATGGCGCTCGACCCATTTGCCCAGGTTGTGCAGCAGGCTTTTGAAGGCATTCCAACTGAGGCGCCTTCGATCGATCTGCCCATTCCGAGCGCTCAACAATCCAATGCCGGACCGCTCCGTTTGCTGGCGGTCGCAGCCTCAGTTGCTGTTATTGCTGCGTCTGCAACATTCTGGGCCACGCGACCACAGGCATTGGGCTGGGCGGAGCAGGCTGCGATCTATCAATCGCTTTATTCACCGGACACGATTGCCGATCTGGACAATTCTCAGCAAACGCTGGACGCGCAGTTTGTTCAGGCCGAGGCTCAGTTGGGTCGTTCACTGAACCGGGACGTGTTGGAAAATCTGCCGGGCCTTGATCTGAAACGAGCTCAGGTGCTGTCGTTCAAAGGTAAACCTTTGGTGCAGGTAGTCTTTGCTGACGCCCAGGGTAATCCGGTGGCGTTTTGTGTGATCCGGCAAGGCGCGGGAGCACCGGTCAAGGATGTGAACTTTGCGGTGCTCAGTGGTCTTGCGACAGCGACATGGGCGAATGATGGCTACGGCTATATGCTATTGGGTGGAGATGCGCAAACAGACCTGAGTGGAGAACTAAGTGTTTTGACCGAGGCGTTCTCAGGCTGAGCGACAAGAATCCGCAAAACCACTTGTGAACCGCGGTAATTGCCCGAAGAATACCCGACATGAAGCCGAACCCTCAGATACCGGACCCGGATGATGAGGCCTTGGAAGAAGGGCCGCGCAGCATCTATGACACCGATCCGCCGGAAGACGACGATTTGTGGTTCCTTCCGCCCGACGACGAAGAAGACCCGGGAGAATTTCTGCCCTCTGTACCGAGACCGGACCAGCGTTTGCTGTTTGACCCAAGAGACTGGCGTGCGGCCCAATCCGAGTTATCGGCTGAACTGGCCGATCTGGCCGTCACATTTGGAGCTCTGGATGAACGTTTGCGCGCGGGTCCCAAGGGGTGGGGTCACCGTCTGGCCCTGATGGAGGTCTCGGATCTGGGCTGGTGGACGGGCGACCGGATCAGCGTCGACCGCCTTGCGCTTTGGACCGGTTTGCGGATCGGAGCAACCGGTGATGATGTGCAGGCTTTGTATCGGGCGGGATGGGCAGTGAGGCGGCTGTCGTCGGGTGCTGCGCCATCAGAGGGCGGCTGGGATGCGGGGCTGACCGCTTTTCTAGACCGTCAGGCCCAAGGTTTCGAAGATACACCCGAAGCAGTGATTGATCTGGCGGAAACCATGCGAAATGTCGCCGGTTTGCACCCGGTTACCCAGGCCGCCATCGGATTTCACGCGTGGCGCGCGTTGTCTCCTGGCATCGGACAGGATACCGAGGCCGCGGTCATCGCGGCCCGTCATGCCTCCGCGATGGGTCGAGGTGGCGCATTGTTCATGCCGCTTTCTCTGTCGGGCCCAGGTGCATTGCGGGGGGCAGGATCGTTGGACGAGAAACTTTCGGCCTGGATTCAGGGGGCAGGTCAGGCCTCACTTGCGGCTTTGCTGCATTTGGACCGGATCAGCGCTTGGGAAGAGCGCGCCCGCGACGCCATTTCGGACCTAAGCGGTCGAACCCCACCCGTGCTGATTGATGCATTAACGGCTTGGCCGATGGTTTCCGCCCCGCTGGCCGAAGAACTGACCCATGCCTCGCGTGCAGCGGCACAGCGAAATCTGGACAAATTCAGCGATAGGGGGCTGATCCGCGAAGTAACCGGGCAGGGTCGATATCGCGTATGGACGGCGGCCTTGTAACTGGCATTGATCTGTCGCTTTCACAAAGAGTGAAATGATAGGGTTGTTAGCTGGGTTCCTGGTATCGATCTTGGTACAGGATAAGACAGATCTTTGCGTGTTGTCTGGATCGGTCAGAAACCAATTTGCAAGAACGATAACCGTCCGGGCGATGGCCCGAACGGTCTTTATTCAGTACCAACGGCCGACTGCGATCACTGTTGGCGCTATACTAGTAGCGTCCAAGGATGGAGCCATCACCTGATACGTCGCTTGAGTTTCTGAAGGTGCGTCAAACCCCATAAATCGGCCAATACCGCCGCCGTTCCCGCTGAGAGCGGGAGAACTGCTGTCAGCAAAGGCAATAGGGAAATCCCAATTGGCGGTGCCGCTGGCGAACATACTACCAGTTGCGGTCGTGCAGGCCACAGCACTTAGAACGGCGGTGCAAATCTGGGTTCCGTCAGCAAAGCGCGTGTAGTCACCATTTGCATTGCTGCCCCTCTCGATCACCGCTCCGCTGGGTACGCCGCTGCTTTCGGATACGGTGCCCAGCACATTGCCCGGTCCGTACCCGTAATCTGCCCGCATCAGGCGACCCGAGGTGGTGTCATCGGCGCTGCCTTGCACAGCCGCTCCGCTGGCTGTTCCGGTTGTGGCGTCAAACCGCAAAGCATCGACCCAGCTTCCGCCATCCTGCGAGACCTTGATTGAAAAATTTGTATCGCCGGATAGGCCCATTTCGGCATGGCCGGTCCAGTTCGATTGAAACAGCAGCGAGGCAGTATCACCGGCACCAGCCTTGTTGATCTTGAGTTGGTGGCCAGCGCCCTCATGCGTCAACAAGGTGGCAGGGCTACGTACGGCCAGTCGGTTTGTGCTGTCTGATCCGGTTGCGATGCCGATCCCGGAAAGGTTCTGTGTATTGACCGGCGGGTCGATCCACGCCGACCCGTCCCAGACTTTCAACAGCCCTGCATTTTGATCCCAAGCCCGCCAGCCCATGTCGGGCGTCAAGAAATGCCACCCGTTGTCCAACCAAGCCGCCAGTTTTCCATCCTGTCCGGACCATGCCCCGGTCGGAGACGTGCCCAATGCATAGGTTTCACCCTGATCAGGAGCAGCTGGTGGGATCGTCGCGTTAACGGACGCAACGCTTAGCTGCACCACCAGATCTAGCGCACGCAGCGCTTCGTTATGGGTCACATGTTTTTGGGCCTGCGCGGGTTGCAGATAGGGCAGATTTAGACGGGGAGAGTTCTGTGGCATGGGCATCCTCCAGTGGTGTCGGTCCGATGATGATTGCGCGCCACACTGCCGTGATGTGCGTAAATCCCGCCTGACCCAGCCGAACGCCCAGGTTTCGAATTTTTAAGATTTGGTCTCAGAAATATGGAGACATCTGCCTTGCAGATGCCCCAAACCTGGATCAGTTCTTGAAATCAGATCTCAGTCACGCGCGTAGACATCTTCGTAGCGAATAATGTCATCTTCACCCAAATAGGTCCCGGTCTGCACCTCGATAAGAACCATTGGCACTTTGCCTGGGTTTACCATCCGGTGCACGGCCCCGAGCGGCACATAGACGGATTCATTCTCAGACACGAGCTGTACCTTGTCGTCAATAGTCACCTCGGCGGTGCCTTCCACGACAATCCAATGCTCGGACCGATGGTGATGCGATTGCAAGCTCAGCGAAGCGCCGGGATGGACGTGAATGCGTTTGACCTGAAACCGATCGCCGATGACAAGGCTTTCGAACCATCCCCAGGGGCGATGATCAACGGGCAATGCTTCCGCCTGCTTGGCGCCTTTTGCCTTCAATGCTGCGACGGCCTGCTTGACGTCTTGCGCCCGGTCCATGCTGGCGACCAAAACCGCGTCAGGCATAGCCACGGTGATTACGTTCTCTAACCCCATTGCAACAACTTCTTGCGCGGGCGATTCAGAACGCACCAGCACGTTGCGACAATCTATGGCGGTCACTTCGCCGGCAGTTGCAACGCCGTCCGTATCGGGGTTGCTCAGCTCTTGTACGGCAGACCAGCTGCCCACGTCTGACCACCCGGCGGCATAAGGGACAACGCTGAGATTGTCGGCCTTCTCCATAACCGCATAGTCGATAGAGATGTCCTGAACTGTCGCCCAGGCCTCGGGATCTAACCGCAGGAAGCCCAGATCACACTGCGCCTGTTCAACCGCCTTCTTAACGGGCGTTATTAGATCATGTGCATGCTGGCTGAACGCCTCAAGGATATCTCGGACCGCGAACAAAAAGATGCCCGAGTTCCAAAGATAACTCCCTTCAGCCACCATAGCCTTGGCGTTTTCAAGATCGGGTTTTTCAACGAACCGGTCAAGTTGCACAGAAGCGCCTGACGAGTCCGGTGCTTGGGCGAGCTTAAGGTAGCCATACCCGGTTTCGGGTCGGTCGGGTGTGATCCCAAACGTCACCAGATCTCCACGCTCGGCTATTGTGCGGACCCCTTCGGCGACGGCCGCATGAAAGGCCGCACTGTCTGGAATGACGTGATCCGACGCGGCTACCAGCATCATCCCGTCGGGATCAATGGATGAAAGGTGCAGGGCAGCTGCCAGCACCGCAGGTGCGGTATTGCGTCCTTCGGGTTCGATCAAGATCGGACCCGGATCGATCCCTATGGCCATCAACTGTTCAGGGACGACAAAGCGGAAAGCCTCGTTGGTCAGGATCAGAGGTTTGGCGTAAGGCGTGTCGGTCGGGCCTTTCAACCGCTCGGCACATTGCTGCAGCAGGCTGGTTTCACCAATCAGCGGAACAAACTGTTTGGGGTAGCTTTTACGCGACAATGGCCAAAGCCGAGCACCTGACCCGCCACATAGAATTACAGGATAGACTGTGCTCATAATGTCTGCCCCTTCTGAACCATAAAGCTTAAATTACTGAATTGAATACAGAATGGCTGACACGGCTAGGCCTACTGCGCGGCCCGATCAGAGGCCACGACTTCATGCAGATATTGGTTCAGGTCGTCGCGCAGATCATCGCGAGCCAATGCGAACGAGACCGTTGCCTGCAGAAAGCCAGCCTTTGAACCACAATCGAACCGCTGTCCGTCAAACTTGTAGCCAAAGACAGGGACACCATTGCCAATATCCTCAGCAATTGCGTCGGTCAGTTGGATTTCGCCGCCACTTCCCTTCTTTTTCTGGTTCAGATTGTACAGAACCGAAGGACCTAAGATGTAACGACCGATCACCGCAAGATTGGATGGCGCGTCCTCTGGTCTCGGTTTTTCCACCATTCCTTTGGCACGGACAACCGTTCCAACATTCTGGCCGGTATCCAGAATACCGTAGGAGCTGGTTTTTTCGTTGGGAACTTCCATCGCGGCGACCATGTTGCCGCCGGTTTCCTCATAGGCTTCGACCATCTGCTGTAGGCAGGGTTTGTCGGCGGCAATCACATCGTCGGGCAGCATCACGGCAAAGGGTTCATCCCCGATCAGTCGACGGGCGCACCAGACCGCATGCCCCAATCCCAAAGCCTTGTGTTGACGGATATAGGCAATCGCTCCGCTTTCCATATTGGTTGCGTTCAAGACTTCAAGCAGTTCGTCTTTGCCCTTAGACTTGAGGTCCTGCTCCAGCACGAGATTGTGATCGAAATAGTCCTCAAGTGCTGATTTTCCGCGCGATGTCACGAAGATGAATTCAGTGATCCCGGCCGCACGCGCTTCGTCGATGGCATATTGGACCAGCGGACGATCAACCAATGTCATGATTTCCTTTGGCACCGACTTTGTCGCCGGAAGAAACCGAGTGCCCATTCCCGCTACGGGAAATATCGCCTTGGTGACTTTGCGTACCATATTACCTCACTAATTCTATATATTGCCGACGACTCTCGGTGATGCCGGAGCCCCCACATATAATCTAAAATCCTACCAATCAATCACACCCGGCTGGTCTGCTACGGGTTCGCTGGAATCTGCCATTAACTTAAGGGCAGAGTCAAAACGAAACACGACCGAAAGCGGGATCACCGAACCAATCCACTAATCACTTGTTCTATGAAGTTTAAAACGCGCCCCTTAGATCGGGGCGCGTAAGATTATGCATTGGCCATAATCGCCTCAAGCGGATCGTGTTCGGCGACGAAGTGATCCGGGGCAATCTCACTGAGTTGAGGTACATAGTCGGTCTCACCCATAGACAATCTGCTGGGCAAAAAGCGCAAAGCTGCTTTCGGATCCATGGGAGAAGGCAATTCTCCCGGTAGTTTAAGCCTTTGGCGGCTGCGCTCGACATCCGGATCAGGGATCGGAACCGCCGAAATCAGGGACTGAGTGTAAGGATGTTTCGGTTCGGAACAGATCACTTCACCATCGCCCAATTCAACGATGCGGCCCAGATATAGAACCATGATCCGGTTCGAAACCGCGCGTACCACAGACAAATCGTGGCTGATGAAGATCATCGATAGGCCAAACTCTTGTTGCAGTTCACGCAACAATCCTACGATCTGGGCTTGAATGGACACATCCAGCGCAGAAACTGCCTCGTCACAGATAATCAGTTTTGGTTTGTTGATCATGGCACGCGCGATTCCAACACGCTGGTTTTGCCCCCCGGACAGCTCGTGCGGATACCGGTTGATCATGTTGGCCTTCAAGCCAACACGCTCCATCATCTCTGCGACCAGCTCTTTGCGTTCCCGCTCGGTCAGATCCGGGCGATAGGTTTTCAGCGGTTCTGCGATCGAGGCCGAGATCGTCATCCGTGGATCAAGGCTCGCCAGCGGGTCCTGAAACACGATCTGCAGGTCCTTGCGGTACTTGTTCAACTCGGCCCGTTTCAGCCCGACGATCGGATGCCCCAGCCAGCTGACATTGCCCGCGCTGGGTTCGATCAGTTGCAGCACAGCCCGGGCCAGCGTGGATTTGCCACAGCCGGATTCTCCAACAACACCTAGGGTCTCGCCCTTTCGGATGTCGAAACTCACGCCATCAACGGCTTTCAGCGGTACCTTGTGCCCAAAAAGACCTCCCGAGACATGGATGGGGAAATGAACCTTGACGTCATCCACTTTCAGTAGCGGTTCTCCCGTCTGCGTAAGAGCTTTCGGAGCATCGCCCGCATCAATTCGCGGCATAGCCTCAAGTAGCGTTCGGGTATAATCATGCTGAGGAGAACGAAAGACTTCGCGCGTGTCACCGGCCTCCACAAACTCACCCATACGCATGACTTGAATATTGTCGCACATGCGCGCAACAACACCCATGTCATGGGTGATCAGAGCTATGGCCGTACCTTCATCCTTTTGCAACCGTACCATCAGGTCCAAAATGTCGGCCTGAACGGTCACATCCAACGCAGTAGTCGGCTCATCCGCGATCAAAAGTTTGGGATTACACAGCATCGACATGGCGATCATCACACGCTGACGCATGCCACCAGACAATTCATGTGGATATTGATCCAGCCGCCGTTTCGCTTCAGGGATGCGAACGCGATTCAGCCAGTCAAGGCAACGTTGGCGGGCAGCCGAGCCTTGCAAACCTTCGTGAACCTGTAGCACTTCGCGCATCTGCTGGCCGACCCGCAGATGTGGGGTCAGGGCGGTCAGCGGATCCTGAAAAATCATGCCGACGTCTGAGCCACGAATCTTGTTGATTTTGTTCACAGGTAGATTCAGGATCTCCCGACCATTCAGCAAAGCAGAACCAGACGCATGGCCAGCGGAGGGCAACAGCCCCATCGCTGCCATGAACGTCTGGCTTTTGCCCGAGCCACTTTCGCCGACGATGCCCAGACATTCGCCGGGATTGATGTCGAAACTGATGCCTTTTACAGCTTCAACCACGCCGTCAGGTGTATCAAATCGGACGCTCAGGTCCTTCACGGAAAACAGACTCATATCAGCGATCCTTCGGGTCCAGAGCGTCGCGCAGGCCGTCACCGATGAAGAACATGGTGATGATGATGGCGACATAAAAAGTAAGTGGGAACATCAGCTGCCAGAGCGTACCATACGCCATGGTGCCAGCCCCTTCGGCGATCAGGCGGCCCAACGATGTGTAGGGTTCTGAGATTCCGAGGCCGAGGAACGAGATGAAGCTTTCCGTCAGGATCATCTCGGGCACCAGTAACGAAGCGTACACGATCACAACGCCCAACAGGTTGGGCAGAATGTGACGGTACATGATGGTAAATTCGCTGACACCGGCGGCGCGCGCGGCTTCGATAAACTCGCGGTTCTTGAGGGTCAGGGTTTGCCCCCGGACAATCCGCGCCATCGTCAGCCAACCGACCGCGCCCAATGCGATGAACAGCATAAAGAAGGACCGTCCCGCCACGACTAGCAGCAGAATGATGATCAGTGTTGCCGGAATTGCAAGCAGGATATCCACGAACCGCATCATGGCGCTGTCGGTGCGCCCGCCGATATATCCGGCGGTGATGCCATAGCAGGTGCCGACGATCAGAGCGGTCGCGGCCCCGATCAAACCGACCAGCAGCGATGTGGTGGTGGCCTGAATGACGCGGCTGTATAGGTCGCGCCCCAAATCATCGACGCCAAAATAGTGTCCGGTTTCCATGGACGGCATACCCATGCCGCGCACGTCCCCCATGACGTTCCAGTCGATCTCTTCATTGTTCCAGACTGCGAAGTAAGGGCCAACAATCGTGAACAACACGATCAGACCCAGAATGAAAACGCTGGCCATAGCGGCCTTGTTGCGGACAAAACGTATCCGTGCGTCCTGCCAAAGCGAGCGCCCCTGAATGACCGTGTAATCAGTGATTTCCTCGGCCAGATGGGCGGCTTTTTGTGATTTTCCAAGCATTGCCTGCCCCTCAGTATCGGATTTTTGGATCGAACCAGGCATAAGCCAGGTCGGTCAGAAGGTTCACAACCACGGTCAACGCGCCGTAAAGAATGGTGACCCCTAGCAGCACAGCATAGTCGCGAGACAAAGCCGAGCCGACATAGGCCTGCCCCAGACCACCGGTTGAGAAATAGATGTCGACAAAAACCGAACCGGTCAGAACGTAGACAAAAACCGGCCCGAGGTACGAGACAACGGGAAGCAATGTCGGCTTAAGCGCATGGCGCCAGATCACGGTTCTTGTCGGCAATCCCTTGGCCCGTGCAGTTCGAATGAAGTTCGAGTTCAGAACCTCCAGCATCGATGAACGCGTAATCCTTGCGATCGATCCCATGTAGGAGGTCGCCAACGCAATCACCGGCATCACCAGATACTGCCATTGACCGCCATGCCAGCCGCCACCCGGCAGCCACCCCAGCCACAGGGTAAAGGTCAGGATCAGGATCGGCCCCATGATGAAGTTAGGAAGCGCCTGAGCGGCGATACCCAGACCCACCGCAAAGTAGTCAATCCAGCTATTGTGTTTGATTGCAGCGGCAATTCCCAGCGCGACGCCAACGGATGTTGCCACCAGAAAGGACAACGAACCATAGGTTAGCGAAATCGGGAAACCCTGCGCGATGATGTCGTTCACATCCCGATCCTTGAATTTGAAGGACGGTCCGAAATCAAAATGCACCACGATGTTGTACAGATAGTCCCAAAGCTGTTTCCACAGCGGTTGGTCCAATCCATAACGCGCCTCGATATTGGCCAGAACCTGCGGCGGCAATGGCCGTTCCGAGGTGAATGGCCCGCCAGGCGCGATGTGCATGAGGAAAAAGCAGGCGACGATCAATAACAGGATCGTCGGAATAGCGACCAGCAGCCGCTTTAAACTGTAGGCAAGCATTTCATGCCCCCGTGTTTATTGGCCCTGCCCCGGATGTCTCCGGGGCAGGGCGTGGTTCAAAGACGATTATTCAGCGAGCTTGTAGAGGTTTTTCGAGTACCAGTTCTGCTCGACGTTGTTCACCGGCCAGTTGCCTACATCGCTGTCCATCATATAGACGCCTGCGTAGTGATAGATCGGGATCACAGGCGTTTCTTGGGCGATGATGCGTTCAACTTCGGTGTAAAGCGGAGCCGGATCGTCCGAGGTTTTGGCCTCGGCCAGCAGCTCATCAACGCGCGCGTTGGCATATTTGCCGTCATTATAGCCCGAGTCCGACTGCAGTAGGTCCAGGAAGGTTGACGCCTCGTTGTAGTCTCCGCACCAAGCACCACGTGCCAGCTCAAAGTTTTGGTTGCCGCGCTCCTCGAGGAAGACTTTCCACTCCATATTTGCCAGTTCGGCGTTCACGCCAAGCTTCTGCTTCCACATCTGGCTCAGCGCAACGGCGACCTTCTTGTGGTTTTCCGCGGTGTTATAAACCATCTGGAAGCTCAGAGGGTTGTCAGGCCCATAACCTGCTTCTGCTAGAAGCTCCTTCGCCAACTCGTCGCGTTCGGCTTGGGACATGGATGCCATTTCAACGGCCGGTACGGTGAAGCCTGCGGTTGCTTCGGGGGCGAAAGTGTAGGCTTCGGGCTGACCGCCTGCCATCACTTTTTCGGTGATAATCGCACGATCAACGGCCAGTGACAGGGCTTGGCGGACGTTCGGGTCCTTGAAAGCCTCGGGGCCACCATCAGATAGGTTGAAGGTGTAATAATAGTTGCACAGGCGTGGGAAGCTGATGGCTTCTACAGGGTGCTCTTCCTTCAGACGTGGGTACTGGCCGGCTGGAATTTCGGTGCGGTCCAGTTCGCCAGCCAAATAGCGGGTCAGGGCGACGTTTTCATCATTGATGACCAGCGCCACGACCTTGTCGATGATGGTGTTATCGTTGTCCCAATAGGCGGTGTTGCGTTCACGTACCGAGCGTTCCTGCGGCAGGTGCTCGGTCAGAACATAAGCGCCGTTCGAGACGATGTTTTCCGGTTTGGTCCAGGCGTCACCAAATTCTTCGATCACTTTCTGCGGTGCCGGGAAGGTTGTCGAATGTGTGGTCATCTGCGGGAAATAGGGCAGGGGGGCGCTCAGGCGGACTTCCAGCGTTTTGTCGTCGATGGCTTTGACACCCAACTCATCTACCGGTTTTTCGCCCGCGATGATCTCGGCAGCGTTTTCGATCGACATCAGTTCCATGAACCAAGCATAGGGCGACGACAGTTCGGGATCGACGGCGCGCTTCCAGGCATACACAAAGTCACCTGCGGTCACCGGATCACCATTCGACCACTTCGCTTCATCGCGCAGGGTAAAGGTGTAAACGTCCTTGGTATCGTTGACCGAGAATTCGGTGGCGACACCAGGAACCAGGTTACCGTCCTCATCCTGATTCATCAGGCCTTCAAACAGATCGCGAACAATTTCTGCACCCGACACATCTTCTACGACTTGCGGGTCGACCGAGCTGTGTTCATCGAGAATCCGATAGGTGAAGGTCTGATCGTCGGCCAGGGCTTCTCCGGTTTCGGGATGTGTACCGGCAGCAATTGCAGCACCGGTAATGATGGTCGAGGACAACAGTCCTGCCAAAGAGGTTCTGATTATTTTGTTCATGTGTTTACTCCCATTTAGTATGGTTTCGAACGTCCAAACCGCATTCGCGGTGGGCGCTTGTCTGCCATTTTGTCTCCGGCAATTGTCTGGACTTTACCTTGATCTAGATCGTGCCAAGATCGATAATTTCGGCATTCATGCATCAGGCAATGTCGGAGATCCGAATGCGAAAGCTATCTTTCACTGCCCATGAACCTGTCAGTTTTGAAGCAAAGGTAAAGGGTTTTGCGGTGGGTGAAGACCACAAAGGCTGATTAGAACCGCAGCCGGCGGAGGTGTTAAAATTTTATTTTGAAACGCTTCGTGGCAGTGACATTTTCGTGAAGCTCAACATATCACCGTGGGTGAATGTGTTCGCAGTGATGCTCGTAAATGGCGAATCAGTACGCTGCTACGGCTTCAGAACGGCCTTCAATGAGGCATCGGGGAAGCAGGTTGGTGTGCTTCCAGAAGCCTCTTGCCAGCGCCCGATCGAGCGTCGGGTTTTGTATCCGGGCAGGCCATCGACGCCACCGACGTCATGACCCTGTTGAACAAGCACCTGCTGCATGCTGGCGACATCTGAGCGATAGAGATTGCCGACATCGCCCCAACGACCCCGAAAATCGCCAACTCCGTATTGGATGCGATCGCCGACATGACCCACAAACAGCGCATAAAGGTCGCTGGTGTTATAGTCTTTGAGGACATAGAAATTTGGCGTTACGATAAAGGCCGGACCGCTACGACCGGCAGGCATCATAAGATAGCCCTCGGCATCAAGTTCATGTGCCGGAAAAGGTTTGCCGGAAATGCGATTTACGCCCATGGCGACCCAATCGCGGATCAACCGCCCCTGATCAGGGCCCTCCAACGCGCAAGAAACGGTCGTGGGTAGGATAACTTCGAACCCCCAGTCGCGGCCTGTCACCCATCCGTGCTCGTCAAGATACGCGCCGATCGATGCAATCGTGTCCGAGGCTGAGCCCCAGATATCAGTTCGGCCATCCCCATCGCCATCGCGCGCGTAAGTCAGAAAATTTGTGGGCATGAACTGAGGCTGCCCCAAGGCACCCGCCCAACTGCTTTTCAGTGCGTGGCCTTGGCCGTGACCGGATTCAGCGATCTGTAGCGCAGCAATCAGTTCAGCCGTGAAATACTCGGCACGCGTACTCATAAACCCTTTGGTGCCCAGCACCTGAAACGCATTATGGCGGATCGGGACTTGTCCATAGCCGCTCTCGCGCCCCCAGATGGCCAGAATGATACGGGCGGGTACGCCGGTTTCTGCCTCGATACGCGCCAGTGTACCCGCATGGCGCCTAGCCATCTTGCGACCGACGGAGGTGGCACCCTGGACTGATCCGGCATTGAAATATCGACCAG
Organism: Ruegeria sp. CF3; assembly: GCF_056537365.1. NCBI lineage: Bacteria > Pseudomonadati > Pseudomonadota > Alphaproteobacteria > Rhodobacterales > Roseobacteraceae > Ruegeria > Ruegeria sp. CF3. Next base: position 491,871 of record NZ_JBQFRK010000002.1, on the reverse strand, counting down.
GTGAGCCGAACTCGGCCTGCCGTTGTTGCTTGGGTGTCTTTTGGGGGCTTCCCGGCGGAACCAGGTCAGGAAGGTCCCAGTTTAGCGTTACCCCGTCAAAGGCGGTTTGGAACGTGCGTTTCGAAACGCCCTTTGCTTTTGCCTGAGGCCATATGGCTTGTTGTAGCCAGTTCTGGAACTGACGTTCAACCTCAGCGCGATCTTGCGCTACCGAGGGGGCGGCAAGACAAACCAGAGAGACTATAGCAAGAACCAAACGCATATGATTGGTCTCGCGCGCGCTTGACCTCATGTCAACAGCGGCGGCGCAGGGTGATTTTGGAAAAGTTCTTGAGAAAATCCGTGACTCTGCCGATAGTTGCCGGGAAACCCCGCCGCAAGAGGATCATCAGGTGTGACCTTGTCTCGGATACATTCAGTCGCTGTGCCAGCCTTGGTGATCTTTGTTGCTCTGTTGTTGACGGCTGAGTCTGCCGGGGCGAGTGATAGCTTCATGGACCCCCAAGGCCCGATTGCAGCGGTGCAAAAGACACACCTTTTGCGCGCGACGGCTCTTATCTTGATCGCTGTGATACCGGTTCTGGCTCTGGTGCCGCTGATTGCCCTGCGTTATCGCCGACGTAAGGGTGGAAACGCTGCATACACGCCGCATTGGGATTTTTCGGCGAAGCTTGAATTTCTGATGTGGGGCGTCCCGGTCGTGATCGTGATGATCCTGTCTTTCTATCTCTGGAAAGCGACACATCGTCTTGACCCTTATTCCGCCCCTTTTGGAGAGGAGCCTGCCCTAAATGTGCAGGTGGTTGGCCTCGATTGGAAATGGCTGTTCATCTATCCAGATCATGGCATCGCAACGGTGGGAGAACTGGGCATACCGATCAAACAGCAAGTTGCGATGACGCTGACCACAGACACGGTGATGCAGTCGTTCATGATCCCGGCGCTGGCGGGGCAAATCTATGCCATGCCGGGGATGACGACTCGGCTACACCTGGTGGCAGACTCGCCTGAAACGATGCAAGGCGAGAACACACAGTATAATGGCCGAGGATTCACAAAGCAGAAATTCCTGGCGCAAGCCATGCAGCCCGAGGATTTTCAGGCATGGGTCGCCAGCGTAAAAGCGCATGGCATACCGTTGACCGAAAGCACTTATCGAACGTTGGCGATGCGTACGGATCGGGATGAGGTGCAGGCAGCATTGGGCACCGAACTCATGCCGCTGAATGCGCTTTATTTCACGCTGGAAGAGGGCGACCTGTTCCATTCGATCCTGCGTCGTTATCACAGCGGAGAGCCTCTGCAGTTGGATCAGCAACCCGGAACGGCTGAATACGGGCAGGAGGCAAGCCAATGACAAATGCCGAGACCGGTTTCTTCGGTCGCCTGAGCTGGGATGCATTTCCCATCGCTGGACTGATCCAGAATCCTGGCGCAAATGAGATCATTGCAAACGCTGCTGCTGCTATTGTGATCGTGGGCGTAGTGGTAGTGATTGGCATCCTGACGTGGTTCCGGTTGTGGGGTCCGCTCTGGCGCGATTGGCTGACCAGCGCTGATCACAAGAAGATCGGCATCATGTACATTGTCTTCGCCATCGTCATGCTGGCGCGGGGCGTCTTGGAAGGCGTGGTGATGCGGGCCCAACAGGCGGCGGGACCGGGGGACGGATTCCTGGAACCCGAGCATTTCGCGGAACTGTTTAGCACTCATGGCACCATAATGGTGTTCTTCGTCGCGGTACCTTTTGTCTTTGGCGTCGCTAATTACATAATTCCGCTCATGATAGGCGCGCGCGACGTGGCCTTTCCGGTGATGAACCAGATCGGGCTTGGTCTGACCGTCTCGGCCGGGCTGATGCTGATGGTCTCGCTGGTGGTGGGCGAATTCTCAACAGGTGGTTGGACCGCCTATCCGCCCTATACCGGGGCCGCGTTCAATCCCGGCGTTGGGCCGGATTACTGGATCTGGGCCATCGTGGTCTCGGGCGTGGGCACAACACTGACTGGCATCAACTTTGCCGTCACGATCTACAAGCTGCGTGCGCCGGGGATGAAGTTCATGTGGTTGCCCATGTATTGCTGGACGATCATTTGCAGCTCGATCCTGATCATCTTTGCTATGCCGCCCCTAGGCGTTGCCGCGTTGCTGCTGGCCGCGGATCGCTATCTGGATTTTCACTTCTTCACCAATGACCTTGGCGGCAACATGATGAACTATGCCAACCTGTTCTGGCTGTTTGGCCACCCCGAGGTCTACCTGTTGGTCCTGCCTGCATATGGAATCTATTCTGAGGTCTTTGCCACCTTTTCGGCCAAGCGTCTCTATGGTTACAACTCACTGGTCATCGCAACAATGTCGATTGCGGTCATGTCCTTCACGGTTTGGTTGCATCATTTCTTCACCATGGGGCAAAGCGCTCTGATCAACGCGGTGTTCGGGATTGCCACGATGCTGATCGCCATTCCGACCGGGGTTAAGGTCTATGACTGGATGGCGACTCTGTACCGTGGGCGCATTCGATTCTCGGTCCCGATGCTTTATGGCCTTGCGTTCTTGATGTTGTTCGTCATCGGCGGCCTCAGCGGAGTGGTTCTTGCCAATCCAACCGTCGACTATCAGGTCCATAATACGCTGTTTCTGGTTGCGCATTTCCACAACGCGTTGCTACCCGGTGTGCTGTTCGGGTTGCTAGCCGGCTATAACTACTGGTTTCCCAAGGCCTTTGGGTTCCGTCTAAACGAGTTCTGGGGCCGCGTTTCGGTTTTCTGCTGGACGGTTGGGTTTCTGCTGACCTTCATGCCGCTCTACTTCGTTGGTCTGATGGGCATGCCCCGCCGGTCGTTCAGTTGGGAGGATCCCAGCTTTCACCCCTACATGATCACCGCCGCCATAGGATCGCTGGTGATTACTTGCGGGTTGCTTTCGATCCTGGTCCAATTGTGGGTCAGTATACGCGACCGAGAACAGACCCGCGCACCGGTCGGTGATCCTTGGGACGGGCGCACGCTGGAATGGTCGATCCCGTCTCCGCCGCCGCCCTACAACTTCGCTATTATTCCGCAGGTTAGTGACCGCGATGACTTTGCTGCAGCTAAGGAGCGCGGACAAGCCTATCCTGCACCCGCGGCCTACGAAGATATCGAGATGCCGCGCAACACCGGCATCGGGTTTATCCTCTGCGTGCTCAGTGGCATCTGGATGTTCTCTCTGGTCTGGTGGATCTGGTGGCTGGCAGCACTGATGACCATCGCGATGATCCTCGCCATTATCATCTGGAGTTTCGACACCAGCACCGAGGTCATCATCCCCGCCGAAGAGGTCCGCAAAGAACACGAGGCGTGGTTGGCGCTGGTCCACAGCAACGCCGCTGTGGATCGCGATCATGAAAGTACACCGGAAAATCGCGGCCTCGCCCGCCCGGATATGGAGGCCGTGACATGAGGCGCGCACCCAAGCACAGTTATCCGGGGATAAACCTCGGCGAGGACCACGCCAGCGCCCACAAGGCGACCGAGGTCGTCACTTTCGGCTTCTGGGTCTTCCTGATGAGCGATCTGGTCTATTTCGGCCTGATGTTCGCGATCTATATCACCATGATAGACGCGCAAGCCGGCGGTCTAGGCCCGCATGAGCTGTTCGACCTGAAAAGCATCTTTGCCCAGACTCTCATTCTGCTGACCAGCAGTTTGACCGTCGGGTTGGCGATGTTGGCGCTGAAATACAACCTGCCTCGGGCACGGATCGTGCTGTGGTTCGGAGTGACTCTGTTGCTGGGGCTCAGTTTTCTGGTTTTGGAAATCCGTGATTTCATGAACATGGCAGCCCAAGGCGGTATCCCACAGCGTAGCGGGTTTTTGTCGGCCTTCTATGGTCTCGTACCGCTCCACGGCTTGCATGTTGCAGCCGGGTGTCTGTGGCTAATCGTGCTGGGTATTCAGCTGCGTATGTCCGGGCTGACCGATCTGCTGATGTCGCGTATGGTGCGGTTGGCGCTATTCTGGCATTTCCTCGATCTTATCTGGATCGGCATAATAACCATCGTGTATTTCGGAGGGCTGGCCTATGGATAAACGATCCGAGATGCATCACCGCGAACGGCGGCGTTACGTGATTGGCTATGGTGGGTCACTGCTGCTCACGCTGGTGGTATTTGTGATCGCCTATCATTTCGGTATTGAAACACCAGGCGTCTATATGACCATCGGCCTTCTGGGGTTGGCACAACTGGTTGTTCAACTGATCTATTTTCTACACATCGACCGCCGCCGCAGCAGCCGAGAGGATCTGGACCTGGTTCTGTTCTCGACACTTGTTCTGCTGATTATCATCGGCGGGACAGTTTGGATTCTGGGCAATCTGGCCATGCGCATGCATATGCAGGTGATGTGAGGTCGCTCGATTAGGCACCGAAAAGGAAGCTGCTTATGAAGTCATTCAAGGCAATTGCCGCCGCTGGGATCCTGGTCACGATTGCTGTTGGATTGTTCCTTTTCTGGCGGCATGAAGAGCGGTATCCGTCAACAAAAGACGCCTATATCGGCGCGAATATCATCTATGTGGCCGCACAGGTGACCGGGCAGGTTTCAGACGTTGCAGTGGTCGAAAACCAGCCGGTCAATGCAGGCGATTTGCTGTTCTCGATTGATCCGACACAGTTCCAAGCCTCGGTCGATCAGGCCAAAGCTAATCTGGACAGTGCCATTCAGCAGGCTGACTCCTTCTCGAACCAGATCACTGCTGCACAGGCCGCTGTCGAAAGCGCCAACTCTTTCTACGAAACCGCGCAGAGCAATCTTGAACGCGCCCGAGCTTTGTTTTCGGACGGGGACCTCGCGCAGGCCTCGCTGGACCAAACTACATCCGAATTCGCACAGGCTTCGGCCCGGTTGACCACCAGCCGGTCCGAGCTTTCCGCGTTGCAAAGTGGCCTCGCGGCCCGGCAGGACAACGTTTTGTCCTCGCAGGCTGCGTTGGAAATCGCGCAGGCCGATCTTGTCTGGACCAAGGTCTATGCCGCAGCCGATGGCTGGATCTCAAATCTGACGCTGCGCCCGGGGTCGTCTGTCTCTGCCAATGCGCCGCAATTTTCCATTGTCGAGTCGTCTGACTGGTGGGTCGATGCAAATTTCAAGGAAACATCACTGCCACGCATCCGACCCGGTCAGCCGGTCACAGTGCAGGTGGATATGCTTCCAGACACGACCCTGACCGGCAAGGTTGCGTCGATCGGTCGAGGCTCGGGCGATACGTTTTCGTTGTTGCCGTCCGAAAACTCCAGCGGCAACTGGGTCAAGGTCACTCGACGGTTTGCGGTGCGGATCGAGCTTGATCCAACCGACGCCCCGCTGCGTGTTGGAGGCAGCAGCAAAGTTACGGTGGATACAACCGGAACCAGCCAATGACTGATGCCGGCCACATCAATCGCGTGATTGTCGTGGCCGTCGTGCTCAGCGCTATTCTCGAAGTTCTGGACAGTACCATCGTCAATGTTGCGTTGCCGCATATTCAGGCGGCTTTTGGGGCCACAACCGATCAGGCGACATGGATCTTAACCAGCTATATCGTCTCAGCCGTTGTGGTCATGCCGCTGACCGGGTTTGTCGCGCGTCGGGTCGGGCGGCGCAGGCTGATCCTGACTGCGGTCACGGGTTTTGCCACAATGTCTGTCATGTGCGGCCTGTCATGGAGTCTTCAGACTATCGTCGCGTTCCGCCTGGCGCAGGGGATGTTCGGCGCGTTCCTGATCCCGTTATCGCAGTCCATCCTGTTTGACGCCTTTCCGCGTGAAAAACGGGGACAGGCCATGGCGGTCTTTGGCTTGGGCGTGGTGGTCGCACCGGTGTTGGGCCCAACTGTAGGTGCAGTCCTGACTGAGTATTTTTCGTGGCGAATGGTGTTTTTCGTCAACCTTCCGGTCGCCGCCATGGCCCTGCTGCTTTTGGCGGGCGAGTTGCCGGACGACAAAACCGAAGAGGTGCGCATCGACTGGAAAGGCCTGGCGCTGCTGGCAGTTGGCATTGGATGCCTTCAATTCATTCTTGACCAAGGTGAGACCAAGGACTGGCTGTCATCGAGGATGATACAGCTGGCGCTGATCGCTTCGGTTCTTGGGGCGCTGGGGTTCATAGTCCATTCTCTGACATCCCGGCATTCTGTCGTTGATTTGCGCCTTTTTGCGGATCGCAACTTTGCCCTGTGCAACCTGGTGATAGCGGGGTTCGCGATCTCATTGTTTGGCGGGATCGCCATACTGCCAACCTTTGTGCAAAGCCTGCTCGATTACCCCGTGATCGAATCCGGTCATTTGTTCATACCGCGCGGGATCGCCGCAGGTGCATCGATGGTGCTGACCGGGGCCGTACTGGTCACCCGGTTTGATCCACGAGTTTTAGCCGGGTTGGGGATGCTGTTGACAGCAGTGGGGAATTTCATGTTGGGCACGCTCAACCTCGACGCCGGTTTCTGGCAACTGGCTTGGCCGGGCTTTGTCAGTGGTCTGGGGATGGGGCTGGTGTTTGTGCCGATGTCTATTCTGGCATTCGAGAGCATCAGTAAATCAAGGCAGGATGAGGCCTCGGGCCTATTCAACGTCACCAGGCAGCTTGGCTCTTCGGTAGGTATTTCATTGGTGGGGACTTGGGTCGTGCGAGGCCTGCAAACCAATACGGCAGTGCTCAGCCAGAATGTGACACCCTACAATCCTGCTGCACAGGCTTATCTTGCGCCGCTGGGGCTGACACCCGATAGCGCCCAGGGTGCCTCCATTCTGGGGCAAGAAATTTCTCGACAGGCCGAGATGATCTCGTACCTTACTGTATTCAACAATCTTGGACTGCTGGCGTTGGCCACGATCCCACTGTTGTTCTTCTGCCGCGCGCCCAGGCCCGATCAAAGGGCTGCAGCACCCGTTCACTAGCGCGTCAGAACAAGGCCCATCCATAGCGCGAACCAGCACAAGACGAGGCTGAGAACGATGTTACCGGCGGCAAATACGATCGTCCGTTCACGGTGCAATTGCAGCGATTGATAGGCGAAGCTTGAGAATGTGGTGAAGCCGCCGCAAAACCCGAATACAAGGCGTTTTTCCTCTTCGCCCATTTCCGCAGAGCCACCCAGATAACCAATCCAAAGACCCAGCAGAAGGCTGCCCAGAACATTCACGATCAGGGTCGAGTACGGCAGATCATGCGTCACCCGAAGCGCCAGCCAATGCCGCAGTACAGCCCCCAATCCTCCGCCCAATGCGAACATGGCATGTAGATACAAGGTCGTCATTCCGATGTTTCCCGGGAATGATGCCGCCGACCCAGCGCTTCCCCAAGAACCGCCGCCGTAAGACCAAATGCGATCTCCGCGCTTACGGCGATAATCACAAACCAATTCCCGGTTTCTGCCAGTCTTTCCAGCTCGGCGACGAATGAGGAAAACGTCGATAGCCCACCGCAAAATCCGACGGCCCCTAGATGCAGGACGTGGGCGTGGACACGATTTCGAATGGCATAGAGCCAACCTAGAACGAAACAGGCCGCAACATTGATGCCGAAAGTCGCGGTCAGGAACGGAGCGCCGGGGATCTCCAGCGAAAATAGCTCGCGCAGCAACGACCCTGCAGCACCCCCCACAAAGACGGCTGTATACATCAGGGCGCGATGCCCGAATACAGGCGCTGTTTTCGACACTGCGGTTGATCCTGCTCTGACCAGCGTTTCATTTTGCATACAGACTGCTTTTGCTTGGTTCAACCGGCCTCGCTAACCCAACCGTTATCTTTGTTTGATTAGCAAGGGCTTGCGCAAACAGGTCAATTTGTTCCACGTTCTGGATGAAGAGCAGGGTCATGGACCCAATACCCATTCAAGGTCACGCTGTCACAGCGCTACTCAGGGAGATAGGAAATGATTGTTCGCAGGCTTTACTATTTCCTCAGCTATGTCTGCTTGCCTTTGACTTTGCTTTGGGGTTTTTTCTGGCCACCCGCTCACTGGTTGCTGATCATACTGATCCCCTATGCGGTTGTCGGTCTCTACGATATGCTGACAACCAAGCATAATGTGCTGAACAACTACCCGGTACTGGGTCACTTCCGATATATGTTGGAGTTTGTCAGCCCTGAAATCCGGCAGTATTTCGTTGAAACCAATGAAAGCGGGCGGCCCTATAATCGGATCATCCGCAGTCTGGTCTATTCCCGCGCCAAGGGGCAGGTGGATACTCAGGCGTTCGGTACTCAGTACGATATCATGACGGTAGGTTATCACCGCGCTGATCACTCGCTATCCCCCAAGCACGTTGAAGAGAGCGAAGAACGGGTGATATTGGGCGGCCCTCAATGCGACAAACCCTACAATGCGTCGCGTCTGAACGTATCAGCAATGAGTTTCGGTGCACTCAGCGCCAACGCAATCCGTGCTTTGAATGGCGGTGCAAAAGATGGGGGTTTTGCGCATAACACGGGCGAAGGCGGACTGTCCCCCCACCATCTGGCAGAAGGTGGAGACATCATCTGGCAAATCGGAACAGGATATTTTGGATGCCGCACGCCTGATGGTGGGTTCGATAAGGACCTGTTTGCCGAAAAGGCCAAGAAAGATGTCGTCAAAGCGATCGAGATCAAATTGTCGCAAGGGGCGAAGCCGTCTCATGGCGGGGTCCTACCGGCAGCAAAGGTGGATGAAGAAATCGCCGAGATTCGTGGGGTTCCAGTACATCAGGATGTGATTTCCCCACCTATTCATTCGGCCTTTGATGGACCGACTGGATTGATGCATTTCGTTCAGCATCTGCGAGAGATGTCAGGTGGCAAGCCCGTAGGCTTCAAACTGTGCATCGGTCGTCGATCCGAGTTTATGGCGATTTGCAAAGCGATGTTGGAAACTGAGATTCTGCCTGACTTCATCACGGTGGACGGCGCGGAAGGGGGCACTGGCGCTGCCCCGGTCGAGTTCACCAACCGATTGGGGATGCCGCTCAACGAGGCACTGATATTTGTAAACAACTGTCTGCGCGGTATCGGGGTCCGCGACAAGGTGCGGGTGATCTGTTCGGGCAAAGTGGCCACTGGGTTCGATATGGTCGAGAAATTCGCTTTGGGTGCGGATATGTGTAACGCGGCGCGGGCGATGATGTTTGCGGTGGGGTGCATTCAGGCGCTGCATTGCAACACCAACAGGTGCCCTTCGGGGGTGGCGACGCAAGATCCGATCCGTGGGCGGGCGGTGAATGTGCCACAGAAAAGACAGCGCGTGCATCGGTTTCATGACGCGACGCTTGAAAGCTTCCGCGAGATATTAGGGGCTATGGGCAAAGCAAAAGTTTCCGACCTGCGCCCTGCCGACATCCGGCGCCGAAATGCGGATGAACGAGAGCGGTCTTATGCCGAGCTATACAGCTTTCTGGATGACGGCTCTCTGTTGGGCAAGACCATCCCTGAAGAGTTCGCCGCTGACTGGCAAGTCGCCTCAGCGAGCCAGTTCTAGCGACCGCTAGCTAGGTGTTGATCGCGGGTTATTGAGCGTATGCGTATGGATTTTGCGGATGCTCCATTCCACGGCATCCCGCATTGTCTTTCCCAAGGCGATATCAAAGGCCTCAACCAGTTCGGGTGTTTTATCGCTGGTCGCCAGCACTGCTTCCTGGAATGAGCTTGAAGCGATGATCTTGTCCTCATACTCATCGATAATCTTAATATTGATGCGCACTTCTACGCGGACCGTCTTCGTGTCTTCGGTTTCGCTGATGACGATGCCCTGAAATTCGCGCAGATCAGGCGCGATCACATAGTCCGCTCTCAGGCCTACGGTCGAACGTCCTACGGCCGCGACCTTGCCCGAATTTTCGTAGCTTTCGACCATCAGCGCCTGCACAATTAACGGCGCGCGATCCACCCATCGGGCCCGCGGCAGATACTGTACCTGAAGCAAGGTGGGCTGCACGGCGATCTGATCGGTGTTCACGGCCGCCGTCGCTGTGGGCTCTTCGACAACGATCTGTTTTTGGATTCGCGGCAGCGATGACGAGAACGTGCTTTTGGGTGTCAGCAAATACAAGTCATTGGGCTTAGAAGCCTGCCGCAGCGTGCCCAAGCCCGTGCAGCCCGTCAAAGCGGCCAAAACCAGAGTCAATATTAAGGGCCGTATCATTGACGAAACTCCGATGCTTGGGTGCCTAACAAAAAGCGGGCCGGGTCGCGTTCGACCTTGTCGACCAATCTATCCAGACTGATGACTAGACGCTGTGATTCCTCGATGAACCGGATGAACTGAGGCAACCCAACGCGCAAGAAGTCCGAAACCTGACGGCGGTTGTCCTGAACGATCCCGTCGATGGTTCCCAGCAGATCCGACGCCGATTGGGAGGCGCTGAGAACATCGTCGGAAATCTTGTCAATCTTTTCGGTGATATTCGAGACGGTTTCCGCAACCTGATTGGCCGCCTTACTCACATCTTCAGCGACAGGTGAGATATCCTCGTCCATCACGCGGTTTGCCGAGTCAAACGCCCTCTCTGCTGAATCGAGCGCCCCTTTGGCTGAATCCATAGTCGATGTAACCGATTCAAGGGTGGTGTTTGCATTCAGAACAGTCTCGCTGATTACCTCAAGCGTAACGCTGCCTTCATCTGACAGCCGAGTCAGCCTTTCGGCCAGGATTGACCCGCGTTCGATAAAGGGCCGGATATCTTCCTGAATCACGCTTTCAGCACTGGCAATGGCGTTATTTGCAGTCTCTAGCGTTGTTTTGGCGGATTCTGAGGTTTCTTTGATGCTCTTCAGCGTGTCCGTTCCTGTGCTCAACGTCGTCTCGGCCGTATTCGCCAACGTATCCAGTCTCTTGGTAAATTCTCCAACGTCTTTGGCCGCACCGCCCAAATCGGACGAGAGCGACTGGAAATCCGTCAGAGTTTTATCCAGCTTGCCCGACGCTTCTGCCAGATTGTTCAGGATATCCGACACCGCCTTTCGGTTTTTGTCATCAACAACCGAATTGAGGTTCTCCAACAGGGTGACCGCCTTTTCCAGAACCTCTGGCGCACCCTCAAGCAAGGATTGAATCGAACTGCGCTTGCTTGGGATGACACTATTCTGGGCCAGCCTTTCTGCGGTTGGGGACCCGCCGGAAAGCTCAACATAAGCAACCCCTGTCACACCCAGAGATTGCAACTGTGCGATGGTTTCTTTGGTAACAGGGATGTCGGCATCAACCTCAAGCCGCACTCGCACCTTTGACGGGTCATCTTTGTCCAAGTCCAAGGAAACCACCTGACCCACGGGCAAGCCGTTGTAATTTACGCCACCTGCAGCCGACAGGCCCGAGACATTGTCGAACAACACATCATAATAGGCGTATTGCCGGGTCACTTCGAATTTGGCGAGCCACAGAAAGAACCCGAAGGCACCAAGGATGCCCGCCAGGGTGAACGCACCGATCAGGATGTAATTCGCTCGGGTCTCCATCGCCTCTACCTGTCCTGCCCCTTCTGTTGTGCCGCACGGGCGCGGGGGCCTGTGAAATATTCCTGAACCCAAGGATGGTCGACCTTGGTCATCTCTTCTATCGGACCTTCAACCAGCACGCGTTTTTCCGCAAGTACCGCGACGCGATCACATATGGCATAAAGGCTGTCCAGATCATGCGTTACCATGAACACGGTCAGCCCCAACGTGTGCTGAAGTTCCCCGATCAGTTCATCATATGCGGCGGCCCCGATCGGGTCCAACCCGGCAGTTGGTTCGTCCAGAAAAACGATTTCGGGGTCCAGCGACAGGGCGCGGGCCAACGCAGCGCGTTTACGCATTCCGCCGGACAGTTCCGAGGGGAACTTGCTGCAACTTAGTTGAGGCAAGCCAACGAGACTGATCTTCAGCCCACCTAGTGCGGCCATCAATTTTTCACTGATACCCGTGTGCTCGCGCAGAGGCGCCATCACGTTCTGCAATACAGTCAGTGAGGAAAACAGCGCACCGTCCTGAAATGCCACGCCCCAGCTTCTTTCGATCCGCTGACGTTCTTCTTCGGGGCCATTAAGAACATCGACGCCAAGAACCTCAATACTTCCCGACTTGGGCTTGTTCAGCCCGACGATCGTACGCAAAAGCACGGACTTCCCAGTGCCCGATCCACCGACAACACCCAGCACTTCACCGCGCCAGACATCGAGGTTGAGGTTGTCGTGGACCACTTGCTCGCCGAACTGGTTGGTTAAATTGCGCACACGAATAACGGCCTCGCGTTTCGTGTCGGATTGGGGCTTGTCCTGAAGCGCGGCTCCATCCATGTCAGATCCCCAACTCTGAGAAGAAGATCGAAAACAGGGCGTCGATGGCGATGACCATAAAGATCGATTGCACGACCGAGGCCGTCGTCCGCTGACCAACGCTTTCGGATGAACCTTTGACCTGCATAGCCTGCCAGCAGGCAATGACACCGATCACCAGTGCAAAGAACGGTGCCTTGATCATCCCGACGGCAAGCTGTGCGACGCCGGTATTTTCCTTCAACCGGGTCAGGAACATGCCGGGGCTGACACCGAGGTCGATCCAACTCATCAACGCTCCGCCGATCAGGCCAGCCATATCGGCAACAAAGCCAAGAATGGGCAACATGATCAACAGCGCCAGAACACGGGGAATGACCAGAACTTCAATCGGATCCAACCCCAGGGTGCGCATCGCATCAATCTCTTCCTGCACCTTCATCGAGCCAATCGAAGCCGTAAAAGCCGAACCGGAGCGACCAGCGACGATGATCGCTGTCAGCAGGATACCAAGCTCACGCAGGATCGAGATGGAGATCAATTCGACAACAAAAATCTCAGCCCCGAACTGTTTCAACTGCGTCGCGCCCTGAAAGGCCAGAACGACGCCGATCAGGAAACCCATCAAGGACACAATCGGCAGCGCCTTGAAGCCGACTTGCTCCATCTGTGACACCAAGGCAGCACGACGCAGTCGCCATGGCATGATCAGAGTCCGGACCAATCGATGCAGAGTAAGGCCAAGAAAGCCGATGATTGATAATGTGTCCTGCCAGGCGCCAAAAGTTTTTTGCCCAATCCGGGCAACCCAATTCACAAAGCCATGCGGCGGCAGTTCTTCTCCTGTAACCTCGGATATGTTGTGCGATACTGTTTCGATCAATGACGAATGCGCAGGGGCCAACCCTTCGAGCTGGACCTGAGCGCCCTCGCTTCCCATCCGCTGCACCAGATTGGCGACTAGCCAGGCCCCTCCGGTATCCAGCGATTCCACCTGCGACATGTCCACAATGACATCTTGGCCGTTGGGCTTTTGGGCAGCAAAACCCGCTTCGACACGATCCAACGATTGAGTGCGCAGATCTCCGGCAAGGCGGATACAAACGCCGGTTGCGCTGGTCTCGGAAATAATCGTCGGCCGTGTCATAGCGGTATGTGATGGCAAACACCGGGTCGCTGCAATGGATTTGTTCGAACCCCTCAGGATTTTGCGCCCGCGCATTGCGGTAGAGCGACAGTGAAGCCCATGGTTCCGATTCTGGAGCAGGCAGAGCGGGCGAGCCATGCGTTTCGCGTGTTTGCATTGTGGCGCAGGCTCAGTCAGGGTGTTCTGAATGAGGGCGGACAAGCAGAACTATTAATATTCAGATAATTATAGACAAATGTCCTTTGTAAGGTATCGTGAGGCCGAAGTTTTCCTGTTGCGGTTGTGTGTTCGAACAGGCGGCTTGGTCGGGCAGCAAGTGGGCCAATTGGGCGCTTCTTCACCTTGTCTCCGGCTTTTGCCTCAAATGCCTGTCAGGCGCGGATTGAGAGGTGATTGATGGTCGATTGGCTGGTGCATATTCTTCAAAACTACCCTGAATTGGCGGTGTTCCTGTCCATCGGTATCGGCTTTCTCGTTGGTCCCTGGAAGCTGATGGGGTTCAGTCTGGGCACGGTCACGGCAACGTTGTTGGCGGCGGTGGTGATCGGGCAGGCCCAGATTGAAATCGACTCGGCGGTCAAATCGACTTTCTTCATCTTGTTCATCTTTGCTGTGGGCTACGGTGTCGGACCTCAGTTCATCCGCGGCCTGAAAGCAGACGGCGCGCGCGAGGTGTTCTTTGCGCTCAGCGTGCTCGCACTTTGCCTTGTAATCCCGATCATCGCAGCCAAGGTCGCTGGTCTGGAACTTGGCTATGCCGCGGGGCTTTATGCCGGATCGCAGACTATTTCAGCGGCGATCGGTGTAGCCACCGACCAAATCGGCCAGCTGGGCCTGTCGGCGGAACAGGCCAAAACCTATGCTAACCAGATTCCGATTGCCTATGCGGTGACCTATATTTACGGCACAATCGGGTCGGCCATCATTCTGGCCAAGATCGGCCCGCGTCTGATTGGCGTCGATCTGGTCGCGGCCTGTAAGGAATATGAGGCTAAGCTGGGTGGCACGACGTCGGTCGAAACCGGTGATGGCATCGTCTCGGCATATCGCGCGATCGAGGCGCGGGCCTTTGAGATCCCAGAAGGTAGCGATCTGCTGGGGCAACCGGTCAAAAATCTGATGCCCGGTATCCGCATCTATGCCGAACGCCTGAGACGTGACGGGAAGATCATAGAGGTAGATGATAACACCGTATTGCAGGCCGGAGATGTTGTGATGTTCTCAGGCCGCCGCGCTGATCTGGTGGGTTTGCTTGAGACCAATCTTACAGAAGCTGACGCGCCTGATCTGCTGAGCATACCGTCAGAAAAACTGGATGTTCTGATCACCAGCAAAGAGGTTCATAACAAGACGCTTGAAGAGCTAAGCAAACTGTCGATCGCGCGGGGCATTTATGTCTCGAAACTGATGCGAAACATGCAGGATTTGCCGCTGCTACCCGGGACCGTCGTGCATCGTGGTGACATCGTCACAATTCAGGGCAGCAAGCGGCATGTCGAGGCCGCAGTTGCCCAGATTGGCTATGCCGACCGCCCGGTAGACACCACGGATCTGGCTTTTGTAGGCTGGGGGATTTTCATCGGCGGCATCATTGGAACACTGTCAGTCATGATGGGTGGTTTCCCGATCAGCCTTTCCACTACCGGAGGCGCGCTGCTGGCTGGGCTGGTGCTGGGTTGGCTGCGTACGGTGCACCCGACCTTTGGGCGCATCCCGGGTCCGGCGCTTTGGTTGATGAACACTCTGGGTCTGAACGTGTTTATCGCGGTGATAGGGATCACCGCTGGGCCGGGATTTGTCGCGGGACTGCAACAGGCCGGTATTGCGCTGCTGCTATGGGGAATCGTCGCGACCTCGCTACCAATGATCTTTGCAGTTTACGTCGGGCATTACGTGTTCAAATTCCACCCGGCCATTCTGTTTGGTGCCTGCGCAGGTGCGCGCACCACCACTGCCGCGTTGGGTATGATCCAGGAAGCCGCGCAAAGTCGCATCCCGGCGCTTGGCTACGGAATGCCGTATGCGATCGGAAATACACTATTGACCATCTTCGGGATGGTCGTTGTTTTGATCCTAAGCTGATTTGGAGAGGTTCACGTTATGGATAGAGTAGCGCTGCACGATTACGAAGCACTCAGCCCGTTTCAGATCAAGGATGAGCTGATCAAACTGGCCTCGGCCGAGGCGCGTAAGGCCAATAGCGCTTTCCTGAACGCGGGGCGCGGCAATCCTAACTGGGTTGCCACCCGTCCGCGTGAGGCGTTCTTTGCCCTTGGTCAATTTGCCATAACTGAATCCAAACGTGTGATGGATCACCCCGCTGGTTTAGGCGGAATGCCGGCGCAAAAAGGTTGCCATGGACGGCTGCAAAGCTGGGCGTCTGATAATTCCGAAACGCCGGGCGTCGATACGCTGCTTGAGCTCGCGGCGCATGCCATATCCGCGTTTGATTTCGATGCGGACGAGTTTGTGCATGAACTGACGGATTCGATCATCGGTGATAACTATCCGGTGCCTGACCGCATCCTGAAACACAATGCCACCATTGCCCATGAATACCTGATGTGGTCCATGTGCCGAGGTCACCGGCCTGACGCTCAGTTCGATCTGTTCGCAGTCGAAGGCGGCACGGCGGCGATGTGTTATATCTTCAAGTCTCTCAAAGCCAATCGGCTGCTGAACCCGGGTGATACGATCGCGTTGTGTACACCGATCTTCACCCCCTATCTGGAAATGCCAGAGCTTGAGGATTACAGCCTTGAATCCGTCCATGTGGAAACCGACGAGGAAGACGGCTTCCAACTGACGGATGCCGCAGTGGAAAAGCTGAAAGATCCCAAGGTAAAGGCGTTCTTTCTGGTCAACCCGGGCAATCCGTCTTCGGTTGCACTAAGCACCGCATCACTGCGCAAACTGGCGGATTTGGTGGAAAACCACCGTCCCGATCTGATCGTGTTGACGGATGATGTCTATGGCACCTTTGTGCATGATTTTACCTCGGTCATGGGCCATCTGCCACGCAACACGATCGGGGTGTATTCCTATTCCAAGTACTTTGGCTGCACCGGCTGGCGTCTTGGCGTGATTGCTGTCGCGCAAGACAACATCTTCGATCTGAAACTGGCGGATCACCCGGATGAGATCAAACAGGCCCTGGACAAGCGCTATGGCACGCTTAGCCTGACACCGCGCGACATTCGCTTTATCGACCGGCTTGTGGCCGATAGCCGCGATGTGGCCCTGAACCACACAGCAGGCTTGTCGCTGCCGCAGCAGGTGATGATGACGCTGTTTTCACTCAGTGAATTGGTCGACAGCAAGAAAATCTATCAGACCGCCTGCATGGAGCTGGTTCATCGCCGTTTCAAACTGCTGACCGACGCGATGGGCATCGAGGTGCAGGCAGGTGAGCATTATGACGCCTATTACGGCATCATCGATTTCGAATACTGGTTGCGAAAATATGTCGGTGAAGATGTCGTGGCTTGGATCAAGCAGAATGTTCACCCATTGGATATTGCGTTCAAATTGGCGGAAGACTATGGGATCGTTCTGCTGAACGGCAGCGGATTTGATGCTCCGGACTGGTCGGCACGCGTGTCCTTTGCGAACCTGCCGGACGAGGCTTATTCGCAGATCGGAACAGCCGTTCGATCGGTGGCACGTGGCTATGTGCAAGCCTACCGCGCCGCGAACAATTTGCCGCTGCACGGATAGGTAAATCTCCCTACACCTGCGCCTGAACTGGTGATACCCATGGGCGCAGGGGAGGATGAATTTGGACATTTCCGAACAGCGCATCAAGGCGATGACCACGGCTGGCCTGAACCTGATCGGTCAGGCGCTGTCAATTTATGACAGCCAATTGCGTCTCGTGGTCAGCAACCTGCGGTTTCAGGAAATGTTCGACCTGCCAAACGAACTTGTCGAGCCGGGGGCTCTGTTTCGCGACACCATATATTTTCTCGCTAGCCGCGGGGAATACGGTTCGGTCGGCGATGTTGACGAGATGGTCGAGCTACGCGTTTCGCAGGCCCTCGCGTTCGAGCCGCATTATATGGAGCGGACCCGGCCCAATGGTCAGGTGATCTCGGTCGAAGGTGCACCTTTGCCCAATGGGGGTTGGGTGGCCGTCTATACCGACATAACTCGCACGAAGCGGGTAGAAGATTTGCTGCGTGCCCGTTCAGAAGAACTGTCTGACCAACTTCTGAGCCATGCCGAAGAGCTTTCTGCAACCAACCGCAAACTGGCCGCAACCATCACAGCGCTGGAAGAAGCCAAGCGTCAACTGACCGAGATCGAGGCCCGCACGCGGATGACGACCGAGATGATGCCGGCTCATATCGCGCATCTGGATGCCGATGGACGATACGATTACTCAAACCGCCGCCTCAGTTCGGTCATGCCCGGCCGTCCGTCTGACATTCTGGGCCTTCATGTATCAAAGGCTTTGGGGTCATCTGCCTATGACCGGGTAAAGCCACATCTGGAACAGGCCTATGGAGGCCAACCTTCGGTTTTCGAGTTTACCGAAGATCAGGATTCACGCCGCATTCGGGTATCATTCACCCCGGACAAAGCGGGTGGCGTTTATGTCATGTCGGTGGATATCACCGAAGAAACTCAAGCCCGTGTCGCCCTTCAGCAAACGCGGCGCAGAGCCATGGCGGCGCAGATGACAAGCGGGCTTGCCCATGACTTTTCTAATTTGCTGACCATTATTCTGGGCATGCAGGCGCGATTAGAGAGGATGGATCTACCCAAGGAAGCCGATCAGCTAGTCACGGCTACGCAACAAACTGCCCGACGCGGGGGGCAACTGCTGAATCGCATCGCAGACATGACCGGCAATCGCACGCCTCAACCTCAGGCGACGGATATGCGCGGTTTACTTGAGGATTTGCGAATCCTTGCCACCCCGTCCTTGCCGCGGGGCATGGGGTTGTCGGTGGTCAATACTCTACCCGACAAGGTGCTGATGCTCGATCCCGGCATGGTTCAGGATGCACTGCTGAACCTGGTTCTGAATGCGCGGGATGCTTGCGGCACATCGGGCCAGATCACGATCACTGCGCATGCAATCGGGACAATATGGGTTGAGATCACGGTGTCGGACACTGGCCCGGGGTTTACCGGGGAAGCATTAAAGAAGGCGTTAAACCCATTCTTTTCCACCAAAGGCAGCGATGGCTCGGGGTTGGGACTTCCAATGGTCTACGACACGGTAAAGCTGGCGGGCGGTGACCTTAATTTGCGCAACACGCCTTCTGGTGCTTCGGTCGTGATACGTTTGCCCTACCGTCCTGCCCCGTCCGCGCAAGCGGGTCTCGTATTGTTGGTTGAAGACAGCGATGAACTGCGCAGTCAGTTCCGGGACATGCTGGTCGATTTGGGGTGTTCGGTGATCGAGGCAAGCTCGGTCGATGAAGCTTTGACCTTGACGTCGGAAATCGGTGATATCGCGCTGGTTCTATCAGATATTAAGCTGGAGGGCGAAGGCACTGGGATCGACATTGTCGACCGCCTGAATGGTGCGTTGCCCTGTATACTGATGACGTCGCTGCCGCTAAATGACCCGCTACATCATCAGGCATTGACCCGTGCACCTGTCCTAAGCAAACCATTTACATCGTCGCAATTGTCGGCGTTGATCCGAACCGAGGCCGCCTGAATGACACAACCTTTGGTGACCATTCTCGATGACGAACCTGAAATCCGCCGTATCCTAACGGAAGCGCTGGAAGATGCCGGGTTTCAGACTCAAACCTTTTCACGCGCCCGTGAGTTTGAAGCTTCGCTGAAAAGGGTCACTCCGGATCTGTGTTTGGTGGATTTATCATTGCCGGATACCGACGGTCTTGCACTTGTGCACAAACTTGCGCTTGAGCAAGGTGCTGCCGTCATCATCATTTCGGGCCGCGCTCAGGTACAGGACCGGGTAACGGGATTGGAGCTTGGCGCAGATGATTACATCACCAAACCATTTGATCCAGCCGAAGTAATTGCTCGGGTCCGCGCCCGGCTACGCTCTACTGGACCAGCAACGCCGAATTCAGACATAGCCGAATTCAATGGTTGGACCGCACAGTTTGATCGATATGTCTTGATCAATGCCGATGGCGTCGAGACACCTTTCAGTCATGCCGAAGGTGAGGTTCTGCGATTGTTTCTTGAAAGTCCCAAACGCCTGATCAGCCGCGCGCGCATGCAGGACATGTTGGGTGGCGGGGCAGGTGACAGCTTTGACCGCGCTATGGATGTTCGGATTTCCCGCTTGCGAACGAAGCTGGGCGAAGATCCCAAAAACCCGCGCCTTATTAAAACGATATATGGTGCGGGATATATCTTTCTTGGTGACGTGACCTGGTCTTAGTCGTCGGTCCCCCCCGACGCCTAAGATGTCTATCGGCTGGTGCTTTGCTATCTGCTGCCCATCTGTCGTTCTCTTCAATCGCGCAGCGCCTCGTCTTTTATCTTCAGAACAGGTTGGATCAGATAATCCAGAACTGACTTTCGGCCTGACAGAATATCGACCTGAGCGATCATTCCTGGGATGATTTCAACCGCTGTACCACCCGCATCCAACATCGTGTCTGACGTCTGAATTTCGACGACGAAAACCTCTTCTTCACTTCGTTCCGAGCGAGTGATGGTGTCGGCACCGATTCGAACGATCTCACCATCCAGACTGCCGTACCGCGAAAAATCGTAGGCCGTGATCTTGATTTTGACCTTTTGCTCTGGGTGCAGGAAGGCGATGTCCTTGGGCCGGACATAGGCTTCCACCAACAATCTGTCGTCCAACGGAACAATCTCAATCAGTTCCTCACCGCTTCGGGCCATCCCGCCGATCGTCGTCCGGTGAATCCGGTTTACGACACCCCGTACGGGGGCCCGGATCAGCGCGCGAGACGCACGGTCACGCAAAGAGGGCAGGGCAGGTTGCAAGGCGGCAAGCTCTGCCGAAACCAAAGCCAGATCAGTTAGTGCGGCACTACGAAACCGACTGCGCGTCGCGCGGACCTTGTCATCCACTTCATCCAGCCCGGCCTTCAACCGGTTGATCATCGCCTCTGCTCTGACCTTGCGGCCTTTCCATTCCGCCTCGCTACGGCGCAGGGCCAAAAGGGTTGTTGCCGGTTCCATCTTCTGTTCGACCAACGGCACCATCATAGCGCGCTCATCGGCCAACACATTCAGGGTCTCGGTTGACGTGACCTGGTCAACCAATCCCTCTTCGTACTCGCGTTGCCGCTGTTCGCGCTGTCGAGAGAGAATTGCAATCTCAGCTTCAAGTTCTGCTTGCCGACCGTGGTACAGCGCAGTCTCCGACCGCACGACATCTGGCGCGCCAGTCAGAAGATCGTCGTCGAACTCAAGCTCAGCCCCATCGATTTCGGCACGTAGTCGTTGTGCGCGGGCCATCAAACCAAAGGCACGCTGTTGCTCTTGGCTCAACTCTCGTTCGATCTGAGTAGTATTCAGCTCCATCAGCAATGTACCAGCCTCAACCACCAGACCCTCGCGCACGTGAACGGACCGCAAAACACCGGGTTCGGTCGCTTCGATCACCTGAATATCGCCGGATGGCACGATACGCCCATCTGCCCTCACGACATCGTCGAGTTCAGTTAAATGAGCCCAGGCGACGGCGCTTATCAAACAACTGAGTATCAGGAGCAGCAGCAATGATCCCCGCAGCGGTGACCCGCCACGCATTTCACAGGCGAGGCTTTCCAGATCAGGATGCCGCGACATTCAGATGCCTCCCGGGTTTGCGAACTGTCTGCGTCAGGATGTTTTTGGGTCCATCCATCGCAATTTTGCCATCCTCAATCACTATGACCCGATCAACCAGTTCCAGCAGGCTGGTTCGGTGCGTCACAATGATCATCGTGGTATCTGGCGTGGTCTTTTTAAGGCGGCGTATAATTTCGGATTCGGATTTGACGTCCATCGCACTCGTAGGCTCATCCAGCAGCAGGACAGGAGGATGCCCGATAAGCGCCCGGGCCAATGCAATCGCCTGCCTTTGACCACCTGACAATCCTTCTCCTCGTTCGGCTACAGGCTGATCATAGCCCCGTGGGTGCCGCGCGATAAAATCTTCGACACCTGCAATGCGCCCTGCACGGATCAGTTCATCATCACGCGGGCGCACCGACCCGCTGGCAATGTTTTCCCGGACGGTACCGGAAAACAGCCAGATGTCTTGCAAGACTGAACCAATATTTCGCCGCAAGTCGCCGGGATCAATCTGGCGAATGTCCAGCCCGTCCAACATCACCGAGCCCACGCGCGGTTGGTAGAGGCCCAACAGCAGTCGCGCAATCGTACTCTTGCCCGACCCAATCTGGCCCAGGACAGCGACTTTTTCACCGGGTTCGATTGTAAATGAAACACCTTTCATCGCGTCTTCCGTTTGATCAGGATATGCGAAATGAACATTGTTAAACGTTATCCGCCCGGAAAACTCGGATCTGCTGATCCAAGATTTGCCTTCAGGCCGCTCATTGCTCGCCTGCATTAACGTGTCCAGATTGCGGTAGGCACTGCGTGCCTGATTGACACGTGTCAGGGTTTGCGCCAATTGTCCCAGCGGTGCCAGGGCACGGCCGGTCAGCATCACCGACGCAACAAGTGCCCCCATGCTCGTCTGGCCATCCGTGATCAGAAATACACCATAAAAGACGATAAGTACTTGCGCGGCCTGCTGAGTAAATCCAGTTAGGTTCAGGGCAAATTGAGTAACGGCCCTGCTGCGTGATCCGTAGTTTGACTGGCGTGCAATTGCACCTTCCCACCGCATTCGCATCTGCCGACTGGCGGCGGTTGTCTTGATGGTTTCCAAGCCTGATACAGCCTCAACCAGAACAGATTGCTTGGATTGTCCGTCTGCAAGACTTTGTTCAGCAAGACGCGACAGGATCGGTTGAACAGCCAGTCCGCTGAGAAGAACGACTGGTACAGCGAGTGCAGGAACAAGCGCCAGCGGGCCGCCCACCATATAGATCGCGAATATGAATACCGCGATGAATGGCAAGTCTACGACAGCGACGAGTGTGGCAGAAGTAAAGAATTCACGCAAAGTTTCGAATTCGCGGATGGTACTGGCCATTGCACCCGTTGAGCCCGTTCGGGACGACATGCGAATATTCAGCACCTGGTCAAATACTCGCCGTCCCATGGACATGTCAGCATTCTGGCCGGCGCGATCTATGAACCCCGCGCGAAGGAGCTTCAGCGCGAAGTCAAAAAGAAGCGCCAACCCCACGCCAAGCGTCAAAGCAATCAGCGACTCGGTCGCCTCGTTGGGCAAGACCCGGTCGTAGACGATCATGATAAAGACTGAGGTCGTAAGCCCCAGAACGTTTGCCATCGCCGCAGCCAGCGCCACCTGAACATAAGACCAGCGGTTTGCGGCAAGGGACGACCAGAACCAATGACCCCGCTGATCCGCTTGATCTGCGTTAACCTCGTCGCGGTGCAAGGGTCGAAACAACAATGCATAGCCCGTGTAGACTTCGTCCACGCCGCTTTCGGGAACCTCTCCGATACCGTCATCCAAAGTGGGGTCGTAAAGCAATAGATCGCCATTGCGCGTGCGCCCGTGGTACACAACGGCGCGATCGCCTTCCAACAACAAGATCGCGGGTGCCAGCGGTGCATCAAATGCCGACAGCTTTCGCGCACCAAACCCGACCTGCAGGCCTGCTCGTTGTGCCGCGTACATCGCATCGCGCACGGTCAACTCACCTGTATCACCAGATTGGCAGGCGTTCAGTGCTGCAACTGTCAATGGCCGCTCAAGTGTCGCTGCGACATTCAACAAGCAAGCTTCCAATTCGGTCAGAGTTGCACGATCAACATTCATAGCGACTTATCCAGCGTGTCCATCGTGAACCCCGGAGAACCCAGAATGGTCTCGGTTAGGCTCGATGAGGCGTGATTGGCCAAAGCGAAGTTCTGCTCTGCCAGAATCAGCCGTTCCTGTAGCTGCATGTAGTTGCGTTTCGTACCCGACACTCGGGATTTCGCGGTCAATACACCCATTCTAGATTCATGACCGTTTGATACCCGCAAGTAAGACGGCACTTCACTACTAATGGAGTTCGTCTGAACGGGCCGTGCTATCAACCCCAATAAAGCCTGAGCCAAAAATGCACCGCCAGCGGCATTCTGGTAAGCTTGGATTGTCCTTGTTTTGGACCCACTTCGTGCCACAATCGAACTGCTCTGAACAGCCTTTCGCACTTGTTGGTCAAAAGCGTTCTTTGACAGTTTTTTAGATCGTGCTGTTGCGCTTGCTCCGGTCGTTCCTCGCGTTAAAGATGTCTCGACATCGGCTAGGTTGGGCGTTGAGGTGCAGGCTGAAACTGACAGTAACCCCGCTGTTATGCCAAGGATTCCAAGCCCGAGCTTAACCCATTGCATGGATCGCGCCCTCCTTGCATTGTCCGTGCCGAACCTCTTCAGCAAGTGCAGTCATGAATCCGCCAAAGGTGTCGTTTTGTTCTGAACTCCTCGTGCCTGATTGGCTCTGTGCACTGGACAGCCAAACGCAATGCGACAGGGATACTTGATGAGCGTGAATCAACCGTAGCGCGCCGCTGGAAAGCAGGGCCAATTTATAAGACTCGGGCAATCGTTCCAGCAGAATTGGATCAACGCCCCAGTAACCCTCGGTCAAAGTGATGCCATTCTGTTCGTCCAGTGGTACAAGCAGACCCATTTCAGCGATCAAAGAGCAGACTTGGTCCGTTTTGTTTGCCGAGGCCAGGCGATTTTGCAGAAAGCGGCGCACACGGCAGAGATCCTGCGTCAAAAGTCCGTCCACTGTAAAAAATGGTTGGTCTTTAGGGTCATGTGTAACCAACCCTGAATCCTCGTCGACAAACAGACGTGACCGAGAGCCGCCCTTTTTCATAGCTTCTGCCTGGAATGGAAAGCAACGCAACGCTGAGGGCACATAAGGCGCAAGCCAGCGACCGTTTTGGTCGACGAAGGGCGGTGCCATTTCCGGGATGACTGAGAATAGTGCGACGGGAGAAAAACCTGTTTGGTTTGACAGAAACACAATCGGAAAAGATGTGGCAATTTGCGGAACTTCTGAGATGACGATGGGACAGGCGTCCATCTCTGCAACAAATTGGTATGATGTGAACCGGCGCCAGAATCGATTCCTGTGCCGTACAAGGCTGACTGGGAAAAGGCCGTTCTCTGCCATGTGATCCTCTTGTCCTGAAGAGGCGAGGCTACATTTGTGCATCGCCCCAAGCTACGTGCGCCGTTTAGGCCGAAGCGCCAGTTGGGTCGGTGATCAGGATGTTGTCGTCGGACAAACTGCTCAGATCGGAAAGGCCGTCGAACTGTGCAAGCGCTTCGACCGACGCAGAATCTGGGCCAGAATAGTCAACCTTGACCAGAATGCTGTCAGTGCCGTCCGTTGCCAGCAGATACATCTCATCACCTGATTGAGCACCATTCAGGTTTTCGGCTGCGCTAGTGATTGTATCCAGATCAAGGTCCGAAAGCGTGGTCTCCAGCCCGATGAAACCGGTGTTGGCACCAATTGTGCCGCCGGCCACCAAGGTCTCCACACCGGTCCCGTCGCCGCGAAGCGATGTGGTATTCAACCCCTGGAACATCAAGGCGTCAGAAACGCTGGCTGCTGGGCCCAGTGTGAAACCATTGATCGTATCAATGCCATTTGAAGATGGGTCAGCTTCGAAAACGATGACGTCTCGACCCCCCCCGGACACATCTATGGTGTCGTCGCCCTGGTTGCCGCGGATGACATCATCAACATCCGAGCCCGTAATGGTATCATTCCCACTGGTGCCGAGATGGAGCTGTGATGGCCCTCCGTCTGGAGTGGTCAACGTCAAGACGATGGGTTGGTTCGCGTCCTGAACTGTCATGGTAAATGTCACCACAGGCTGCGATAAATCCCCATAGCTCGTGGCCGCGCCCGCGAAACTGATTGCGGAACCTCCATTCGGGTTAGCCAGAAAGAGATTGAAGTCAGGGTTTTCTGTCTCGGAGCCGCTATCGTAGGTCGCCACCGAAGGATCGAACCCCAGCTCGGCGGTAAAGGCCAGACCGCTTGAGATATCGCGATCGGAATCTGCGTAGACCTCGAACGTCACTGTCGTTCCGCTGCGACCGGCTTCAACGATGGTGTAGGCCGCAGGAACATGAGCAATTGCCTGTTCGGACACCGGATCAGGATCGGGGCCGCCTGCGACTGTCGCCTGTGCCGCGAAATCGAGGGCGTCTCCCGCTTCAATCGAGGCAAAGCTTGCAGCAGGCGCGGACAGGGTCCAGCTCCCATCGGCTGCAACTGTGGCCGAACCAAGCGAGACCGAGTTAAGCGTGACATCGACCGCTTGTCCGGCAGACAGGCCTGCGGAACTGCCTGATACGGTCATTCCAGTGTTTTGTGCATCGCTCAGCGAGACGGCATTGTTGGAACCCAGATCATCGATATAGAGGATAGGCTTGAAATCCGTAGCCAACATGGTTGTCGCATCGGTTGCGGGGTTTCCTGCGGCGTCTTGAACCGAGGCCGTGACCGCAAAACTGCCGCCATCTGCCAAGCCGGTCAAATCCGCCGAAGGAATGCTTGTGCTCCACAAGCCACCCGAAACCACCGCGCCGTAGGTCTGACCATTCAGGCTTACAGTGACAGTCTGCCCGTCCTCGGCATTTGTTGTCCCCGACACGCTGAGATCCGTTCCCTGTTCAACGATATCCAGAACGGAACCAACCGAAAGCGGGTTCAATGCAATTGTTGGTGCGCTGAGGTCGGTGCCGAAGCTGGTGGTCGCCGCATTCGTGTTGCCAGCCGCATCCGCGATCGATGCATTCACGTCATAAGGTTGACCGTCCTGCAGGCCGCTCAAATCGGCAGCGGCAGCTGTGTAAGTCCAGGTGCCGCTGTTGACTGTAGCGGTCCCGCCGACCAGAACTGCACCTCCGGACTGGACAATTTGTACTGAAACTTGCGTGCCATTCGCGGCGTCAGATGTCCCCGATACGACCAGATCCGTTGCCTGTTCGGCTAGGTTGACCACGGCTCCGTCGGATAGCGATGAAATGGCAAGCGATGGGGCGGTGAAGTCCGTGTCGAAGCTGTTGGTCGCCTGTGTCGCCGGATTGCCGGCGGCATCCGATACATCCGCTATCACGCTGATCGTAGCTCCATCGGGTAGCGCCGCCAAATCCGCCGAGGGGACACTCACCGACCACCCCCCGGTTGAGGCCTGTCCAGTGTAGGATTGGCCGTTCAGATTTACGGTGATTGTCTGACCATCTTCGGCGGATGTAGTGCCCGTAATGGTCAAGTCCGTACCACGTTCCGCAGCATTCAAAAGCGCTCCGCCCGAAAAACTGTCGATACTCAGAGTTGGGGCGGTGACATCTTTGGATAAGTTGACGCTGACTTGCGGGGCGACAAGGCCGTCGGCGTCCGTCACGTCGCCCGTGATATTGAAGTCTCCACCATCGGCAAGCGCTATGAGATCGGCGCTGGGGATTGTCACACTCCAACTGCCGCCCGAGACCGAGTCGGTATAAGTCTGCCCATCAAGGGTTACTGTTACCTGCTGCCCGTCGGTTACGTTCCCTGTTGTCCCGCTCACGACCAGGTCAGATCCGGTTTCGACCGCATTCAGGATAGCCCCGACCGACAAGGGAGTGATTGCAATTGATGGGCCCGTAAGATCGACCGGAACGGATACCGATATCGGTGTTGCCGAATTGCCTGCTGTGTCGCTGACGGCAACTGAAACGGATGCGGGCACACCGGTAGTCAAACCAGACAAATCGGCATTCGGGATCGTCACTGACCAACTGCCGCCCGATACAGAACCCGTGTAATCCTGACCGTCGAAAGATACATTGACCATCTGGCCGTTTTCAGCTGTGGTCGTGCCCGACAAGACAAGATCCCCAACGACATCGGCCAGATCTATTGAACCGCCACCCACTGGGATTAATGTCAGATCAGGCGCGGTCAGATCAGTTTCAAAACTTCCATTGGCCTGAGCTGCTGGGTTCCCTGCGCGATCCAATACATCAGCCGTCACCGTGACGCTTGACCCGTCTGGCAGCGTGGTAAGATCTGAAGCGGGCACCGAAACGCTCCAGCCGCCGCCCGAAACGGTGCCACTATAGGATTGCCCACCAATCGCTACCGTTACGGTCTGCCCATTCTCGGCATCCGTTGTGCCAGAGATTTCGAGATTTGTACCTTGTTCTGCAGCATTCATTACCGCACCCGCCGAGAATGTATCGATGGTCAGGACCGGCGGAATGGTATCAACGTCGAACCTTGCGGTTTCAGCCGATAGCTCCATCCCGCTACCATCCAGATGGCGCACAGAAACATCCGAGATCCCCTGAGGCAGGGCCGCTGCCTCGGCCTGCGTCAGTGAAACGCTCCAGCTCCCGTCGCCTGCAGGAGTGACTGATTTTGTCACCGATCCGATGGTAACTTCGACAGTCGTTGTTCCTTCCGGCGCTGTTGTTTGGCTGCTGAGATTGCTCAATGCGTTTGATTGCAGCTCAGCCAGGTTCAGGCTGGGCGGTCGAGGAGGTGAGGGGGTAACGGTGGGTTCGGCATCAGTTTCATCGTCGCTGTCTCCACCGCCGCCGCCTCCGCCACCGGCAGCTGCAGCACCGGCTATTCCCAACCCGCCCAAGGCCAGCCCGGCACCGCTTACGCCACCTGCGGTCGCTGCGGTCGCACCTGCGGCCTCTGCGGCTAGACCTAATTGTGCAATTTCGCCGACGACTTCATCTGCAACCATTATGGTGCCGTTTTCCAGAATCTGTACGTTCTCGGCAGAGACAACAATCGTCCGCCCATCTGTCAGTTTCAGCTGCACGTCGCCATTCGAAAGCAGCTTTGCCACCCGAACGCCCGGAATTGACTCAGCAAACTGATGAGACGCAAGCTGTTCATCGGTGGCCTGCGCAAGAGCTGGTAATGCGAATAGTGTCGAGCCAAGGCCACCAGCAACCCCGCGTCCTACCCATCGCTGAAGTTTTTTGTCGAACCATTTGCGGATATGGCGCGTACGTTGCGCATCGGGCCCGGCGTCCGTGGTCGATTTACTGGTCGAAACGGTATCTTTGGTCATTTTGCCCTCTCATTAGATGGACGCTGGTCGTTGCGTGATATGCTGTTTTCGGCCGATCTGGTCTGTGGTTTGATCTTCTGAGCCATTCGACCGCTGCGAAAAATTT
Organism: Ruegeria sp. CF3; assembly: GCF_056537365.1. Taxonomy (NCBI): domain Bacteria; kingdom Pseudomonadati; phylum Pseudomonadota; class Alphaproteobacteria; order Rhodobacterales; family Roseobacteraceae; genus Ruegeria; species Ruegeria sp. CF3. The sequence goes on along the minus strand of NZ_JBQFRK010000002.1, from coordinate 463,214 downwards.
GAGTTAATCTGGAACTGAAGTCCTTGTTTTCACCACATTTCTGTTCTGGTTCAGAACCGAACATCGTTTCATCCTGTATGTGTTGCCAGGGGTGGCAGGGGGTAACGGGCGATGATGCTTCAGTTCGAAAGAGTGGTGGCAACGGGGACCGCAGCGCTCGATTCAGGTATCGGCGATACGGCTTTAAAAACGTTTAACGGGGAAACGTATCTTTACAGCACGAGCGGATCCGGGGGAGGGCTCGTGTCTTGGCACCTTGTGGAGGGGGCTGGCCCACAAGAACAGGACCAACAATATTTCGATGCCTCGATTGCCCATCAGGTCGGGCGCAGCGGAACCCCGATTCATCTGGCGGGCAATAATCAACTGGTCCTCGATGTCGATACCGCCACAGGACTTGTGGGTTATGAACTAAACGCGGATGGCACTATCGGTGCCTTGCAAGAAACCGATGCCTTGACGGGCGGCGGAGATATCGCTGCAGCGGTTCAGGTGACGATTGGGGCTGGTGACTTGCTTGCGCTTGCGCATGAGGACACAGGCCAGATCGGCACCTATATTATCAATGGTGATGGATCGCTGAGCCCGGCGCATAGCATCAACGCGTCTGCCAGTACGCTTCAGACCCTGCAATCGGGGTCGAATCATTTCATTGTCGGCGCAGATGCAACCAGTGGAACAATCTCGGCATATTCGATCGATCAAGTCAGTGGCGTGCTCTCTGAGGTTGCCGGTAATGACGATATCCAGACGCTGGGCATCAGTTCTCCTACGGCGGTTGAGACAATTCAAGCCTATGGAAAGTCATGGATTGTTGTGGCCGGATCGCAAAGCAATTCGCTAAGCGTTATGGAATTGGACGCCAGCGGGCGGTTAAAGCCGACGGATCATATTCTGGACACCCTGCATACCCGGTTTGGGGCCGTACAGGATCTTTCAGTCCTTGAGGTTGATGGGCGGGTTTTCGTGGTGGCTGGGGGCGGGGATGATGGGATCACGCTGTTTACAATGACGCCGGACGGGCAGCTCATCCATATGGATAGTTTTGCAGATACCCTGGACAGTGGATTGCAAAATGTCCAAACGATCAGCGTTGCGCCTATGGGGGATGAGCTGCAGATATTTGTATCATCTCAACAGGATGCAGGGCTCACTCAGTTGAGCGTATCGATTGCCGACCTTGGAATTGTTGTCGAAGGCTTCGGTACAGTAACCGGTACCGCGCAGGACGACATGCTAAAAGGCGGTATACTGGACACTATTCTGGACGGCGGAGCAGGGGACGATATGCTGATTACGGGCACCAGTTCCACGACCATGACGGGTGGTGCTGGCGCGGACATCTTTGTGATCCGTCAAACAAGTGGCCCGACTTTGATCACGGACTTTCAGGCTGGCACCGATCGTTTGGATCTGACCGATTATCCTTTTCTGCGCACCCCAGCGCAGTTGGATTTCACTTCCACCGCTCAAGGCGCCCAAATCGCTTATCGCGACGAAACGATAGAACTTGTTTCAGCTAATGGCACGTCCCTGACAACTGAGCAGGTATTCGGCGCAGGGTTTGGTGGTCCCGATCACATTCCTGTCAATCTGGGTAGCGGGCCGGATAACAACTCATCAGACGGGGTAGCTGGTGGGTTCACGCTGAATTCGACGACTCCAAACGCAGCGTTGGGAAATGCTGAAATCCGGTTCACCCCAGACGGAGGGTCTGCAATTGTTGCGCAGGCAAATGCACAAGGTGAATTTGATCTGGATCTACCAGACGGCGCGTTTTCCGGCCAATTGGACATCATCAAATCGTATTCAACGGCAAGCAGCGAGATAACAGCGCTGGATGCATTGCAGGTTTTGCGCATGTCGGTTGGCCTTGATCCGACATGGGGTCCGGCAACGGCCGAAAATTACATTGCGGCCGATATCACCCGGGATGGATCGGTAAACGCGTTGGATGCGCTGGCAATTCTTCAGGTTGCGGTTGGCCAGCCTTCTGAGCACAACGCTGAGTGGGTTTTTCTGGATGCAAATGCGGATCTATCCGAAATTTCACGCAGCAACGTCACCTACGAAACCGGAGCAGAGGTCACAATAGTTGATAGTGATCTGTCGGTCGACATGACCTCAATACTGCTTGGCAATATCGAGGCAGTTTGAATGCGACTGCGTGACCGGTGCTATTCTCGAAACGCGCGGTAGAAGTAATCTGCCAATGGTTTGACCAGGTAAGAAAGCGGAGTGCGTTCATCAGTTTTGATCATGGCTTCGACAGGCATACCTGGCAACAGTTCCTGACCATTCAAACGGTCCAGTTGTCCTTCGTCAGGCACAACTTCAGCACGGTAGAAGGTAAAGCCGCTTGTCTCATCTGTGAATGAATCTGCTGATACATTGATCACACGGCCATTCAGCTCAGGCGTGTCGCGTTGATTGAATGCGGGAAAGCGCAGGGCGACTTCCTGCCCGCGATGTAACTGATCCACATGCAACGCATCCACCCGTGCTGCGACCAACAAGGGCGTATCCTGTGGCACTACATACATCATCGGCTCACCCGGCTGGATCACAGACTGGATGGCAAAAACCTGACTGTCGTAAACTGTGCCAGCGACGGGTGCACGGATGTCTAGACGCGACAAACGCTCGGAAAGGGAAAGACGACGTTCCGCCAGTTCTACAACGCGAGACTGCACATCCCGAAGCTCGGTGATGGCTTCTTCGCGCCGCGTGGCCTGTAATTCAACAATTTGAATCTCGGTCGTGGCGATCTGGCCTGTCAGTCGCGCAACTGTGGATTCGAGGCTGCCGATTTGCCCTGTTAGATTTGCCTCTTCCCGCTGCAATGCAGAAACGCGGCTGGCCTGTGTCAGGCCGCGATCAAGCAAACCTTGCTGATCTTCGAGCTCCGTTCTGATCAATTCGACCTGAGTATTCAGTGACGCCAATTGCGCCTGCGTCCCCTCAATCTCGTTCTGGATCTGTATCTTCTGTTTCCCAAGCTGGTCGATCTGCTGGGTCAGCGTTTCCAACCTGGCGTTGAACAGACGTTGTTGGCCTTCCAACAGATCGTCGTCGATCGATTCGCGGGCTTTGAGCTCTTGCAGATTTTGCTTTAACGTATCTGCGTTCGCACCATCCCGTTCAGCCTCTAGCCGGGTCTTTCGGGCAAGTAACTCAAATAGCTGAGATTCCACGATCGTTTGCTCCGAGGCCAAAAACGTATCGTCAAGCCGCAGCATCATGTCCCCACGCGCCACTGCGTCACCGTCACGTACGAATATCTCGCCTACAACGCCACCATCGGGGTGTTCGATGACCTGACGATTGCTCTGAACTTCGATCACACCTTGCGAGATAATAGCACCGGCCAGCTCAGTGCGGACGCTCCATAATCCCAGTCCCAGGATCAAAACTGCCAGAGCCAAAAGGCCGACAAAAGCGGGCGCTTTGATACTCCAAACGGGACGTGAACTCTTGTCTGCCATTATTCACCCACCTTGTTCAGGTGCCTTTTGATAACGTTGGCGTTTTGGACCATCGTGTTCAAAACTTCATCGCGCCCACCGGATTTGACGATCTGGCCTTTCTCGACAACGACAAGATCGTCGCATTCCGAGATCGCTTGAGGCCGGTGCGTCATGATAATCGTGGATTTGCCCGCGCTCTTGAGCTCGCGGACCGCATTGTTCAGGGCGAGGGTTCCGTCTGCATCCAGGGCCGAGTTTGGCTCATCCAGAATCAACAATACCGGATTACCATAGAGAGCGCGCGCCAATGCGATCCGCTGTTTCTGCCCACCGGAAAGCTGGCTGTCATTGCCCTCCAGGAAGGTATCGTATCCTTTCTCAAGTCCCAGAATCAGCTCATGTGCATTCGCTGTTTTCGCCGCTGCAACAACCGCTTCGGGATCAGGGGTTTGTGACATCCGGGCGATGTTTTCAGCAACCGTTCCGTTGAACAGCGTCACTTGCTGCGGTAGATATCCAATATGCCGCCCCAGATCGTCGGGTTCGTACTGATCGAGTGTCGCACCGGCCAAACGAATTTCCCCAGCGGCCGGTGGCCAAAGGCCCAACAACGCTTTGGCAAGCGTTGTTTTGCCTGACCCGCTTTTCCCGATCACACCCAGGGCCGTGCCAGGGCGCAACTCAAGAGATGCGTTCCGCACTGTCGGGATCTTCGCGCCCGGAGGGATCACCGTCAGTCCTTTTGCGACAAGATGCGCCTTGGGATCGGGCAGTTTGGTACGAGACGATTCAGGAGGCGTTGAATCAAGAAATGAGTTCAGGTTAATCCATGCCGTGCGCGCGCGTTCGATCATCGACCATTGACCCACCGCCATTTCGACCGGAGCCAAGGCGCGACCCAGAAGGATCGTACCTGCGATCATAGCACCGGGCGTCATCTCGTTGCGCAAAACCAGCAACGCGCCGAGCGCCAGCATAGCGGATTGCAGAAACAGTCGCAGAGACTTCGTCAGCGAGGTAAAACTGCCGGTCCAGTCGCTTGCAGATATGGATTGAGACAGCGCTTCGGTGCGCTGGTTCAACCAGCGTTTTGAGACATCTTCCTGCATGCCCTGAGATCTGACGACCTCGGCAGCTTGTCTGGCGTGTTCAGAGAAAGAATTTGCTTTGGCAGAGGCGATTTGAGCATCTGACACTTTGCGATGGGTCAACGCTTGGTTCAGCAGCGCGATAACAATCAGAAGCGTTCCACCTGCGACGGCCAACCAGCCAAGCAACGGATGGAACAGGAAGATTGCGGCCACAAAAATCGGCGTCCAAGGGATGTCCATAACCGCCAACAAAACGGGCGAGGCGCATAACGCGCGGATCGATTCCAGATCTCGCAATGCAGTCGCAGGTGCTGATCGAACCTGTGGGAACAATGCGCGTCGCATGGTCCCTTCAAACACGCGTTCATCGAGTGCTGATTGAAATCGCGCTCCGAACCGAGCCACGATTCGGCCGCGCGCATAGTCCAACATCGCCATCAGCGCATAAAGCAGCGCGACAAGCAAAAAAAGCGCTGATAAAGTCTCGACCGAGCGCGACCCAAGGACCCGATCATACACTTGCAGCATGAACAGCGGTCCGGTCAGCATAAGCAGATTGACAAAAACGCTGAAAATGAAGGCAAGCGCCAGGAAACTGTTCCCTTGGTTGCGCACCTTTCGCAGCTCATGACGCTGAGGCGGGGTGTTGCGGTTTTTCAAGCTCACGCGTTTTGGCCCTTGATTGCTCACAATTGGAACTCGTCAACAGCCAATCTTCCTGTACCCGAAGGCGGCCTGACATTTCCCGCAACTATATCTGCCTACCTGCACCGGAACAACGCGCGTTTCATGCGGCGCCAGTTGTTTAGGCGGTGTTCGTACCGATGAATTGATTGGAATGGCAGGAAAGTGCCGACATTTTTGCCTTGCGGGTCCAATTCTCAGCGCATTCATCCAGCGCTTAGGACACCGTCAAACCATTCAGAGTTTTGGTCCCGCGTAAGCGGTCATACGAGCGACAGCCGTTCCTAAGTACCATCCGCCAGATGTTCCGGCCCAGCTACGCAGAGCCGGTCGCAGTTTCATTTAAGCACGAACAATATTTTGCTCAGAGGTACGGTATTTACCGCGGGTGTCGATGAGGAGCTTCGCGTGTTTTTTGATCAACTCATAATCAAAGGCATCGTGATTGGTCGCCAGAATAACTGCATCCTGCTGCGACAGAACCTCAGGGGTAAGGGTCTCAGATGACAATTCGAAGAAGTGTTCCCGCATCGTGGGAAACTCGGGCACATGGGGGTCCGAGTAGCTGAGGTCTCCTCCATTGTCTCGGATCAGCTCCATCAAGGTGACAGAAGGGCTCTCTCGCATGTCGTCGACATTTTTTTTGTACGCAATGCCCAAAACCATGATTTTACTGCCACGAATCGCTTTGCTGCGATCATTCAGCGCATTGGCGAGTTTGCCAAACACATATTCCGGCATCGCCGTGTTCACTTCACCGGCCAATTCGATGAAGCGTGTGTTGATGCCGTATTCACGTGCTTTCCAGGTCAGGTAAAATGGATCGATAGGGATGCAGTGCCCTCCAAGTCCCGGACCCGGATAGTAAGGCGTAAACCCGAAGGGTTTGGTCGCGGCCGCGTCGATAACCTCAAAAATATCGATCCCCATGCGGTCAGCAACGATTTTCATCTCGTTCACGAGGCCAATGTTTACCGCCCGGTGGATATTTTCCAGAAGCTTTGTCATCTCGGCAGTCTCGGTCGAGCTTACCGGTACGAGCTTATCAATCGCGTGCTCATAAAGCGCGATACCCGCCTTCAGGCATGCCGCTGTATGTCCGCCGACCACTTTTGGTATTGTATTGGTCGTAAAATCCGGGTTGGCGGGGTCTTCGCGTTCGGGTGAGTAGACAGCAAAAAGATCCTCACCAACCTCAAGTCCATTTTTCTCAAGCCGAGGCAAAACTTCTTCTTTGGTTGTGCCTGGATAAGTCGTGCTTTCCAGCGCAATAACCTGACCCGGACGCAAATGATCTGATATTTGGTCACACGTATCGGTGACAAAGCTCAGATCTGGCTCGCGATATTTGTTGAGTGGAGTTGGTACACACAACATAATGCCATCCGCCTCAGCGATGCGCGAGAAATCTGTAGTGGCCTCGAATCCACTTTTTCGCGCCTCTGCAATGCGGTCATCGTCGATATGCTCAATTGAGCTGTGACCGGAGTTTAAATTCTGCACCTTTGTGGTATCCAGGTCGAAGCCAATCACCCGGTATCCAATTTCGGTATATCTGAGGGCCAGGGGTTGTCCGACATATCCCAGTCCAACAATCCCGATCACAGCCTGCTTCGCAGTAAGCTTTTGTAGCAGGTTGTTTAGTGATGTCTGTGTCATGATAAAATCGCTCTTTATCTAAGTCTGCGCAGGATAGTCAGAGGGGCCCCAAATACGAAGTCGCGTCTCTACTAGTTGCTTTGTTGAAAAAGGCAATGGGTATTTGGGTCGCAAACAGATTTGGCGATTGTAATCTCGCTAGGCACAGAAGCGATTGATTCCCCTATTGGGAAATGAACGGCAGTTGGGCTCAGTACTCATAGCCAATAGATGACGGTTGCGGCGAGCGCGATTGCCGATAGGAAGACTTTGGGGCAGCGATCGTATCGGGTTGCGACATGCCTCCAATTCTTGAGCCTGCCGAACATGATCTCGATCCGGGTGCGCCGCTATTATCTTCGCATGTCGTAATTGTCCGCAGTTATTCACTGGTTTCAACCGGGGGTACAGGCCCGTATCCCTTTGTCTTTCAACGCTTCTCGAAACCAATCAGCGTCACAACCTCGGCCCCCGAGCGGTAGTCGACATCTGGCAGGCTGCTCAGCAAAGCCCGCGCACCATCATGGTCGCTGACTTGACCGGCAGCAACAGAGAGGTTTAGCGGACGCATCTGGCTGTCGCAGATGGCGTGCAGCTTAGTATTCAAGCCGCGCTTCGTGCGATCGATCAGATCACCACACCCCCTTTTTGACGCCCAAACTGTACGCCGTTTGGTGGGTTTCAAGTAGGTCGCGTCGATCATAACAATCCTCTCCTCGCCGCGCTCAGCGGCCAAATCGTTCATCATCTGCGAAAAGATACCCTTACCGCTCCACCGTTACCAACGGTTGTACAGGGTCTTGTGTGGCCGTATTCCGAAGGCGCGCACCGCCAGCGTAACTCATTGCGGTTGATGAAAATAATTCCAGTTAGGACGCGCTAATCATCAACGCGGGGTTTGCCATGGAGCTTTGGGAGATAGGGCTCGAGACGTGCCATCCGCGCGTCGTTCAACCAGAAGAGATCAGACCTATTCACCATTCGTTTTGTGAACAGTGAATCAGGCAGCAAGGCGGAAATCAATGGGTCCTGAGCCTAGGCATTAGCAGAAGTACTAAACGAGTAGATTTCCCATCCACAGTCTTTCAGTAATGTTCCGTCGAAACTCGCGCAGTCGCCTGATATTGAATTTTGCCTTAGAGTTTTCTTGCGATGTAAAAATATGCAAAATACCTTTTTCGGATAAAATGGAGCTGCGCGATAGATTGAGGGATCTCAACATTTTTTTTGCATATTTACTCTTCAGATTTTCATTTTTTTGAAGATTGTTTCCGGAATAAGGGTGATGATCATCATGATCAGCCTCCAAATCGAACGAACATATATCACATTGCGTCCTTTGATCAGTGCGCGAGAAATGGCTTCTGCTACTTCTTCTGGCGCCGCAGTAAGACGTGCAGGCAGGTCCATGCCCTCTGTCATTCGCGTGGCCACAAAGCCTGGCAGAACCGTAAGAACATGGATATTCCGACGAGCCATGCGGTTACGCAGACCGGAAAGGAAGGCCGTGAATCCGGCTTTGGCCGAGCCGTAGACATAGTTGGTGGCACGCCCGCGCAAACCTGCAACAGAGCTGATACCAACGATTTTGCCCGAACCGCGTTGATCGAAGCGATTTGCCAAGACAGCCAGAATGCTGGCGGGCCCTTCATAGTTGGATCGCATGACTGTCACTGCAGCATCCACATCTTGTTCATTCTCTACTTGGTCACCCATCAGTCCGACAGCACAAACAGCGATCTGGGGGAGCTCGGGTAGATCGTCGACAAAACTTGCATGCGTTTCGAATGCGAGAGCGTCAAAGACGTGAAGAGTAACCGGCACATTATAACGCAAAAGCAAATCCTTCTGTGCCGTTTCCAAATGTGCGGGATCTCGCAGTGCGAGCTGTATTGGATGACCGCTTTTTGCGAATTCGTGGGCTATCGCAAGACCAATGTCGGATCGTGCCCCCAAGATTAGCACTGCACCTTTGCTCATAGTTTGAGCCTTTCTGATTGTTTTGAACGAAAACTGCTGCTTAGCCCGGCTTCATCGCGGCGGGCGGCGAAAGCAGCGGCGCGTGGATCAGAACGGTGCAAAGTATCGGCCGGCATTCGGCTGTCTTTAGCTAGATAGAACCGGCCGCCATGGTCCATCGTGATTTGGTCGAGCTGCGACATCAGCGAAAGCGTTCGCTGGTTTACCGGGAAATCCAGAGCCAATGTGTAGCCCAACATTGGGAAAGAAAATGCGCTGTCTTGCTGGCCGAACCGCTTTAGCACCGCCAAGAAAGATCCGGCCCCTGCGGCGGATGTGGCTTGAAGTAGCGCAGTTAGGCCGCGTTTGGAGTGCTCCAGAGGTAGCGCACATTGGAATTGCATTAGTCCTTTGCGCCCATAGATCTTGTTCCAGCCGAGGATAGCATCGAGTGGGTAGAAATAACTGTCCCAATCCACCAGTGTTTCGCCGCTTTCGCGAGAGCCATTCCAATAATAGAGCCCATTGAACCCTCGCACAGACAGTCTGTTTAACAGTCCTTGCGGAAAGTCGAACGGAATAGACAATTTCCTTTTCGTTGGAGTTTCGAAAGGATACCTCAACTTGTCCCCTGATAAATCGGCGCGCGTGGCGTGCTCCCCCAGCATCAAAAGAGAACGACCGAGTTTGTCATCCCGGCTTAGGCAGTCGATCCACGCTACCGAATATGTTGCGTCCTGAGTTGCTTCAAATGCATCAAGCGCTGCATCTAGATTTGGCAACGGTCGCAAGGTTTGACGTATCCAGGCGCTTTCGACTGGGCGTAGACGAAGAGCTGCGCGCAAGATGATACCCGTAAGCCCCATTCCACCGGTGGTCCAGTTGAACAAATCTGCATTTTCCTGCGGCGAACAGCGCTCTATCCTACCTGCTGGTGTGACGACATCAAGCCAGTCCACAAAAGCGCCAATACTGCCCTCTTTGTGGTGGTTCTTTCCATGCACGTCTGCAGCGATCATGCCTCCGAGCGTGACAAATTTCGTCCCCGGTGTCACAGAAGGAAACCAACCTCGTGGAAGGAATGTTGATATCACATCAGCCAGCAATACACCCGCCTCGGCGACTAGAATGCCAGCCGACGCATCAAATGAGAGCATCCGATTGAAATGACGCATCGAAACGGTCTCATTCGATCCAATGGCGCTGTCCCCATAGGCACGGCCATTTCCACGGGCAATGACGGCATGCTCGGATACCAATGCAGACAATTCCGCCTCGTTCCGCGGAGCCTCGGAAGTGCCCTGATAGACGGGAAATCTGCCCCATCCTTCAAGCGTCATGCTGGTTTCGCTCTCTGCGAGTCTGTGAAGACAAATCGGCGATCTAAATGGTATTTAACCACATAACCAATTGTCAGGCCGATGATCGCTCCGATTTCTCTCATCAAGTTGGATTTCCAGATCACCCAGAACGTGGTTTCTGTTGCCCAGAAAATCAATGTCGTGACAATTCCCATGGTGGTATAGAGAGTAAATTTCCGACTGTGCGCGCGGATGCTGCGTGATGTATCGGCGAAGATCCAGCGCTTGTCTAGGAAGTACTTGATTAGAAGCCCCACAAGCGTGCCGCAAAAGACAGCAGATGCAAATCCCCAGGTTGACGAATTGATCGACAGTACCAAGCGTTGCATTCCCAAATTGGCTATGGTCGCCAAGACTGCGAAGACCGTATACCGAAATACTAGGACCTCCACACTCACAATACTGTGCCTCCGATAACAAAGCTAACCATCAGGATAACGCAAATCTGGCTTGTGCGGTCACGTGCTGCAAAAACAACTGGATCATCGTGCATTTGTCCTCGATGCGTTAGCATCGCTATCCGTGATATCCAATAAAACAAGATGCCGCAAATCGCTCCCAAAACTAGGGGTTCGGAGTAGAGAACCATCACGGAAGGAGAATTGATATAGAGCGCCATCACCAATATCGAAACGTAGCCGGAGGCAACTGACATCATTGAGACTACAGGCAAATCTTCGACCTGGTACCCCCTGCCTTCAGCCTTCAACTTGCCACGTGCTGCATTGTCGATTAGTTCGGCCTGCCGCTTGACGGCAGCCAATGAAAAAAAGAAGAATGAAGAAAATACTAGGAGCCATACCGATAGCGGAATGCCTGTGGCCACAGCCCCTGCGGTGATCCTCATCGTATACAGGGCGGCCAGCGTACAAATATCGATGATCATACGGCGCTTCAGCGATAGCGAATATGCCGTTGTAATGATGAAGTACACTGCCATAACAAATACAAAGGGCCAACCTAGGAGCGTGGCAATTCCCGTTCCTGCCCCCATAAGCACCACGAGCATCAGCGCGCCATGCGAAATGGGTAACGCACCTGATGCAAACGGTCTTTCTCGTTTACGCGGATGGGCTCGATCTGCGCGTAGATCCAGAAGGTCGTTCGTCACATACACGCTTGATGCGATTAGTGAAAACGCAACGAAAGCCCCGAGGCTATGTAATATCGCAGAAGCCGAAAAATCATGTGCCGCAAAGGCTGGCAAGAAAACGAGAATATTCTTCAGCCATTGATGTGGCCGGATCGCCCGTAGGTAAGAGCTAAAGCTAGTTTGACTAGTTTGGAGGTGTTCAACACGCGTATCAATCGAGTCGACGACTTTGCGCAGAGACGGTGAGACATTCACCGTGACTGCTTGGCTGGAATGTTCCCAGATGGGCAAATCCGCTGTCGCATCACCCATATAGGCATAACGCCCCGAACCGAAATGCTCCTCCAAGAAAGCGGCCTTGTTAGCCCCTTTGAGGTTCTGCTTTCCATTTGAGCCATGTACTTCGTCGAAGATATTAAGATGCTTCGCGATGCAATCGGCAATTTTTTGATCGCTAGCAGTAACCAGGGCGGTTCGCCCTCCCGCTCTACGCCAACTCTCGATATATTCAATGACCTTCAAATCATAGGGGAGGGTTGACGAGTCGATATCTGCGCGCGCGGCCAGTTCGCGTTTTAGAGCTGATCTGCCCGCGCCCAACGCCTTTATTGCGCGAAACGGTGTGCGCCAGTTTGACGAGAAAGCTGCCCAGAAACTTTCGTGCAGCATATCTGATCTGAGCAGGGTGCCGTCGAGATCAACCACCAAGGTGTCTGGAGATGTGGTTTGCCGGTTTAACATAATACAGTCTTGCTCCAGACAGCATGAGGTTTCACGTTTGAAATCAACTCCTTGAAATCGGCAAAATATATTTGATTTAAGCCCGTGCAGCTATTTGCGATAATGAGGTGGGGGTGATTTAGATGCATTGCTAATCTCTGGCCAATTTGACGCTACAATGCGTAGGTGCCACTCGGGTTGCTTCTTCTGGCACCGGTTTATTGCAAAGCATCCGGTAGCTTCTTCTAGCTGGCAAAGTTACAAGCGCGTAGGCTCAGGTGTACTAATTTAACAAGTATCTTAGGCAATAATAAAATACTAGCAAGATAACTCCTCAAAGCTGTCTAAGTATCATTTGTGCGTCTAAGCTAAGCTCCCGCGGTGTCGCGAGAAACGTCGCATTTGACGCATGTATCAGCCAATAAAATTGGATCCGAAATCGGGCCCGAGTGAAGAATATGGCATATGGAAGCGCTACACCGACACAGAGTACCAGAAACAAGTACTCTATGCGTGGAAACGGGATTCGTCGTCGCATGGCCAAAAGGGCTGTTAGTGGTAGTATCAGGTTTATATAGCTGATAGCAGGATCGCCTCACGCGTATCAATTCTAGTGTCACGATGCATCGATTTTGTTAGCACTGTATATTTAGCAGCTCGGATAGCTGAGCTTTGATATGAGCGGTCCTTTCGACGCTCTGTAGCCGATGGAAACTTAGGAACGAGAAAGGCATCTTCGCGCGGATGATGGCTGGGCTCGCTGCCGAACACTGCAAGCAAAAGACTGTTATGATCGTGCAATCCATCCGAAATTGCACCATACCGCGACGAGTATGGCTGCCAAAATGGGATGTGGTCGTCTGATTGGTCAAACCAAGGGCGGTATGAACACCAAGCTGCGTGCGATCTGCGATAGCTAGTGGCTACCGGTCAACCTGCTTGTCACCGCCGGACAATTCAGCGACGACGTTGGTGCACACTCGCTGCTTGGCAGCTTTCCTAATTCGAATGGCAGTTCGGGGATCGCGGCTACGATGCTGACTGGACCCGAGAAGCGTTGTGAGACGAGGGGGCACGTGCCTGCATTTCGGGTCGAAAGCAACGCAAGACCCCAGTCAAATATGCCAAAACGCAGATACGAGCGGTGAAACCGCATCGAGATCGTGTTCGGCGGGCTAAAGGGCTGCAGGCGCTTGGCGACGCGCTTCAAGCGCTGTCCAGAGGTCTGTCCCTTTACCATTGCTCTCGTGGCGGCCGTCATCTGTTGGTTATGAAGGTTGACCCTACTGTTAAGTTAATCTGAACCCGCGTCAGTAAATCAGTCACGAGATATCACGTGGAATTTATACTGGCCGTGTGTTAGCGCGGTTTTAGGCAATTATTTATTTGGAGCTACCGTGAAAATCGCAGTTGTAGTTGGCGCGCGCCCTCAGTTTATTAAATTGGCTCCGGTGAGCAGAGCACTTCGTTCCATGCCGGGAGTAACAGAGGTGCTGATTCACACAGGACAGCACTATGACGATTCGATGTCTAAGATTTTTTTCGACGAACTAGAAATTGCAAAACCCGACATCAACCTATCGGTGAACTCAGGCAGTCATGGTGCCATGACAGGACTGATGATGCAGAAACTTGAACCCGTCATTCAAGAACATGAACCAGATGCGCTCCTTGTTTTTGGAGATACGAATTCAACATTGGCTGGTGCATTGGTCGCCTCAAAACTTCATATCCCGGTGGCGCACGTAGAGGCCGGGCTGCGCTCATTTAATCGAAAGATGCCCGAAGAAACGAACCGAGTTCTAACGGATCACGTTTCCGACCTTCTGTTCACGACTTCCAGCGACGCTGTGGAAAATCTGCGAAGAGAAAGCATTTCGGAGAGCAAAATTTTTGAAGTCGGTGACGTGATGTTCGACGCAGCACTACACTTCGGTGAAAAGGCCAAGCAGAAATCAACAATTTTGGCTGACATTGGGTTAGACGCAAACGGATTCATACTTGCGACGATCCATAGAGCTGAAAATACGGATTCGCCAGAAACGTTAACAAACATTGTTGATGGTCTGGAGGCGGTTGCAAAACAACATCCGGTTGTCTTGCCATTGCATCCACGTACTGCCGCAAGGATAAAAGGAATCGGTCGTAAATTCGAACATGTCCAAACGATAGACCCAGTCGGTTACTTGGATATGGTCGCTCTAGAAAGCAATGCGGTGCTGGTTGCTACGGACTCTGGCGGAGTGCAGAAAGAAGCGTATTTCTACGGCGTCCCTTGCGTAACTCTTAGAACGGAAACAGAATGGGTTGAGCTTGTTGAAAGCGGCTGGAATCGTATCGTTTCGCCCATAGAAGGGGATATCGAGGATGGTATGCTAAGTGCGATAGGGACTAGCGGAAATCAGATAGAAATCTATGGTGATGGAACCGCTTCGCAACAAATCGCACAGATACTAGCCGCGCGAGTTTAAATACCTTCATAGAGCGCCGCCAACTTCTTGGCTTGCGCAGGCCAGCTGTAGGTCTCCCAAAGCTTCCTTCTGTTGTCGACGCTTAACGTAAAGCGTTCGGGATGGTCCAAGACATCCCGAATAGCTTCAGCAATGCTCTGAGGATTTGTTTCGTCCATTGCTCGTCCGAAACCGAGAGACTCTGCAAACCGACGCATTTCTGGAAGATCTGAAACACAAATTGGTACGCCAGCAAATGCTGCCTCAAAAAGCTTGTTGGGCATTGCGTAGCGGTGATTGAGCGATACGTCCTGAAACGGGCATATAGCGAGGTCTGCTGTACTAATTGCGACTGGTACATCTGGAGCTGCCACAGGTGGAAGCAAGGTAACGCGATCATCCACACCTAAGTCATGAGCGACACTCATGAACCACTTGTCGTTTCGGAGGTGCCGTGGGCCCATCGAAGCTAAGTTGACTTCGGGAAGATGAACCAAAGCCTCAAGAACTTTATCTAACCCACGATGTGACATTTGAATGCCACCAGTAAAAATAATCAAGGGCGCCCCGTCAGCAACGTTTGCCTGAGCACGGATAGAAAGCTGATCCAACGCCTTTTCTTTACGACTATCCATGTAATCGACATCTATCTCTGGAGCATTGAGGATAAGTGTCGGACTATCTTTGAAGCGTTTGGCATACAAATCTGCGATGGACGACGATACGGTGATCATATAATCGACGAAGGGGAGGCAATCGTCTTCTAGGTTTTCTGCAAAGTTCGATCCATTCGACGGATTCTTTGTAGCGCGCGCGGGCTCATACTCATGGGCGTCATAAACAAGTTTTGCGTTGAACTGCCTGGCAAGTACGACGCCTGCAGGGAGACAATATATATCATGAGCGTGGATGACATCAGGGACCTCATCAAATTTAAGGTGGCAAAGGTTTTCTGCGTAAATCAATGATTCCAACTGATAGAGTTTAAAGAAATTTTCTCTGACTTTTCGGGCCATCAACATAAATGACTTGAGGTTTTTCGGGCCTTTTCCAAATCCAAGTCCAAGCCGTGTTTTCCAAAGCAGCCGTTTGTGTACGAGTTTTCTAGCCCGCCTTTCATCACCGCCGAAGTTTTTGTAGTACATCGGGTCAAGCTTTTGGACGTCTTCGTCCGTCAGAAAGGTCTTCAACCAGGTTTTCAAAGAATTCAGCTGAATAGCGGATTCGACATACGGTACGACACGTTGCTCGACTTGAGCGGACGTGCGCTCCATAAACGAGAAACGTTCAAGCAATTTTTCAGTGATGTTCTCACAAGACTGCCAGTTGAATCGAGTGATCCGAATGCCATCGATGCTGTCTTCTTGCGGCAAGCCCCCTGGCCAGTCGCAGAAGATATGTACGTTATGACCCGCTACTTGAAGCGCGCGCGCTTCTTTGAGAACACGCGCATCCGCCGTTATCTCGTGGTAGGTAAGACAGAATACGGTTTTTTGAGATTTCGGGCGGGTGTCTGACATCGGTCGAAGATCAATCTAGCTCTGACAATTCCGAACCGCTCTAACAGAGGTTGATCGGGGTTTCCAGCTTGATTGGCGATGCTTGAAATGCCTTCCACTATTGACTTCCCAAAGAATTTCTTGGAAGCGCTGTAGCACAATTTGAGCACTTGGGACGCACCGAATGAGCAACTTTGCATTAATAGGAACCGCAGGATACATCGCGCCGCGCCACATGAAGGCGATAACGGATACCGGAAACACGTTGTTGGCTGCTCTGGACACAAGCGACTCCGTTGGAATTATCGATAGCCACTTCCCTGATGCACATTTTTTCACAGAGTTTGAGCGTTTTGATCGCTATGTTGACATGTTACGTTGCAGCGAAGCGGGCAAAATTGATTATGTCTCGATCTGCTCGCCGAATTACCTCCACGACAGCCACATGCGGTTTGCCCTTCGTTCAGGCGCCGATGCGATCTGTGAGAAGCCGCTGGTATTGAACCCAGAGGATATCGATGGCCTGGAAGCGATCGAACAGGCGACCGGACAGACCGTAAACACGATCCTGCAGTTGCGCGTACATCCCTCGATCATTGCTCTTAGGGACAAGATTCGAAACAGCCCCAAGGATACCAAGTACGAGGTCGATCTGACTTACATCACGTCCCGTGGACGTTGGTATCTGGAGAGCTGGAAAGGGGATGTCCGCAAATCTGGCGGTATTGCCACCAACATCGGCGTGCATTTCTTTGACATGCTGCACTTCCTCTTCGGAGACCTTCAGGCGAACCATGTGCATCTCAATGCCCCGACCAAGGCCGCGGGCTATCTTGAGTTTGAACACGCCCGGTGCCGTTGGTTCTTGTCGCTGGACGTAAATGACGTTCCTGCAGAGGCGCGAGAAACCGGAGCCAGAACCTATCGCTCCATCACTATTGATGGGGAAGAGATCGAATTCTCGGGCGGATTTGCCGACTTGCACACGCGAAGCTACGAAGAGATTCTGAACGGGAACGGGTTTGGATTGAATGAAAACCGGCCTGCTATTGCGATGGTCAGCCATATCCGCAATGCCTCGATCGAAGCAAGCAAAGGTGAGCAGCATCCGAAGCTGATGAGCAGCACGGTACTCTGATCAAACGGATCGTCTGCATGTTATCCCACCACCCATGACGTTTTGGGCACTGGGCAATACAGGGAAACGGTCCGCCCAGTTATTAGTACTGCGGTAATTCGTGCCAAACAGACCCGTTGTATTAAGTCTTTGCCGACGAATAAACATGGTCGAGCGGTGCCGGATTATGTATGGGAAACTGCAGAGGTACAGCTTGCAGAAATTCCTCAAGAACCAATAGGGCGTTTTAGCGATGCAATTTATTGACCTGGCGGAACAACAGAAACGTATCAAGGATCAGCTTGATGCTGGCATTGCCAATGTGTTGGCACATGGAAAGTACATTCTTGGCCCAGAAGTGGCTGAACTAGAGGCACGGCTGACTGCCTTTACGGGAGCTAAACATTGCATCACTTGCGCCAATGGAACGGATGCATTGCAAATTGCCTTGATGGCGCTTGAGGTCGGGCCGGGGGATGAGGTCGTCACGCCCGGATTTTCATATATCGCCACGGCTGAAGCCGTCAGATTGCTGGGCGCAAAGCCGGTTTATGTCGATATCGACCAGACTAGTTATAACCTTGATCCCAACAAGCTTGACGCTGCGATCACACCCCGGACAAAGGCAATTATACCGGTGTCGCTGTATGGCCAACCTGCTGATTTCGAACGAATTAACGAGGTAGCTGTGGCAAACGGCTTACCTGTCATCGAGGATGCTGCTCAGAGCTTTGGCGGATCTTTGCGTGGCAAACGGTCAGGAAACCTGTCAACGATTTCCTGCACCAGCTTTTTCCCATCGAAACCCCTTGGCTGCTACGGCGATGGTGGTGCTATCTTCACCTCGGACGATGATCTGAGCATCATTCTTCGCCAGATAGCCCGGCACGGGCAGGACCGGCGTTATCACCATATCAGGGTTGGCGTTAACAGCCGTCTGGACACATTGCAGGCTGCGATCCTGCTGTGCAAGCTGGATATTTTCGAGGATGAACTGGTCCTGCGAGACACCGTCGCGGACCGTTACAAAGTGCTACTGAAGGAAACCAATATCGCCGCTCCGACGCTGATGGAGGGGGCGACCAGCGCCTGGGCGCAGTACACGATACGCGTGGACAATCGTGAGGATGTGCAAGCTAAGCTCAAAGACGCCGGGGTTCCGACCGCTGTGCATTATCCACTGCCGTTGAACAAGCAACCAGCTGTTTCTGACCCAAATGCCGATTTGCCTGTTGGCGATCAGGCCGCCGCAACAGTGATTAGCCTGCCGATGCACCCGTATCTGCAGGAGAATTCGCAAGAGCAGATAATCGAGGCACTGAAAAAAGCGATCTGATCGCGCTGACGGTTTAATCGGTGCTGGGGCCGGCGAATTCAGGTTTAGGCAGGTTCGCAGGTTCTATTTACCGTAATATGCGCGATACCAGTCCACGAAGGCCTGTATGCCGTCCCTGATTTCGGTTTTTGGGCGATAACCGGTCAGGCGATGCAGCAGATCGGCATTGGCCCAAGTTGCAGGCACATCGCCCAACTGCATCTCCATATAGTTTCGGATCGCGGGTTTGCCGAGGCTTTCTTCGATGGCGTCGATGAAATCCAACAAACGCACTTTGTCTGAATTTCCAATGTTCACTATGCGATAGGGAGCGACCGGGCTCAGGCTGTCACCTTCGGCGATGTCTTCGGGGGCTTTGGGGCGAACAGGCACAACGTCGATCAGCAGAGAGATTGCGCGCACCAGGTCATCCACATAGGTGAAATCACGATACATGTCGCCGTGGTTGTAGATGTCTATCGGGCGGTCGTTGAGGATCGCGTCCGTGAATTTGAAGAACGCAAGGTCCGGGCGCCCCCAAGGACCGTAGACTGTGAAGAAGCGGAACATTGTTGTCGGAATATTCCAAAGATGGGCATAGGAGTGTCCCATCGCTTCATTTGCCTTTTTGGTGGCTGCGTACATAGTGAGTTGATGATCTGCTTTTTCGCACTCGTCGAAGGGCATGTCAGGATTTGCCCCGTAGATCGACGAAGTCGAAGCCATCAGCAGATGCCGCACTTTGTGCCGCCGCGCAGCTTCCATAACGTTGAACGTCCCGACAACATTGCTTTCGACATAGGCGCGCGGGTTTTCCAGGCTATATCGGACGCCAGCTTGCGCTGCGAGATGGATGATCACGTCCGGTTCAAAAGCATCAGCGATCTGGTCGAACTTGGCGGTATCTTCCAGCATCCCTTCATCGCACGAAAAATTTGGGTTCTCCAGCAACAGCGCATGTCGGCTCTGTTTGAGGCGGACATCGTAATAATCAGTCATCCCGTCAAAGCCATGAACCCGGCAACCGTTCTCAAGCAAAAGTTTGGCAAGATGGAACCCGATAAATCCGGCAGTACCTGTGATCAGAACCTTTTGCATGAGGTATTTCCTTGTTTCGGGGCATCGCGCGTGCGTTCGAAGGCACATATGACGCCAAGAGCCGAAGGGCTCAAGCGGTCATTTCTTGGCTGAGCGAGCATGCATCACTGGTGGTGTGCATTGCAATCTTCAACAAGCCTTCAACCGGGCCAAGGAAGCGAGTAGGTTTTGACATTCGTAAAGAACCTGATGGCCTCGATGACCCCTTCTTTGACACCATTGCCCGAATCCTTGATGCCGCCAAAGGGGGACATTTCGATACGGTATCCGGGTTGTTCCCAGATATTGCAGGTGCCCACGCTCAGCCCATTGATGTAGGCAATTGCGCGGTTCAGGTCATTGGTACATACCCCCGACGACAGGCCGTACACAGTAGAGTTCGAGATGCGCATGACCTCGTCATCGTCGTCGGGCACGCGAATGATGGGAATAATGGGGCCGAAAGTTTCCTCCATCACTAACGCAGAGTCGTGGGGAACGTCGTCGACCACGATCGGCGGCAGCAGCGCGCCCTGACGTCCGGGATGGTAAAGGACTTCTGCTCCCTCTTTCTGGGCCAAGTGAACACGATCTTCGAAAAGCTTGGCCGCATCCTCGTGGATCACACAACCCAGCTCGGTCTCAGGATCCTGCGGATCTCCGAATCTGATCTTTTTGGCCTTCTCCAGCACCAAAGGCACAAAGGTGTCCGCGACACTCTCTTGCACCAGTATTCGCTTGATCGCAGTGCAGCGTTGTCCCGAATTGCCGGTGGCCCCGGCTACGGCGATCGTTGCTGCCCTGTCTAGATCGGCATCGTTGAGGTCATTCAGAACAATCAGTGGATCATTACCTCCCAACTCCAGCGCCTGACGTTTGTAAACCGCCTTCTCTGCGATCATCTTGCCCACGCGAACACTACCGGTGAAGGTTATGATGTCGATGTTTTCATTGGTGATCATCTCATTCCCAATGTCCTGTGGCCAGCCAGTGACCACCTGAAACATCTCAGGCGGCAGGCCTGCCTCATAAAGGATATCGGCCAGCGTCAGGCAGGTCAGAGGCGTCAACTCGGTCGGTTTGCAGACCATGCAGTTATTGGTGGCGATCGACGGAGCAACCTTGTGGCTGACCATGTTGAGTGGATGGTTGAATGGAGTGATCGCGCTGATTGCGGTCACAGGCTCGCGCATCGTGAAAATCTTGCGGGCTTTACCATTTTGGGTCAGATCGCACGCAAAGATTTCGCCATCATCCTTCAGTGCCTCGGCCGCCGCAAATTGAAAGACATCCTGCGCGCGCTTGGTCTCGTAGATCGCGTGTTGATGGCAGATGCCAAGCTCAAGCACCAGCCATTTGGCGAGGTAATCGCGACGTTCACCAATCAGCTCTCCAGCCCGTTGCAGGATTTGGCTGCGTTCATAGCGAGTCAGTTCGGGCTTGTAGTGGGCCGCAATTTCGAAGGCGCGGCGCGCGTGTTCAGCCTGCCCAGCGGGCACATGGCCCACGACCTCATTGGTATAGGGGTAGTGAACCGGGATGGTCTCAGCGGTAATGATGATCTCGCCACCAATTCGCATCCCTTCATTACGGATTTCGGTGACTGCCATGGCAAGAACCATCCAATGAAATCGGACCGCGTACCGGTCTATTACTCTGAAAACACATCAAACGCCTTCAACGCCTTGGCGCTGTAGGCGTAAGACGGGCCGCCGCCCATATAGGTGGCCATTGCCAGCGCTTCGCACAGCTCTTCGCGGGTCGCACCCAGCCGCACCAATGAGCGGATATGGAAGCCGATGCAACTGTCGCAGCGCGTCGCGATGGCAATCCCCAACGCAATGAATTCCTTTGTTTTTTCACTCAGCGCACCATCTGTTTTGGCCGCCTTACCCATGATGCCGAAACCACGCACGGTTTCGGGCACTTCTTTCGAGATTGCACCAATATTGGCCTCGGTCTCGGCCATGAAGTCTTTCCAGTCCATCTTATGCTCCTTATCCGCGCTCATCTGCGCCCATCCGGCGCTCGAGCCAACGCACACCGGCGCTGATGATCAGTACCAGCACCAGATACTCGAAGATCAACAAGGTATAGATCTCAAGCGGGCGGTATTCCGTCACTACCAGCTCATTCGCACGGCGTGTCAGTTCTTGCATGCCGATGACGCTGGCGAATGCGCTCATCTTCACGATGTAGATGAACTGGTTGGCCAGCGGTGGCAGAATGCGCCGGATCGCTTGCGGCAGGATCACATAGCGCATGGTCTGAAAATAGTTCAGGCCAATCGTCTGCGCCGCCTCGCTTTGCCCTTTGGCGATAGATTGTATACCGGCACGGTAGATCTCGGCGGTAAAGGCGCTGTCCGATATCGCAAGGGTGATAATTGCGCCCCAGAAGGGATCGATTGGGATGTCCATACCCATCGACTGAAAGACAATCGGCAATCCGTAGAACACCCAAAACAGCATAGGCAACAGAGGGATCGAGCGAACGAACTCGACATATATGCGGTTTAACAGCCGCCAGCCGCGCTTTTCCGATAAACCGGGCAGGGCGACCAGCAGCCCGATGACAATCGACAAAATCGCCGCAATCAGCGAAATCTGAATGGTCGCACCCATGCCCGAAATCAGGAATTTTACATTGGTCCAGCCTGAAGCCGTGGTTGGGTCAATGACGTACCAACCCCAGGTCTGTGAGGACGAACAGCCCGTGATCAGCAAGAAAAGGGGAAGGAAGAGAAGTGTTTTTTTCATCGGACCCAACTCAATGCTGCAGAATTTGGCTCAGGAATTTCTGACACCGCTCAGACTTTGGATTGGTGAAGAAATGCTCGGGCTTACCTTGTTCGACAATCTCGCCTGCATCCATGAACACCATGTTGTCGGCCACTTTTCGGGCAAATCCCATCTCATGGGTCACCACAACCATGGTCATGCCTTCCTCGGCAAGTTCGACCATCACGTCGAGCACCTCGGAGATCATCTCAGGGTCGAGCGCCGAGGTGGGTTCGTCGAACAAAAGGACCCGGGGCTCCATGCAAAGCGAACGGGCAATTGCCACTCGCTGCTGCTGTCCACCCGAAAGCTGTATCGGGCGCTTGTCGGCCTGATCGGGTATATGAACACGTTCGAGGTAGTGGCGCGCTTTGTCCTCGGCTTCTTTTCGGCTCAACCCGCGGGCCTTGATGGGGCCAAGGGTCAGGTTTTCCAGCACTGTTAGATGCGGGAACAGATTGAATTGCTGGAACACCATGCCAACTTCTGACCGGATGGTGGCTGCAGATTTGGCATCATCGTTCAGTTCGACCCCATCGATGCGGATGGTGCCCTTTTGATGTTTCTCAAGCTGATTGATGCATCTTACGACCGTTGATTTACCCGATCCGGATGGGCCGCAGATCACAACCTTTTCACCACTGTTTACTGTCAGGTTGATGTTCTTGAGCACGTGAAATGTGCCAAACCACTTGTCTACGTCGACAAGCTCGATCGCTGCGTTTGGCATCTGCTGGCCCACTTGTGATTACTATGAGTTAATTAGTTGCTTGAGGTTATCTTTTTCTTTACGCTTAAATCAAGAAGCAATGTCGTGATGAAAAGACTAACGCCACCAACGGGAGAACCACATGAAACGTTTTGTTAAAGTCGCGGCTGCGGCTGCGCTCGGTCTTGTGATCAGCGGCGCTGCGCAAGCTCAGTCGGCTCTGAATGAGATTTTGGATGACGGCGTGCTGAAAGTGGGGACAACCGGTGACTGGAACCCGATGTCACTGCGCGATCCGGCGACTAACAGCTATAAAGGCTATGATATCGACATCATGAACGCGCTGGCCGCTGATCTGGGTGTTGAGGTCGAATATGTGCCCACCGACTGGAAAACATTGGTCAATGGTGTGGTAGCGGGGAAGTACCACATCACCGGTTCGGCTTCGATCTCACCTCCGCGCATGAAAGTTGCAGGGTTTTCCGACAGTTACATCGCGGTTGAGTTGTTTCCCTACACAACCAAGGAAAAGGTCGACAAATTTGATGGCTACGACTCGATCAACAAGCCAGACGTGAAGGTTGCTACTACCCTGGGCACCACCTTTGAAAAGCGCGTGCGCGAATGGTTCCCCGATGCGGATATCAAAGTGGTCGAAGCTCCTGCACGTGGTTTTCAGGAGGTCTTGGCCGGTCGTGCAGATGTGTTCATAACCTCGAATATCGAGGGATCGACCCTTGAAGCAAAGTTCCCGGTCGTCCGCGTCAAGAATGCCGGTCCACGTTCTCCTTCTCCCATCGCGATGCTGTTGCCGCAAAGCGATCAGGTCTGGATCAACTATGTGAACAACTGGATTGAAGTGAAAAAAGCCCAAGGCTTCTTTGACGAAAACCGGGAACGCTGGGGTCTCTGATCAGAGGCCCTAGTAACTGGAGCGCCTGCGAGAGTTTTCAAAGTCATGAAACTTGAGCACATGACATGGTACGAGGTTGACACTCGTATCAATGCTGGTGCGGCCGTGTTGCTGCCGGTTGGATCGACCGAGCAGCACGGCCCGATGGGTCGCATTGGCACCGACACGATTTGCGCCGAGGCTGTCGCGCTCGCTGCCGCCATGCAATGCGAGGGTATCGTCGCTCCGGCGCTGGCCTACACGCCAGCGCCTTTCAACGCGGGATTTCCCGGAACGGTGTCTATTTCAGCCGAAACCTTTCGCACCATCGCAGATGAGGTGATCCGGGGGCTCTTGGAGCAAGGTTTCGTTGGAGTGTTCATAGTGAATGGGCACGGGGCCAATCTGGCGCCTCTTCGGCAGATCGAAAGCGAAATTGCCGATGGTCAATTGCTGATCCGTAGCTGGTGGGAGCCGAACGCAGTGAATGTTCTGCGACAGCAGCTCTATGGAGATTGGGAAGGGATGCACGCCACCCCCTCGGAGATTGCCATAACCCAGTCTTTGCTTGGACCATTGCCTGCCAATCAGGCCGCTGAGCCGCCCCAGAAACTCAGCGCCGAATACATCCGGGATCACGCAGGGGATCGCCATGGTCCACCTGACGAGCATCGCGCGGACTTCCCGGATGGCCGCGTTGGATCGCATTCAGCTTTGGCCAATCCTCAGGATGGCGAGCGTCTGCTGGCGATAGCAGCTGCGGCTATCGCTGCCGAGTTCCGGGCATTCGAACAAGGCCTCTAGTCACGGAGCGCCTGCAACGGGTGTCGCGGCCCTATCCTGCTTCGACCCCAAGCCCGTCAGTCGACAGGTCATCGAGTTTCGGCATCAACCGTAACAGTTCTTGCGCGTATTCGGTTTTCGGACTGGCAAACAGATCGCTGGTGTCCTGAACCTCGACGATTTGTCCCTGTTTCATGACCGCAACTCGGTCACACATCTGGCGCACCACAGGTAGGTCGTGGCTGATGAACAGCATGGTCAGGCCCAGATGCTCTTGCAGGTCTTTCAGGATGTTCAAAATCTGCGCCTGGATTGAAACGTCGAGCGCGCTTGTGGGCTCATCGCAGATCAGGAACCGGGGTTGTGTCGCCAATGCGCGGGCAATCGAAATACGCTGGCGCTGACCGCCCGAGAACTCATGCGGATATTTCAGCCCGGCCTCTGACCCCAAACCCACTTGATCCAGCAATTCGTCCACGCGGCGCTTGACGTCGGCACCTTCCATCAGGCGGTGATGGCGGATCGGCTCAGCCACAATATCATCCACCCGCATACGCGGATTGAGAGACGAGTAGGGGTCCTGAAAGATCATCTGGATGTTCTTGCGGTACTCTTCCTGCACCGCACGATTGCTTAGATCGCTAACCAGTTGCCCGTCAAAGGTGATGGTGCCACCGTCCACTGGATAAAGCCCTGCGATCATACGCGCGACGGTGGACTTGCCCGATCCGGACTCGCCGACAACCCCAAAGACTTCGCCCGCGCGAATGTCAAAGCTGACGTTGTCGACAGCGGTGAAGTAGGTACGATCCCAAGGCAGTAATCCACGCTTTTGCAGGAATTTCTTGGTCAGGTCGCGGATTTCAAAGATCGGTTTGCTGGCGTCGTTATTCACCTTGGGCCAGTGGCGTGCCATATCCTCGATCGCGAAACGCGTTTCACGCCCGCCATAGCTGATCTGAGGGAAGCGATGCAGTTTCAGCGTAGGGCGTGGTACGGCGGCGATCAGGGACTTGGTGTATTCGTGTTCCGGCTGGCCCATCACCTGTGCCGTGGTGCCGCTTTCAACCACCTTGCCCGCATACATCACGGTCACGCGGTCAGTTGTATCGGCGATCACGCCCATATCATGGGTGATCAGGATGACACCCACCTGACGCTCTTGTGCCAGTTCCTTGATAAGGTCCAGAATCTGGGCCTGAACCGAAACATCCAAAGCTGTCGTGGGTTCATCGGCGATGATCACATCCGGTTCGGTGCAAAGTGCCAGAGCAATCACCACGCGTTGCCGCATGCCGCCCGAGAACTGGTGCGGGTACTGATCCAGCCGAGTATCCGGGTCTGGGATGCCAACGCGGTCGATCAAATCACGGGCGCGCTTGCTTGCTTCGGCCTCGGATCCACCCAGATGGGCCTGGATCGTCTCGACCAGTTGTTCGCGCACTGTAAATAGCGGGTTCAGCGACGTAAGCGGGTCTTGAAAGATCATCGAGATCTTCTTGCCGCGCAGCCCGCGCATCGCCTCGGCATCGATGCCGCTGATCTTATCGCCGCCCAGCTTAATCTGGCCGCTGGCAATGCGACCTGGGCGTTCCAGAAGGCCCATCACGGCAGCGCCGATGGTGGATTTACCTGCCCCGGATTCGCCCACAAGCCCGTGGATTTCGCCGGGTTCTACAGAAAGGCTGGCGTGGTCCACTGCGGTAAATAGCTGGCGGCGGGTCGGGAATTCGACGGTGAGGTCTTGGATGGTCAGAAGGCTCATGAAATCACCGCAGTTTTGGGTTCAGCGCGTCGCGCAGCCAGTCGCCCAACAAGTTGACCGACAGGGCGAGGGCCAGAAGCGTGCATGCCGGGAAGAACAAAATCCACCATTCGCCCGAGAACAAGAAGCCTTGCCCGATCCGGATTAGTGTTCCCAGCGACGGCTGGGTCGGGGGAGCGCCCACACCCAGAAAACTCAATGTGGCTTCGGCAATTATCGCCAGCGCCAGCGAGATGGTGGCGATGACCAGAACCGGGCTAAGGACATTGGGTAGGATGTGACGGAACATGATCGGGAACGATCCACGCCCGATCAGGCGCGCGGCTTGTACATATTCCTTGTTTTTCTCAACCAGAGCAGCACCACGGACGACGCGTGCGAACTGCACCCAGTCCGACAACGCAATTGCGATGATGAGAACATAGATTGCCATCTCATCGCGGTATTCCGGCGGAGTGATCCCTTTGGCGATCCCAAAGATTAGCATCGCGACCAGAATGGCCGGGAACGTCAGCTGCACGTCTGCGATACGCATGATCAGCGTCTCGATCCAACCTCCGAAATACGCAGCGATCAGACCGAGGATCACGCCGATGATCAAGGCAAGAAGCACAGCAGAGGCACCTACGAACAATGAAATGCGCAACCCGTAGAGGATGGTCGAGAACACATCGCGCCCTTGGTCATCTGTGCCTAGTAAAAAGGTCTCTTGCGTGAACGCATTGGGCGTACCTGGTGGTGTGAACCCGTTCATCAGGTTCAGTGTTGCTGGATCGAACGGGTTATATGGCGCGATCAGCGGGGCAAAGATCGCCGCCAGCACCAGAATGACCACGACCAAAGATGCGATCATGGCTACGGGAGAGTGCCGGAACGACCAAGCGAAATCGCTATCCCAGAACTTGGCCGTGCGCGATTTAGGCGCGACTTTCGGGGTTTCCATCGTTTCGGTCATGTGGCCCTCGCGTCGACACGCAGGCGCGGGTCAATGGCATAGTACAGAAGGTCGACAATCAGGTTGATTGTCACGAACATCACTGAGATCAGCATCAGATAGGCAGCCATAACGGGGATATCCACGAACTGGATCGCGTTGATGAACAGCAGTCCCACGCCCGGCCATTGGAACACCGTTTCGGTGATGATGGCAAAAGCGATGATCGACCCCAGCTGCAGGCCCGTGATGGTGATCACCGGCACAAGAGTGTTCTTCAGCGCGTGGCGGAAATTGATCACCCGGTCCGACAGCCCTCGGGCGCGGGCAAAGCGGACATAGTCGGCGCGCAGAACCTCCAGCATCTCGGACCGGACAAGCCGCATAATCAGTGTCATTTGATAGAGGCCCAGCGTGATTGCAGGCAATATCAACGCCTTGAGCCCCGAGGTCGTCAGAAACCCGGTGGACCAACTGCCAATCATAACGGTCTCGCCCCTCCCGAAACTGGGCAGTAGGTCAAGTTCAACCGAGAAAACATAGATCAGCAGGATACCTATGAGGAACGTCGGCAGCGAAACCCCGATCAAGGAAACAGTCATGATCACATTGGCAGCGATCCCTTGTCGTCGGATTGCAGTAAAGACACCGAGGGCAATGCCCATCGTGATCGCAAGAAAGCCGGACACAAAGGCCAATTCCAACGTCGCCGGAGCGCGCTCCACCAGGATGGTCGAGACCGGTCGCCCCTGGCGATAAGACACACCGAAATTGCCCTGAACAGCGCCTTGCAGGAACTTGGCGTATTGCACAACAAAGGGTTGGTCCAACCCAAGTTCGGTCCGTAGGCGGTCAATGTCGGCCTGCGTGCGCTCTTGCCCAAGCATGTTGTCGATCGGGTCGCCAACAAATCGGAACATCGAAAAGGCGACCAACCCCACGACCAACAGCACTATGACGGACTGGAACATCCGTCTGACGATATATGCGAACATATGTTTCCCTCGTAGATCGGTCTCTCTAGGCCGACCTTGACCAGATGGTCAAGAGAGTGCTGTCAACCCAACGCGACGTTGCCGCCGATCAATTCACATTCACCCAACGCAGCAGGAAGAAGTTGTCCGGACGCTGCGTGACCTCGACATTGCTGCGCGTGCCCCAAACCAACGGCTGGACATACATCGGCACATAAACGTGTTCGTCCTGATAGATTTGGGTAACCTCGTCCAGCATCGCCTGACGCTTGGCCTCATCCAGTTCTGACTGGATCATCGGCAACAGCTCATCGACACGTGCATTCGAGAAGCCGCCGAAGTTCCAGCTACCCAGCTTTTTCTCTTCGTTCGGGGTTGCGACAAGGAACCGGACCGGATGCTCGGCGTCGAACGTACCGGGGCTCCAGCCCAGCAGGTACATGTCGTAATTATCTTCGCGCAGTTCCGGCCAATAGTTCCGCACTGGCATCGCGTCCAGCTCGGCGGTGATCCCGATCTGAGCCAGCATACCAACGACGGCCTGACAGACGGCCTCGTCATTAAGATAGCGGTCATTGGGGCATTTCAGGCCAAATGAGAAACCATCTGCATATCCGGCCTCGGCCAGCAGGGACTTGGCAGCTTCCACATCAAACGCGGGGCGTCCGGCGTTGGCTTCGGAGAACCCGCTCATGGCTGGGCTGACGAGCTGCGATGCGGGCTCGGCATTTCCGCGCATGATCGTGGCCAGAATGGCGTCGACATTCACCGCTTGCGCAACTGCCTGCCGCACGCGCGCGTCACGGAACGGGTTGGGTTTGCCCGCATCGACTGTGTATTTCAGCGTGTCAGCCTCGTGGTCGAAGCCCAGCATGATCACACGCGCTTCAATGCCCTGGATGACATCGACCTCTGCGTTCTGCTGCAGCCGTGCGACGTCCTGAATGGGGACCGGGTTGATCATGTCCACATCGCCCGATAGAAGCGCCGCTACGGCCGTGGCAGGATTTTGGATCGGATTAAATTCTGCACGGGTG
This sequence comes from Ruegeria sp. CF3, assembly GCF_056537365.1. Lineage (NCBI taxonomy): Bacteria > Pseudomonadati > Pseudomonadota > Alphaproteobacteria > Rhodobacterales > Roseobacteraceae > Ruegeria > Ruegeria sp. CF3. The sequence goes on along the minus strand of NZ_JBQFRK010000002.1, from coordinate 433,869 downwards.
ATGTTGTGTTCAACATCCCCCCACCAGCCTTCATAAGGTTCCAACACGGTCTTAAGACCCGGCTCGCGCTCGGTCACCTTGAACGCGCCGGTGCCGTTGGCGTTGATGGTGGCGTAGTTTCCGGTTTCTTTGTCGGGGACCACGGCGTCGTTGGCCTCAGTCCAGTCTTGATCCATGATCATCCAGTTGGCAATCGATGACGGAAACAGCGGGTTAGGTGCTGTGGTCATGATATCAACGGTGTAGTCATCAACTACAATGACGTCACTGACAGGAGCGAACCAACTGCGCGTGTCCGCCGCCTCACCCGAGGCGCGTTGGTAGCTGAACAGCACATCTTGCGCGTCAAAGCTGCTTCCGTCGTGAAAGGTCACGCCCTGACGCAGATTGAACCGCCATCCTTCGCCGTCGCCGATTGGCTCCCAACTGACAGCCAACGCGGGCTCAACGCTCATATCCTTACCGCGGCGGACCAGCCCTTCGTAGACGTTGTTCAGGAACCCGAGAACTGGGGCCGAGTTGACAGCGTGAGGGTCCATGGTCTGCGGATCGGTGGTCGAGGCCCACTTAAATTCGGCCGCCTGCGCGGCGCTTGCAAGCAACATGGTCAGGCCGATTGCACTGTTTCTGAGGATCATGGCGAAATCTCCCTGTTAGCGCTGAAACAATCCAGCTTTTTCGCTGCCACGTAAAGCCGTTCCTGCACCGAGATCACAGGTCCGTTACCGACGGCGCAAACAAGAACAGGGCGCGTTTCCGCGCCCTGCATACCATCACAGAGGATAGTTTAGTTCATCTCAAAGTATTTGATCTTCGGTGAATCTTCCGGCTCGACGATGGTGCCCACGCCCGATTTCATGCCCCAGTTCAACACCTGATGGTGGATCGGGATATAGAGCTGTTCATCCTGAACAACCTGCCAGATATCACCGATCTGCTGATCACGTGCGGGTAAATCAGTTTCAGAGGCAAGGGCCACGATTTTGGCATCCAGATCCGGGTTGGAGTAGCGTGTGCCATTCCACGAGCCGTACTTTTCGCCCTTCGAATGGACGAGGAAGTTGAAGATGTACTCCGAGTCATAAGTCGGAACACCCCAGCCCAGCATGTAGAAATCTGTTTCTAGGTTGTTGATCAACGGGAAGTGCTGGGCTTTCGGTTTGGCGTCCAGGTTAACTGTGACGCCGATCTGGGCCAGCATTCCAACCGCTGCCTGACAGATCGCCTCATCATTGATGTAGCGGTCATTCGGGCAGTTCAGGGTCAGCGAGAATCCATCAGGATAGCCTGCTTCGGCCATCAACGCCTTGGCCCCTTCGATATCGGTTGACGAGGACGCATCCATATCTGCATCCCAACCATTCACAAATGGAGGTGAGATCATGCCAGCAGGAGCAGACTGACCACGCATCACGACCTGTTTGATCGCATCACGATTGATCGCCTTTGACATCGCCTGTCGAACGCGGACATCAGCCAGCGGGTTCTTACCATCCACATTGTCCGAGGTCAGATCAGCATCGCCCATGTTCATGCCAAAGAAAATCACCCGGTTCTGCGGCGCGGTGCGTACGTCCAGACCATCGGTTCCGGCTACACGCTCGAGGTCCTGTACGGGCACGTCCTGAATGAAATCAACCTCACCCGACAGCAGCGCGGCAACACGGGTCGCGGCGTTCTGGATCGGGGTATAGATGATCTCGGTCACCTGCAGCGGGAACTCATCCTTGCCCCAATAGCCGTCATAGGCGGCCAGGACGGTTTTCACGTCGGGCTCGCGGCTGACCAGCTTGTAGGGACCGGTGCCATTGGCGTTCTTGGCCGCAAACGTGTCTTCGCCGCCCTCATAGTCCTGAACCTTGACGGCGTTGTTTGCCTCGGCCCAACCTTTGTCCATCATGAACATGTTGGTCAGATTGTTGGGCATGATCGGGTTCGGGCCGTCAGTTTCGATCTCGATCGTGAACTTGTCGGGCGCACGCACCTCTTTCACAGAGGCCAACAGTTCCTTGTAATCCGAATCCGGCGTCATTGCGCGGTACAGCGAAAACACGACATCCTCGCTGTCGAACTCGGCTCCGTCGTGGAAGGTAACGCCCTCGCGCAGTTTGAACACCCAGACATTCGGATTTTCTTCCGATGGTGCCCATTCGGTCGCCAGCGATGGAACCAGTGCACCTGAGTGATCACGCATGACCAGCGTTTCCATGATCTGGTGCGCCATGGCCGAGGTCGGGCCTTCGTTTTGCGCATGCGGGTCCAGCGTCAGCGCATCACCTGCACGGGCCCATCGCAGCGTCTCCGCCGAAGCGCCCGCCGCGATCATCGCCGTTGCACTGGCGGCAAGCATCAGAGTTTTGAATGACATAAGTCGTCTCCCCAGTTTTTGTTGTGGCCGCATTTTCATACGGTTGACCGAATTTATCGGCCATCATGGGCCAGCATCATCCAGATCATGGTCCGAGTTGCAACACCCGAATGTTAGCGCCCTGCTTTTCTTTCTGTCTGCCGGGGCTTAGGTGAATGTAGGTCATGCAGAAACACGCCTCGTATTTAGCCCTATGACAGGGTTGCCGCCTAACGTTTATTGAAGGCGTCTCTAAGAGCGTCACCAAAGGCCCCGTTCTGGGTGCTCTGACCCCCATGGCTGCGCCGCTGTTCCCCTGGCTTGGGTGTTCGTGCCGGTTTGCCCTTGCCACGGAGTGCATTGCCCTCGCGTGCCGAAGCGCCACCGTCCTTGCGCATGGACAGCCCAATGCGCTTACGTGGAACGTCGACTTCGACCACCGTCACTTTGACAACTTGCCCGGTTTTGACCACCTCATGCGGGTCCTTCACGAACCGATCGGCCAGTTGGCTGACATGAACCAACCCGTCCTGATGCACGCCAATGTCGACAAACGCGCCGAAGGCGGCGACGTTGGTGACGGTACCCTCCAGCACCAACCCGGGCTTCAGGTCCGTGATTTCCTCAACCCCGTCCGTAAACGACGCTGTTTTGAAACTGGGTCGCGGGTCTCGGCCGGGCTTCTCCAATTCGGTGAAAATATCCCGAACCGTAGGCAAGCCGAAGGTTTCACTCACAAACTGCTCGGCGCGCAGGTTTTTCAGCGCGCCTTCATGCCCCATGATTTGGCGAATGTCGCGCCCACATGCTGCCACTACCTGACGGGCGACATCGTAAGCCTCGGGGTGAACCGAGGAGGCATCCAGAGGCTCTGAACCGTCACGAACTCGCAGGAAACCTGCACACTGCTCGAAGGCGCGCGGACCAAGGCGGGCCACCTTCAGCAAATCCTTGCGAGACGCAAAGGCACCATGAATATCTCGGTGCGTGACGATCGCCTCGGCCAATCCCGGTCCCAGACCCGAGACGTGAGAAAGCAAGGGGGCTGAAGCGGTATTCAGATCCACGCCCACAGCGTTCACCACATCTTCGATCACCGACTCCAGTGACTGTGACAAGCGGTGCTGATCCACATCGTGCTGATACTGGCCGACGCCGATGCTCTTGGGTTCTATCTTGACCAGTTCAGCCAAGGGATCCTGTAGCCGGCGGGCAATCGAGACCGCTCCACGTAGCGAGACGTCGAGGTCGGGAAATTCGCGCGCGGCAAGCTCGGATGCCGAGTAGACCGAGGCTCCAGCCTCGGAAACGACGACCTTGGTGGGCGCTTTGACGGTCTTGGGCAGAAGCGACAGCGTATCGGCCACCAAACGCTCAGTCTCGCGGCTGGCTGTGCCGTTGCCGATGGCAATAAGCTCGATTTTATGTGTAGTGATAAGGTTCAGGATTGCCGCTTGTGCACCACGCAGATCATTCTTGGGCTGAAACGGATATAGCGTATCCGTTGCAACCACCTTGCCGGTTGCATCCACCACGGCGGCTTTAACCCCGGTGCGAATGCCGGGATCCAACCCAAGCGTCGGACGTGCCCCCGCCGGAGCAGCGAATAGCAGATCCTTTAGGTTGCGCGAAAACACTTGAATTGCCTCGTCTTGTGCGCGGCTGCGCAGGTCGGCCATCAGCTCGACCATCATCGAAAGCGATAGCTTGACCCGCCATGTCCAGCCCGCGACCTTGCGTAGCCACTTGTCACCAGGAGTATCACCGCGCGTGTTCAGATGAGCCGCAACCATGGCCTCGGCCCGCGCGGCTCCCGCTTCGGGTTCGGGAGCAATGTCGAGCGTTACGATCCCTTCCTTCGAGGCGCGCAACAACGCCAGCGCTCGATGCGACGGGGTTTTCGACCAAAGCTCGGAATGATCAAAGTAATCGCTGAACTTGGCACCTTCCTGTTCCTTGCCCTCGACGACCTTTGCGCTCAGCAACGCCTCACGTTGCATGAAGTTTCGGAGCTCTCCCAGCAAAGCAGCGTTTTCGGTAAGCCGCTCTGTGATGATGTCCCGTGCACCATTCAGCGCGTCTTTGGTCGTGGGGACAGCCTCATTCAGATACCCCTCAGCCAGACCTTCTGGTTCCGCCGCACGGTCGGACAGGATCGCATCGGCCAGCGGCTCCAGACCATTCTCGCGGGCAATCATCGCCTTGGTCCGGCGTTTGGGCTTGTACGGCAGATAAATGTCTTCCAACTGCGCCTTGGTTTCGGCTTGGGCAATCGATTTCACCAGATCGTCCGTCAGTTTCCCCTGATCCTTGATCGAGGACAGAATAGCCTCGCGACGGGCCTCAAGCTCACGCAGATAATTCAGTCGGTCGGAAAGGGTGCGCAATTGGGTATCATCCAGCCCGCCGGTCACTTCCTTACGATAACGGGCGACAAAGGGCACGGTCGCACCTTCATCCAACAACCTGACCGCGGCCCCAACCTGTTCCGCGCGGGCGTTAATCTCGGTGGCGATGGTGCGGGTGATACGGTCCAAAAGGGGCCTCCTGACTTGCGGTTGGAAGATCGTCTTAGCCACCGGCACGCACAAGGGGAAGAGGCTGCGCTACGAAAAGCACCTCTGCACAAAAAATGCACGACCCTTACGCGGTGATCTGCACCTGCCTAGGCCAGACAGAACCAACACAAACAAGGAGCAGTTAAATGGGACAGTTCATCGTGCGCGGTGTACCGGCATCAGTTTTACAAGATAGTTGGTGGCTGGACACACCTGATCGAGGCACAAACCGAGCCGATGGCTTAGCGGAACCCGGCAATCGCCACGCTTTTTTGGGTTTGGTGTTTCTGGTTGCGCTCGCCGATTTTCTGTTTTTCGACCATTCTCCTGGCCTTTCAATCGCACTCTTTACGTTGGCGGTTTCCGCTGTAGTGTTTGCCTTGCTGCGCCGCCGTGGTGGACTTGTCGAGCCAACCCTTCTTTTGCTGCTTAGCATTCTTCCGGTGGTGGAATATGTTCAGGCCCTGTCCGTAGCTTTCTTGCTGGGTGGATCGACCATTGCGCTGTGTTGGGCCGTGCTGGGCAATCATGAGGTCGCTTCGGTTCGCCGGTTTCTGTCTCTGTTTCCAATATTGGCGCTCAGACACGGGATAGAGGCGGTTCAGAAAGGTCATTCGGTTTCCCGCGTTGACGGGGTTGCCCTTCGTGCACTGCGCAACTGGAGTTTCCCGATCGGAGGCGCACTGATCCTTGCTTCGCTGATGGTTGCGGCCAATCCGGTCTTGTCTGATTGGATCGATCGGATTTGGCGATTTGATATGCGGTTCGACCGACTGCTATTCTGGATCGGGGCGGCAATCACGATCTGGCCCTTTCTTGCGGTCACCTTGCGGCCTGACTTGCTTACCCCCCGATTTGGCCCCGGACGCAAGCGCCCATTGCCTGCCTTTGGCCTGAATGCCCAATCCGTTGCTAATGCGCTAATGGTGTTCAACTTGCTGCTGGCGGTGCAAACTGGGATGGACATGGTCTTTCTCTGGGGCAACGCCAAGTTGCCCGAGGGGATGACCTATGCTGAATATGCTCATCGCGGGGCATACCCACTCTTGGTCACAGCTTTGCTGGCGGGCGCATTTGCCTTGGCCGCGCGACCCTATCTGAACGAGCGGCAGGGGCTGACAAGATGGATGATGCTGTGGCTGGCGCAGAATGTATTGCTGGTGATCTCATCGCTGATGCGCCTGTCGCTTTACGTTGATTTCTACGGGCTGACCTATTTGCGTGTTCATGCGGCAATATGGATGGCGCTGGTTGCTGTGGGCTTGTGTCTGACCGGTTGGCAAATTTTGCTGGGTAAATCGAACCGTTGGTTATTGCTGCGATCTGCGATCCTGGGGATTGGCGTGCTCTATGCATGCTGCTTCGTGAATTTTTCAGCCTTAATCGCCCGTTGGAATCTGGAAAATCCGATACGGTTTGATGCCTACTACGCATGTCAGCTCAATGAGATGGCGGCGGCAGAGTTGCTGAAGGACAAACGGGTACGCAATTGCGTAACCCCTCCGGTCGTCGACAATTGGAGGAATTGGGGCTTTCGCGCAGATCGGGTGATCCGTAATCTGGCCGTCGAACCCATGCCGGAGAAGGTAGATGAAAATCCTCGTCGTGGATGATGATCCACGCCTGCGAGAGCTGGTCTCGATCACGCTTGAGCGCGCGGGCTACCAAACGGTTACCGCCCGCGATGGCCAAATGGCTCTAACCCACGCGATGCGGGAAGCGCCTGATCTTGTCGTGCTGGATGTCGGCCTGCCTGAGATCGATGGGCTTGAGGTTTGTCGCCGCTTGCGGGCACGCTCGGACGTACCAATCTTGTTCCTGACCGCGCGTGATGACGAGATTGATCGCATTTTGGGCCTCGAGTTGGGAGCGGATGATTACGTGACCAAACCTTTCAGCCCCCGTGAGTTGGTTGCACGGATCAAAGCCATCCTGAAACGCAGCAAACCTGGTGCTGCAGAGCTTCTCCTGCGGCATGGCCCGGTTGAAATGGATGTGTCGGCGCATTTGGTTCGGGTCGACGGTAATGCGCTTGCCTTAACCGCAACCGAGCTGTCGATTTTGCGTCGCCTGATGCAAACGCCCGCCGCCATAGTCTCGCGACCACAATTGGTTGATGCGATTTATGGCGCAGGCAGTCCGGTCTCGGATAGGACACTGGATAGTCATTTGCGGAACTTACGACGCAAGTTGGGGGATCAGGGCTGGGCCGGTGCCATCGAAACCGTGCATGGGATCGGATTGCGGATGGGTGCATGGCCGGGCTGAGACGCAAATGGCGCCCTTCGCTGGGTTTTGTTCTTGGCGGAGGTCTCGCGGGTACGCTCGCCCTGTCTCTGCTGGGTCTGATCGCGCTGCGGTATCTTGGACCTGAGATCGGGTTTCGAAACGCTGCGGGCTTGCTGGCGATCGTGATCGGATGTGCGACCGGAGTGGTCGGATACCTTATGGTTCGGCTTCTGCTCCGCCCCATAACGTCGCTGGCGACCTATTCAGGGGCCATTGAACAAGGGCAACGCGCCGAGCCGCCCGATCACTATGGCACACAAGAACTGTCGCGCCTCGCCGGTTCGGTTCTGAGCATGGCGGATACGCTGCAACGGCGCGAAGCTTCGATCCGCGTCTTTGCAGATCATGTCACGCATGAGTTGAAAACCCCTGTCACCGCGATCCGTGCGGCAGGAGAGTTGTTGGCCGAGGCCGAAACGCTCTCGGACCAGGATCACGCATTGCTGCAACAGATATTGGGCGCAAGCGATCAGATGCAAACGCAGCTCAGCGCTCTTAACACGGTTGCACAGGCACGAGTGCCGGAACATCATGGGGAGGCAAGCCTGAACGATCTTGCCGATCAGTTACGCTCTTCGTTTCCCGAACTGGACATCAGCATAGAAGGCGGCGATCAGGCATTGAACCTTGCAGCCTCTGGCCTGAAAATTGCCCTGCAACATCTTTTGGACAATGCACGCCGTCACGGGGCAAGGCAGGTGGTCCTGCACGCAGAACTCGGTCGATTGGTTGTCCAAGACGATGGTTCCGGCATATCCGACGGTAATCGGGACCGCATCTTCAACCCATTCTTCACAACCGCGCGCGAGAAGGGAGGGACCGGGATGGGCCTGACCATCGTTACAAACCTGTTGGGGGCACATGGCGGGCGGATTTTGCTGGTACCTTCCAAGACCGGTGCGCGATTTGAGTTGGTGTTTCCGGGGGTGTGATATCACTCAACAGCCCAAACTAATTCGACCCGTGTCAATTTGCGCCGCTCAATACGATTGATCCCAAGCCAATCCTCATTTAAGGGAGGCCCTGTCAAATCAGAGTCACCCGTGGGGCCGTCATGTCCCCTTTGGGATTGGTGCCTATGTCACGGCGGCACATGCTCTTGGATCGCACGCCCCTGAAAGGCTTAGAAAAGGTAAGGGAATATGGCAGAAAAATCGAACTTCGACGTATTGTATACCATTGTAGACGAAGCGCCCGAGCTGGCGAGCGCCTCGTTCCTGCCCATTATCCGCAAGTTTGCGTCAGCAGCCGGTGTCAGCGTCGGAACCAAAGACATTTCGCTGGCCGGGCGTATTATCGCGACCTTCCCCGAAAAGCTGACAGACCAACAGCGTATTACTGATGATCTGGCTGCTTTAGGTGAGCTGGTGAAAACACCGGACGCAAATGTCATTAAACTGCCCAACATCTCGGCGTCGGTGCCCCAGCTGGTGGCTGCCATCGAAGAGCTGCAATCACAGGGTTATGACATTCCGAACTACCCCGAAGAGCCTTCGACGGACGACGAAAAGGCGATCCGTGCGCGTTATGACGCCATCAAGGGTTCGGCCGTGAACCCGGTCCTGCGCGAAGGCAACAGCGATCGCCGCGCAGCGCGCGCTGTGAAGAACTATGCCCAGAAGAACCCTCATTCGATGGGAGAGTGGAGCGCGGACAGCAAGACCAAAGTGTCTTCGATGCCGGGCAATGATTTTTACGCCAATGAGAAATCGGCAACGATCACTGCGGCGCAAGCCGGCGATGCCAAGATTGAGTTTGTGGGCAAAGATGGCAGCGTTACGGTTCTGAAAGACGCTTGGCCACTGGCCGAAGGAACTGTGGCCGACGCAACACTCATGTCGGTCAAGGCGCTGTCGTCGTTCCTGACCGAAGCCATTGAGGACACCAAGAAAGACGGCACCATGTTCTCGCTGCACATGAAGGCGACGATGATGAAGGTCAGTGACCCGATTATCTTCGGCTATGCAGTCAAGGCGTGGCTTGCCCCCGTGTTCGAAAAATTCGGTTCAGAGCTGGACGCACTGGGTGTAAACCCGAACTCGGGTCTGGGGGACCTGCTTGAGCGGGTTCAGGGCAACGCAGACATCGTCGCCGCAATCAATGCGATCAAAGGGGATCGTCCGTCGATGTATATGGTGGACTCGGACCGTGGCATCACCAACCTGCATGTCCCGTCTGATGTTATCATCGACGCCTCGATGCCCGCAGTGATCCGTGCTGGCGGCAAGGGTTGGGACGAAACCGGCGCCAAGGGCGATACTAACTGTGTGATCCCTGACCGTTGCTATGCACCGGTGTATGACGAGGCCATCAACTTCTTCAAAGCCAATGGTGCACTGAACCCAGCCACCGCAGGAGCCGTCGCCAACGTTGGATTGATGGCGCAGAAGGCCGAGGAGTACGGCTCGCACCCGACGACGTTTGAAGCGCCCGCAGATGGTACAATCCGTATCGTTCTGGCCAATGGCGAAACGCTGCATTCCCATGACGTCGAAAAGGGCGACATCTGGCGCGCCTGCACCGTCAAGAAGGCCCCGATCGAGAACTGGATCCAGCTGGCGATGGACCGTCAGCGCCTGACCGGGTCCGAGGCGATCTTTTGGCTGGATGCCAACCGCGCACATGACGCCGAGCTGATCAAGTATGTCAAACCAGCGCTTGAAGCTGCAGGCGTGGCCGACAAGTTCTTGACTATGGCCCCGCGTGAAGCAACCCGCCAGTCGCTGGAAACTATCACGGCGGGCAAGGACAGCATCGCCATCACCGGTAACGTATTGCGGGATTATCTGACCGACTTGTTCCCGATCCTCGAACTGGGGACGTCGGCCAAGATGCTATCAATCGTTAAACTGATGAATGGCGGCGGTCTGTTCGAAACCGGTGCAGGTGGTTCGGCGCCGAAACATGTTCAGCAACTGGTTGAAGAAAACCACTTGCGCTGGGACTCCATGGGTGAATTCTGTGCGCTCGGAGAATCCCTGAACTTCCTCGCTGACAGCAAGGGCAACGCCAAAGCGGGCGTCCTGGGCGCCGCTGCCGAGGCTGCCACGCAGGGAATTTTGGATAACAACAAGTCACCCAGCCGCAAAGTCGGCCAGCCGGATAACCGCGATAGCCACTACTGGTTCGCTCGTTACTGGGCCGAAGCTTTGGCGGGGCAATCCGATGATGCTGGGCTTGCCGCCGAGTTTGCACCGCTCGCGAAAGAGTTGGCGGACAAAGAAGAACAGATTTTGTCCGAGTTGGCGGCAGCGCAGGGCGCACCCGCCGATCTGGGTGGATACTACCACACTGATCCGGCCAAAGCGGCTGCGGTGATGCGGCCAAGTGCAACCCTGAATGCGATCATCGGATAAGCCAGGGTTGCATAAACGCCTAAAGAGAAACCGGTCCGAAGAGGGCCGGTTTTTTCGTGCCCTGAAAAAGAAAAAGGCCAGCCCCCATAGCCAGCCTCTTTCTGAGTGAGTGGCGGGGCTTACGCCTCACCGGTGCAGTTGAGTTCATCCTACGCTTATCGTTCACGCTGAATATTCGGGGATTCCCGTAGACGGCCGCCTTTTATGAGCGATTAAGGATAAAAATAATCATTATGTATGCGCAAATAAGACCAAATGCTGACTGCGCCACGTCTGAGGCCTAGTCAGTTGGCTTTGCCGTTGTCATTGAAGATACTGACCCACCGACAAAAAAAGGGCCAGTCCGAAGACCGGCCCCAAAGAAAGGTCATAACGACCGAGGGATTAGTTTGATGCTGCGTTCAGCTTTTCATTTTGTTCGCGCAGCGTGTCGGAAATAATCGCGTACCATTCGCCGGACTCGCGCATCTCGATCAAACCCTTGTTCATCATCGCGATGTACTCGCGCGCGAATGGATTGGTGCGGTGTGCAAGGAAGCTCATCGAAGACAGTGTCGAGACATACGGGTTCTCAACAATGTCCGCCGAGGTCAAACCCATGTCTTTCATTGTCGAGGCAAACAGATCAACTTCGAATGCAGCCACGTCTGCTGTACCGGTCAATACGGCATCGAGACATTCGCGGGCCGAATTGGGTTGGACCACGGTTGTGTTCTCGCGGTTGAGCCCTTGTTCTTCCAGCACCACCATGCTCCAGCCTGCCATGCGGCAAACGGTCGAGCCCTCAAGGTCGGAGAAATCTGTCGCCTTTGCGTATTCGCTTTCAGGCAAAGTGAAGAAACCACCGACAATGTCATATACCGGAACCGAAGCGACAAATTGGGTACACCGGGCTTCGGTCTCTGCAGACCACTCATAGGAGCGGTTGGTACAATCCGGTACAGTCCACGCGATCGAAATATCAAACGCACCCAGTGGCAACAGTGTGTCCAGATGCGAACTCCAGTCATCTACAAAGCTGACCGAGAAATCGCGGCTGTTACCAGCACGCTGAAGGCTTGTCGTCGCCAGACGGGTCATGATGCCACCGCCGCTCAGATCTTCAGTAGTGAACGGTTCCCAACCGTTGCCAGCGACCATCTTGATCGGAGGCGCGTAGACATTCGAGCGCTTGACGCTTGCAGCACGTTGTTCTTCTGCCGCGATCAGTTCTTGCGCGCTCTGACCGTTGGGCAGGCTGCCATCCTCACAGGGCAGCGCCAGTACCAGACCGGGGGTTAGCGAACCGGGATTGGTGATTGCGTTGCGGTTAGCGTTAAAGATCGGCTGATAGTTTGAGGTGCCGTAGGCGGCAATGGCGATGGTCGCCAATGTGTCACCATCCTGAACCGTATAGTTGGAGCAGGCCTCTTGAGCGGCGGCTGCACCTGCGCTCAGGGCGGTGAAGGCTGATGCCGACAGTACTGCTTTCTTCAATTTCTTGTTAAACATGTCCACTTCCTCCAGACTTTGTTTCGTTGGGCCAATCAAGGCCTTAGCCATTTTCCATTTGATAGCGCAGTGCGGTAGATACGATGTCGCGCCACTCGCCTGATTGCTGCATGATCGCCAGACCCTGGTTGAGCGTCTCAAGGATCGCTTCCCCATCCGGATTATCTTTGTGGGTCATGACGTTAAGCGACTTGATTGCCGCTAGGTTGGGGTTTTCGATGATCTGATGTTCGTAGCCCAGACGCCCGATTGCTTCGACCGCCAGATGCGCTTCGATCGCGACGATATCGGCTGTGCCATCCATGACCGCGCGAAAACAATCATCGGGTGAAACGGGGCGCATCAGCGTGATTGCAGGCTCGTAAAGACCAACTGCATCCATATGCGACAATGACCAACCTTCCGGCCTACAAATCGTTGTGCCCGCGAAATCTGCATAAGTCAGTGTCTCTTCGTAACCCGAACCGCTTTTTGCGAAGAACGTATCAACGACCTCGTAGAATGGGTTTGAGAAATTATAGGTTTCGCACCGTGAACGATCATTTTCCGACAACGTTGCGGCTTGTTCACAGTTCGGCCGCGACCAAGGGAATGTGGCGTCAAAGGCGAGAGTCGGCATCAATAGGTCCAGATGCGACGACCAGTCATTAACGAACTGAATCTTGTAGGACTGCTCGGGCGCGGCCCGCAGCATCGCGGTTTCAACCAAGTTGGTATAAAGCCCACGATTTGGCAGCGCTTCATCCGTGAACGGGGCGTAGTTACCACCCGTGATCAACAAAATCTGACGGTCACGAATTTCAGGGCTTTCGCCACCATCCGCGTTGCGGATCAATGCGGCACCTTCCGCACGCGCTGCTTCGATCTCTTTCTTGGCCGCAGCCTTGGCCGCGATTACGGCTTCTTCGCTGGTCTTTTTAGCTTCGGCCTCTGCAGCGGCCACGCGGGCTTCGGCCTCGGCAATGGCTTTTTCAGCCCGTTCCTCGGCAGCTTTGACCAGTTCCGAGGCCATTTCGGCAGCCATGCGGCCAGCTTCGGTATCCGGCAGTTGCGCCGCGCGCCCGATATCTTCAAGACAAGGGAAAGTCAGGACATCACCGACGCGAATGATATTGGGGTTCGACCCTATCGTTTCCCGGTTCGCATCATAGATGACCCGGTAATCTTCCGTCGCGTAGACGGCAATTGCCAGTTCCCGCAAGCTGTCACCGGGCTGGATTTCATAAGTCGAACACGCCTCTTGCGCCGATGCTGCACCTGTTGCAGCAGCAAGAGCGAGGGTGGATATGATAAGATGGTTTCGCATTTTGTCCTGTTTCACTGCCTGTCTAAGTCTGTGCCGGTTTGACCACGGCGATTGAAATGTTGTCCTGATCCGGGTCTGCCTTTGCATGCAGTGCTTGAAGCAGCGCATCAGCAATATCGCGAGCCGGGGAATGAATATGCGTGCGCACCAGCGTTTCGATCTCGGAATTGCCGAGATATTGCAGACCATCACTGCCAAGGATCAGTACATCTGCCGCAATCAGCGCTAATGGTTGTTCCGGACAATCCACTTTTGGAATCGCAGCCCCCATGATCACCGAAGTCAGTTGGTTACGATCCGGATGGCCTTGTGCCTCTTCCGCGCTCAGTAATCCTTGTGCGAGCTGTTCGTCGATCACCGGGGCCATCGAGTGATCTTCGTTGACCTGTGACAGGGCATCATTGCGGAACAGGTAAAGTGGACTGTCACCGATCGAGATCCAGAATACTCGTTGATCCAGCATCAACATGCCCAGAAGGGTGGAGCCCAGATTGACCTCGTTTTCCTCACTATGGCTCGCCATAGCGGCGTTGGCCTGCATTGCGGCCAACGGCAGAGCGTCGAGCAGTGCGCTCTCAGCAAGGTCGGGCCCATCCAACTGGGCATCCATCGCATCGCGCCAGGCTGAAATGACCAACTGCGAAGCGACTTCACCCGCTTCATGACCACCCATACCGTCGGCAATCACGACATAACCCGCGTCTGCCGCGTCAGAGACCCGCGCAGCAATCGCGTCTTCCTGCGAGTCGCGCTGACCCTGGTCCAGGATCAGGGCAATATCATATGCAGGGGTCGCCAGCATTAATCGGCATCCCGCCAGTCAAAGCCGTCATCACAGAAAGCGGTGAAGCGGATCGAGGTTTCGCTGATCCGGATCAGATCGCCGCTGGACAAGGCTATGGTGCTGAGCACAGGCTTGCCATTCAGGCGCACCAAGTTGGCCTTGCCGCCATGGCCCAGATAGCATTTCCGGTCCTCTGGGTCATATGCGATGACGGCGTGATTGCTGCGAGAGATCCCGGTGTCGCCGAAATCCAGCTGAATAGCCTGATCGTCATTCCGACCGATCTGCATCAATCCCTCGGTCAAGGTAATCGCGGCACCCCGACCCGGTCCGGCGGTCACGACCAGCCAGCCAACCGGGAATGTCTGTTCGGCCGCTTCTGTCTTTTCAACGGGCTCAGCTGTTTCCATCAGCTCCTGAACATGCGTGTCTGCACGCTCGAAACCCAAAAACGTCGTCTTCACACGAGAACGCCGATCTTCAGCCGGTGCAGGTGCAGGTGCGACCATGGCGGGTTCCGGGGTTACATCAACAGGCTCCGGTTCCGGTGTGGGTTCTCCGACGATTTCCACCTCGCCCGCAACTTCAGATACGACTTCAGGTTCGATGGCCTCTGGTTCTTCTACGGTGACTTCGGGTTCATCGTCCTGAACCTCGTCTTCCGCAGTCAGATGAAGCGTGACAATCTGTTCATCTTCTTCGACCTCTTGAACCTCGGCCACTTCTTCTTCGGTCGCCTGATCTTCGATCTGGTCTTCCGAAAACTCGGGCATCGGTTCTTCGGGGATCAGTTCGTCTGCTTCCTCGTAGCTGTCCGAGCTAACGTTTCCACCCGCAAGGGCCGCGCGCAGGGCGTTGAAATCCGCAATCGGAGCGGCGCTTTCCGTTTCGACCGCTTCCGCAACGGTTTCGGTTTCGGTTTCCACCGCATCTTCTTCTTTCGGTTTTCCGGCACCTTCTAGAAGCCGGCTCAGAGGGCTTTTGTATTTGAACATGGTGTCGTCACCTTCTTTGATTTCTGATGCGGGGTTTTACCCGCGGGACTGCTACAAACCGCTTCGCCGTAGGCGCAGGGCACTGATGAAGAGGAAACAGAGAAACATTTACGTCGCGACGGGTTGGTCCCCGACGGGGTGACGCGATGGGCGGCACCCCCAGCACACTGACCTGGCGATAGTCACATCAACTGGGCGATCACTCCTGCGTTAGTTGCATGACCGCAGTACTTTCAGCTCCGTTGCGCAGAATGCTTAGGCGCGCCTCGGGTTGGTTGTCGGAAACAAGTTGAGCAAGGATGCCGTCCAGACTCTCGGGCTCATTAATCGAGACACCAGTCTGTGTTTCGCGCAGCAGCACATCCCCCCGCTGCAAACTGCCAGCAACTTCTTCCGGAACAGATGCGACGACGGTTTGCCAACCTGCCTCGCCCGCATGAGCCACATCAAACGAATAACCGTTCAGAAGGCCAAAACTGCGGAAGGCGGGCAGGGCCAGCAATCCATTCTGCGCGCGCGTTTCGCCCAGACTGCGATAGCGCGCTGCTACACGGATATACCCGTCTGGATCGACCGAGAAATTATCTAGAACATACGATGCAAGCGTTGTGTCCGGACGAATAGGTTCACCATTCAGAGTAAAAATCGTAGCGCCCCGTTCGACCCAATCCCCGATCACCGACCTATCTTGACCGGCGTTCAATCCATTGATGGCAATGACACTCCCGGTCGAGCTGCGACGCTTGGACATCGTGAATGGAATCTCAATATCCCAGTGCCCAAATGCAACCTGGTTTTCGGCTAGATTTACCGGCGTCGCAGGTGCGATGGGTGTGATGTCTTCAACCGTAGGTTCCGTCACTTCAGGTTCCACTACTTCAGGTTCCACCAAAGCGATTTCTTCGGGTTGCTGCTCTGACACAATGGCGGCTTCCGGCACCTCATTAGCCTGCTCGACAGGTTGTTCCTGCGCCGCTTCTGGTTCTGATGCCAAAGCGACTTCGGCCTGTTGCGGCTCTGTTGTGGCTTCGGCGGTCTGCTCGACGGGTTCCGGAGCTGCTTCTGCGGGCACCGGAGTAGTCGGAGCCTCTGCAGTCACCGGAGTTGCCTCGGGCGATTTCTGATCGCCCGTCATTACGAAGTATCCACCTCCGGCCAGTGCCGCCAATACAATCGCGATACCCGCGATCATCTTGCCACTGCCGCCCGAGCCGCTTTTTACAACGGTGTCGACTGCAGCAACGGCCTCGTCCTGAGGTGCAAATTTAGCAAGAGTGTCTTCCGTTTTTTCCTCGTTCCCGAGGGCCAGATCAGAGTTCCCGGCCAGCAGCGCGGTCACGACGGCCTCCGCATTCTCGCTTTCGGCTTTGATCCGTTCTTTTTCGGCCTCTTCGTCTTTGCGATCCATGCCAACAATGACCGAAACAGGGCGATACGCGAAACTGTCGAACATCACACCGGGACCACGGAACATACGCAGCCAGTCCAATGCGGTTTGCACACGGTCAGTGGCGTGCACTTCCATTGCTTTGTCGATCGCCTCAAGGAACCCGTCAGGATAACCTTTGAATCGCCCTGTCAGCGGTTCATAAGGATCGTCTTGGCCGTTGTTGAACGCATTCAAACGTGTCTGGCCATCAATCGGTCGCTCGCCGCTGATCGCATGATACAGCGTTGCAGCCAGTACATAGAGGTCACTGCTGGGGCCCTGATCCGCGCCACGCACATAAAATTCGTGCGGCGAGTACCCGTCCTTAATCACGCGCAGCGTCAATAGCGCCGCTGACTTGTGTGCCGCCTGCTCGCGTGCTGCGCCAAAGTCGATCAGGATGGGTTCGCCATTCTCATCGATCAGGATATTGTCGGGTGAAATATCGCGATGTAGCATGCCGCTTTGGTGAATGAACGACACCGCAGACAGCATTTTTTCGGTGACCTGAACGATAAAGTCCGGTCCGCTCTTGTTTTCGGGTTTTTCGACATAATCCAGAAGATCGCATCCGCGGATCAGGTCCATCGCGATATAAGCGGTGTCGTTGTCCTCAAACACCTGATGCACGTCGACGATGTTGGGATGAACCAGCCGCGCATGGTTGCGTGCTTCCTGAATGAACAGGTCGATAATGGAGCGCAGGTCTTCTTTGTGGTCAGGGTTGGCAGGTTCGACCAGATCACCATTCCGCTGACAGAGCGCCCCCGGATAGCATTCCTTGATGACCACATCGCGATCCAGACTATCGCGCGCGAGATAGGTGATCCCAAACCCGCCGTTGCTTAGGAACCGGAGGATTTCATACTGTCCGCGCAGCAGCTTTGCGCCTGGCTGCAATACTTCGATCTGAGGTTCGTCGTGCGTTGCGCCGACCGCCTGGTTGTGGCTCATTTCTTCCCGCCCATTCTACTCGTTTATTGCGGCATAGATAACCAGGGCTTCAGCCCGCGAACTCACAACCAAACACAACCGCAGGACACTTAAGACGGTTAGACGTTTCAAATTTGACTTTATTGGGGCCGCCTGATGGCTTCACTATGGATCACAAAAAATGAAATCGCCTATATAGTCGGTCCAAACCTTCATTACACTATATGTTGTGTTTGCCTGATGGAAGAAATGGATTCTATACCGCCGAAATAGAGGCTTGGTCCACGAATTCGAAACAATATCGCGGCGATTCCGAACGCTTCGAATCGCTGCGATGCGGCTCAATTCAAGCGGGAAAAACTTATGTGCCGGTTTTTGGGGGCGCCGACGCAACAGAGCTGCCCGCCCAAGCCAGATTGTCGCTGAGCTGTGCGAGAATGCTTATTGCATCCTTCAGCGGTGCGTCCCCGGTTTCAAACTGCAGCAACAGCAACAGGTCAGTGGCCTTTTCAAACTCGGCCGGAATCCAGTCTGCTTTGGGATCGATTTCGGTACCAGATTCTAACCTTTCGGCAAAATCCTCGACGATTTCCTGACAGCTTTGCAGGAAGGCCGCCGGTTCAATATCTGAGCTTTCGCGCAGATCGTTGTAAATGCTGGCGATGGCCGCAAGCCAGTCTTCAAGGATTGGATTGTCCAGGGGGGGCAGGGCGGCCTCTAGGCTTGCCTGCACAGTATTGCCGTCGGCCTCAGCGCCATCTGTCGAAGCCGCACCAGTAAGGTTCTCCAGATAAGGCATAAACTCTTCAGCCAGATCTTTTTGGGCGGCCTCAAGATCATGGCGACGGTGATCAGAGGCAATGTGCAAAACCTGTTCTGCCAAGTTCTGCCCGCCACAGGTTTCCCACAAAGCAAAGTCGGGTTCAGGCTCTTGTTCCATGGCCCGTACCGCTACCGGGGTGCCGATGGTCACAACCGCGCGAAACAAATCGCCCTTCTCCTTGTTCAGGCGTGCGACTACCCGATCCAGAGCATCCCGCACCGGAGGCAAATCGGCATGTGTTACAGCCAACAAGCTGTTATTGCGCAGCTTTTGAGGGACCTGCGACCACAAATGGCGTTCGGTTTCACGCCAGGCGTTGGTGCCATTGGTGCACCAGATCGCACAATCCACATAGTCGAGCAAATTTAGAGTCTGTTTGTAGGTATCATCCAGTGCACCGGCACCGGGCAGATCAAACAGCGAAATCTCCTGCAGGGCAGGGGTGTTCAACCCGACCGAGATGAAATCGGGTTCGTCCGCCGCTGCCTTTTCCAGCGCTATACCCGAATAGACTTTGGGTTCCTTGTCCCACCAACCAACGGTTGTCTCAGGCGTATCAGCATAGGCCACGATCACCAGGGGCAATTTCAGATGCTGCGGCCCGGTGGGCAGAATGTCTGCCCCCGCCAGCATGTTGGCAAGGCTGGACTTTCCGGCTCCAAACTCCCCGGCAAAACCAATGGAAACCGCGTTCGAAAGCCGCTCGGCATGGGCCAGCGCGCGGGCGCGCATATCATCCAGCTCTGCCGATGAGGGAGCATTTTCGGTGGCGGTCAGGAAACGCTCTAGCTGGCGCACTTCCTTCTCGGTTCCGGGGAATTCAATCATTCTGCGGCCTCTGCCTGTCGAGTGTCCACTGGTGCAGTTCCGTGCACCGCCCCTAGTTCATCGCTGATGCGCCGCGCTTCGTCAACCGCACGTTGCGCTTCGGCGCGCGCGTTCGACCCATCGGGGCCTGCGCGATGTTCCAGATGCCCGGCCAGCAGCGCCATATAATGGTCAAGAACGGTTTTCATCCGTTCGATAAGGTCGCTTCTGGCGGTATCTACAAGATCGTCTCCGATCATCTCAAACTCTTGAACGATCATCCGTTCGGCGCGGTTCAACACACTGCGACGCGATATCAGTCGCGACAGCCATGTCACACGCAACTCAACCGTGATGCCACGCGTCAGTGCGCTTGTATTCGGACGGAACCAACGCACCGCGCTGGTATTCATGCGATTGTCCGCGGGTTCCTGCCATCCGGGCAGGGCGCGCAAAGCAGCATTGGTCTGCATATCGATTG
The DNA here is from genome assembly GCF_056537365.1 of Ruegeria sp. CF3. Lineage (NCBI taxonomy): Bacteria > Pseudomonadati > Pseudomonadota > Alphaproteobacteria > Rhodobacterales > Roseobacteraceae > Ruegeria > Ruegeria sp. CF3. Next base: position 414,270 of record NZ_JBQFRK010000002.1, on the reverse strand, counting down.
CGTAAAGCTCACTAAGCATGCGCTGCCGCACCACCTGGGTCGCGCCCTGGACAAGCTCGCGCATTCGCTCACGCAGAGGCGTAAAGTTCAGCTCGGTATCTCCGTCTTTGGCCAGCAAAGGCGATTGCCCATCAGGGCCGCGCACAACGATCGAGACAGCCTCGGCGACGGTGTCATCCATAACACCTCGCAAATTGGCCAGTACATCGTCCATATCATTGGTGATGGCCTTGGATTTATCTTCAACTAGCGCGCGCAACTCAGAAAGCGTTTTGTTGTTTTCTTCGACATCCGCTGTGTCGGGACCATCCTTTTCTTCAATCGCACGAAGCCGCGCAGTGCTGCGCTCAAGCTCACCTTGGGCAAAACTGTTGAGGTGCTGCCACGCAATATTAAGCTGTTCTTGGCGCGGTCCTTCGGTCAGGGCTTTGGTCACATGACGGCGCAGATCGGGCAGGCCCGACGCGATCATCGCGGCAAATCGCAATACACCTTCGCGGCTGATGGGGCCGGGGCCTTGCTTGATCTCTTCGACGCCGTCAAGATATTGCTTCATCTGTTCGGGATGCGCCCGCAGCCACGCCAATATCTGATCATGGTCGATTCCGGTTTCATCCCCGGTCAGCGCATAATGGGCCCATTGGGCGCTGCCCATCAGAACGTCAATCTCCGAGTTGCCAAGCGCCTGTTCGAGCCCATCCAATACGTCAGTGCGCACCTTGCCGGCATCTTCGGCGCCACCACCCAATTCGTCCACGCGGTTGATGAAGACCACGATCTGACCAAGCTCTAGCGCTTGCATCAGGCGGAATAGCTTCAGATCGGCCCGCGACAACGCCTGATGCGCAGACAGCACGACGACGAAAAAGTCGGATTCCTTGAGATACTGGCGCGAGATCTCTTCACGGATCAGCAGCGGGTCATTGACACCGGGTGTGTCTGTGACTGTCACCGGATACGGAAAATGGCCAATGTCAAAATAGACCTCGGCCTTACGGGTGATGTCGCTGTAAAGGCCCCGATCTGAACCGGGGTCATACTGGTCTTCATCTGTCGGGTCATCCCCGGCGCAGACATAGCGCGCCAGGTCATCCGAGGTCAATTCATCCAGATCGTGATGCTCGCCAAGAAGGTGTTTGTAGCTTTCCCCCAAGCGTAGCTTGGCGCGGGTTTTCATTGCCTCGACCTGCTCTTCGATCATCTCGCGCTTGTAGCTGTCCTCTTCATCAGGGAACATGTTGCGTAACTCTTCACCTTCGGCGATCAGGGCCTGCCATTGGCGATTGTCAAAGAAATGAAACTCGGCGCCCGACGTCCGACCGGACGGATGACCGAAATGCATGTCGGTGATCACTGTCGTCCATGGGTTCACGTCCGAGGGCAGATATTCTGCGTGCCCGGTGAAACCGTTGATCAAGCGCGATTTTCCGGCCTTGATTTGACCTACGAATGCTATCGAAGGCTTGAGGTTCGACAAGTCGTCAACGATGCGCGAGATGAAGTGACGCGTTTCGTCATTGCTCGTCCCGTTCATGTCTTCTGCGATGCGAATAAGCTCGCGGCGATTTAACTCACTCATAAGATTTACCCTGGTAACTCGTATTTTGTTTAACTTTGCAAAGTGGACACTATTTGGCAGGAACGCGGTTATTCAACGGCGCTATTCAATGTTTTCCATAGGTTGACGACAGCGCCCAGCTTGCGGGCGTCATGAACGGCGGCGGCGGTTTCCTGACCGTCGCGCAAGATGGCGAGACCCGCGCCTTGTCCACCTGTCGGACGAATGACGATCAGCTGCGGATCAGTTAAAGCATCGGAACCATCGGCCTGCCATCCGGCCAGATCCCGGGTGAATCTGGTCAATATATCCGTGCCCGGATGTGTGTCTTGGCCCTGCGCACACAACCCATCAAATTGCATCTCGTCTTCAGTCGACCCGATCAGTATTCGACCTAATGCGAACCGATCCGCGCCCTCAAAGAATTTTCCGGCAATACTGGTGGCGCCTTGTGACGCAGTTTCTGGCTGAGCTTCCGGTTCTAAGGTCTGGTCGGAAACGATGGCCATGCGCGGCTCATCGGTTAGTTCAATCCGCGCGCAGGCCGCTTCGACCTCCGAAAAGGTAACCCCTACGTCATCAACCTCAAGCGCCGTATCCGGGCGCAGAGAAACCAACTCAAGCGGGCCGGGTGCCGTTGCAATTTCCGACACCACTTGCGCCAGTCGTTCGATCAGTTTTTCGCGTGCTTCGGTTTCAAAATCCGGGACAGGGCCCGAAGCACAGCGGAACACGTCGGTGACCCGAGAGCTGTTGACTTCGATAGCCAAAGTTGCCCCGTCAGCCGCCGTAAATTCCAAACGCCGAGGCAAGATCGTGCCCCGGATGGCCCCCAGCACCTCATTCCGGCGTAACAGTGCGCTGCTACCCGATAGGTAGATTGCAGGCGATAAGCGCGCGACCGAAGTCCGCCCGATCCCTTCGAGCATATCCAGTATTTCACTATCCATCATGCGTGACCCCCTCTGGTCCCGTCTACACCGCGGCCGCCACCGGCCCGAGGCTGAGATGTGATTTCGTAAGCGCCAGCCCGACATTCGCGCTGTCGCGGCAGATATAGCATACCACGTGATCAGGATATTCTGTTGTCCTGAGAAAGATGTGCAGCCGGTCGTTTGAGAACACCGCGATTTCCCCAAATCCGGGGTGTTCAGTATCGTCGATTTTTGCCGCACGCAGAAGTTCTTCGAATCCCTTCATACCGCGTCCCTGAAACAGATTAGCTACTGCAAGTGCGAGATTTTCGAGCGCATCAGCGCTGTCTTGGTCCGACGCGTCGACGCCCAATAACATGCCGGTCTCCATGTCGACATACCCGGCTGCGATGCAGTCGGGTATGGTTTCGATGGCCGAAGCCAGAGCAGATTCAATCGACATTCAGATGCCCACCTTCGGGTTTAATCTAAATCGCATGCCACTCCGCTCCGCCGTTTTTGCGAGCCTCAGAAACGGCGCGCGGTATGTCTTGATTCCGCTTAGCGTCATGTTCCAACGCAATCTGGTCAAACTCGGACAAGAATGCTGCAAAGGCGCTTTTCAGGCCATTTGCATCGTCAGGCAGGTTCTCACGCGCCACGATTTCACCCCACATTGCTGCAGCACTGAGTGGCGTTTCTATGAGGCGATCGCCCAAATCATCTGCCTTGTCATCGGCTGCATCTTCAATCTCTTCGGCAGCAGCTTCACCCACCATTGATACGACGCGGTTTGGAGCCAGCGCATTCGATTCGGGCTCCGGTTCATATTCGTCTGCCGAGTTTTCCGACTGTTCCGCCAACAGGGCCGTAATCGACGAAACCGATACTTCGATATCTGATGATTCTTCGGCGTCTTCTGACGGCTCTTGTTCGGTGTCCGCAGCTTCGACTGCTTCCGCTTCGTCCTCTTCTTCGCCCAAGACGATCAGTTCGGCATCTTCCTGCTCTTCCTCATCATCGTCATCCATGAAATCAAACTCATCCACGTCGGTGATGGGGTTTGCCAAGAGGTTCAAATCCAGCGGATCTTCCGTCTTGTCAGAGAACAAGGCACGTAAGTCTTCATCAGCAGGCTCCGCTTCGGTCGCCATTTCCGCGCGCATCCGCTCGGCTTCTTCTGCATCAATCCGCGCCTGTCCGGATTCCTCGGTGCGACGCTCCACGCGGGCAGGGCGTACCGGGAAACTTGTAACCACATCATTCTCGGCAGAGTCATCTTCCATCGGCGTGACAAGTTTCAGCGGTGCATCGCCAGAGGTTTTCTCGGGCCGCGATGGCTGAACTTTGGGTGCGTCTGACAGGGATTTGTCAATTTGATAGCGCGACAGCATATCCGCACGGCTGTCCATGATCTGCTCAGTGATCTCAAGGAAACTGTCGACCATCTTGCCGCCGCCGCTGCGTGACCACAACTCGGCGTCGCCGGTTTTGTCACGGGCCATGATGGCATCACGGGCCGAGAACAGGATCGTGCGATTGAACAAATGACCCGCTTCCCGATTTACACGGCGTAAGACCTTTTGACGGTCTTTCTGATTCAAGGCATCTGCGCGCGTCACCAATAGCAGCGACTTGTGCTGCAGACGTTCTGGCAGCGAAACCCAAGTGGCACGTTCAGTCTCCCGCCAAGCTTGGGTCGAGTGCGTGCACCACAACACACCATTGGCCTGGCCAACTGCGCGTTGCCAGACATCCGTCGAAATCTTCGGGTCCGAAATGCCGGGTGTGTCGATCAGGTCGACCGCCTCAAGAATGTCGGCTTCAAGGAAGATGCGAATGAACTGGGCGTCGTTGACACCAACCTGTTCAAGCTGATCCAATTCGATATTCTGCGTACTACCATCATGGCGTTTGATATAGGCGGGTCGATTGCCCCAGCTGAACCAGATCGGCGGCAGTTGCGTCGCTGTGACCTGCGTCGGCAGTGCCTGTTTGCGCAGCAGGAAATTCATCAACGTCGATTTGCCTGCACTGAATTCCCCCATGAGCGCAAACACAGGTTTGCGGCGGGACCACTGCTCGATGCGGTTCCAAGCCTTGGGAGAGACGAAGCGGGTTTGTGATTCTTTTACCATAACTCTTCTTATGCTGCTTCGTTACTAAGGTCTTTCAGGATATCGCCCAGAATATCGTCACGTGATTTCTGCGGCTTCTGCTCGGCCATCTGGGCCGCAGCCCTTTCAGGCGATTGCGAGATGCTGAGCAGCGTGTCCTTCTGTTCGGCAATAAAGTCGGTCAACGTGGCCCGCACGTTCTCTAAGACGGCGGCGATCTGGTTTTCCTCGATGTCTTTGGTGATCGAGTTCGCCTCCGACGCGATCAGTCGCGTATAGTCTGCGGCATAAGCTTCAAACCCTTTGCGGCGTTGCCACCAACGTCGCCACCATGTGCTCTGCAGGTCCAGTGCGATTGTGCGGCCAATCCCTAATGGCGGGGGTACACGCGGCACGATCGGGGCTTCGATGTTGAATTCACCTAAGTGGTTGCCCAGCAGCTTCTGATACAGTGCCTCGACATCCGCTGCAGCAGCCGAATACAGAGCACCGGCATCCTTACGCATGGATCGGGCAAAGCTGAAATATGCCGCCTTCTGCAAGGTGCGCAGACCTGCCGGATCATATTGCCATGTACCCTGCTCACCATTCTGTTCCAGATGTGAGATCAGAGAATCCGTCGCACGTTTGACAAAATTTGCTTCTGCAGACGCAAGTCGCTCTAATACCTTGTCGCGCAGCTTGGTTGTCAGTTCCGAGGCTTTCTTTTCGTACTCAGCCGAAACCTTTGCGATCGCTTCTTCGGGCGACGCACCGTCCAGATCCCGAACGATACCGTCAGAGTTAGACAGCGTCTTGGCCACTGCAGTAGCCCGGATCTGGCTGGCGATGTTGCGCGCCCGATGGCGAACGCGATCCAAAAGACGCGTTCCTGCACCCTCAGCGATACGCTCATTCATGGCGAGCAGCAGATCAGGCAATCCTGATAGCGCCCAGATCTTATCCAGCGATGCAGCCTGATCGCCAAATCCAGCCGCCAGGTAAAAGGTGTTCAACGCCTCGCGCGATTCCTCAGTTAGAATGTCCGGGTTTCCGGTCAGCGCAGCCTCGGCCCACAGAGCGCTGCCAAAAACAACGCTGGTGTTGGCGTCTATGTTGTTCTGTTTCAGTGTGTCTTGAATACGATCACGTATCTCAGGCACTTGATTGACCGGGTCTGACAATTCATCGATGCGGTTCACGAACAGGATGATCTGGCGGTTCTCGAACTGTGCGATGATCCGCATTAGCGCCATGTCCATCGTGGTCAGCGCCTGGCTGGCAGCCAAAACAACAACACACACCTCTGATCCACGCAGGCTGCGTAGGGTGATTTGTTCGCGTACCATAAAGGTATCGTTCACACCTGGGGTATCGCAGAGCTTGAGCGAGATCGGATATTGCGGGATATCCATGAACAACTCGGCCGATTTAGTCACATCGGCGAAACGGCCCGTCTTGGGGTCGATATCCGGGTCATCCTCATCCCCGAGGCAGACATATCGCTGAATCAGTTCATCGTCGAAATAATCATACTGGTGGCTCTGACCGAGAATCAGGTCAAAGTGCTTCCCAAGCCGCTCTTCTGATTTGGCCTTCATCTCGCCGATTTGACGGCGAATATCGTCCATCTCATCATCGGCACCGGCTCGATTGGCCAACTCGCCCAGACGACCGCCGCCAACCATCAGATTGTCCCATTCTTCCTGCTCGAAGAATGTGAATTTGGAACGGGTGTCGCCTTCTGTGCGGGTGTTGATGTTCAGCGTTGTAACCACCGAGGTCCACGGGTTCACATCCGAAGGCAAAAGATTTGGCCGCCCGGCCAATATGTTCACGATCGAGGATTTGCCGGCCTTCACCTGCCCGACCATCGTGACACTGGCGGTGAAATTCTCCATTTTGGTCTTGAGCGCAGCCAGCCGTGCGGAAGACCGCGCATCCGCCACCTCTGTCAGTTGGTCGATCTGTGTCGTCAACGAGGTCATTGCCTCTGTCATCTCAGACAGGGACTCGTTTCCGACAGACAGAAGGTGGTCGTTTCGCGCCATGGTCAGCCTCCGGTACCAGTTGCAGCGATGTGGTTCCCTGCCCCGTCAGGCAGGCTTGCAAGCGTGTCGATTCGTGCGATCAGGTCCAGCGCGTTGCCGAGGATTGCGGCCTCGGTTCGCGGTGAAATCGATTCATATGCGAAAGAATCAGCCAGAACTTCGATTGAACTGAAGCCTTCACCATTTTCCAAACAAGCCACACGGCGTCCGGTCGGAAAATCATCTGTTTTGTTGGCAGGCAGCGGCATGCGGGCATTAGCCAGCAAGTAGCGATTGCCCGAATGCGTACGGAGAGCGACGCCGAATCCTGTGCCAGGGTGCTGACGGTTCAGGGTTTTCAGTTCGCCAATAAAGCTTTCACGCGCAAGGCTGACAGCGTCTTGCTCGGAAGCAACGGATTTGATCTGGTTGGTCACGACAGAGACCCTTGTTCTGGAGTTGAGCAGAAACTCGCACGGTGCCAGAAGGCAAAAAGACTCATTAACTCCTGCGCCCAATCAATTACGATTACCGCGGTGTTATTTTGACGCGAATAGGATATTTTGGCGTTTGAAATGTGGCACAATTATGATGGCGTCTCATAGAAAAACCTCAACCTATGAGAGTGTAAGCCACGACGTTGACGAGTTGTCCAAGTTTTTATGGCTTTGATTGCTTGTTAAAAAGTCCGAGGTTCCGTGGCGTCAAGGATTTACATGCTGCTTCTTACTTTTTTGAAATATATAGAAATAACTTCTATTTCTGTGATCGAAGGAACCTCTGATTGAAATTCGATACGAAACCACTCACCTCAAGTTACACTTTTTTGAAATGTGCCCCACACAAAGTAATCTCTGAGCGACTCAACGTATGCGAGTTTAAGATAAAGAGAAAAATTGCGATAAATGTTCGCTAAATGGAAACAAAAAGAAGGACCAGAAAACGGGCCTTCACACAGGTGAAATTACGACCAAAACCAGCACCTGAGCACTGTTCGTGCTGAAAAGACTGGCCAAACCGCATTCTCACTGTCCAAGGCACGTTCTTTAACATTTGGCACATGCGAGTTCTGGTTAAACTTACTTGGGCAAAAGATTGTTTCCAGCGAGACGATAATAAACTGCCCTCTCGCTTGATTTTACCTCTCGCACTCATTCAAAAGCTTTGCTATTCAGCGCGTCGTCGCGGTGCTTCGGCATCGGGTTGCGGGTGTGGCGAAATTGGTAGACGCACCAGATTTAGGTTCTGGCGCCGCAAGGCGTGGGGGTTCAAGTCCCTCCACCCGCACCAACACGACTTCTTACCATCAATGTGACTTATCGCTGGCGAACTTACGCAGTTCAAACGCCGTAGCGGGCCATAAACATGTCGACGGCCTGCAATGCGACCTCGTCGATTTCGTTCTGGTCAAATCGATTTTGGATACCGAACGCCGCGCGGCCCCATAGTCGGACTTTGCACAGTTCAGAAAACTGCTCGGCCGCGATGTTGACGTCTTCAACCGCCAACTCACCTTTGCTAACCGCCTTGGTCAAATATTCGGCCATCTGGCGTTGGCCGTTCCTCGGTCCTGCTTCATAAAACGCTTTACCAAGCTCGGGGAATCGGTCGCGTTCGGCCACACATATGCGAAAGACCTGTTGCGCGAAGTCCGAGACGAGAAAAGCCGTAAGCTGAGTGGCTGCTATCGTCAGCACCTCGCGGGCTGGCTTGGTCTCATCGATCATCGACAGGATGCGCTCGGACATCAGGCGACATTCGGTCTGGGCAACCTCGGTGAACAACAGTCGCTTGTCGGGGAAATAGCTGTATAGCGTTGCCTTCGAAACACCCGCCGCACGCGCGATGTCATCGACGCTTGCACCTTCAAACCCATCCGCCATGAAAACCTCTCGGGCCCCACGTAACACCTGGTCGAATTTACGGCCTGTACGCAGGATGGTGGCGGCTTGGGTCATGGTGTCTCCGGATTGCGATATCCTGCAACACTATAAACCGTTCGGTTCAGTTTCAACGCTTTTCACTCCGATAGCGGTTTTGGCACAACGTTACGGCTTCAATCGTACCGCCGACCGTGCGTCAACCTTGCGAGCCTGACCAGCCATGTTAACACGTTGCCATGGTCGAGATATTTCTGCGCACTCTCCCCTTTTTCGCAATCATCGGCCTGGGGTTCTGGGCCGGACGCAGCCGGTTTTTCCCTCCCGAGGCGACAGCATATCTAACCAAGTTCGTGTTTTTCTTTGCTTTGTCGGCTATGCTATTCCGGTTTGCCGCCACCCTGCCCTTTGCCGAAATTTTCAACGGTCGGCTGGTTCTCGGGTATCTGATCGGCACTGCTGGCGTCTATGCGCTGGCGACGGCTATCGCTTATCTCCGAGGGCTGGACATCCCCACCGCCGCGGTCGAGGCGCAATGTGCTGCTATTGGCAATGTTGGGTTTCTGGGCCTGCCCATGCTTGCGCTTTTATTCTCCGATGCTGCCATAGGTCCAGTGATGTTGGTGCTGACGGTTGATCTGGTTGTGTTTTCCTCATTGATCGTGATCCTGATCAACGGTGGCCGCGATGGTCGACTCAGCCTGGGGACGATGCGCCTGATCGGGATTGGCCTGCTGAGAAACCCCATGATCTTGTCAATCTCCGCCGGATTGATCTGGTCTGCGTTAGAGGTGCCTGTACCAGCCCCGCTTAATGATTTTCTGACAATTCTGGGCGGTGCGGCTACGCCGGGGGCGCTGTTTGCCATCGGGGCGTCACTGGCAGACAAATCGGCCGAGCGCATCCAGATCGCGGGCTGGTTGAGTTTTTGCAAACTGGTGCTGCATCCGTTTATCGTGGCACTTATGGTGATTTGGCTGATCCCGGTTGCCTCATTCCCTGCGATGGTCGCAATCGCGGCGGCGTCTTTACCAGTTGCAGGCAATGTTTACATGCTGGCTGCGCACTACGGTGTGGCCCCGCAACGGGCATCTGCTGCCATCCTGTTATCTACCATCGCCAGCATTCTGACCGTCCCGCTGGCGATAGGATGGGTCAGCGGATTCTGATCTTCACCTTTTCGAAAAATGAGCTTTCCAGAGGTGGCTGCACTTTACGCCGACGCTGCAGAGCGGTAGCCATGGCCCGGACACAACGTAAGGATCAGCTTGATGGAAACCCTTTCGGAAAATGCCTGTTTTGGTGGTGTGCAGGGCGTTTATCGCCATGCTTCCTCGGCCTGCAAATGTGATATGACATTTGGCCTTTTTCTTCCAGCCGAAGCCAAGGACGGCCCCGTTCCTGTTCTGTGGTATCTGTCGGGCCTGACCTGCACCCATGAAAATGCCATGACGAAGGCGGGTGCCCAGGGTTGGGCGGCCGAACAGGGCATTGCGCTGGTGTTCCCCGACACTTCACCACGCGGCGAAGGCGTGGCAGATCACGAAGACTATGACCTTGGCCAAGGCGCAGGGTTCTATGTCAATGCCACGCAAGGCCCTTGGACGCCTCACTTCAACATGTGGGATTATGTTGCCGAAGAGTTGCCGGCCCTTCTGGCCGAGAACTTTGCGATTGATCCTGATCGTCAGGCCATCACAGGACATTCGATGGGTGGGCATGGCGCATTGACGCTGGCGATGAACCTGCCCGGGCGTTACCGGTCTGTTTCGGCCTTCTCGCCGATCTCGAACCCAATGGGGGCGGATTGGGGCCGCAAGCAACTCAGCGCGTATCTGGGCGATGATGAGACCGCATGGGCCAAGCATGACGCGTCGGCGATGATGAAAAGCACAGGCTTTGACGGACCGGTCCTGATCGACACCGGTGCAAACGATCAGTTTATGGATCTGTTGCGCCCGGAGGCACTGGCGCAGGCAATTGCCGAGCGTCGCCAGCAGGCCACTTACCGACTGCAGCCCGGCTATGACCATTCCTACTATTTCGTGTCCACCTTTATGGAGGATCACATCACCTTCCACGCCGAAGCGCTGTATGGGGACTGAGGCATGAGCAAATATGACTATGACCTGATCATCATCGGCTCGGGCCCTTCAGGCCGGGCAGCGGCGATTCAGGCAGGCAAATTGCAGCGCCGGGTGCTGGTGATTGACCGCAAAGATCGTTTTGGTGGTGTCTCTGTTCATACCGGCACGATCCCATCGAAAACCTTGCGAGAAACGGTGCTGAACCTGTCAGGCTGGCGCGAGCGCAGTTTTTATGGGCGCTCCTACCGGGTCAAGGATCAGATCAGCGCAGAGGATCTGAAAGCACGGCTACACATGACACTCGATCATGAGGTCGATGTGCTGGAGCATCAGTTCAACCGCAACCATGTTGAAACGCTGAACGGGTTGGCGACGTTCACGGGGCCACACGAGATCGAGGTGGCTACGGATGCAGGCGAATCCACGCGTCTGACAGCAGCCAAATTCCTGATCGCCACCGGCACCAAGACCTACCGGCCAGATTACGTGCCTTTCAATGGCAAAACTGTCGTCGATGGGGATGATTTCCTTGAGATGGAGGAAATCCCGCGTTCGCTCTGCGTGATCGGTGCGGGCGTGATCGGCGTTGAATATGCAACTATGTTCTCGGCGCTTGATGTCCGGGTGACGTTGATCGAACCGCGCGAGACGTTTCTGGATTTCATCGACAAGACACTTATCCACGATTTCACACATCAGATCCGTGAAAATGGCGTCGATCTGCGGTTGGGTGCAGCCGTCGAGAAAATAGAAGACGCCGGTAGCCATGTTGAGATCACGCTGGACAATGGGCGGCACGTCCGGGCCGAGATGCTGCTGTTTGCAGCCGGGCGGATGGGGGCAACCTCGGCGCTGAACCTGGATACGGTTGGCATTGAAACGGATCATCGCGATCGTATCAGTGTGGACCGCAAGACCTATCAGACCTCGGTGCCGCATATCTATGCCACCGGAGACGTCATCGGGCATCCGTCGTTGGCCTCAACTTCGTTGCAACAGGGACGGGTCGCGGCCTGTCATGCGCTGGAGACTCCAACCCTGCCGGAAAGCCCCTGGTATCCGTATGGGATCTACTCGGTCCCCGAAATCTCAACCTGCGGGATGTCCGAGGAAGAACTGCAGGAGCGTGGTATTCCCTACGAAGTGGGTGTGGCCCGGTTCCGCGAAACCTCGCGCGGGCACATCATGGGATTGGAGCATGGCATGCTGAAGATGCTGTTCTCGCTCAAGACCCGCCGGGTCTTAGGGGTTCAGATTGTCGGCGAAGGCGCAACCGAGCTGATCCATATCGCGCAGGCGGTGCTGAACCTGAAAGGCACGGTGGACTACTTCGTGCAGAACACGTTCAACTATCCGACCCTTGCCGAAGCTTACAAAATCGCGGGGCTGGATGCCTTTAACCGGATGCCCATTCCGGACGAATTCAAGGTGCGCAAATCGACGCCAAAGGCAAAGTCAGCGCCAAAGGTCAAAGAGGCGTGACGACGCTATACATCGACGGGGATGCCTGCCCGGTCAAGGCCGAGGCTGAACGGGTGGCAACCCGACACAAGGTGCCGATGGTTCTGGTCTCAAACGGAGGCCTACGCCCCTCCGCCAACCCGTTGGTGCAGGTAGTGATCGTCGCCTCGGGAGCAGATGAGGCGGATAAGTGGATTGCCGAACGCTGCGGCACCGGCGATATTGTCGTTACCTCTGATATACCGCTGGCCGCCAAGTGTATTGAAGCCGAAGCACGCGTGCTTCGGCCCAGTGGTGAGGCTTTCACCGCGGCCAATATCGGTCAGCAATTGGCAATGCGCGATCTGATGGCGGACCTTCGCGCGGCAAACCCGCTGGGGACAGGTGGCGGAGGAAAACCATTTGGCAAAGCCGACCGTTCGCGTTTTCTGGATGCGCTTGAGCGCGAGATACGCGCTGCCCTTCGCAGGTAGTGCTCCCGCCGGTCAGAGACGCATCAAAGATGCATATCCTTCCGTTGGGCTGGGCAGCGCGTGCCGCGCTGCGGTTGGCGCTTGCATCTCTGACCTGCGATTGGTTCAGTCGTTGTGATTGAACTGGTATGGGATTAAGTCATGGCCATTGAAGCCGTCATCTTTGACATCGGAAATGTGCTGATCGAGTGGCAGCCCGAGCGCTATTATGATCGGGTAATCGGCGAGGATCGTCGTCGCGCCATGTTTGACGAGGTCGATCTGCATGGGATGAATGATCTGGTAGATCAGGGCCATCATTTCACGGATACGATTTACAATTGGGCGGACAAGTACCCGGAATGGCGCGATGAAATCCGAATGTGGCATGACAACTGGATCGAACTGGCCGCGCCCGAGATCCCACATTCAGCGCGACTTCTGCGCGCGTTGCGGACCAAGAAGATCCCGGTCTTTGCCCTGACGAATTTTGGGGTTCAGAATTTTGACTATGCCACTACCGTTTATCCGTTTCTGAATGAGTTTGATCGTCAATACGTCTCGGGTCGGATGAAGACGGTCAAACCTCATATGCCAATTTATGAAATGGTTGAGGCCGATTGCGGCATCCCTCCCTCGGCGCTTTTGTTTGCAGATGACAGGATCGAGAATATCGAAACAGCAAGGGCGCGCGGATGGCAAACGCATCACTTCATCGATCCGCAGGGTTGGGCGGATCGATTGGTTTCTGAGGGGCTGCTGACCGCTGAAGAGGCCGCATAGCTCAGGCTGTCACGCCGGTTGGTGAGCGATTTTCGCGGATGGGCAGGTGAATGATGGCGCTGAACGCTCCGATAGCGACGCCGATCCACCAAACCATGGTGTAATCACCGAATTGGTCGTACATGCGCCCGCCTAACCAGATGCCCAGAAAACTGCCGATCTGATGGCTCAGGAATACGATCCCGTAGAGCGTGCCCATGTACCGCAGGCCATAGAGATGTGCGACAAGGCCAGATGTTAGCGGTACGGTCGCCAACCAGAGCGATCCCATCACAAGCGAGAATGCGATCACGGACAAGGGCGTGATTGGGAACACGATGAAGGCACCTGCGGCAAGCGTTCGGCCGGTGTAAACCGCCGCGAGCAGGTACTTCTTCGGAAAGTGATTTCCAGCCCATCCGGCCAAAAGGGTTCCGCCGATATTGGCCAACCCAATCAACGAAATCGCAATCGCCCCCAAGGCTGAAGTTGTGGTGATCCCCATCGAATGTAAGAGGCCTCCGGGTTGGATCGGGCCGCACATCTCGGTGACGAAGGCGGGGAAATGGGCTGTGACAAAGCCCAGTTGATAGCCACAACTGAAAAAGCCGATCGCAATCAGCGAATAAGACGGGTCGCGGAATGCCTTGGACAGGATCTGCCCCATACTCTCTTCTAGCTCCGATCTGCTGACGGGCTGAGGCGCGCGCATGAATGGCAATGTCAGGATCAATGCAAGGATAGCCACCGCAAAGATCAGAAACACTTGCTGCCAGGGTAAGAAAGTCAGCAACCACTCTGCTGTGGGTGCGCCAATGACTTGCCCGAAACTGCCCGCTGCGGTGACAATCGCCAATGACATCGAGCGGTTCGCATCCGATGAGGCACGACCTACGACCGCAAGGACCACGCCAAACCCCGTCCCAGCGATCCCGAAACCCACGAGCCAGGCATACATCTGATGTTCAAACGGGGTAACGGACCATGCCGTCAGGACCATTCCCGCCGTATAGGTCAAAGCGCCCAGAACGATGGCGCGCCGATCCCCAATCTTTTCCGCAATGGCGCCAAAGATCGGCTGGCCGATCCCCCAAGCCAGGTTTTGTATGGCGATCGCCATCGAAAAATCGCTGCGTAGCCAGCCGAACTCATCCGCAATCGGTATCTGGAACACACCAAAAGAGGCGCGTACGGCAAAACTGACTGTAATTACGATGCAGCCGACGATCAGGATCGGGTTCAGCAAACGGCTGGATTGCGACATTAAGGCTCCGAAGATTGGTTCCAGCAGACGTTAGCGGTACAACTCGGCGCGTCAATTCAGGAGTTTTGTGACGCCAGTTCAGCAAAATTGATGTGTCTGGAAAAAAGGTTTCTTTTCAACACACGAAGCGATCGGTATGGCTCAACTCATGACGGATCTAATTTCACACTATGAAGATCTTATTGCTGATGGGACACTGACCCGGGACGACGCGCAAGAGGCTGTGCTGCCCCGGTTTGAGCGCATTCGAGCAGCCTTGGCCGAACCGGTTAAGCGTGGATTTTTCCGCAAAGCGCCGCCGCCACCTAAGGGTTTGTATCTTTGGGGAGGTGTTGGGCGCGGCAAGTCGATGTTGATGGACATGTTTGTCGAGACATTGGGTGAAATCCCAGTTCGACGGGTGCATTTTCATGCGTTCATGCAGGAAATCCATTCCGGTCTGCACAAGGCGCGTGAAGACGGCGTTGAGGACGCGCTGGTCCCTGTGGCCGATGCAGTCATCAAATCGGCGCGGGTGCTGGCCTTTGATGAGATGCAGATCATCGATATCACCGACGCGATGATCGTGGGGCGGTTGTTTGATCTGCTCTACAAGGGTGGTGTCGTTATCGTTACGACTTCGAACAGACATCCGGATGATCTATATAAGGATGGGTTGAACCGGCAGCTTTTTCTGCCTTTCATACAGCACATCAAAGAGCAACTGGAAGTGTGGGAGTTGGTTTCACCCACGGATTACCGGCAGAACCGACTTGAAGGCTCGCCGGTTTACTTCACCCCCATCGGGCCCGAAGCGCGGGAGAAGATTCGTGGGGTTTGGAATGATCTGTCGGGTGGACCGGCAGAAGAGCTGGCCCTTCAGGTGAAGGGTCGCGAAGTTGTCCTGCCCGCCTTTCGCAACGGCGTTGCACGGGCCTCGTTTTATGACCTCTGCGGACGAATGTTGGGTCCAGGAGATTACCTGGCTATCGCAGAAGCGCTGAAGGTACTGGTTCTTGAAGACATCCCGCGTTTGTCACGCAATAATTTCAATGAGGCCAAGCGCTTCGTCACCCTGATCGATGCGCTTTATGAGGCGAAAGTTCGGCTGATTTGTTCCGCCGCTGCCGAGCCCGAGATGCTCTATGTCGAAGGGGAAGGAACTTTTGAGTTTGAGCGTACGGCCTCGCGCCTGCGGGAGATGCAAGACAAGGATTGGGGCAGATAGGGGGCGCTGCCCTGGCGCAGGATCTTTTCATCTGGCGGAGGATCAGGCGTTTTCTCTAAGGATGTTTCCCGCAAGATAAAGCGACCCACAGATCAGAATGCGTGCATCAGGGGTTTGAGCGGTGATTGCGGCGAGCGCGTCTGTGACGCTGTCTGCTGTTGTGGCGGCCAGATTCACCTTAGCAGCAGCGGCGGCGGTTTCGTCCGCGCTCAGTGTATTCTGCTCACCCGGGATCGATACGGCCGTCAGGCTGTCTGCCCTTTGGGCCAATGGCGCGAGATAACCGGTGACATCTTTGGTATTCAGCATACCACAAATCAAATGCGTGGGACGTTCTGGTAGTGAGGCTAGAACCTCGGCCAAAGCAGTGCCTGCAGCCGCGTTGTGACCACCATCCAACCACAACTCAGCCTGAGGAGCCTGCTCGACCAGAGGACCGGTTTTTAGCCGCTGCATGCGCGCGGGCCATTCGGCCTTGGCCACAGCGGCCTCGTAGGCATCATCGCCCATTTGCAGGTGGCGCAACGCAGCCAGAGCCGCGCCTGCATTTTCGATCTGATGAGCACCCAGTAGGTTTGGCATAGGCAGATCGCGCAAACCGGTTTCGTCCTGATAAATAAGGCGACCGTTCTCAGTATGAACATGCCAGTGCTGCCCGTGGACCAATAGCGGAGCGCCCAGACGGGCTGCGGTATATTCGATGACTTCCAGCGCCTCATCCTGCTGCGGGCCGACGATGCAGGGAACGCCCGGCTTGATGATTCCGGCTTTTTCAGCGGCGATCTTGCCCAAAGTGTCGCCCAGGAACTGCTCATGGTCGATCGAGACGGGGGTGATGACCGTCAACTCGGGCCGTTCGATCACGTTGGTGGCGTCCAGCCGCCCGCCCAGCCCGACTTCGAGCAGCGTATAGTCAGCTTTGGTGCGGGAAAATGCCAGCAGCGCGGCGCAGGTGGTGATTTCAAAATAGGTGATGTTCTCACCGCCATTGGCGGCGTAACACTCATCCAGCACGGCGGTAAGGTCGGGTTCGGAAATCAGCTCACCTACCAGTCGGATTCGCTCGTGAAACCGGGCCAGATGAGGTGAGGTATAGGCATGGACCGCATGCCCTGCCCCTTCAAGCCCCGCCCGGATCATGGCCTGGGTCGAGCCCTTGCCATTGGTTCCAGCGATATGAATGACCGGAGGCAGCTTAACCTGAGGATTGTCTAGTGCCGCCAGCAAACGCCATACCCTATCCAAGGTCAGGTCGATGATCTTGGGGTGCAGCGCCATCATCCGGTCTAGGATGGCATCCGAAGATGGGGAGGTCATTTTTCGACCGCGTCCTCGGTGGGTGCCTCGGTTGGGGCTTCTTCCGGCTCGGGCGCAGGAAGGTCGCCTTTGACCGCAGGGGGCTGCTTCATCAGCATTCGGGTGATGGTGATCAGCTCATCCCGCATCTCGGTGCGTTTGGTCACTCGGTCGAGCATCCCGTGATCCAGCAGATATTCAGCGCGCTGGAATCCTTCGGGCAGTTTCTCACGAATGGTCTGTTCGATCACACGGGGTCCGGCAAAACAAATCAGGGCATTGGGTTCCGAAATATGAACGTCACCCAGCATCGCATATGAGGCTGTGACGCCGCCTGTAGTCGGGTGGGTCAGGACGACAATATAGGGCAGGTTTGCTTCTTTGAGCATCTCCACTGCGACCGTCGTACGCGGCATTTGCATCAGGCTCAGAATGCCTTCCTGCATCCGCGCGCCGCCGGCTGCCGAAAACAGGATCAGGGGCCGCTGTAGCCTAACAGCCTCCTGTGCTGCAGCAATGATGGCATTGCCTACATACATGCCCATCGATCCGCCCATGAACGAAAAATCCTGCGCGGCAGCCACGATCGGGGTACGGCCGATTTCGCCAACGGCGACCAGCATCGCTTCTTTCTCGCCGGTCTTTTTCTGGGCCGCCTTCATACGGTCAGGGTATTTTTTCTGATCCCGAAACTGCAGGGGATCGTCTTTCGGTGCCGGGACATCAACCTCGGAAAAAATACCGCCATCAAACAGATGTTGGAACCGATCGCGCGGCGTGATTGCCATGTGATGGTCGCACTGGGTGCAGACATTCTGGTTTTCCGCCAATTCGCGGTGGAACAGCATGGTTCCACACTCATCACACTTGTGCCAAAGGTTTTCGGGCACTTCGCGGCGCGAGAAGATCGAATTGATCCGGGGGCGGACGTAGTTTGTGATCCAGTTCATGTCGGAACCTTGATAATGCGGCGTTGACGTCAAATAAGACGCAATGCCGGGAAATGCAATCAGCGCCTGAGGACCAATCTTGCGGTGAGCCACCCCACGATCATCAGCGCAAAGTCGACTAGCAACCAAGGTTGCAACGCTTCGGCGTCCGATGCCTCATAAGGAAGATGGAACAAGGCCAGGCCACCAAGGTTGTCGGGAAGCGAAATGACAAGCAGAGCCGCGATGTTATTGAAAAAATGAAGCGCAATGGCGGGGCCCAGCGTACCCGCTCGCGCGGTCAGATCGGCGGTCAAAAGCCCAAATGTCAGCGCCCAGATGGCAATCAAGACCGCATTGTCTCCGACCGTCGCGGGGCTGTAGTGGCCAGCTGCGAACAAGATTGATGGCAGACCCATCCAGATCAGCGGAGACCGAAACCGCGCGGCGAGGCCCTGTTGCATATAGCCTCGGAACAGGATTTCCTCGGCGCTGGTCTGAATCAGCACCGCAACAGCGGATAAGGGAAGCAGCAAAAGCCATTTGGTTAACGCGAGATTCGCCACCAATGGTGCACCAAGGTCATAGGGGGGGAGTATGAATATGACTGCACCCAGCAGAAGCAATGCGCGAACAACGCGCCAAAACTGCCAGATTGCGATGGATTGTTCGCCCAGGACCGAGGCAAGTGACCGGTGCTGAAATAATCGTGCCCCCAACGCCACGCCAATAGTGACAAAAATAAAGCTGGAGAGCACAATAAGGAGCGCTGTTGGCGACGATCCATTCAAGAATGTGACCGCCGACCCTGATGAGCCAAGACTGGCAACGATTGCGAACAAGATTGCATTGAGCGTGACCACAACCACTGAGACCAGCGCAAGACCAGCCAACAAGCGCCATATCTCGGGATATCTGCGGGCGGCACCTAGTAATTGCTGATGACTTGAATAGGTACCCCGCCTTTCGTTAGTGCTCATCGGATTGCTCAGCACTTACAGAAGGCAGGTCATCCCCAATTGGAGTGTTGGGGTCACGCAACCGCTCGGACACCGTGGACAAATATCCGGCCACGGTTTCAAGCAACCTCATCGCAACGCCCGCGTCACTTTCAATCACAGCACGCAATTCCTCCGCGCCGATCCGCAGGAACGAGCAATCCGTGAGGGCTACCAAATCCAATTGTCGCGGCTCATTGGTGATAATCGCAAGATCGCCGATAAGGCGCCCGGGTTCTACTATCGAGAGCGAACGCATTTCACCGTGTTCATTCAGCCAATTCAGGCTCGCCGAACCCGAAATACACAAATACGCCGCATCGGGAGCCTGGCCACGTGCGAAAATGGTTTGACCTGCCGCGACCTCGTACCATTGGGCCGAAAACGCCAGAAGACGCTGGTTGCGCCCATCGACTCGTGAAAACAACTCGGTAGAAGAAATGATCTTGAGTTTCCGGCTCAGGTCGTCCGTCCCGGTATCTTCGGCATCGGTGGACACGCGCGAGACACCATCGATGCGACCGTCCTTTATTTCAACAAACAAATCATAGGCTTCCGGATGGGCAAAATGATCCTCCATAAAGATCATAATCGAGTCGGGTAATAACTCGCGCAGCTTCAGACGGGTCCGCAGGCGGCTTTCAGAGTCGTGGCTGGCCAGTGCCTTGTCGAGTATCAGGATATCGGGGCGTTTGATCCCGGCACGAGAAAAGGCAGCACGCTCCTGAAACACTGTCGGAAGGTTATTCCCACCTAACCCGGACGGCAGGTCGTAGATGATCGCGGCGGCCCTTCGGCGCAGCCCGGCCTCGTTCAGAACCTCCGCGACCAGATCTTCGATCTCTTCTGCATGAGCACCAGCCATGATGGATACCCGACCATACAGAGCGTTTTCCATTGCTGTCAGGCGGGGAACGTAGACGTCCGGTGACACCGGCACGAACATCGCACCCATAGCGCCCCGCAGCCGTTCGGCCTGACTGTGACGAATGGAAAGGATTTTGTCCTTGTACTCCTCAGGGAAACTCGGGCCGATTTGTTCAGCGGTCAGCATGAATGGGACGGTCAACAGCAGCGCACGTTCCTGATCGCCGATGGCTTCCTCGCCCTTGGTTTTGCGGCGCTCTTCGATATCGAGCAGACGGTGGTACATGTCTTTTGACATGCCAAGCCGCAAGAACAATGGGTGATCGGCCCCATCTCGCCCGAAAGTCTGGTTTAGGGTTTCCAGAACGGCCTGAGCGATGCTGAGCGCGTCATCATCAAGGCCATTGCCCGTAAGCAACGACAGAAACCGGTGGTCCCCCGCCAGAATGTCCGGTGCGATATCATGCGTCGGTGAAGCGAACAGCAGGTTCCCGCCCAAGGGCACGGCGGGATTGAACTGGTCAGGATCGAACCGATAGACATACTTGTCCAACCCGCGCTCTTGCAGGCGTGTCGCAACGGTATCTCGCAGATCGACTATTTCTTTCGCCAGTACCGGGTGTACTTCCGGGTCGAACTGAGAGCGCAAAGTGCGCCGGAACATAAATTCATCAATGCCCATCGCTTCGACAAGCTGGAACCACCAATCACGAATATCCTCGATGTCATCAAGACCCGCGAGGCTTGGATCGATCCATTCATCGGACAGTGAATCGGGTGGGTTCCCGGCGCGCACGGCTTCGATCTGGCGGCGTGAGGGGGCCTGCAATGCACCACTTTCGTGTTGAGGATGCGTGCGCAGCGGCATTAGCAGGTTATCACCCAATGTTCCGTCGAACAGGTAAGGGCGTGAATAGGCATAGCCGATCCGCGCCGCAATCACCGCCTGATGCAGGCTGTTGAGGTTGTGGCCAGCCATCAGAACCTCGCCTTGAACCGGCAGCACTTCGCGCGTCAGCAACTGCGCAAGCGCACTGCGTTCCGAAGCGTGTTTCGACTGAATCGCAACCCGAGCGCCTTGGGGAATGGTAAGATCAATATCCTCAAGGATGGTCTTGCCGTCATCATCACGAACGGTCACGTTGCGCAGTTCGATATCGCCGGTTAGGTGCGGGATTGCCTCGGGGACGCCCTCAAACAACTGTTCGGGTATCATATTCGATGGGGCAAACCGTTCGGTCACAATTTCCCAGCGCAGTGACATGTCCTGTACTTGGTTGTAGTAGGTCAGAAGATCCTTCCAAGGGCCGCTGAGGTCTTTATATGCACCCAACGCGGCGACCAATGCGCCTACTGTCACCTCGCCCGTGATCGCCAGATAGCCGCCTACTGAATAGAACAGGAAGGGTGTCATCTGAGTGATCAGATTGTTGAGGAACTTCATGAAGAACTTCTTGTTGTAGATCTTAAAGCGGATCTCGAACAAGGTTCCTAGCCGATGGCTGAATTGCGCCAGACGATAGCGCCAGCCGCCATTGGTGCGCAGATCGCTGATACCAGCAGCACTTTCGCCAATCTCAGAGCTCAGCCGCCGGACCTCCTGAATGCGATCCTTGTTTAGAAGGTTGATCTGACGCTGCAATTTGGGAATCAGCCAGGCCTGCAAAGGGATCAATGCAATACTGGCCAGACCAAACCACACGCTTTGCATGAAAAGAAACGTGACGATCGTCATCATCTGGCCGAACTGAAAAACGGGCTGCGCGATGGCATCTCCCATCAACCCGCCCATGGGTTCGGCCTCGGACGTGATCATCGATACCAGTTCACCTTGGCTGGTGGTGGCGAAATAGGATTTGGGAAAGCGCATCGAGCGGCTGATCAAGGTAAAGCGAAGGCGACGCAACATCCGCTCGGCGAGAATGCCTTTCATGGTATTGATGCGCATTTTCATCACGCCACTGGCGATGACAGTTGCCAAAAAGGCAAAGCACAGAATCAGCAGGTACTGCACCTGTGTCACGGTGATACCGAGTACTGTCACGGTGTCTGCGGGCGCACCAATCGCGTCGTTGATGATCTGCTTGGGAAGCTCCAACGAAGCGTAAAGGAACGGAAATGACAGAACGGTCAGCAATAGTAGGACCAATTGCTGTTTTTTCGAATGCTTCCATATGAATGAAAATAGGGTGGGTTCCATTCCCCTGCCTCATGATGAGCCTGCATGATCCGGGACAAATGCCGATTGCCCGAGCGCCGACGGTAAGCCTCGGCCCGAGCTATTGCAAGAATGGCGGCTCTTTGCGACGCAGAAACCAGCTGGATAGGAGATCACATTTAGGATTCGGGAAGATTTATCCGCTAATCAAGTAAGACTGGTTTGTCCCCTGCCCCGACTTTGACTAAAGAGAGGCTGTCTTGAAAGATGGGGCGATGGGCAGGTTACTGGATCGATATATTCAACTAAAGGCTCTGGGGCGCTGGCAGCGTGCCGCGCAGCAGTCTGACCACCTCGCACTGCCTGAGCTTCGCCGCCAACGTGATGACGCCCGGCGGTTGCGCGGCAAACTTGAACAAGCAATTCAAAAAGCTGATGCTCGCCTGATCCAACCCTTGATTGGGGCGACGCAGTTTCCAAAACCCCTGGGAACGGATTGGTCGTGGCGACCGGACCTGTGGCGGACGCCACTGATCCGCAAAGGTATAGCCTCGGCCCCGCGCAAGGCGCGGATGGATGGGCAGGTCATCCTGTTTCACGATTGCAGCCAGGTCGAGATCGGGCTGCAGCAAATCCGAAATCGGCGAGACAAGGATTTGGCGCCTTTCAGTCTGGCCGTTGAGGTATTTGATTTTCAGGGATCTTTCCTGTCGCTTTCCATTGATCTGCCCACGGATGCCGCCATAAATCTGTCCCGCCAGCATCTGATGCGGGTCGACACTCTGGTTGAGTGCGAGCGTTCTACTGTTGTCTTCGCCCGCCTGAACATTCAGCATGGCCCTAATACCGAGCAGGTTCTGCGCGAACTTGATCTTTCAATACCTGCGGCGACTGTAGATTTTGATCTGGCCCATCTGAACGTGAATGAGCGTCGAATTGAAAAACTCTGGCTGGATCTGATCATTGATCAACCCGCGATGAACCGTGTGGTGTTTCGTGACCTGACATTCTGCCGTTACCACCGGGCCGATCTGTAAAGGGTACTCAATGTCTCATACCACCCTGACACCAATCCGCTTCGAAAACGGCCTGTGGGAAGGCCATTTGACCAGCGAAAGCCCCCCTCAGATCAAGGTGCTGTTTCTTGGTGAGCCTTTGACTGATGTGGAGTTGGAACCAGCAAAAGATGGCTGGGCCTTGCGCATCCCAGTGCCGCCCGCCGCCCTGTCGGAAGGTGTCCATACTGTCGTGATTCACGATGGAACAACAGGCCATAAGCTGGGGGATTTCACCATCATCGCCGGTTCACCCGCCGCAGATGATCTGAGGGCCGAAGTCGCTTTGTTGCGCGCCGAGTTGGACATGTTAAAGCGCGCGTTCCGCCGCTCTCAGGCATCTCAAAGCGAAACCTGACCACAGTACCGATAGGATTGTCCCTATCTTTTCAGGTCCATACGTGCATCATTGGATTGGCCTATGGATCGCAACAGCATCATAAAGGTCATCGCGCTGATGGTGACGGGTTTCGGGATCGGGATCGATTTTACCGGTGCCCTGATGCTGGTCCCGGCAATCGAAAACAGCTTTGACGCCGACATCACCAGCACCCAGTGGGTTCTGAATATTTACGCTCTGTTCTTTGCAATGACGATGGTGGCCGGAGGTCGCCTGGGTGACATGTATGGTCATCGCAAGATGATGATCATCGGTCTTTCGATCTTTCTGTTTGCGTCGGTTTTATGCTTTGTCTCACCCGGTTTGGACTACCTGATCGGCGCACGCGCCTTGCAGGGGATCGGGGCGGGATGCGTGTGGCCCTGCACGCTTGCATTTGGAGCCACCAAAGTGTCGAAAGAAGAACACCGCGCATTGGTGATGGGGCTGATACTGGCGGGTGTCACCACGGGTAATGTCTTTGGACCGATGATTAGCGGCGCGGTGGTCAATCTGGGTGATTGGCGGTTGTTTTTCCTCGCCAATGTGGTGTTTTCCAGCATTTCGATGACGACTGCGATCCTGCTGATGGAGCGTGAGACCGAGCATAAGAAAGGTGAACACATCGACTTTGCCGGGATGGGTATCCTGTCTTTTGCAGTTTTGCTCTTGCTTTACGGTTTGGACGTTGGTGCCGATTGGGGCTGGACTTCGCTGCCGCTTTTGCTGCTGTTTTTTGTCAGCGCCGTTTTGTTCTTCCTGTTTCCGAAAGTCGAAAAGAGGGTCAAGGAACCCTTGCTAATGCCTCAGTTGATGCAGAACCGAGAGTTTCTGATTACCTTGGGTCTGAATATGTTCAACGTCTCGGCAGCTTTTGTCGGGCTGCTTTATTTTCCGCAGTATATGCAAAAAGTCTTGGGATGGTCTGTGTTCCAATCGGCGCTGGGTTTGGCACCGCTGACGGTGTTGCTAGCGGTCGGATCAATCGTCTCGGGTACGCTGTATAACGATTTTGGGCCCAAGCGACTGCTGTTTTGGGGGTATATTTGCGCCACAGTCGGGGCGGCAAGCGTTGTCATCATGCCTTCCGGGACCGGATATTTTCAGATTCTGCCCGGAATGGCGCTGATTGGTTTGGGCGCAACGCTGACGGTCGGGCCTTCGGGAACAGCCGCTGTATGCGCGGTCAAGCCGGAACGCGCCGGACTGGTTGGCGGCCTGAGTTTCATGACCCATCTTGTCTATGGGGCAATCGCGGTCGCCTGTGCGACGGCGGTCATGTATGTGACAAGCCTGTCCAGCCTGAAAACCCGATTGACCGCGTCAGGCATCAACATGTCCGAGGCTGATCAGAAAGCGATCAATGGTGGAACGCTGAACACAGACTCGGCAAAAGCAGTGCTTGAAAAGTTGAATTCAGGTGAAACTGAAAAGGTTCAGGCCGCCATTGCGGCGGCCTTTGATACCGGAATGAATATGGCTTTTGTATTCGCCACGATCTCAGTCGCTGCTGGAATCGTCCTAGCGCTGATGCTGGATGAGAAAAAGCTGCACAAGGTCGAAGGGTAACCCGTACAGGTGTAAGTATGGGGCCGCTGGTGGCGGCCCCTACCCTTTATTGTGACGGTCCAGTCGGATTGAATGCGGACAGGCCTTTGAGGATATCGATGGCATATGCCAGTTGATAATCCTCTTCGCGCAGCTCTGCGGTGGCTTCAGCTTTGGCGCGATCCTCTTCAATCTGGCGAATCTCGTCCTCGCTGAGGCTGTCATTATTCAGGCTGCCGCGCAGATCGGCCTCGGACCGGGTGCGGGTGTTTGTATCTTCCTCTTCCTCGTCAACCGGGTTGTTGCGTGGTTGTTCGACGATGATGTCCGGGCTGACGCCAAGCGCCTGAATCGAACGACCCGAGGGCGTGTAGTAGCGAGAGGTTGTCAGACGCATAGCCCCGTCACCCCGAAGCGGCATGACCGTCTGCACCGATCCCTTGCCGAAGCTCTTAGTACCAACCACGATGGCGCGATTGTGATCCTGCAAGGCGCCCGCGACAATTTCCGACGCCGAGGCCGAACCACCGTTGATCAGCACAACGATGGGCTTGCCTCCGGTCAGATCGCCGGGTGTTGCGTTGAATCGCTCACCATCTTCGAGATTGCGACCCCGGGTCGAGACGATTTCGCCCTCATCCAGGAACGCGTCAGAGACCTTAATGGCCTGTGTCAATAGCCCGCCCGGATTGTTACGCAGATCCAGAACGATGCCATTGACGTTTTCGATGCCTCCGGCCTCTTCGATCTGTTCTTCCAGTCCTTCCTTGAGGTTCGGATAGGTTTGGTCATTGAAGGTCGTGACACGCAACACGACACTTGTACCTTCGGTACGTGCACGAACTGCGGTCAGCTTGATCGTGTCGCGAACGATCGTCACGTCGAATGGCTCCTGCTCGCCTTCACGCACGACTGTGATCACGATTTCCGATCCCACCGGGCCGCGCATCAGGTCCACGGCTTTATCCAGCGTCAGCCCCAAAATACTCTCGCCATCCACATGGGTGATGAAATCGCCCGCTTCGATACCAGCAGCATCCGCTGGGGTGTCATCGATGGGCGATACAACTTTGACAAAGCCTTCTTCCTGCGTGACTTCGATACCGAGCCCGCCAAACTCGCCACGTGTCTGCACGCGCATCTGCTCGGCATCATCAGGCGACAGGTAGCTGGAATGTGGGTCTAGCGAGGTCAGCATCCCGTCAATCGCAGCCTCGATCAGCTCGTCGGTTTCTACCTCTTCGACATACTGGGCGCGAATACGTTCGAAAATGTCACCGAACAGATCAAGTTGTTCGTAAACACTTGCCTTGTTCTCGGCCTCTTGCGCAAGCAGAGGGCCTGCGATCTGTGTTGTTGCGACTATCCCTGCCACGGTGCCGGCCAGTCCGGCCATCACAAATTTCTTCATACTCGTTTATCCATCCTTGTCCGTCCGGAACCATGATTCCGGGTCCACTGGGCTGTTATCCTGTCTTACTTCTATATAGAGCGTTTCTGACCAGTCAGTTCCAGTGCCATCACCGCTTGTTGACATAATAGCGCCGATTTCCGGAGTTTCACCCGGCATCAAACCTACCGGAGTACCCTCGGGTATCACTTCCCCGGTCAGACCATATACCTCTTGCAGACCTGAGAACACGAATAGCAATCCGGGCTGGGGTTCAAGGATCACAAGATTCCCGAGATCCAGCAAGGGCCCGCGGTAACGGATCGTGGCAGCCGTTGGCGCGGTGACCAATGCGCGGGGTCGCGTGCCCAGCACCAGCCCGGGGCGCGTTACCCCCGCTGCGTCCGTTTCGCCCGCCCAGTGCAGCATGACCCCTTGTGCGGGCAAGGCGATTTGACCTTTCCGGCCCGAGACATCTGCATTTGTATCTTCAATCTCACCATCGGTGATCTCGGATAACCCACTGGCAAACCCATCCAGCGTTTCGGTCGAGGATATCAGGATCGCTGTACGCACAGGATCTTCTACGAAACGGCGAGGCAGATCGGTCCGGTCCGCTATCGCCTCACTAAGCTGCGTGCGGGCATCCTGAACACCCTCCAACCCTTCGGTCAGCGTATTGGCAGCGTTTTGTTGAAGCTGTCGCAGCGTCTGTACCTCTTGCAATTCGTTTGCAAGCGCCTGAGCCTGCGCGTTCAACCCAGGCGTGACTTCGGACAACATCATACCAGTGCGCGCGGCCCCAAGTGGGCCGGACGGGTGCAGCATAAGTACCGGAGGCGCGGTGGTTTCGATCGTCTGCAGAACACCTAACAGCTGCGCCACCTCCTGCTCTTGTACCTGCAATTCTGCAGTCAATTGCGCCTCGCGCAAGGCCGCGCGGCGCAGGCCGTCGCGCATGGCGCTCAGACCAGCCTCGTAGGCTTTTATGGTTTCGGTCAGAGCTTTGACCCGGTCGCGGGCAGATTCGGCCTCAGTCAACGCGATCGAGGCTTGCTCCAGCATCTCGGCCGCTTCTAGTGCCGCCTTTGACGGGCTGGTTTGGGCGACGACAGGGGTGGCCCAAACCAGCGCTGCAGCAACGATCGGGTGCAATCTCATGTCAGCAAGCTTTCCCCTGTCATTTCAACGGGTTTAGGCAATTCCATAAGCTGCAACAAAGTTGGAGCAAGATCGGCCAAGCGCCCATCGCGCAGGCTTGCCCATTCGGGGCCGCCGACCAGAACAACAGGCACGGGATTCAGCGTATGCGCCGTATGTGGACCGCCCGTTTCCGGATCGACCATCATTTCACAATTACCGTGATCTGCGGTCACAATCATCGCACCCCCGACCTGCTTCAGCGCTGCAACCACCTGCCCCAGACCTTGATCAACAGCTTCACAGGCTTCAATCGCAGCTTGCAGATCACCGGTATGACCAACCATATCTGGATTGGCGTAGTTGGTGACGATCAGATCATATCCGCCGTGGATCGCCTCGACGAACTTTTCTGTCACTTCGGCCGAGGACATCTCGGGCTGCAAATCATATGTCGCCACTTTGGGCGATTTGGGCATGAAGCGATCCTCGCCACCCTCGGGCTGCTCTTTGCCACCGTTCAGGAAGAAAGTGACATGAGGGTACTTCTCGGTTTCGGCCAGCCGGAACTGGCGCAGGCCTTGCTTAGCAACCCATTCGCCCAGCGTGTTCACGATATCCCGCTTGGGAAATACGGTCGTCATATAATCGTTATGGCCATCGGAATACTCAACCATGCCCAGTAACGCCGACAACTGCGGGCGCGGACCGGAGTCGAACTCGGCAAAACCGGGCTCCCCAATTGCCCGCAGGATTTCTCGGGCACGGTCGGCGCGGAAGTTCAGGCAAAAGAACCCGTCACCGTCCTTAATACCGGAATAACCAGCAAGAACCGTGGGCGCGATAAACTCGTCGGTTTCGGATTGGGCGTAGGCATGGTCGACGGCCTCATGGGCCGAGGCCACGGTGCGCCCCTGACCTTTGACTATTGCGTCATAGGCCTCGGAGACGCGTTCCCAGCGATTATCGCGGTCCATGGCAAAGTAGCGCCCACAGACGGTGACGACCTTTGCGCCATCGGGCAACCGGTCTTCGAGTTCGGCGATGTAGGTAAAGGCCGATTTCGGGGCCACATCGCGCCCGTCGGTGATCGCATGTAGCGCCACAGGCACACCCGCATCGGTAGCCGCTTTGGCGGCAGCTACGATGTGATCCAGGTGCCCGTGCACGCCCCCATCCGATACCAGCCCCATCAGATGCGCTGTCCCGCCTGCAGCTTTCACCTTAGCGATGAAGCTCTGCAGCGCCTCATTGTGAAAGAAAGAACCGTCTTCTATGGCTAGGTCAATCTGCCCCAGATCCATCGCAACCACGCGCCCAGCCCCGATATTGGTGTGACCAACCTCGGAATTACCCATCTGACCACTAGGTAGACCCACATCCGGCCCGTGCGTTATCAGTTGCGCATGAGGACCTTCAGCCATGAGAGCATCAAAGGTTGGCGTATTTGCCAGATAAGGCGCATTGGCCTTGGTGTCGTCGGATAGGCCCCAACCATCAAGGATACAAAGGACAACGGGCTTTGGGGCGGTCATGAAAGCTCTCCGATTGAGGCGGCGTTGCTGTCTTCTACCCCCTGCCCGCTCAAGGTTGAACCGTCATTAGGGCCGCGAATGAAGAATTAATCTGTCTTGTAGTCCCCAAAGGGTCGCGCTTTGCGGTTGCGGTATTTAACGGTCAGCTCAAGCGGCATCTCGTTTTCGTCGTAAATACCGATCACCACGCCTGTTCCTCGGCTTGATCCACGCATGTTTAGCAGTTGTTCTTCCGACCGGGTCGTGCGCTGCGACTGGCGCCGCGTCCAGGTGAACAGGTAATCATACATCTCGGCGATGATGTCTGCATGTTCATCGCTTTCGCCCAGGTCCGTCAGCTCGCTCGGATCATTCTCTAGATCAAACAAAAGCGGGCGATAGCCCCCTTCACAATGGATCAGCTTCCATTTCTCGTTTGCAACCATGAACATGACCGCATCCCGAACCGAGGCGTTCAGTGTCTGCGCAATGGGGGATGCGGAGTAGTCGTACTCACAAATCACCACATCGCGCGGAGTGCTTTCGGCCTGACCGTGCAGGATGGGCAGCAATGAATGCCCCTCCAAAATGTGCCCTGCAGGTTCACCGCCTGCGATGTCTAAAAACGTAGGCGCTAGATCGATGGATTCGACCAATGCATCGCATGTGGTGCCGCGCGTGGCATCAGCCTCGGGCGATGGATCATAGATGATCAGCGGCATTTTGGTCGAGGCGTCATGGAAGAAGGTCTTCTCTCCCATCCAGTGATCGCCCAGAAAATCCCCGTGGTCCGAGGTCAGCACGATCATCGTGTCCTGCATTCGTCCGGTCTGTTCCATCCAGTCAAACAGCCGCCCCATTTGGTCGTCAGCCTGCTTGATCAGGCCCATATAGGCTGGAATCACGGCCTCGCGTACATCCTGACGCGAGAAGGTCTGGCCGATTTTCGTATCTATGAACGCTTTCAGCACCGGATGAGCGTTCTGCCGTTCAGCTTCGGACCGAATGACAGGCAGAACGTGTTCGGGACCATACATCGAGGCGTAGGGTTCTGGCACAATATAGGGCCAATGCGGTTTGATATAGCTGAGGTGGCAGCACCACGGCCCCTCATGGTTTTCAATGAACTCCATGCCGCGAGAGGTGAGATAAGGCGTTTCGCTGTCTTCCTCGGCGATATTCGCGGCCTCTGACGAATTCTTCAGGAACCAACCCGAAAGCACATTGCCCTCTTCATCCAGCCCCGAATTGGCGAAGTCGTGCCAGGGGTTGTCACTCTCATAGCCTTTGTCTTTCAGATACTCGTTGTACCTTTTGGCGCCATCCGGGTCATAAAACCCATCCGGCCCTTCGGGGCGCATCCCGTCATCGCGCTCAAAGACATCAAACCCGCATTCAGCGACGCGTGCCCCGATCAGGCTGTCGGGCTCAAGCCCCAAACGAGCCATACCCTCGGCGTCTGCGCGCATATGAGTCTTGCCAACCAACCAGCAATCCATCCCTGCCTTGCGCAAGTGATCGCCCATGGTGACCTCACCAACTTTCAGCGGGATTCCGTTCCATGACGCGCCGTGCGAATGCACATAGCGGCCGGTATAGGTCGACATACGGGAACTGCCGCAGATCGGAGACTGGATGTAGGCCCGCGTGAACCGCACACCCATCGAGGCGAGACGGTCAATATTTGGCGTATGCAGATGTGGATGCCCGTAGCAGCTGAGATAGTCCCAGCGCAATTGGTCGAACATGATGAAGAGGACGTTCTTGGCTTTGTTCATGCCAAGAGGGTTATCCTAGCCTTCCATCTGTTGCAGCATCTTTTTCGCACGCTTGCACTGCAACTGGTCGCGCAGAGGGCTGTCGGGATCGATATCCTTTTGGCAGACCACACATTTATCGGCACCCGAGATCGCGTTCAGGCCACCGCAGCTGCCTTTGATGGTTTTGCCCATCAACATCACACCCAGCGCCATGCCAACCATGACGATCAGCAACAGGAAAAAGGCCAGAATAAAGGTGCTCATAGCGGTTCCTACCGGTCAGTTGGTCCCCAGCGCATCCTTGAAGGCGCTGCTTTGTACGGTGATATAGGCTTCTTCTCCGCTTGTCACATCCCGAGAGATGAAGAACACGGCAAGTTTATGCTCTTCGGCCAGTTCCAGACCCTTTTCCAGACCCAATGCTAGCATCGCCGTTGCCCACGCATCCGCCATCATGGCGTTGTCTGCTAAAACAGTAACCGAAGTGGTGCGATGAGTAATCGGGCGGCCCGTCGTCGGGTCAATGATATGCGAATAGCGCACCCCGTCCTGTTCGAAGAAGTTCTTGTAATCACCCGAGGTCGCCATTCCCAGATTGTCGAGCGGCACGATCAACTGGATTGATTGCGCGCCAGTCTCGGGTTTTTCGATCCCGATCCGCCAGCTTTCGCCTTTGTCATTCGCGCCCATGGTCACCAGATCACCACCGATCTCGACCATATAGTTCTCGATCCCGGCCTCGCGCAGCTGTGCGGCAACCGCATCGATGCCATAGCCTTTGGCGATCGCAGACAGGTTGATCCCGACTCCGGCATCTGACTTGGCCATAGTGCCCGCTCCGCGATCCAAGTCTAACAGCCGCGCTTGCCCCACTTGCCCAAGCGCTGTCGCGATCTCGTCATCTGCCGGAATTGGGTCTTCAGGTTTTCGCGGTCCAAACCCCCACAATTCGATCAGCGGACCAAGGGTAACATCAAACGTACCACCGGATTTCTCGTGAACCTCATTTGCGGCCTCGATGACGAAGGCAAATTCGTCTGACACTTGCATGGGGTCCGTGCTGCCTGAGGCCGAGAAGGTCGAGACCTCGGAATTCGGGTCCCAGTTGGACATCTTGGCATTGACCTGCGCCAGGGTCTCCTGAACCGCTTGCCCCAGCGCTGCTTCGTCTAAATCATCGCCGATTGCGGTGATATTGAACGTGGTTCCCATCGTCTCGCCAGACAGGCGCACCACATCCGGTTCTTTGCCAAACAAACAGGCCGAAACAGTCAAAAGTAAGGCCAGTGCGATCAGTGGGCGCATGGTGCAATCTCCCGGGAGTGTTCTTGCCCGGCATATGCCAGTGAGCCTGTTCAGAGTCAAACCGGCCTCAAATCTTGAGCGGCAAAAACGCCAATGTGAAAAGTCCGATTGCTGCCGGGATGCCAAACAGCCAAGCGCGCTTTTGCCAACCTTCCGGTTGCTGTTTCCAAACCATGCGAAAATTATGGCCGCAGACCACCACGATAAAGAATATCAGCGCGGCAACTGGTGGCGTCAGATACAGGTTGCTCACAAGCAATTTCCTTTTGAAGTGGCCAAGTTACGCCGGTTTTCGAAATTGCACCCTATACAGGGCCGGTCCCTGCGGTAAGGTAGGTTGTAAGGACAATACCGGTGAAAGAGGAAACCGCCCATGGCCCCAAGCTCTTACCAGCCTCCGATACGCGGCGACAAGGCCGCGGCGACAACCCGCAGTCAATCAGTTGAGACCAATCTGTCGCATACCCAGACAACGGTTGCGAAACTGATGGAAGGTAAAGGGGATGCCGTTTTTTCGGTGCGGCCCAACGACACGATTCACTCGGTCGTGGATATCTTGCGCGAAAAACGCATCGGGGCTGTTGTTGTGACAGATCAGAATGGTGCCCTGCAGGGTATCCTTTCCGAACGTGATATCGTGCGCCGCATGGCGGAAACGCCCGGCCAGACCCTACCCCAATCCGTGGCTGATCTTATGACGACTGAGGTAAAAACCTGCAGCCCCGAAGATTATCTGAACGACGTGCTGAAAACCATGACCGAAGGCCGGTTCCGGCATATGCCCGTACTGAGTGATGGAAATCTGCGCGGGGTGATCACCATTGGCGATGTGGTTCATTTCCGCTTGAAAGAACTGGAATATGAAGCACTTAGAATGAAGCAAATGATCGTAGGCTAGCGACTTACACCGATACGCGCGCGATTCCGGTGTGCGCGGTCGAGATAAATCGGACAGAACCAGGCGAGATTTCCGCAGCCGTCAACTGATCGGTGATGAACGCACCTGTATCAATCGAAATGACATCATGCTCGACCCGAGCTTCGTCGACGATGGTATGGCCATGCACCACCCATTGCTCGTCTTTCCGGCGTTTCTTGCGGAACTGAGGATGCCCCCAAAGGCAAGTTCTGTCCTGTTGCCGATCGACCGGCTGCGAAGGATCAAGCGCGGCATGAACAACCGTTACATTCCCGCTCGTCCAGGTCAGCGGCCGATCATGCAGCCAGTCCAAAAGCGGTTGTCCCATCGCTTGCTGCAGTTGTTCGGCAACGGCTTGCGGGTTGGACTGGTCAATATCAGCAAGCCCAAACGAAGCCAAAGTCTGAGCACCGCCATTATACAGCCAGACACGCTCCATCCGTGTTGGATCAGACAAAAACCCAAGCAGCATATCTTCGTGATTGCCTTTCAGGCAGATCGCCCGGGTTTCAGGGTTCGTGTCGAGGTGGTGTAGCTGACGCAACACCTGCGCGCTGTATCCGCCCCGGTCAACATAGTCGCCTACAAACACCACCGGACAGTCGTTATCCAGCGCAGGTAGGAGCCGTTGTAAAAGATCCAACCTCCCATGTATGTCTCCGATTGCGTAGAATTTTTCTGTAGGCGCCAATGAATACAGATTCACCGGCTGATCAGACGGTGTTTGAGATGCGATAAGCCTTTTGATCCATCCGGTTAACATAAGACCTGCTGCCTAATGCGGAAAAATATGGAGCAGCATTCGCCAAATGCAGACGTTGATATTGGCAGCCTGCCCAACATCAGACCTAAAAATGAAAATGGTCGGTCCCAAGGGTTGGAACCGACCGATGCTGTTTATCCGCCGAAATCATCGAGCATGATGTCTTCGCGGTCCACGCCCAGATCCAGCAGCATGTTGATGACCGACTGGTTCATGATTGGCGGACCACACATGTAGTATTCGCAATCCTCGGGTGCGGGGTGGTTCTTCAGATATTCCTCGAACAAAACGTTGTGGATAAAGCCAGTGTAGCCTTTCCAGTCATCCTCGGGCTGGGCGTCCGACAACGCAACGTGCCATTCGAAATTGTCGAATTCCTTGGCCAGCGTGTCGAAGTCTTCGACAAAGAACATCTCTTTCTTCGACCGCGCGCCGTACCAGAAGCTGATCTTGCGGTTGCGGTTTTCAAGGCGTTTGAGCTGGTCAAAGATATGGCTGCGCATTGGGGCCATACCAGCACCACCACCGATGAAGACCATCTCTTTTTCTGTCTCGCGAGCAAAAAACTCGCCAAAGGGACCTGAGATTGTGACCTTGTCGCCCGGTTTCAGGTTGAAAATATACGACGACATCTGACCCGGAGGGATACCTTCGGACCCAGGAGGGGGCGAAGCCACGCGGACGTTCAGCATGATCATGCCTTTTTCATCCGGATAGTTTGCCATGGAATAGGCGCGTTCGATCGGTTCGGCGACGACGGATTTGTACTGCCATAGATTGAAGCGATCCCAATCCTCGCGGTATTCTTCTTCTACGTCGAAATCCGTATAGGCGAGCTGGTGTGCAGGCGCTTCGATTTGGATGTAACCACCAGCGCGGAAGTTCACGTCCTCACCTTCCGGGAGGTCCAATGTCAGAGCCTTGATGAAGGTCGCTACGTTCTCGTTCGAACGCACCGTGCATTCCCATTTTTTGACGCCGAAGACCTCTTCGGGAACTTCGATGTCCATATCCTGCTTGACTGCAACCTGACAGGATAGCCGGTCACCACAAGACGCCTCGCGCTTGGTGATGTGGCTTTCCTCGGTCGGCAGGATCGAGCCACCGCCGGAATGCACGCGCACGCGACATTGCGCGCAGGTGCCACCACCACCACAAGCGGAGGGTACGAATAGCTTCTCTGCCGCAAGCGTCTGCAGCAGCTTGCCACCCGCCGGGACCGAGATTGTTTTCTCACCATTGATGGTGATGTTCACGTTACCGGTTGAAACCAGCTTGGACCGCGCCGCCATGATGATGGCAACCAGACCAAGAACGATAACGGTGAAAAGGGCTACACCTAAGCCAAAGGTTTCCATTCCGCCCTCCTTACAGTTTCACGCCCGAGAAGGACATGAAGGCCATCGCCATCAGTCCAGCGGTGATGAAAGTGATGCCCAGGCCTTGCAGACCATCGGGAATGTCCGAATACTTCAGCTTTTCCCGAACACCCGCCATCGCAGTAATCGCCAGAGCCCAGCCAAAGCCAGAGGACAGACCGTAAGTCGCCGCTTCGGCAAAATTGTAGTCGCGTTCCACCATGAACAGTGAACCACCCAAAATGGCGCAGTTTACAGTGATCAGCGGCAGGAAAATCCCAAGCGCGTTGTAGAGCGGGGGGAAGTACTTATCCAGCACCATCTCTAGGATCTGAACCATCGCTGCGATCACGCCGATATACGAGATCAGTCCAAGGAAAGTCAGGTCCACATCCGGGAAACCTGCCCAAGCCAGCGCACCTGGTTTCAGCAGATAGTTCAGCAGCAGATTATTCGCCGGCACGGTGATGGCCTGCACCACCATGACCGAGATGCCCAGACCCAGCGCAGTTGAAATCTTCTTCGAAACAGCGATGAAGGTACACATCCCCAGAAAGAAGCTGAGCGCAAGGTTTTCGACAAAGATGGCCTTTACGGCCAGTGAAATCAGACCTTCCATCAGTGGGCCTCTACCTGCTGGATTTTGTATTCACGCTCTTCCACCTGGTTCGGCTTCCATGTGCGGAAGGCCCAGATGATCAGACCGATGATGAAGAAAGCCGACGGCGGCAGCAGCAGCATGCCGTTGGGCACATACCAGCCGCCGTTGTTGACGGTCTCCAGAATGGTGACACCGAACAGTGACCCGGCGCCAAACAGCTCACGAATGAAGCCGACCAGCAGCAGGATCAGACCATAGCCCATGCCGTTGCCCATGCCGTCGATAAAGGACGCGACCGGGGGGTTCTTCATGGCAAAGGCCTCGGCCCGGCCCATCACGATACAGTTGGTGATGATCAGGCCGACAAAGACCGAAAGGGTTTTCGAAATCTCAAACGCATAAGCCTTGAGGATCTGGTCCACCAGGATCACCAGCGAGGCGATGATCACCATCTGCACGATGATCCGGATTGAGCCGGGGATCTGGTTGCGCAGGCACGAGATGAAGAAAGACGAGAACGAGGTCACGAAGATCACCGCCAGCGCCATCACCATAGACACCTGCAGTGACGAGGTCACCGCCAGCGCCGAACAGATGCCCAGCACCTGCAGCGTGATCGGGTTGTTGTCGACAAGCGGGTCGACCAGCATCTCTTTCTTGGTCTGAGACATCAGAGCTCTCCTGCTTGCAGTTTGGCCAGGAACGGGGCGTAGCCCGCGTCGCCCATCCAGAATTTCACCAGGTTATCGACACCAACCGACGTCAGCGTGGCACCAGCCAGCGCATCGACATAGAAATCGGGGCCTGCCGCAGGCTGCGACTTGGCAACGGTGATTTGCAGATCGCCTGCATCATCGCGCAGCTTTTTGCCATTCCACAGCGCCTTCCAGCGAGGATTGTCCACCTCGGCGCCAAGGCCCGGTGTCTCACCGTGCTGATAGAACTGCAGGCCGTAGATATCGTTGCCGTTGTTTTCCAGCGCGATGAAACCATAAAGCGTGGACCAGAGGCCATAACCGTGCAGCGGCAGGATTACCTTATCAAGCGCGCCTGCATCATCACGCAGCAGATAAATCACGCGGTACTTGGACTTGCGCCCGATCCCAGCCGGGTCATCGTCCAAAGCGACGCTCAGTTCTGGATCGCTGGCAGCAGCGATATCATCAAAGGTGGTCGCGTCGAACTGATCGTCAACGAATTCACCTGTAGACAATTCCAGTACATGCGGCTCAAAGGCAGCGAATGCCTCGGTCACATCAATGCCTGGTTCGTAGATGCCGGCAACTTGCAGAACGTTGACTTGCTTATCCTTCAAACGGTTGATTTCCTGCACCGGGCGCAGGCTGACCGCAGCAGCAGACACGACCATCGAGGCTACAAGGCAGACGGCAACGGCAACAAAGATAGTCTTGCCAACCGAATCTGGCGAAGCAGCCAGAAACTTGGCAATCGCTCCCTTGGGTTCATTGGATTGCGTATCAGACATGGCGACGCGCCCTCCGTTTGATGTTTGCCTGGACGACGAAATAGTCGATCAGCGGCGCAAAAACGTTTCCGAACAAGATTGCCAGCATCATACCTTCTGGGAAAGCGGGGTTAATGACGCGGATCATCACAACCATGATACCAATCAGCGCGCCATAGATGTAGCGGCCCATATTGGTGTGACTGGCCGAAACGGGCTCAGTTACCATGAACGCCAGACCAAAGGCGTAGCCCCCAAGAACGATATGCCAGTACCAAGGCATCGCGAACATCGGATTTGTGTCCGATCCGATCAGATTCAGCAGAAGCGTGAAGCCTATGGTGCCCGCAAGACAGCCCACAATCAGGCGATAATTGGCAATCTTGGTCGTCAGCAGGAAGGCCAGGCCGATCATGCAAGCCAGCGTCGATGTCTCTCCAAAGCTACCCTGAATTTGCCCGAAGAACGCATTGGCCCAGGTGATCCCGTCGGCGGCCAGTGCCTGAACGCCTTCAGCAGCGGAGATGCCCAATGCAGTCGCACCGGAAAATCCATCCACCGGGGTCCAGACTGAATCCCCCGACATTTGCGCGGGATAGGCGAAATATAGGAAAGCGCGTCCGACCAGCGCTGGGTTGAGGAAGTTCTTGCCCGTGCCGCCAAATACTTCCTTACCGATCACGACACCGAAAATGATGCCTAACGCGACCTGCCACAATGGCGCTGTCGCAGGCATAATCAGTGTGTAAAGCATCGAGGTTACTAGAAAACCCTCGTTGACCTCATGGCCGCGCACAGTGGCGAAGATGACCTCAAAAATACCGCCCGCAACCAGTGTGGTAATGTAGATCGGAAGGAAATACATCAATCCATGCATCACATTGGCGAAAATGCTGTCAGGGTTCAGCGAGATGCCGAACACCTGCAGGATCGCAATCCGCCAGCCTGTTGCCGAATCCGTTCCCAACGTAGCAATGGCCGAGTTTGCCTGATAGCCAGTGTTATACATCCCCCAGAGGATTGCGGGGATCGTAGCAATCACGACATAGGTCATGATCCGCTTCATATCCACGTAAGAGCGCGCATGCGGCGCGACGGTCGTGACGGTTTTCGGAGTGTAGATAAAACTTTCCACCATCTCGTAGATGGGGAAATATTTTTCGTACTTGCCGCCCTTGGTAAAGTTCGGCTCGATCCGATCGAAGAAGCTGCGCAAACCCATGTGGATCAGCCCTCCTTTTCAATCTTGGTGAGGCAGTCGCGCAGCGCCAGCCCATATTCATATTTCGCAGGGCAGGCAAAGCCCACAAGGCCCAGGTCTTCTTCGTCCAGTTCCAGTGCACCCAGCGCCTGCGCGGTGTCGGTGTCCATCACCAATAGCGCCCGCAGCAATTGCGTCGGCAGATAATCCTGGGGCATAAGCTCTTCGAATACACCCGTCGGCACCATCGCGCGGCGACCACCATTCAGGTTAGACGTGAATGAATAGAGCTTCTTGGCAAAAGCCGATCCCAAAACAGGCTGTACCGCATATTTCGAAGGCATAGGAAGAATCCAGCCCAGTGTGTGCTGATCATGATCTTCGCGAATAATGCTGATCTGGCGCGCAAAACGGCCCAGATAGGCGGTCGGACCATCGGCATGCTGCCCCGACAAGATCGACCCCGAGATGATCCGCGCGATCCCGTCGACGTTCACTTCATCCCGGGTCAGGTCATCCGTCGACGCGCCCATCACGGTGCGGATCAGGCGCGGCTGGCGCGCGCCCGGTCCAGACAAAGCAATCACGATGTTTGAATCCAGATGACCGGTCTGCATCAGACGACCGATCGCGATCACGTCCTGGTAGCCAATGGTCCAAACCTGCTTGTCCCCTCCCAGCGGCTCAAGGAAGTGAATATGAGTTCCAGCAAGGCCCGAGGGGTGTGGGCCGGAAAACGCAGCCGCTTCGATACCTGGCAGATCGGAACCGGGGATGGATGCCCCCTCTTGCTGGCACAGATAAGTCTTGCCGTTGGTCAGGTTTGAGACAGCTGCGAGACCAGCCGCAAATGCCTCGCCCGCATCCGCAATAACCAATGCCGCATCACCTGCCAGTGGATCGCTGTCCATGGCTGTCACGAAGATTGCTGTAGGCTTGGAGCCTGGTTCGGGCATCTTTGAATAAGGACGTGTCCGGAAAGAAGTCCACAGCCCGGCCGCGCAGAGCTTAGCCGTGACACCTTCGGCAGTCTCGGCATCGCCGGTGCCCGAGAAATCTATGCCGGCGTCATTGGCATCCGAAACCTCGATCACCACGCTCTGCAATACACGTCGCGCCCCGCGATTAATTGCCACGACTTTGCCAGTCAGCGGCGCGACCATCATCGCGTCGGGCGCATCCTTGTGGCAGAACAACGGCGTTCCTCGCTGGACCGCGTCGCCCTCTTGCACCAGCATCTTGGGCTTTAATCCGATATAATCACTGCCCAGAACGGCAACCGACGAGAATTCAGGCCCCGGCTGGATTTTCTGTTCGGGCGCGCCTTCAACCGGCAAATCCAACCCTTTTTTTAGTTTGAAAGTTTGCATGTTGCTACGTTCTTCCAAGCCTTTGTCCTGCGCCTGCTGCGCGCCATCTTACAATGATGCCAGGAAATAACACGAAATTTCCCGTCTGTCCGGTCGCGAAAGCGCCATTATCCGACCAGAATCCGCAGGCGTATTTCCGATCACGGCTCCTTTACGCGGGGATGAGTGCAAACGCAAACCTGTTACCGCCCAAAATCGAAAAGGAATGTCACATTCTTTTGAGCTTACGGTCGTTCAGAACAATTTGCCCATTTAATTTGCGTGTCGCACAGGCTGATCAACCGGTGTAAGCAACCACAATGGACAACAATGATAAATTCGAGATTTTTCTGATTGCCACTCCAGGGCTCGAAACGCCTTTGTGTGCCGAGGTCATCGAGCGCGGATTCTCAGGCGCCAGGATCGTTCCAGGTGGTGTTGTGTGCCGTGGCGATTGGCCGGAAGTCTGGCGCGCCAATCTGGAATTGCGCGGTGCCAACAAGGTTCTGGTGCGACTGGGCAGTTTCCCCGCCGTGCATTTGGCGCAATTGGACAAGCGCGCCCGAAAATTTCCGTGGGCGAGTTATCTCAGTCCAGACATTCCCGTGAAGGTCGAAGCAACCTGCCGCAAATCTCGTATCTATCATGCGGGAGCGGCGCGACAGCGCATCGAACAAGCCATATCCGAGGGGCTCGGCACCTCAGTCTCACCCGATGGCAAAGTCCGTGTGCTGCTAAGAATCGAAAAAGACATATGCACGATCTCCGTCGACACATCCGGCGAGCCCTTGCACAAGCGCGGTCATAAGCCTGCAGTCGCCAAGGCCCCGATGCGGGAAACAATGGCTTCGATGTTCCTGCGTGAGTGTGGGTTTGACGGGTCTGAACCGGTTCTGGACCCGATGTGTGGCTCTGGAACATTCGTTATCGAAGCGGCTGAAATTGCACTTGGTCTGCCCCCAGGCCGCTCACGTCAGTTCGCATTCGAAGATTTGGCAAGCTTCGATCCAGATGTCTGGCAAGATATGCGCGCCCAAACCGATCCGCCCGAAACAGAGCTCAGGTTCTATGGCTCAGATCGTAATGCAGGCGCGATTGAGGCTTCCCGCTCCAACGCCCAGCAAGCACATGTGGATCATGCCACCCGATTTCAGCACTGCTCGGTCAGTGACATCAAACCACCAGAAGGCCCAGCTGGGCTGGTCATCGTCAATCCGCCCTACGGGGCACGCATCGGTGATGAAAAGCGCCTGCGGTCGCTCTATGGCAGTTTAGGCAAGGTATTATCCAGTCGTTTCCAACGATGGCGTGTGGGCATCATCACCACCACACCCGGACTTGCCCGCGCAACGCGATTGCCAATGCTTCCCCCCGGCCCAATCGTTGATCACGGCGGAACAAAAATCCGACTGTATCGAACAAATCCGTTGCAGTAACTCAGCGAAATCGCAGATCAGGAGAACGGTTTCAATCACCCCTCGAATCCAGCGACGACATATGTGTGTACGCCCAAAATCCCTCTTGCACATCAATATGACGAGGTATAGATCACGCGCCACGGTCGGAGTGTAGCTCAGCCTGGTAGAGCACTGTCTTCGGGAGGCAGGGGTCGGAGGTTCGAATCCTCTCACTCCGACCAAATAAAAAAGGCGCCCAAGGGCGCCTTTGCTGTTTGCAAGACAGTGATCCGAGGTTCATTGAACCTGAACGTTAATCGAACTCCAACGCATTGGCAGCTTTACGCAAGTGATCCGGGCTGTAGCGCGCATAGACGGACGCGGTAATACGTGAGTCTGAATGGCCGAGAAACTGGGCGATCTCATCCATCGAGGCGCCAGCCTCAGCCATATGAACTGCAGCTGTGTGCCGCAGCACATGCGGTGACACATCAGGTAGGTCCGCAGCGACTGCGGCCGCCTTGAAGCCTTTCTTGATCGACTTTATCGATCCTCCTGCCCATTCTACGACATAGTCAGACAAGGCCGCTTTCTGAGCGTTCAAAAGCACAGCATACAGGCTCTTTGTCATGGGGACGATGGCCCTGCCCTTCCTCTGTCCTTCGCCATTGCGGAGGTTGATCTGACGGCGATCGAAATCCACCCGATCCCATGTAAGTTCTAACACAGCCGTTACCCTAGCCGCCGTAGATAACATCAGCCAAATAGCGAGCTTGATGTGCGGTGCACATTCGACAGCCAAGAGCCGTGAAATCTCCTGACGCGTCAGAAATCTTTCCTTGGGAGCCGGTTTGCTGGGGCGCTCAATATAGGGTGCCCTATCAATGAGACCGGTTTTCTCAGCCCAATTCAAACAGGTCCTCAGTTTACTGAGCTGAGTCCAGATTGTGCCATCCTGGATACCTGCCTTCCGCCGATCGACGATGTAAGCTTTACAATCCTGCACGCTAATCTGATCCGGACGAAAGGCTCCAAACCAAGGCAGCACAGAACGGCCGGTGTATTTCATGCTTTCATGCGCCGGCCGACCCTCGACTGTTGCACTATACGCCTTCCAAATCGTCGCCACGGTCAGCTCATCCTTTCCTGCTGTCTGGGCAAGGAGGACATCACGAGCTTCGGCCTCCGCGCGTTCGAGGGTGTCCGCGTCAAGACGATACCGGCGTCTGCGTCCATCTTCCTCATACCAGACAACGACGAAGCGGTCGTTGAGCCGACCAATACTATATTCCTGCACTGCTCATATTCCTCAACCTTGTGTGCCGGGATGCGAAACTGGCGTTGAACTCTGAAATATCCGAGCTGGCCGGATTTGCAGAGCTGACGCACAGTCTCAGAACTGCAGCTCCAACGCTCTGCGAGAGTTTTGGGGGTATACGGCGGGGACAAATTGCGCTCCTTCATTTTGGTAAAACTTCTTACCCTATAGCGTTCTCGACGTGGGATGCGTTTGGGATTTCCAAAAATCTTCTAACCCATTGCTAAAAAACAAAAGAAAATTGCGTCTAGTGCACACGAAATTCGAACATCGGCATGGGAGAAACCGTTCCGCTGAACGATTAACCCCGTCTGATCCCGCTAAATACTCTTGTGATTTTCTGCCAATGAACGGGCAATAAACAGCAGGCTACTTGCATCTTCGTTGATAGCCTAAGGATTGATATTCAAGAACCGGGCTAAGCAGCAATTGAAATGTCGACCAATCATTCACGCTTGATCACGCTATTCTGCGCATAGTGTCTCTACTCCAAATCCACAGCGCCTGCATTGGGCAATTCCAGCACAGTTTTGCCGGACCGGACCCAAGACGCTAGGCAAGACAAGTTGTCAGCGAGCATTTTTTTCGCAAGTGCACATTCCCAGACGATCGCTACACGCCAGCCTAAGTCGAGCAGATCAACCTTCGCCCGGCCATCGCGCTCGACGTTTCTATCAAATTTTTCCTGCCAGAACTCGGTATTGCTCTTCGGGATCGTTGCGAACCGGCATCCGTGGTGTCGGTGCCAGTAACAACCGTGGACGAAGATCACCACTTGATGGCGGGCTAGGACGATGTCAGGGCTGCCCGGCAACTTGCGGACATCAAGGCGGAAGCGGAAGCCTTGTGCATGGAGAAATCGGCGGACCAGTAGTTCGGGTTTCGTATCCCTTCTTCTGTTCGCGGCCATCATCTTAGACCTGACATCCGGACTGACGATATCTGCCACGAAATTACCTCCTTTCCCATCTTTCCTTTTGCGATCATGTGGTCCAGTAATTGGAAAATGAAAGAGATATTCGGAATTGTCGATCTGTTCTCGGGGCCCGGCGGCCTTGGAGAGGGCTTTTGCGCCTATAGAAGCCATGGCTGCCGGCAGTTCGAAATTGACGTTTCCGTAGAGAAGGACCCGATAGCACACGCAACATTACGGTTGCGGGCTTTCCTGCGTCAGTTCGATGGGGGCTTCCCGCCCGAATACACTGACTTTATGAACCAAAGTGGCACTGAGCCGGACTGGGCGGACCTCTACCCGCGGGAATGGGCGCTGGCCGAACGGGAGACATTAAATCTCACGCTGGGGGACGCGGAAACCACCGTCGCACTGGACCAACGTATCGACGAAATACGAAAACGACGCGGTGATCGCATTGTGCTGATCGGTGGCCCGCCTTGCCAAGCCTATTCTCTCGCCGGCAGGGGCAGGAAGCCGAGTGATCTGGGTTACGTCGCGCATGATGAGAATCGCCATCTTCTCTACCAAGAATACATCAACGTGCTCAGGAAGCTGCGCCCGGCAGCTTTTGTGATGGAAAATGTCAAGGGCATGCTTTCGTCCAGCATCGAGAAGC
This sequence comes from Ruegeria sp. CF3, assembly GCF_056537365.1. Taxonomy (NCBI): domain Bacteria; kingdom Pseudomonadati; phylum Pseudomonadota; class Alphaproteobacteria; order Rhodobacterales; family Roseobacteraceae; genus Ruegeria; species Ruegeria sp. CF3. The sequence continues at coordinate 370,278 of NZ_JBQFRK010000002.1, read as the reverse complement.
GCAAGGTCTTTGACTTGGTGACCGACGACCTGAGGTCAGGTGGCGGTGCGGCGGAATATCAGTTGTTCCCATTGTCCGGGAGCGCGGACCGGCATGGACATGTGCAGCCGAAGGATTTCGTTGTCGCGGCGGAGGACCACGGCGTTCCGCAGGCGCGTCATCGGGTCATCATTGTCGGCCTAAGGCGTGACCTTATCTCGGGTATGGATGAGTTCGAAGCGCCTAGGCTGGACGGCGTTCCACGGCGAACCTCAGTTCGCGATGTCCTCTCTGAAATGCCACCCCTCCGAAGCGGGATAAGCACTCGGGGCGGATACGTAGATGATCTCATGGGTTGGAAGCGGACAGTCGCGCGAAGTGCGACGAAGATCGCCACCATGTCGCACGGTTTGGAAGGAGATTCCGCAGAAAAATTTGTGAGGGCTCTGGGTGCCGTTGACAGATTGCAAAAGATAACCGTCGAGAAACGCAAGGGCACGAAAGGCGGAACGCTGTTGCCGGAAACCTGCCCTGACGATCTGCGATCGTGGCTGGAGGACAGTCGCTTAACCCGCCTTTCACTTCATGAGACCCGAGGACACATGGTTAATGACATAGAGCGATATCTTTTTGCCTCTTCATGGGCCATGGCGACGGGTATTTCGCCGAAGGCACGGGATTTCCCGGATGAACTTGCCCCGAAGCATAACAATTGGAAATCGGGCAAGTTTAACGACCGATTCCGGGTGCAGCCGTGGGACCTTCCATCGTCCACGGTGACCTGTCACCTGTCGAAGGATGGGCACTATTTCATTCATCCCGACCCAGCTCAGTGTCGGAGCATGACCGTCCGCGAGGCGGCAAGGTTACAGACCTTCCCGGACAATTATCACTTCAAGGGGAACCGGACTCAGCAATATGTCCAAGTCGGCAACGCCGTGCCGCCGTTCCTCGCGCGGAAGATCGCGGCGGCGTTGCACCCAGTATTGGCAAAGGTTTTCGACGCGCCCGCGCAGCCTACCCGGGAATTAGGGAAAGTGACGATACCTGCATGACCGATCGGTTTGGTGACGGAGATGCCTCATATCACGAGGTTCGCCCGAACGCCGGGGCGCTGATCGAGAGCCTTCGAGACATCGGCTACACAATGTCGAGTGCGCTGGCTGACATCGTTGATAATTCGCTAACCGCCAAAGCGACCGAAATTTCGATCCGGGTTCACTCCGACCCGGAGGATGCCGCAATAGGCATCGTCGACAATGGGAACGGCATGTCGCGAGCGGAACTCCTAGAGGCGATGCGTCCGGGGTCCCGATCGCCCACGGAAACGCGGAATACCGAGGATCTGGGGCGGTTTGGGCTCGGTCTAAAGACAGCGTCATTCTCCCAGTGTCGTCGCTTGACGGTGGTGACCCGCTGTGAAGATACCGTTTCAGTGGCTATCTGGGATTTGGACCTTGTCGTCGCCCGAAATGCGTGGGTTGTCGAAACACGCGCGTCGGCTGAGACCATTCGCTTTGCCAACTTGCTGACAAACGACGGCACGCTCATCCTATGGGAGAAGCTCGACAGGGTCGGTTTGGAACTGGGAAGTCAGAACTTCTTACGTATAATGGACGAGGCTTCGAAGCACCTTGAGCTAGTGTTCCATCGTTTCATGAAATCCGAACATGGGCGAAAAGCCGTTTGCATCAACATGAACGGACGAAAACTGGTGCCTGTCGACCCGTTTGCGGAATGGCATGATGCGACGATCAGGCAGGCGGAGGACCGTCGGATCGCAGGCGGCACGGTCACGATCCAGCCGTTTATACTGCCGCACAGAAACAAGGTTTCCTCAGAAGCGGAATGGAAGAGAATGGGCCTTTCAGAAGGCCACATGAAGTCGCAGGGCTTCTACCTATACAGGAACAAGCGCCTGATCCGCCATGCGACTTGGTTCCGGATGGCGCCACAACACCGGTTGACCCAGCTCGCGCGCGTCCGGGTCGACATTGGAAATGAGAGCGACGCGGCTTGGAAGATCGATGTGCTCAAGGCCTCCGCATCACCACCGCCGGCGCTACGGGATTATCTCAGAAGACTGATCGAGGGTCTCGGCGGAAAGTCCAAGCGAGTTTATCGCAAGCGAGGCGCAAAGCTGACAGATGAGAATCCGCTTCCACTCTGGCAACGTACGAAGACAGACAATCGGATCAGCTATGCGTTGAATGGCGATCATCCTTCAATGGCGGCATTCGCAGATAGCCTGACGGAAGCGCAGGAGAACGCATTTGGAGAGATATTGCGGCTTATCGCGGCGGGATTGCCGATCGAGGCGCTCTATCACGACATGGCCGAGCACTTTTCGGATATCAAACAGGAAATTCTCGATGAGAACGAGCTTCGGTCAAGTGGCCGACAATTGATCGATCAGCTGAGGGAAATGGGACATGGAAACAAAGATATCGCAGCAATGTTGAAGGTTGTCCCGCCCTATGCGGGAAACGAGCAGATAATAACTGAACTACTCGAGCAAGAGAAACTAGCACCATGAACATCCTGACGCTGGACAATATCCGCGGTCTAGTCCGAGATTTTATGATCGAGGCTTACCGGACCCAAGAGGAATTGAGGACCGAGATCGAGAAATATGCTCCGCTCGCGCGTGACGAGGTGAAACGCGAGGATCTTGACGAACTCTACGATGAAATGCGTATTCGTCATGGCGTTCTCGTCGAAACGGGAGCGGCACTTGTGGCTCCGGGTTTCACGCCATGGTTCGACGCAAAGCGGCGTCAGAATACAGACTGGTTCTACTGGGAACGTTACCGGACACAGCTCGCACAATCCGGCTTTCCAGGACCGGTTCTTGAAGCCATGAACGAGAAAACCAACCGGGTCATCGAGCTCTGCGGCGATCCGCAAGGGGACGCTCCCTTTGATCGCCGCGGCATGGTGATGGGCGATGTGCAGGCCGGAAAGACTGGAAATTACACGGCGCTTGTCAGTAAAGCCGCCGATGTAGGCTATAAGGTAATCATCATTATCGCTGGGATTCATGAGAATCTGCGAAGTCAGACCCAGACGCGCATCGACGAAGGCCTAATTGGGCGAAATAGCGATGTCTCGAGGTTGGAGAACATCCGGGACGACGGCCGTGTGGGAGTCGGGTTGATCAATCCCTCTCGGGAACCGAGTGCCATGACTACGCGACAAGCGGATTTCCGGAAGGGACAGGCCGATCAGCGTATTCCGCTTGTGAACATGGAAAAGGAGCCAATCGTCTTCGTCATCAAGAAGAATGCCAGCGTCCTTAAGAACTTCCTAACTTGGCTGAAGGCATTCAACCTTTCCCACGGCGGTGAGACGATCAATCAACCCATGATCTTGATCGACGATGAGGCCGACAATGCCTCGATAAACGTCGCGAAAGGGCCGGAGGCAGTCTCGCGGATCAACGGCCAGATCCGCGCCCTATTAAATCTCTTCAGCAAAAGTTCCTATGTCGCATTTACCGCGACGCCTTTTGCCAACATCTTCATTGATCCTGACCTTCAGCACGAAAAGGCTGGACGCGACCTTTTCCCGGAACACTTCCTCATAGCGCTTGACCGACCCGGAAACTATTACGGTGCAGAAAAGGTCTTCCTAGGCGACCCCGAGGATGAAATTGAACGCCCGACACGCGACATCGAGGATAACGAACCGCATCTACCTTTGAAAATGCCTAAAGGACATCAAGTCCGTGATCTTCCCGAAAGCCTGATGACGGCTATCCGAACATTTATAGTTGTTGGCGCAATACGCGATCTCCGCAAGCAACGCGACAAGCATCATTCGATGCTGGTGAACGTTTCGCATTTGACGGCAGTTCAAACTGACGTTGCGAATCTCATCCGTCATCGCCTTAACGAGATCATTCGCCCGGCACTGAATCTGCATTGTTCGCTTTCAACTAAGGAAGCCGAGGCGAATGCCGAGGTGGCCGCTATGCGAAAGATCTTCGATGAGGAATACGCAAATGCAGAGGTGAAGTGGGACGACGTCCTGCCACTCCTTGATCGGGTTGCCGGACGGGCCGCGGTCTATGAGGTCAATAGCAAATCGGGCGAAAAGCTGGAGTATCCGGATATAAAGGACCCGGAAAACGATCAAGTCACCGCTATCGCGGTGGGAGGGTATTCTCTATCGCGTGGTCTGACGCTCGAAGGGTTGACCATCAGCTATTTCCTTAGAAATTCCAAGGCCTACGATACGCTTCTGCAAATGGCACGCTGGTTCGGCTACCGCCCCGGCTATGAGGATCTTTGCCGCATTTGGATCAAGGATGAGGCCCGGCGCTGGTATTCTCATATTGCTGAGGCTTCCGAAGAGCTGCGTCAGGATCTGCGTTACATGGCGGCATCAGGAGCAAGTCCGCGAGACTTCGGTCTGCGCGTTCAGCGTCATCCGTCGGCCTTGGAGGTAACGGCGCGCAACAAGGCAGGTAGCGGCCAAGAAGTCATTGTTGATGTCAGTTTATCGCGGAGCCGCATCGAGACTACCGTGATCCATGACAACCACCCCGGTGACGAAGCCGAAGAAAACCGGAAAGCGGCGATCCGACTTCATGATCGCCTTGCTGATCGTCCCTCAAGGATGGACGGCGAGAGCAGGGTTTTCGAGGCAGTCCCCTCGGATATCGTGAAGGACTACCTTCAGGATTTCCGAAATCATTCAGATGCCGAACGAACACAGACAGAACCGGTCATCCGATACATCGAGGAGCGAGAGGACGAAAATCTCGATAAATGGGACGTCGTCTTTGTAGGTAGTGAAAAGCCGGATGCGGCTACATGGCACGGTTTTGGCTACCCCATGCGCACGCAGCGCCGGACGCCGGCCTCCCGCGAGGACGGCAAGGTGGTCGCGACCAGTCGCCGCTTCTCCTCGCGCGGGGTGGTCCGGTTCGGTATGAACAAAGAAGTATTGGCCACCGTGCGCGAGGAAGCGAAGAATGAAAATACCAAGAACATCGCGGACAGCGCATATCTCGCCAAACGGTCGCGACCGATTCTCGCGGTTCATATCATTGCACTTCAGGACAAGGATACCGGGAAGTTGCTTGAAGAACCACCTGTGACGGCGTGGACCATCGGCTTCCCGACATCGAGTAAGAAGGGAAAGACTGTGAGTTATCAAGTTAATACGATCTGGTGGCAGCAGAACCGCGGCGAGATCGACGAGGAAGTTGGAGAGGCGCTTGACCGAGAAGAGTGACGATCCGTGGTCGGAAATTCCGACTTCGCCAGCCGGCACCCGTCTGAATGGGCGACTAGTAGCGGAAAGTAGACCTTGGGAGGTTTTTCGTGCGCTCGACCATCGCGGGCGGCGCATCTTATTTCTTGTTCACGAACCGGCCGCGACCTCTGGTATCGCTCTCCCGAAAATTGCCGGGCTGGATATCGAGGCACGGCTGCGCTCTGAAGACGACAAGGTAATTCTCTCGGTCGCCCTGGAAAGCCCGGACGACGCGGACATCTTCACGCGCCTTTCGGCTGACATCATCGAAACGGTCGCCAAGGCGGGTGACGAGTCGACAGCGGTCCAGTCTTTCATCGGAAGGATGTGGAAATGGCATGCGCTTTTGAAAGGCGCGCGGAAAACTTTGTTGAGCCGAGAAGCGCAACTCGGCTTGATTGGTGAGCTTTGGACGATCTTGAATGTCATTGTGCCAGTAAGGGGGTTGGACGCGGCAGTTGAAGGATGGCGAGGCTCGCAACGAGCCCCGAAGGACTTCGAGCTCTCCGATCTATGCATAGAATGCAAGGCGCGTGGTGCAGCCGCGCGCAACAAGATCCGGATCACGTCGGAACATCAACTAGCCGATGTGCCCGGTCACAGTTTGATCCTACTCGTTCACACCTTTGCCTCTGCAGCTGAGGATGACGTTGGCGCGATCGATCTGCACGAGATCGTTCGGCAAGTCCGAGCCACCATTGCTTCCGACGCCCCCCAGGTTTCGAAGACATTCGAAATGTCCGTCGAAGAAGCAGGCTACGACGGCACACACGAATACGAAATGAGGGTGCTACATCGCGCAGTAGACGCCTACATGGTCGAGCACGGCTTTCCGCGCATCGTGCCCGGTGTATACCCCAACGGCCCGATCGAGGTAGCCTACGACCTCCCGTTGGCGGACTTGGGTCCATTCCATTTGGGCGAAGCAGATTTCGCCCGTCTTATAGCGGGAGCATGACAACATGAGCGATGTCGATCAATATCCCGATATGCTACGAGAAGACGTCCGGCTTCTGTCCGAAGCAAACGGGACGTCGATGGAAGAGGCATTTTTCGCACGGGTTACCGATACGATAACCGGTTCAGGCGAGGTCGATACCCTAGAGTATTTTCACCATCGGGGCACACCGCAATCCGGTATCCGGGTGGACGGTTGGGGTGGCGACCCGCGCAAATCGAAGCAATTGACTCTTCTCGTTGTTGATCATGCTGACGATCCGAATGCGCCGACGTTGACTGGCACAGAATTGAACAACCAGTTCAAGCGGCCTCTCCGATATTTGAAGGCGGCCCTGGACGAGGATTGGCGAGATCGGCTCGAGGAGACATCGCCGGGATTCGAGTTAGCCGACATGATCGCAGCGCGTTGGTCAACGGTAAAGAAGATCCGGCTTCTCCTCCTCACCGACCGCAAACTCAGCAGCCGCGTCGATGGTCGTGAGATGACGGAGTTCTTAGAACGTCCGGTCAGTTACAGCGTTTGGGATGTGACCCGCCTCGAGCGTATCGAGAGTTCCGCGATGGGGCGCGAGGACATTATCGTGGAACTCGACCAGCATGGAGGCGCGATCCCTGTGCTTCCCGCTCATATGCCGGACTCCCCCTACGAGGCATATCTCGCCGCACTTCCCGGATCGGTTCTCGCCTCGATTTATGATCGATGGGAAGCTCGCCTTCTCGAACAGAACGTGCGCGTGTTTCTGCAAGCGCGCGGCAACGTAAACAAGGGCATTCGAAAGACGATCGAGGAAGATCCTTCCATGTTTTTCGCCTACAATAACGGGATCACGGCGACAGCCGAGGCTGTCGAGATCGAACATCGCAACGGCGTCCCATTAATGACCCGCCTGACGAATCTGCAGATTGTGAATGGAGGGCAGACCAGCGCATCCATCCACGCCGCTCTACGCGCCGGGACAGATCTGTCAAAGACGTTTGTCCAGATGAAGTTGTCCATCGTCGATGCGGAAAAGGCCGAAAAGATCGTGCCGGACATTTCCCGATATGCAAACAGTCAAAATCGGATCGCGGCAGCGGACTTCTTTTCCAATCACCCCTTCCACGTCCGAATCGAGGAAATATCGCGCCGGCTCTACGCCCCTGCGAAAGACGGCAATTTCACGCAGAGCCGATGGTTCTATGAACGCGCGCGCGGCCAGTTCGCAGACCGCCGCTCCCGCCTGACACCGGCTCAGCGGCGTAAGTTCGACCTCGAACATCCTAGGGCACAGCTCTTCACTAAGACCGATCTCGCCAAGGCCGAAATGGCATGGCGTGGCCGCCCTGAAATCGTGAGCCTCGGCGCGCAGAAGAACTTCGCCCATTTCGCGCACGCGATCGGCAAGGAATGGGACAAGAGCGATGAGGCTTTCTCGGAAGAGTGGTTCCGCAACGCGGTATCGAAGTTGATTTTCTTTCGCAAGACCGAACGGATCGTCTCGGATGCAGCCGGTTCATGGTATACCGGTGGCCTCCGCGCGAACACGGTTTGCTACGCGATATCGAAGCTTGTCCGTGACATCGAACAGCAGAAACAGTCGATCGACTTAAAGAAGATCTGGAATGCACAGGACCTACCCGACCCGCTGATCGATATTCTCGATCAATACGGAGAAGCCATGCACATGCATCTCCTGTCTCCTCCGACTGGTGGCAGTAATCCGACGGAATGGGCCAAACGGAAGGCGTGTGTCGAGGCCGCGATGGAAATCGAACTCGATTTCCGCAGCGACATTTCGGACTTTCTGATAGGCACTGCGGAACGTCGCGAAAGAGCTTCGGAAGGCCGTCGCGATCAACGCATGGTTGACGGAATTCAAGCGCAGGCAACAGTTGCAGAAATTGGATCACATGAATGGGCTTCTTTGCGGGACTGGGCACGCAGTTCCAGCATGCGTCTCACTCCCACCGAGAATGGTATCCTAGAGGCGGCTACACAGCTTCGGCTGCGACCTTTGTCAGAAGCGCAGTCGGTCAAGGCGATGGCAGTTATGGAGCGGGCGCGAGAGCAGGGATACGCACCCTCAAGAAAATGACGAAATGTGCAACGCTTGGTAGTTGAATCGCCGGGACGTATTGTTCCCTAGTCAGATGGTGCATCAAAGAGGGCATGCTTCTTAACCGGACTGAGTTTGTCCCGAACAAGTTCCTTATTAGTTGTTCATTGACCCGTTGATTGTGGCGCGGGATTTGCCGAAACGCGTTTCAGATATTGCTAGGACAATTGTTAGTTTGGCCGGTCAGTTTCTTGTGGACGACCTCCGAGTTGCGCCCCTCAAACGACGCAAAGGCGAACCTAAACAGATTGTAGACGCGGATCTCTCATTCTTAGCAGCCTCCTTCCTTCCGATCGCGTTCTCCCTCGCGTGGCCTTCGGCCTCTCTCGGTCCGATGAGCACCTCCCTTCGGTCGGCGCTCAGCCAAGTCACTTTCCTAGCTATAGAGTTCTGATTGCTGGCAACTCGTTCCCTTCCTCCAAGCGATAGAAAAGCATTACGACCCAAGTGCAGGTCGCATTAAGATGGCTTGAAAAGGAAGTAGCTGGTCACCTGCAGCGTTGCAGACAGGCCCCTGGCGGTTACCTAGATGTTCATGAACTCCCGAAACACAACGAATTTTTCGAAGTGCGTCTCCTCTGCGTTCATTTTCGTAATATACCGGATAACTCCAGCAGATTCAATGCTCTGGCAGTCAAAAGACCCCTGACGCACTAGGCTCAGCCAATGCATATTCCCGATCTCGGGCAAACGCTCGGTGCGAGCGGCTCGTGCGGAAGACTCGATGTCTGGATCCACTTGCACAATCATGTGCCAGTGGGGGTTCACATCCAACTTTTCCGGGAAGGCAAACCATACCAGTCGCTCGTCCGGGCGCTTGCCCCACTTTGGCCCATTAATCTCGCGGTTTACACGTGCATCCCACTCTTTCAGCAACACACGCATTTGCGTATACCCCAAGGGTTGGTAATTAGATGCCAGCGTGATGAAGTGGGTGAAATCGTAGTCGAGCAATTTGGTGCGCAGCTCCCGGCGCATGCGCTGATGCAGGGAATGGCACCTGCTGCGGCCATTTTCGTCCCAAACTGCCCAGTCCTTCATGTATTTGGCTCCTTGGATGATTTTGTTCTAGATAAAATTATAGCAAGCTCGTTCTCGGGATGCGTAACCTCAGACAAAAAGTTTCCACATCCCGAGGTGCCGGAACTGACCGAGCAATCGGGAAACTCGCCAGACCTACTGAAGGGCTTTCTAGAAAGCACATTAGGTTACCGTCTGCAGGCACAGGTAGCAATCGTCCCCATGGACCAGACAACTGTCATGCTTTCGCAATCAAATTGGGTCACCTGAATTTTGCCAATCACAGAATGATACATGCACGCTGAGCGTGTTCAGCGTTTGGTTTGTTGTTCCACAATGCCAAATCGCTAATGGGAGTTTTGGACCATCCAAACGCTGTGGCGCCAGAACCCATCCCCTTTATCATGCGCCGGGAAACCTAGGACATCGATATTGTTGGGCTCTGGCGAACGGTCTAAAGCGAAGCGCTGAACCATTCCTCACTCACTTGAGTGATCGGGCCCATTGTTTGCGAGTCAGCACCCATCAGACAGATCCAGCTGTTGCTGGTCTCCATTTTTTCAAACCCGAATTGCCCCTTCGACTCACGCTCTGGCCGACCACAACAGAGCCGATAACTATGGCTGCTCCTATAGACTGAGTGAGGCTAAGCGTTTGTCCCAAGTATACCCAGCCGAGCACGACAGCTGTTACAGGACTCATCATGCCGAGCATCGAGACTGCACTGGGCTCCAGGCGCGCAATGCCACGAAACCAAAGCGCATAGGTTGCTGCAGCACCGATCAACCCAAGCCAAATAAGGCCGGCGACATTTGTCGCGCTGAGCGCAGGTAGAGGCGGCTCAAGGAACAGTGCGACTGGCAGCAGTATCAAACCACCGGCTGTTAATTGCCACGCTGTGAAACTCAGCGCCGAGACCGGAGGTTGCCATTTCCGGCTGAGAACAGTGCCAGCAGCCATTGACGCAGCTCCTCCCAAACCCGCTGCTATACCGATCCAATCAAGTTGTGCTTCTGGTCCGATCAGCAGCAGAGACACACCCATTACGCCAGTCGCTGCGGCGCCGAGCGCACTAAGTCGGATTGGGGTTCCCAACCATCCCCACGCCATCAAAATCACGATCATTGCTTGCAACGATCCCAGGGTGGCGGCCACACCACCGGGCAACCTATACGCAGCAACGAAGAGGAGCACCCAGAACAGAGCGAAATTGAGGCTGCCTAAAACGAAAACTCGACCGAGCCATTCGCGTGATGGAACACTGCGCGTCATTGCAAGCAGCAACAAGCCAGCAGGCAGAGCTCGTAACGCAGCCAGGGTAATCGGATAGCCAGCCGGGAGCGCTTCGGTAGTTACCAGATAAGTGCTTCCCCATACCGCTGGGGCGAGTGAGGTGAGTAGAATATCGGTTGAGCGTGACATGGTATGTCTCCCGGCTGAGGCGTTTGAGAATTTGAGTGAGACGTCAGAGGCGCGCGGGTTACGCTGCTTTCGCTTGGAGGTTTGATCCAACGAGGCACGCTGCAATACTTGCAACATGAGCGCCCTGGAACCGCGCTCCGGCTAGGTCGGTTTCAGTAGGTGTGCGGGAACCATCAGCACCGGCGATCGTTCCGGCACCATATGGTGCGCCGCCAATGATTTCTTCTGATGTAGTCTGGCCAGCAAATGTGTATGGCATTCCGGCAATCAGCATCCCAAAGTGTTGAAGAGGGACTTGCGTTGTCAGAAGGGTGGCCTCGTGCCCACCGTGTTGCGAACCTGTTGATGCAAAGACCGCCCCGACCTTACCAACCAGTGCGTTCCTTGCCCAAAGCCCTCCGGCCTGATCAAGGAAAGACTTCATTTGGCCAGCCATCATGCCAAATCGGGTCGGTGTTCCAATGATGATTGCATCATAGTTTTCCAGATCTGTCGGCAAGGCGGCAGGTGTATCATCTACGACATAGCCAGCCTGCTGGCGGACTTCCTCAGGGACAGTTTCGGGCACACGCCGAACGTCAACTTCGGTGCCGGGAACACTTCTGGCGCCTTCAGCTTCGGCATCGGCCAATGTGCGGACGTGGCCATAGCTTGAATAGTAGAGAACGAGAATACGTGACATAGGATACCTCTCAGGGCTGTGACTTGTTCCCTGAGAGAATGGAATTTGTTGCGCCGCCAATTAAGTCGCGCTCTTTGACATCACTCTTTACCTGTATTGAATAATGTCAGGACCTGAGAGCCAGACGCAGATGATCAAGAAAGGCTGTGACCTTTGCATCCATTCCCAAGCGAGATGCAGTAACGGCGAATACTTCCGGCGCGGGCAGTTCGTGGTCAGGAAGAACTCTCACCAAGGCCCCGCTAGCTTCAGGAGCATCAGAAACGAACTCGGGCAGAGTTCCGATGCCTTGCCCGGCTATCAGCAGATCACGCAAAACGAGGCTGTTACCAACCCTCACACGCGGATCAAGTTCCAATGATGTGACGCAGTTGGCAGCCGAGAGCTTCCAGCTCGTCAAATGATCAGCAAGCAAAAAGCCGATGATTGCGTGGTTTTTCAGATCCGCCGGCTGGGTCGGCGTCCCGCATCGCTCCAAATAGTCAGGAGACGCAAATATTCTTTGCCGCATCACGCCGATCCGTCGGGCAACAAGTGCCGAATCCGGCATGGCAGCACGGATACGTATCGATAGATCGAACCCGCCCTCGACCATATCGATCACCTTGTCGTCCATCGAAAGAGTAAATCGCAGATCGGGATAGGTTTCCAAGAACTCTGGAAGCATCGGTGCGATAACGGTTTGGCCGAAGGAACTTGACGCATTCACCCGAAGGTGCCCACGCATCGCTTTTGCACCTTCCCTGATGGTCTGTTCCGTTTTTTCGACAGCGTCGAGTATTCCAATTGCATCTTGGTAATAGAGACTGCCGGTGTCAGTCAGTGACATAGATCGGGTCGTTCTGGTGAGGAGGACGGTTCCCAGACTTTCTTCCAGAAGCTTGATTTCTCTGCTGAGAAGCGCAGGAGAAACACCAAGGTCTTCCGCCGCACGGGCAAAGCTGCCGCGTTCAACGATACGGCGAAAAGCTTGCATGACTGACAGTTTGTCCAAGTTATCACCCTTCGAAAAAGCTGCTTTTGATGTGTTACGCGATAGATCGGGTCTACGACATGCCCAAACTCACATTCTTTCAGGTCGAGCTGATCCAGTTCAATTCTGTTTGCGGAGCATCCATCACACCTGTGAACTTGAGCTCGGGAACAGTTTTCGGTTCTGAGAGCTCCTCCCTACAATCTCCCGTCACCAGCCTCCCTATTAGATTACCAGCTTTTAGGACGGACATAGCACTACTTGGCATATCTAGGCACAGTCAGCCTCTATACGGTGCAGCTCACTATTCACGACTAATCCCCCACTATTAGCAATCGTCGGTTTCTTCTCTCCGGAGTAGCTCAATACACTGCCTGGCATAGACCTGTGCTTACGCTCTCAATGTGGTTATCTCTCAGGAGCGTTGTGAGCAGGCCTGAGTTACGTCCGTTCACTTATGTGTGTGGGCAGTCTGGTCTGTGTTTCGTCGCTGTGCGCGCTTTTCTGGCCTGTTTTCGGATATGTGTTTTCTGAGAACCGTTGTTTTTATGGGTTTGTCTGGTTCAGTAGTTTACATTTTGGTCTGAAAAACCTGATTCCGGTCCAGATTTGTCAACTTAATGTAAACTTAGTGTAAACCTTTTGGCCTGATTTGAGGTGTTTTTAGGTCGAAAGGTTTACATTCCGTCGATCCCGGGAAGGCGAATGTAAACCTTTGTCAACCTTGTGCAGCCTCAGTTCAATCAGCGAGAGACCCGGCGAGGCAGGGTTCACCAGCCATTCCTCGCCGCAATCTCGGAAACCCATTCCATTTTTCTTTGTGAGGTCGACAAAGGCGCCTCAATAGCTGCACTCTCTGTAAGGTAGGTTCAGGATCTCTGCCGTTGCTCACGTCGCGCAGGAACCGCAACCAGGCGCGCTCATTCAATGTCAGGACATCTTTCTGGTCATACATGGCTCCTACCTCCCGAAGATAGTCTTGATCGCCGTCTCTGACCGGCTGGTCAGCCGAGGATCGGTGTTGTTGGAGGCCTTGCGTATTGCTTTCAGCCAGCCAAGTTCATTCGACGTGATAGGTTCTCCGAACACCTCGACGACTGCCTCGGCTGCAGTCAGGCCGATCGACTGCTCAATTGCGAGGCGCATAAGGTAGGCAGCGTCGCATTCCAGAGCTTTCGCCAAAGCCGGGACGCGATCCAATGCTACCTTGGAACCACCCTGCTTGATCATCGTGATCATGTTCGGGTTGACGTATCCCACCTGCGCCGCGATCTCGGCTTGGCTCTTGGTAGGTTTCAGTTCGAGCACCCTCCGTTCGACATACTTCGCCATCCGGGTGTCTCCATACGGTTTGTTTATCATCGCTATCCTCTCATAAGTGATGCAGCACGCGCTGCATGTCTTTGATATAGCGACGGTGAGAATGGGAAATTGCGGAGGGAAAAAATCAATCAACTAAAATGTTTAGCCGATTGGCAACGACTCATTCTAACTCGGCCCATCTATCCGGGCGGAAAAACAGCGGTCTTTTTCACTGTTCCATAGACAAAGCTGGTATCGATCGAAGCTATCCCACCGATCGGATGAATTCGGTGACGAATAAATTCCTCGTAGGCCTCGAGATCCGATACCAAAACCCGCAACTGATAGTCCATCGCCCCGGTCAACACGTGGCATTCAAGAACTTCATCAATCATCCGAACACGCTTTTCGAAGTTCTGAACGTCCGTTTCATTGTGTCGCTCTAACCGGATACGAACGAAGACGGTAATGGCCATCCCATACGCGGCAGCGTCAACGTCGGCGCTGTATCCCTTTATCACTCCGTTGGCTTCAAGGTTTTTGACCCGACGCAAACACGGTGAGGGAGACAGGTTCACTTCGTCGGCAAGATCCTGGTTCGTCATGCGCCCGTCCCGCTGCAGCGCTCGAATAATCTGCCTATCCTTAGCGTCCATTTCACCCTCTTTCTTGGCAGAATATGCCAATATCGCCGATCAAGTTGGCATATTTAGCAACCATTAGCTCAAAGTAAAGGCGCAAACTGGCTCCAACATGATTCAGGAGCTTGCAATGACTCGTTCAACCGGATTTGCCACCCGCGCCATTCACCACGCTTACAACCCACTGGAAAATGATGGTGCGCTGACACCACCGCTGCATTTGACGTCCACGTTTACCTTTGAAACCGCAGAGGCTGGTGGAGAGATGTTCGCCGGCGAGCGTGAAGGTCATATCTACAGCCGCATTTCGAACCCCACATGCGACCTTCTTGAACAACGCATTGCCGTGCTTGAGAGGGCCGAGGCCGGGTTAGCTCTATCAAGCGGCATGGGGGCGATCACGGCAGTGCTCTGGACGCTGCTGTCGCCAGGTGACGAAGTTATCGTGGACAAAACGCTCTATGGCTGCACCTTCGCCTTCATGCGCCACGGTTTGGCGAAATGGGGTGTTACGATCACGCATGTCGACATGACAGATCCTGAGAACTTGAAAGCGGCCGTTTCTGACAAAACCCGCGTTGTCTATTTCGAAACACCGGCCAATCCGAACATGCGCTTGGTGGACATCGCCGCCAGCGCAGAGATTGCGCATTCGGTCGGTGCGACGGTTGTCGTCGACAACACTTATGCCAGCCCGTATCTGACCCGCCCGATCGAGCATGGTGCAGATATCGTTCTGCACTCCGCTACCAAATACCTGGGCGGACATGGCGATGTTGTCGCCGGTCTGGTTGTCGGAACTGCCGAACAGATTGCTGAAATCCGCCTTGTTGGGATGAAGGACATGACAGGTGCAGTGATGGCTCCTTTCAACGCAATGTTGATCCTGCGAGGGCTGAAAACACTAAACCTACGTCTGGATCGTCACTGTGCGTCCGCCAAGGTCGCCGCGGAATTCCTCGAAGCGCACCCCGCCGTCGGTGAGGTTTATTTCCCCGGTCTTGAGAGTTTCGCCCAGCATGATGTCGCACAGCGCCAGATGTCCCAACCCGGCGCTATGATTGCATTTGAAATTAAGTCCGGCCTGTCCGGTGGGATTGAGTTCATGAACCGCCTGAACATGATTCAGCGCGCTGTGTCCTTGGGCGACGCGGAAACACTGATCCAGCACCCTGCATCTATGACGCATTCGACGTATACCCCAGAAGAGCGGGCCGAGCATGGGATCAGCGATGGCCTGATCCGCCTGTCCGTCGGGCTGGAGGATGTCGAAGATATCCTTGCAGACCTAGAACAGGCTTTGCCCTACCCTGCTCGCAGCGCCGCCTGAACCCGGAGACCGCCATGCACATTGATCCCACCCAACTGAAGATCGTCGAACAGCGCCTGCTGTGGTTGTCTCATTGGATGATCCACCATGCCAACCATGTCCGACCAAAGGTGGATGGGATCAAGATCGGTGGCCATCAGGCTTCGTCTGCTTCGATGGTGTCGATTATGACCGCGCTCTATTTCTCGGCCTTGCGTCCAGAAGACCGGGTTGCAGTCAAACCCCATGCCTCGCCAGTTTTTCACGCGATGCAATATCTCATGGGCAATCAAACGCGCGAGAAGATGGAGAATTTTCGCGGGTTCGGGGGTGTGCAAAGTTATCCCAGCCGGACCAAGGATATCGACGATGTTGATTTCTCGACCGGGTCAGTGGGTCTGGGTGTCGCGATCACCTCGTTTGCCTCGATCATTCAGGATTACATCAGGGTCAAAAGCTGGGGCTCAGACGCCCCAATGGGACGTATGGTGGCCCTCGTGGGCGATGCCGAACTGGACGAAGGCAACGTTTACGAGGCGTTGCAGGAAGGCTGGAAGAACGACCTGCGAAACACGTGGTGGATCATCGATTACAACCGACAGTCACTGGACGGTATCGTCCGGGAAGGGCTGTTCGAACGGATCGAGAAAATCTTCGATGCGTTCAGCTGGGATGTCGTGCGTGTCAAATATGGGGTTCTGCAACGCGCGGCCTTTGAAGAGCCCGGCGGCAACCGCCTGCGTGACTGGATCGATGCGTGTCCAAACCAGGACTACTCCGCTTTGACTTTCATGGGTGGCGCGAATTGGCGGCAGCGCCTCTTGGACGATCTGGGGGATCAGGGAGATGTGACCGCTCTGATCGAACGGCGCACGGACGCGGAGCTCGCGGCCCTGATGGAGAATCTCGGCGGCAACTGCGTCGAGACCATGGCCCAGACATTTGCCGCCATCGATCATGATCGCCCAACGTGCTTCCTAGCCTACACCGTCAAAGGATGGGGCACCCCCATTGCGGGCCACAAGGACAATCACGGCGGGCTGATGAACAATAGCCAGTTTGCCGCGTGGCAGTCGCATATGGGTGTGCCGAAGGGCGAAGAATGGGAGCCGCTTGCAACAGTGCAGGACCCAGAAAAGCTCAAGGATTTCCTTGCAAATACGCCTTTCTTTGCCAAGGGTCCGCGCCGCTATTTTGATGGCAAGCTGGAAGTGCCGCCAATCGAAATCGACACCAGCCGCGAAATCTCGACCCAGATGGCGTTTGGCAAGATCCTTGACGATCTGTCCAAAGGCGACGGCCCAATGGCCGAACGCATAGTGACGACCTCCCCAGATGTGACAGGCACGACAAGCCTTGGTCCTTGGGTGAACAGGCGCAAGCTATTTGCCCGATCCGAACAATCCGACGCCTTCATAGAACACCGGATCCCTTCGACGGCGAAATGGGAATTCACGCCCGAAGGGCAGCATATCGAGCTTGGTATCGCCGAAATGAACCTCATGTTGCTTCTGGGAGCGGCGGGCCTGTCGCATTCCCTGTTCGGTAAGCGGCTGATCCCAATTGGCACCGTCTATGATCCATTTGTCAGCCGCGGCCTCGATGCGCTGAATTACGCCTGTTATCAGGACGCGCGCTTCATGCTGGTTGGCACACCATCGGGCGTTACATTGGCCCCCGAAGGTGGAGCGCACCAATCCGTTGGAACAACGCTGATCGGGATGAGCCAAGACGGGCTGGCCGCTTTCGAACCCGCCTTTGCCGACGAATTGGCAGTGATCATCGAGTGGGCCTTTGATTACATGCAGCGCGACGGCGAAGGACAGCCCGACGAACGCACATGGCTGCGCGATGAAACTGGAGGGTCTGTTTACCTGCGCCTGACCACCAACCCGATTGAACAGCCCGGCAAACGTGTCGACGATGAGTTCCGCCATGGCGCCATCGATGGGGCCTATTGGCTACGAAAACCCGGGCCCAATTGCGAAGTTGTAATTGCCTATCAAGGAGCAGTCGCGCCGGAGGCAATTAAGGCCGCCGGTATGATTGGCGAAGGCCGTCGCGACATTGGTGTGTTGGCCGTGACATCGGCAGATCGCCTGAATGCCGGATGGACCGCCGCTCAACGAGCACGTTCGCGTGGTAATCGAGCGGCACGCTCTCACATCGAAACCCTGATGTCCGACCTTCCGCCACACTGCAAGCTTGTCACCGTTATCGATGGTCATCCTGCAACTCTATCCTGGCTCGGGGCAGTGCTTGGACATCAGACTATTCCCATGGGCGTCGAGCATTTTGGTCAGACCGGAACAATCGGCGATCTATATCGCCACCACTGCATTGACGCAGACGCTATTCTGGAGAAAGTGAATGGGCTGACCCATGGCAGGGCTCTTCACCGTGCATAATTGGGCTGGACCTGGGCAATAATGTAGAGAACAAACTAGCACTGAGCATAGACCAAGAAAACTAGCGGACCATGTAGACAGTGCTCTTAGGTTCAATGAACCTGCCGAACCTGAACTTGGCTGGTTTGATTGGCGATAACGCCCGGAAAACAGGGCTCCTTTGACTAAAAATCAATAACTTGGCCCTCTGCACCGGTCTTCGGGAGGCAGGGGTCGGAGGTTCGAATCCTCTCACTCCGACCAATAAAATCAAGTGTCAAATGCAACGGTGTATTGCGTTTTGACAGTGGATATTACCTTTCTACTAACTAATGTTGCCTGCGGCGGTTTGAATTTCTGCTATTTCGAATTTTCAATAAAATGACCTGAACCAGTCTTGGGCAAACCGTCAAGATGCTCCGATGCAGCTCGTCGTTCATGTCACTCGCTACAAGCGCGTTGGCCGCGTTCACGCGAACTCATTAACCGCTGGGCAAACCTTGCTATTGCTATTGTACAAGGCATGCCCTGCCCGTGCATTTCTCGAAACTAGTGCCGTGATGTCTTAAGGCGCGCTTGACCAATATTGGGATCATGTTTCCCAAGGTGGATTTGAGCCAATCTCTGCGATCAGAAAATCCATGAATACCCGAACTTTGGGGGATAATACGTTGGACTTGGGATAGATAAGCCATAGTACATTGTCTTCCGTAGCCTCAAAGTCTGGCAGAATTTGCATCAACCGGCCCGATTTCAGGTGATCATACACGCTCCACAGTGCGTTCAGGGATATTCCGGCGCCGGCCAGAGTGGCGCAGACCTGGCTTTGGCCGTCGTCTATGATCAATTGACCCTTAGCCACCGCTGGGTCAAATGCGGCTTTCTCACCTGCCTTACCCATTAGCGTGCGCAATTGGCGATTTTGGAAAGCGATCAGGTGGTGGCTTTTCAGATCGGCAGGTGTTTTGGGTGTGCCGTATGTGTCAAGATAGTGCGGCGCGGCGCACAGTATGCGTCGGTCATCAGCCAATTTTCGGCCTTTCAGGCTGGTGTCAACAAGCGGCGCATTTCTTAGTGCAAGGTCGTAACTCCCCTCGATAAGATCGAACTGCACATCCGACAGGCGCAAATCGAGCGTCAGATCGGGGTGCTGTTTAAGAAATTTCGGCAGGATTGGTGCAATGTAGAGCTGAGCAAAGGTGCTGGGCGCAGCGAAACGCAATGTACCGCGGATGGTCGCTGTTTGTTTGCCCAACGCCGTAAGTGCTGCCTCTTCCTGCGCAATAATCTCTCGGGCGAAGGGCAGGAAATCGGCACCTTCAACAGACAGCGACACCTTGCGCGTTGTGCGATGTAACAGTTCGGAACCCAGGCTTTGCTCCAACTTGGCAAGCTTTGCGCTCGAGACAGCTGGAGCCATGCCCAAAGCGCGCCCCGCCGCACTGATGTTCAGCCTTTCTGCCGCCGCTACAAACAATCTCAGCGCGTCTGTATCAAGCCCCATTATATCGCAAACCCGAATTATCAATCCATGAATGGGCAGTTTATACGCAAATAGATTAGCGTTAAATCCCCTTCATGGATGCAACTCGGCATGGGAAGGAGACGCAGATGACACGGACAGCCACAGTCAACTACCACGTTCACAAGCCCTGGCGGCAAGCCTTTGAACTAGATGCAGGCGGGATTGCTGGTAATTTGATTTCGCCCGAACTGGCCAGCACGGCTGTTGCATTGACAGATGCCCGCACCACGAGCAACACAGTTACATTCGCGTCTGATGCTGTTGAGTTCGCGCTGCTGGAAACGCAGATACAAGATTTTACCGGCGAGGTCTGGAAACCGACATACGATGCGGAGCTAACGGCAATGCTCTCGAACAAGTTAGGTGCGCGCGAGGTTGTGGTTTTTGATCACACGGTTCGGATAGATGACCCAGGAGCGACGCGCAAACCCGCGCGCAACGTCCACAGTGACTATAGCAAGGACGGAGCCGAACAGCGGCTTGTCGATCTTTTGGGTGCCGAGGCCGCAGCGGAGTGGGCGCGCGGTCACTATGCTTTTATTAATGTGTGGCGCCCTGTGAATCATCCTATCAACTCAGCACCCCTGGGCTTTGTTCGCCCGTCATCAGTTGAACCGTCTGACTGGATCTTACTGGACCTGATCTATCCCGACCGCAATGGGCAAATAATGGGGCTGGTAGGAAACCCCAGGCATGAATGGATTTATCAATCGAAGATGACGCCGGATGAGGTCGCGATCTTCAACATCTATGACAATCAAGGTGCTCCGTCGATCGCGCATAGTGCGCTTGATATGGTCGAAGATTCAAACGTCAACACCATTCGCAAAAGCATCGAGAGCCGCACATTGGTGCGCTATTAAAGGAGAGCCGGACATGTTGGATAAAATGCAGCCTGCTGATTTTGCCCAAATCAACGTGGCCTATAACCAGGTATTTCGACCGGGACGGCTAAGCGTTGGCCTTGTGTTGCCGCTCGAAGCATATGCAGTCGGTGCAGAGCCGACGCTTCGGGATCATCTGGAAGCGGCTCGGAAAGCGGAGAACCTCGGGTTTGCATCACTTTGGCTGCGCGACGTGCCATTCAACGTTCCAAGCTTTGGTGATGCAGGACAGATTTTCGATCCATTTGTCTATCTGGGTGCGCTTGCTGCGGTGACGGACCGAATTGCCCTTGGAACGGCGAGCGTGATCCTGCCATTGCGTCACCCCGCTCATGTAGCCAAGGCGGCGGCGAGCGCGGATGTGCTCTCGGGCGGACGGTTGCTCTTGGGTGTAGCCTCCGGGGACCGGCCTGAGGAGTATCCGGCTATGAACCAGAGCTATGATGACCGCGGGGCACGTTTCCGCGACAGCTTTGACTACATCCGCGCCGTTGGATTGGACTATCCCGAGCGTGAAAGTGCGCAGGGTACGCTGTCTGGCGGGATTGACCTGCTGCCAAAGCCGCATGGGACCCGCCTGCCGATGATTATTACGGGTGGTAGCCAGCAATCCCCCGATTGGGTGGCGCAGAACGGCGATGGTTGGATGACCTATCCGCGCAATGCGACTGCTCAAAGGCAGGTTATTGCGGACTATCGGAGGCGCGGGAAGGAAGCGGGCCAGCCAGACAAGCCTGTCATGCAATCCCTGTATATCGATGTCGTTGCCGATCACGCCGCACCACCGCGCCCGATCCATCTTGGGTTTCAGTCTGGCACCGATTTCCTGCGTAGCTATCTACGTGAAATAGAAACGCTTGGGGTCAATCACGTTGCACTGAACCTACGGTTCAATCAAGCGCCCATCGATACAACGCTCGAACACCTGGCGGATACCGTACTGCCCGACTTTTCCTAAAGGATCAGATCAATGACCAAGACTATACTCATTACAGGTTCAACCGACGGCATTGGTTTGCTCACGGCAAAGAAGCTGGCCGCCGATGGACACAAAGTACTTCTGCATGGACGCAGTACCTCCAAATTGGACAGCGCTGCCACCGACGTCGGCGGCTATGTCGAAACTTATACCGCTGATTTGAGCGATCTGTCCGCAGTGCGAGAACTGGCTGAAAGCGTAAAGGCCAAACATGACAAACTGGACGTGTTAATCAACAATGCAGGTGTGCTGAAAGCTCCGCAAACTGTGCTTGCGAATGGGCAGGACATCCGCTTTGTCGTCAACACACTCGCACCCTATTTGCTCACAGAATTGCTGATGCCCATCATTCCCGCCGACGGGCGCGTCGTGAACCTGTCATCGGCAGCGCAGGCCCCGGTGAATATAAATGCACTGGAGGGCAGTGTTCCGCTGGCTGATATGGAGGCTTATGCGCAAAGCAAGCTGGCGATCACCATCTGGACCCGGGAATGGGCCAAATCTCTGCCCGATGCACCCGTCATGGTCGCGGTAAATCCGGGATCGCTGTTGGCCTCAAAGATGGTGAAAGAAGGATTCGGCCTAGCCGGGAACGATATGAACATCGGCGCTGATATCCTGATTGACGCAGCATTGGGTGATCGGTTCGCTGATGCGTCAGGTGCCTATTTTGACAATGACAGCGGTGCCTTCGCGAATCCACATGCCGCAGCACTAGACAAAGCACATGTTGCCGACGTCATGAACTCGATCAGAGGTTTGATTAACCAGACCAACTGACCCGCGCTGCGCTAAATCCAGACGCGCTTCCAACTTTAACCTCCCTTACCCCTCGCGCGTGCCGCGTCGAGGCCCAAGAAAGGACTGTCTGATGAAATATGAGAGCTTTCAAACCTTTGACGTTGCTGTTGAAAACGGCATCGCAACAGTCACATTCAACTTTGGCACCGTAAACGTGCAAGGCCAGGAAATGCTGGCCGACCTCAACAGTCTGGCCATGCGGCTAGAGCGAGACCGCGAAACCAAGGTCGTGATCTTTCAATCCGCCAACCCGGAAATCTGGGTCTGCCACTACGATACCGAGCTGCTCAAGGATATGTCGACTGAGGCCGTATCCCGCGAGGACGCACAGCTTTTGGACCTTCAATCGGTCTGCGAGCGGATCAGCAAGGTGCCACAAGCCACCATCGCAAAGCTGGAAGGGTTCGCACGTGGTGGCGGACACGAGTTGGCGTTGGCGCTCGACATGCGATTTGCGGCGCGGGGTAAGTACAAGTTCATGCAGATGGAAGTTGGAATGGGCATCCTGCCTTGCGGCGGCGGTGCTTCGCGCATGGCACGTCAAACCGGCCTTGGAAAAGCGCTTGAGATCATCCTGAGCGCACAAGACTACGATGCGGATGATGCAGAACGTCTGGGCACCATAAACAAGGCTTTGGAGCCAGATGAGATTGGCCCGTATGTGACAGCGCTCGCCGAGCGGATCGCAAAATTCCCGGCAGAGTCGATCAATGCCTGCAAGCAGATGGTCTATGAATCCATTGACAAACCAATTGATGAAGCGCTGAAGGCCGAAACCTATTGGCTGTATCAGGCCACAAGCAAAACCCCGGCGGTCAAACGGTTCACCATCGCGGATGAACAGGGTCTGGAACACGACATCGAAAACCAGCGCAAGTGGGGCGATCTGGTTATGCAGGTTCAGGATATCAACTGATCCGTCCTCCAACACAATGATCACGTCAGGCGTGCGCTGTTCAATGCCGCGCCTGACACTTCGTCAAAAAAAGGAATATCCCAATGAAAGCAATGGTTCTGAACGACTACGGACCCGATGCACCGTTCGAGCTTGTAGAAATGCTCGAACCGGTCGCAACGTCTGGGCATGTAGTCGTCAAAGTGGCCGCGACCAGCGTCAATACCGTCGATACAATGATCCGAAGCATGGGCGCGGATCTACCTCTGACCCCCAATTTGCCCGCGGTCCTTGGCATGGATTTTGCTGGCACAATCACAGCCGTTGGCGAAGGTGTTACAGGTTTTTCCATAGGCGATGAGGTGTATGGCTGCGCCGGTGGTTTGATGGACCTCCCTGGTTCGCTAGCCGAGTACATCAATGCGGATGCCCGCCTGATTGCACACAAACCCAAGACGCTGAGCATGCGAGAAGCCGCGGCGCTGCCTCTCGTGGGCATCACCGCCTACGAAGGATTGACGCGCGCCGGTGTCGGCGAAGGGCAGACCGTTCTGGTTCAAGGCGGTGCTGGTGGCGTTGGTCATGTTGCCGTTCAAGTTGCGCGCCACTTTGGCGCAACCGTTTCGGCAACAGGTCGCGGAGCAGATCAGTTAGCCCTGATCGAGGGTCTCGGTGCGCGCGCGTTGGATTTCACAACCCAAAAGGTCGAGGACTACGTGGCCGAACACACTGATGGCGTGGGCTTCGATGTGGTGTTTGATAGCGTGGGTGGGCCTAACATGACGAACTCGTTCGAAGCGGCCAAGCTCAATGGCCAAGTCGCCTCAACCGTCGCGATGGTCGAGATTGATCTGACACCTGTGCATTTCAAAGGTTTGTCTCTGCACGTCGTCTTCATGCTGATCCCGATGATGCATGATGTCGGGCGTCAATCCCATGGTGACATCTTGAAAACTCTGGCGGAAATGGCGGATGCGGGCCAACTCAAACCAATTGTTGACGAACAGAGGTTTGGGTGGACCAATGTCGATGCAGCCTATGAGCACCTGACAAACGGAGCGGCGGTCGGAAAAGTTGTTGTAGAGCTGTGAACGGAACCGGTCGGGATTGGTGCGTAGAGATATAATTGCGCACCATTCCAGTATGGCCTGATATTGATATCGACCGTCAGTACTCAGCCAAGCTGTATCCAAGTTGCAGCTCAGATTGCTATGAACTCAAAGCACTGGTCGGAGCTGACGCAGCACATGGATCCCCTCCGCTGCTGGCGATATTAACTGATACCGCCATTGCGGTTTCCAGTCCCAAGAACCTTTACTTCCAGCCAGTGGAAACCAAATGCGATCACGCCCGCGACGAGAATATAGAATACGGCCAACAGGATGAGCGGCTCGTAAATAATGAAAGTGTCGGAGCGCACACGTGAAGACACGGCGTAAATGTCGACGACAGTGATCGTCGCAACCAATGGAGTTGCTTTGAGCTGCAATATGGTTTCACCGCCCAATGTCGGCAGGACGTTGCGGATAGCCTGCGGCAACCAGATACGGCGAAACATGGTGAAACGTGGCATGCCAAATGCCTTGGCTGCCTCAAGCTGGCCCTTGGCGACCCCTTTGAAGGCACCGCGCATCACCTCTCCTTCGTAGCCGGCATAGGACAACGTCAGCGCCAGTACTGCATATGGCCAGGCCTGTCGCAAATAGGGCCACAACTCGGAAGAGCGTATCCAGGGGAACTGCGGAAACAAAGACCCAAGCCCATAATACAATAACCAGAGTTGCAGCAGCAGCGGTGTGCCACGGATGATAGTGCAAAATGCCTTGGCCGGGGCGGCAAGATACCAAGGCCCAACCGCCTGTGCCAATCCAAGAGGAACGGCGAGTAGGAAACCCAAAACTACGGTGACCACCAACAGCCAGATTGTCGTCCAAATGCCCTGAAGGGCGAGCGGCGCATATTTCGGGATCCAGTCCCACTGAAGAGAGACGGCGCACCAGACAACGATTCCAGCGAATATCAGCATCATCACAATGCGATGTGGTTGCATCAACGATCTGAAATCAATCATCTGCCCCCTCCCTTCAGAGAGGGTTGGCCGCGACGCGCCCATTTCTCAATCCGAGCGAAGATGCCGCCCGAACATAGCGTTACCATGAGATAAAGAAATCCCGCTGCCAGAAAGAAAGTAAAATAGGCGCGTGTACTGCTTGCAGCCTGGCGGGTTTCCAGTGTCAGCTCGTTGAAACCCACAACAGCGAGCAACGCGGTATCTTTGGTTGCAATCAGCCACAGGTTGGCAAGACCTGGCACGGCGAAGCTCATCATGGCCGGGATTGTCACGCGGCGCATGGTCATGAAGGCGGGCATACCGTAGGATTTGGCGGCTTCGATCTGACCGGGCGGAACCGCCTGAATTGCGCCGCGCAAAATCTCGGTCGCGTAAGCACCCTGGACAATACCCAGCACCCATATGCCTGCGCCAACACCACTGACCTCAACCCGACCCCCGCCCATTGCGGCGGAGATTTTGTTTATGATGTCAGATCCGACGTAATACAGGATCAGGATCAGGACCAGCTCGGGCACAGCCCGGATCACCGTCGTGTAGATGGCGAGAAGATCGCGCGTGACCTTCCCGCCATAGAGTTTGCCATAAGCTCCGAACAATCCGATCACGAGACCGAGGGCATAAGCGCCGAAAGCGATCTGCAATGAGTGGGCCAATCCGCGCAGCAGATTGGCCCCCCATCCCGGCGGCGAGAGCGACAAAAGCTCTGCGCTCTGCGCCAATCCAAGTGATTCCAACAGTCCGTTCACGGCAGCGGCTTAGTAAATGCTGGCCGAGAAATAGTTCGATGTGATCTTCTCGTGCGTGCCATCGGCAAGTATTGCGGCGATGCCTTTGTTCAGCGCCTCACGCAGGTCATCTTGCCCTTTGCGCACGCCAGCCCCAACGCCGCGTCCCAGAATAGCGGGATCATCTGCAACGGCGCCTTTAATTTCACAGCAAGCGCCCGCATCCGAGTTTACAAAGTCGGCCATTGCGATGCTGTCTGCTTGAGTTGCATCAATACGGCCTGCGAACAGGTCCTGATTGGCCTCATCCTGTGTCTGATAAACCCGCAGTTCAGCATCCTTAAAATATTCCTGCGCATAGGCCTGGTGGATGGTCGAAGCCTGAATGCCGACAACTTTACCCGCCAGCGACTCGGGTGTCGCTTCGATATCCATCGATTTGTCCGCAACGATTACAGCGGGTGTGTTGTAGTAAGGATCGCTGAAATCAATGGTTTTCAGCCGCTCCTCGGTGATCGACATAGAGGCCATGATGGCGTCGATTTGCTGCCCGGTCAGCGATGGGATGATACCATCCCAGGCTACAGGCGTTATAACACAGTCCAGTTCAGCAGCGGCACAGACAGCATTGATAACATCGATCTCCCATCCAACCCAGTTGCCTGAGCTGTCAAGCGAAGCGAATGGTGGATAAGGTTCAGCCGCGATACCGATCTTGACCTCTTCGGCACTGGCGACACCAACTGAAAGGATGGCGGCGGCAACTCCGGACGCAAGCAGTTTCTTAAGGTTCATTTTGTTACTCCCTTTTGGTTCATTAGTTTGTTTTGACTGGATCAGGCGACCGAGCTGAGGAACTGCTTCAACCGCTCTGATTTTGGATTACCGAAGACCTCGGCAGGTGGCCCCTGCTCTTCAATGCGGCCTTCGAAAAGATAGACAACGTGGCTGGCAACTTCGCGCGCAAATTTCATTTCATGGGTGACGAGCAGCATGGTGCGTCCTTCACCAGCGAGATCACGGATCACGTTCAAAACTTCGCCGACCAACTCGGGGTCCAGCGCCGATGTGGGCTCATCGAAAAGCATCACCGAAGGATCTACGGCAAGCGCACGGGCAATGGCGGCGCGTTGTTGCTGACCGCCAGATAGATAGGCCGGAAAGGTGTCGGCCTTGTCACCAAGCCCTACCCTTTTCAACAGGTCGTGCGCCCGCGAGATAGCCTCTGCCTTTGGCACCTTGAGGACATGTATCGGCACTTCAATCACGTTCTCCAAAAGCGTGCGATGAGTCCACAGATTGAACTGCTGAAAAACCATTGCCAGCCGCGTTCGGATACGCTCGATCTGGCGGCGGTTCGCGGGACTGCCATCGGCGTGCATTTCAACCAATTCACCGCCAATGGTGATTTTTCCCGAACTCGGCGTTTCCAAGAAGTTGATGCAGCGCAGCATGGTGGATTTGCCCGAACCTGATCCCCCGATGATTGCGACAACGTCCCCCTTGTTGGCAGTCAGGGAAACACCCTTCAGGACCTCTAGCGCACCAAAGGATTTGTGCAGGTCCTCAATCTTTATCGCCTCAACGGACGCAGTGGCTTCGAGTGTGGGTGATGCTGCTTCGGCTGTGTCCATATCCAACAATCTTCTGATTTCAGCTTGCAGTAAGCCTCGAATCTCGCAATTATGCAAGTGTATAATAACTCCATGCCATGGATGACACTGACGTGCAGGACGACAGCCGCAAATTTAAACGTGAGTCTGCTGAGTTTCGGCGCGAGGCGCTGATATTGGCGACTTTGGACCTGATCGCCGAGATGGGCGTCCGCGGTGCCACGGTGCGTGAGATTGCAGCCCGCGCGAACGTGACCCAAGGGTTGATCCGTCATTATTTCTCTTCAAAAGAAGAGTTGGTTCAGGCGGCGTATGAGCACCACATGAATACGCTAACCGATCAGACAGCAGCTTCGTCAGGAATGGGAAGCGCGGTATCTCAGTTGACCAACTTCGTTGACGCGTCGCTACGACCACCAATCGTTGATCCAAGCGCCGTGGCGTTGTGGGCCAGCTTTCTGAACAAGGTGCAACATGATTCAAAAATGCAGCGCATTCACCAGCAGACCTATAACTATTTCCGGGGTCACCTCGAGGAGCTGATCGTCGCCGCATTGCTGGAAACCGGACGTTCAGTTGCTGCAACGGAGGCAACGCAACTGGCCATTGCTTGCAACGCGGTAATCGACGGCCTTTGGATGGAAGGCGGTGCGCTTCCGGACGCGTTTTCCGAAGGGCAACTGGCGCGGATCGGCTTGGACTCCGTGAGCGCCATCCTGGGGATACCATTAAAC
This sequence comes from Ruegeria sp. CF3, assembly GCF_056537365.1. Classification (NCBI taxonomy): domain Bacteria; kingdom Pseudomonadati; phylum Pseudomonadota; class Alphaproteobacteria; order Rhodobacterales; family Roseobacteraceae; genus Ruegeria; species Ruegeria sp. CF3. The sequence continues at coordinate 342,015 of NZ_JBQFRK010000002.1, read as the reverse complement.
AAAGAGGCGGAGCAGCCATGAAGACAACATCTGTGACTGAGCGTTTAGCGGGGTTGGGTGGTGCCAAATGGGGTGTGCACCTGAAAGCACGTGACCTTATCAAAGCCGGAGTGGATATCGTCGAAATGACGATTGGAGAACCGGATGTGCCCGTGCCAGCCGCATTGGTAGAAGCCACCGTAACCTCCTTGCGGGCACAACGGACAGGGTATTCCAACGGGCGCGGTGAAGCCGGACTGCTTGACGCGCTTGCTTCTCGCTATTCAGCCTCTCGTGGGCGGCCCTTCGGACCCGAGAACTTTTTGTGCTTTCCCGGGACGCAAACCGCCCTTTTCGCAGTGATGTCCGGGATTGCAGAGGCCGGAGACGAAGTTTTGGTTGGTGACCCGATGTACGCGACATACGAAGGAGTCGTGCGCGCATCCGGGGCGGATATCGTGCCTGTGCCGCTTCGGCCAGAGCAAGGGTTTCGCATGCAAGCCGAAGATATTGCTGCACGCATCACTCCACGCAGCCGCGCCATTCTTCTGACAACGCCACACAACCCGACAGGTGCAATTCTGACTACCACGGAAATTGCCGAAATCGGGCAGCTCGCCATGGCGCACGATTTATGGATCATCTCGGACGAGGTCTATGAAGAACTGATCTTTGACGAGGCCGAATTTGCTTCACCATTGGCTGACCCGAAACTGGCGGATCGTGTCATAGGTGTATCATCCATCTCGAAATCACATGCTGCCCCAGGGTTTCGTAGCGGTTGGTGTGTCGGACCAGCAGCGTTTTGTGAAGCGCTGCTGCCGTATTCCGAAACAATGCTCTTTGGCAATCAGCCCTTCATCGCGGACATGACCGAAAAGGCAATCCGCGACGGGTCCGAGGTTGCGCCCGGCATGGCCGCTCGTTTCTCTGGCCGCGCCACCCTGCTGGCTGATCGTCTTGAAGCAGAAACGGATCTGACGGTTCATCGCCCAGAGGCGGGAATGTTCGCCCTCATCAACGTTTCTGCCACCGGGTTTGATGGCGAAGCTTATGCGTGGGATCTGTTGCAGGCCGGGGTGGCTGTCATGCCAGGGTCCGCCTTTGGCGACGGTCTGAAAGACTGGGTCCGGGTCGCGCTGACGATTAGTGACGCCGATTTTGCCACAGCGGTTTCTCGCATCATTGATCACGCCAACAGCAAATCACGCGAGGTTGCATGAGCGGAATGACAATCGGTGAAGCTTTGGTTGCCAAGCTTCGCCAAAGAGATGTGACCTGCGTCTTCGGAATTCCGGGCGTTCACACGGTCGAACTTTACCGCGGTCTTGCGGCTTCGGGCATTCGTCATATCACGCCCAGGCATGAACAGGGTGCTGGTTTCATGGCTGATGGCTACGCGCGTGTTTCGGGGAAACCGGGTGTGACCTTTGTGATCACCGGCCCCGGATTGACCAACACCTTGACACCGATGGCGCAGGCGCGCGCTGATTCAATTCCGATGTTGGTGGTCTCTGGTGTCAATAAAACCGCTTCGCTTGGCAAGGGCTTAGGACATCTGCATGAATTGCCAGACCAACTGGGGCTGGCCAGAACAGTTGCGTTGGTGTCAGAACAAGTTCCCGACTCCAACGCTCTAGACCCGGTCTTGGACCGTGTTTTTCACGACCTTACCAACGGTCGCCCAGGGCCGGTGCATATAGAGGTCCCGTTGGATGTAGCAGCAGAAAAATATCAAAAAACACCAGTCGAGACGCTCGATCCAGCACCCCCGGTCAATCCAGATTTAATCTCACAAGCGGCAAGGCAACTGGCTAAAGCAAATCGAGTTGTCATTCTGGCGGGCGGTGGCGCGAAACAAGCTGAAACCGATTTACAGACATTGGCTGAAACCCTCGATGCCCCCGTCGTGCAAACCGTCAACGCACGGGGCATGATGCACGGACATCCACTGACCGTTCCTGCCAGCCCGAGCCTCAAAGCAGTACGCGAGCTGATAGAAAGCGCTGATTGCGTTCTGGCTTTGGGAACCGAATTGGGGCCAACCGACTATGACATGTACGCCACCGAGCAAATAGCAGGAAGGTCAGGCCTGATCCGGGTGGATCGCTGCAGCGATCAACTGGCGCGACATGAGGCAGCGCTAACCATTCAAGGTGACGTTAATTTGGTTGTACCGGCGCTGTTTGGGGCATTGTCCAATGAGGCAAAGCAAGACGACGGTGCCGAACGCGCCAGCAAAACACGCCGCGCCGCCTGGGAGGAAATTGGTCCGGGCTATCGCCATCAGGTCGAAATCCTGAACGCTATTCGCTCGGCAGTTCCGAATGCATTGATGGTCGGAGACTCAACCCAACCAATTTATGCCGGCAATCTTTTCTACGACCACGACCGGGCCGGAGGTTGGTTCAACGCAGCAACGGGATATGGCGCGCTCGGCTACGGGATACCCGCTGCCATCGGCGCGTCAATCGCCGATCCGACTGCAAGGGCGATCTGCATTGTCGGCGATGGAGGTGCACAGTTTTCATTGCCTGAAATCATGGCCGCAGCAGATGAAAACCTGCCGGTCACCTTCGTGATCTGGAACAATCATGGATACCAGGAAATTGCCGCGTCGATGCGGGATGTGGGTGTGACCGTCATAGGTTGTGATCCTTCGCCCCCGAATTTTTCTGCATCAGCCAAGTCTTTTGGCATTCCATTCACCAAGGTTCCGGCCGAACCACAGGCCGTCGCGCAGGCGTTGCGCGAAACTGTCGCTTTAGATGGGCCTGCAATGATCGAAGTCATCGCTCCGAAATGTGAACCTCAGAAAGATTGAAACATGTCAGACCCGACCTTTGAGTTCTCCCGCGCCATCACCCGCCGCCCGGCTGCGACCATTGCTGGCGGTTTGCGTGCAAAGGATATTGGAAACCCCGATTTCGAAGGGATGATGGCGGCACATAAGGCTTACGTGGCTGCACTGAAAAGCACCGGGTCTGAAGTGATCGAACTTGATCCCCTTGACGCGTTCCCCGACGCACAGTTTGTCGAAGATACGGCCCTTTGCCTGCCGCAAGGCGCTGTGCTGATGCGGCCAGGCGCACCATCGCGGATGGGTGAGGTGGCAGAAATGGCGCCAAATCTTCGCGCTTGCTACGAGACGGTTCTGGAAATCAACGGCCCCGGCCATATCGAGGGCGGAGATATTCTTGTAACCGGTCGCGAAATTTTGGTGGGCAGATCAGACCGCACTGACGCTGAAGGTGTCGCCGAGCTGTCTAAAATCACCTCCGCGTGGGGCCACAAACTGCGCGAAGTGTTTACACCGGAAGGCGTTTTGCACTTCAAGACAGATTGTTCACTGATGGATGCCGAAACAATCCTGTCTACCCGAAGACTTGATGCATCAGGCTGCTTTGAGGGCTACCGAGTGCTTCATGTTGCTGATGGGGAAGAAGCTGCTGCCAACGCGATCCGCTTCAACAATCTGGTGCTGATGGCTGCAGGCTTCTCACGCACAGCGGACATGTTGGATCGTGAAGGGTTTGAGATCGTAGAAATTGACAACACCGATTGCGCCAAGCTGGATGGCGGCATGTCATGTCTCTCGCTAAGATTTTGAAGGGTTATTCGTCAACCTTTGGTTATCGGCGGTCTTTTAGTTGGCTAATGAATATCAAGCTTTTTAACCGAAAGCTAATTTGCGATTGCCCTCCAAGGTACTAAAAATAGTAAGGATTTTGCGGCGAAGCTTGTATAAACTGCATTCTGAGCAAGATTGGCAGTACTCGATTGACGCTCCTTCCTTGTTCAATGAACGAGATACAAAAAAACGGGTGAACCTTGCATATCCTTTAGTGGGCACAGCGAATGAGCAATCTCTTCCAAAAGACAATCCTCAGCTAGCTCGAACGCTGGTTAGGTAAAACCGATAACGATGCGCCATACTTGACGCCAATTATGGATCTGATTGAATAGGAACACTAACTACCGCCTTCCTTCAGCATGGCCTGGTTGTCACTGGATGACATACCCCAAAGCCCGTTAATCATTGCAACCGTCAACCTGCTGGCCACGACCGAAACGATGTTAGTTTGGAGAACAAACGCATCAACAAGGTTCGGATGGATATTGGGTCCTGAAAGTCCACCCTTTCTATCAGCACTGACATTGGCTGCTATCCCGCGCGAAGCCCTTTTGGAAGTTTTTGAAACATAACCTCGCTAAGAAACTCCGCTCCAAATGGCGAACTAATCGCGGTTTCAATTGTTTCAATAATATCTCGGATCACTTGATTGACACGTTCGTCGTCAATTATCACCAGACGGGTCGGACGCTTCTAAAGGCGAACATCGTTCTTTTCGGGCGTAATTATGATACCAGCATCAACAAGGAAGCTACCGCTCGTTTCGAGGTTTGCCTTTATAGATTGGACCGAGAATATGACTGCCATCAACCATACTTAGAAAACTGAGCCGAACTGCATGTGATATCCATATGCCCGACAACAAACTCGCCTCAACCAATTGTAATCGCGTAACGACCTAAAGCTTCTGCTCCAACGGCGGTTAAGATAATAGAAAAGCGCATTTCCGACATTGGCGCGATTTGCCTTGTCAGTCACTTTTGGCTCCACAGCGGCCATCGGAGCAAATGCTGCATCCTGTGATTTTGTATTGCATCAACGCCGAGCTGTCGTTGTTGGCGGGCATGGCGGATCGGAACATCAGCCATGGAAACGCCAAACTTAACTGCTATACGCTCACTTCGTCCAGCCTGGAACGAAAGGCGTATTGCAGGTTAACAGCGCCCGCTGAAACCAAAACACGTTTGGGCGATCCAAATGCTCCACGAGCTCGCCGAAAATCATCGAGATCTAGCGCCCTTCAACATGGTAATCGATAGCAAGTTGCGCGGCTGCGATCTGATGAGGCTGAAGGTGGTCAATGTTAGATCATCGAGTCAGATCGATCGGCCGCAAAGCCAGCGCCTAAAGAACCCGTTCAATAAGAGAACCAAGGTCACTCAGATCTACAAGATGCGCCCAGCGTACGCGGTCTTCGCAATTCGTTACATAACCGTTGGCAGCACCGGAGCGATAAAGGCATCTTTGCGCCGAGTTTGATAGAGTTGGCTGCTGATTAACGGTGAGGAAATGAGCATGATGGTTGACGCAACATATCTCGGAGTCAGTCGCACGGCGTTCAGTCTTTCGATGATAAAGGGAGCGCGGGCGCCTGATTGGCAGAACCAAGGTCGAAATGAACACAAATCTGTACGCGATCTGCAACAGCCTCGAGAGCCAAATAAACCTGTTTGAGACCGCCGGGCAGGTCAGCGATCACTTCCGTGCGCTGGCATTGATGAGCAGCCTGCCGTTATGCGACGCGGCAGGATCATATAGCGGAAATCTGAGGCGAGTTTCTGCGAGTTCGGTGGGGTCATAAACTGTTTCAGATCGACCTTGTCGATCTCAGACCGTCTGTATAAAACTGGGGCTTTAGATAAGATTATCTCTGCCACATAATCTCGCTTGTTTTGGCGTTTTTCATTGCCCCAGCTATACTTTCGAATACCACGAACGGTACAACATCATGGGTAGCGGACATCCGGTCGATTGCCTTGCAGTTCAGACATGTTGTTGCCTTTGAAGTCTAGTCCCGTTTGAGCCTTCCTAAGGCTCTCTGGCGCATAAAAACTTGTAATAACTTAACCAACATCAGAAAAAGCGAAGCTGACCGGCGGGTATTGCCACTTCATAAACCGCCTCGTAATTTGATCTATGCCCAGCACATCAAGGGCTCAAAATATAGGAGAGTTTATGGATCTCGGAACTTACGATTATGCAGTAGTAGGCGCCGGGATTGTCGGAGTAGCTACCGCGCTGGAGCTTTCCAGACGAGCGCCCAAAGCGCGGATATTGCTAATCGAAAAAGAAGATGCTCCAGCACGTCACCAAACCGGCCGTAACAGCGGTGTGGTCCATACTGGTGCCTACTACAAGCCGGGCAGTAAAAAGGCGCGATTTTGTCGTGAAGGACTGCTTAGAACGAAGCACTATTGCGAGACAAAGGGCTTGAAGTACGAGACACGCGGGAAGCTCTTAGTCGCCACGAACGATCAAGAGAAAGCTCGACTTGGCGACCTGGCGGATCGCGCGCGCCAGAACGGCGTAACAGTTCAAGACCTGTCTTTGGCCGACCTAACTTCCTTGGAACCCAACGTAGCGGGGTGCGCCGCTGTTCGGCTACCAGACACCGCGATTGTAGACTACTCCCAAATAGCTCGGTCACTCCTTGAGGACTTCGTGGCTAATGGAGGGACATTTCTATATTCCACCCCTTTGGTAGGCATCGATAACAGTTATGGAAAAACCGCGCTCATCACACTAAAGGGTATGATCGGGTGTGAGCATCTTGTTGTTTGTGGAGGTTTGCAATCCGACCGAATAATTCGCATGGCGGGACTTGCGTGCGATGCCAAAGTCGTACCGTTTCGGGGGGAATATTATCGTCTTCCAAAACGAAAATCCAAACTGGTCAAGCATCTGATTTATCCTGTGCCTGACCCCAACCTACCGTTTCTAGGTATCCATTTGACGCCTATGATTGATGGATCGATCAATGTCGGTCCGAATGCCATCATATCATTGGCACGCGAAAGATACTCCAAGGTGTCATTCAGCTTAGCAGACTTTCGTGAAATGGCCTTGTTCGCAGGCTTTTGGCGATCTCTTGCCAAGCATCCTTGCGCCATAGCCAATGAAATTCGAAGCGCGGTGTCAAAGCGTTACTATCTCAAACAAGTTCAGAAATACTGTCCAAAAGTTGAATTGCGGGATTTGTGTCACTACGTGGCAGGCCATCGTGCCCAGATCGTTCATCCTGACGGGCGACTTGAAGACGATTTTCTGTTCAGATCTCAGGATCGTATGACGTTCGTATTAAATGCGCCTTCGCCGGCAGCAACAAGCGCTATGCCAATCGCTCAGGAAATATGCGAGCGAGTACTGAGCCAATAGCTAGCTGCAGATAAATCGATGGTCACCGCGCCAACAGAGGTTCCCGCTGTTGGCGTTGTAGTTGGTGCAAGTTTTTGATCGTAGAAATTGGTCGGGCGCGACAGCGTGCTTGAAAGGCCGGTTTGGGATGCTTCCAGAGTAATGGGCAGAAAGCGACTGGTTTTATTCAAAAACAAAGTGTTACGCGCGCAGAATGCAATGATCTGAACACGGCAAAAACGCCTTCCCGATTAGGCTTTGCGTGTTTGTTACGGTGCGGTAAAGATATTGACCCATTTGTGTATGTTCTGGGCGGTGGCAGTGAGGGTTAATTTTCAATTTGCGCCATACGGGCCACAAAATCGGAGCCGTCCTAACCCAAGTACGCGTTTGAAGTGAGCGAAGAGCGTTTCGTTCTTCTTCCGCAGCTTCATCGAGATATCCTACCGGCGGGTCTTTCAATTAGATGACCCTGCTGCACCATGTAACAGCCGGTTCTTTTTCTTGTACGGCTGAACAATGAGAACAAAAAGAAGGAGACTTTTATTTGTTCTTGAGAATTTACAGATAAAACTCAATTGCTTATAAGATGATCTTGGACAAGTTGACCGCATCAATTCACCCCGACGGGTCTGTTGGTTTCCTGCAAACTAGCCGCAGTGCCGTCCACAACATTCTAGGGAGTAATCCATGAGCAAGTGTTCAGATAACCTTAGAAATAGATGCTTGCCTAAGTGATCTTGGCGCATACTCTGACATCGCAACGGCGCCCTGTTACTGACAACAAACGAGTTGTAAACACGCGAGCAGGCAGGAACGCTTAGAAAAACCCATACTATTTCCAGCAAAACAAAAGTCGCTAGTCATCCCAGTTCAGTTCAAGCTCTTCGCGAAAGGCAAACCGTTTTAGGTGATCGGAAATCACTGTCTTCCAACTGTCCAAGTCATCGCGTGGCTGCGCCGAGGCGCGAACTTCCAGTGCTACTGGCGTCGCCTTTAGTTCGACGGCATTACCACTGTCAAAAAAAACGGTTCCAGTATTTACATCGAACTCGACCTGTCCCTTATGTGACCAATGTTTGCACAATTGCTGTAAGTACTTGCTGGCATTTTCTGTTGTCGCCGATCCGATTGCGTTCTGTCGCGGCAAAAGCGCGAGGCCGTTTTGCGCTTTGGCGCGCATGCTTTTTGCGAAAAGGGTGACGTCAATTTCAGTGGCCAGAAAGGTCACGCCGATCTCAAGGCACCTACGCTGCATTGCTGGGTCCAGTGTTAGGATACCCGCGGCTTTACCTGCCGCGACGATGCGGGTCAGCGCGTCTTCAATGGCCTCCACAACATCTGGATGCCCGGCGTTGCCGATATGACCCATGTCGGCGGCCAGATCTGCAGGTCCGATAAAAACTCCGTCTACTCCATCAATCGTCAGAATGTCGTCCAGAGCAGCCATGCCCGCGTTGTTCTCAACCTGTAGCAGCAGACAAATCTGCTCATCCGCCGTATCGAGGTAGTCCGGGATCTCGGCAAATTGCGAAGCTCGCGCAAGGGATGATCCCACACCTCGCACGCCGTGTGGGGGGTATTGCACCGCGCGTACCAGTTCGCGCGCCTGATCAGCGCTTTCGACCATCGGCACCAGAATACTCTGAACACCCGCATCGAGATATTGCTTGATCATCCATGTCTCACCAATCGGTAGACGTGCAACGGGCGCGCTGCCCGAACTTTCGATCACTCGCACCTGTTCAAGGGTCGAGCGCAGGTCGTTTGGTGCGTGTTCGCCATCGACCAACAACCAATCGAACCCTGCGGTCGCGGAAATTTCTGCTGCATATGCGTCGACCATTCCGATCCAGCACCCGACCTGAGGCTTTCCAGCCTTTAATGCGGCCTTAAAGGTGTTCTTTGGTGCGGGCATGTCGCTGCTCCTTTAGGCAAAATTGATGTCGACGGATCCGAACGATCCGAAATCGGCGTGGATTTCCGCACCCGATGGGCATTCGATTGGGCGAATGAAGCTGCCGGACAGGATTACGTGGCCGGGTTCAATGCTCTGGCCGTATTGCGCCATGCGACGGGCCAACCAGACCACACTTTCGACCGGATCATTCAATACGCCCGCACCCAGGCCAGTTTCCTCGATTTCGCCGTTGCGGAAGGTTAGGGCCCCTACCCATCGCAGGTCAAATGCATCCGCTGGGTGGCGTTCCGCCCCTAGTACAATGCCGGCATTTGCGGCGTTGTCGCTGATTGTGTCGAATACAGTGCGGGACTTTCCAGTCCCAGGGTCTGCCCGCTTAATACGAGTGTCGAGGATTTCAATGGACGGAGTAACATAGTTGGTCGCTTGCAAAACCTGATCGCGGGTCACATCTGCACCACCAATGGCATCTTTCATCACAAAGGCAATCTCGGCTTCGATCCGGGGCTGGATGAAACGACCAGCGGGAACGGTGTCTCCATTTCCGAAAGCCATGTTGTCAAACAGAATACCGCTGTCTGGAATATTAATGTTCAATGCATATTGCATCGCCTTCGAGGTCAGCCCGATCTTCCAGCCGATGACCTTGCGCCCTTCCGCCAGCTTGGCCCGATAGATGGCATTCTGCACTTCATATGCGTCATCCATCGCCATTTCGGGATACCGCAATGTCAGTAGACCGATCTGCTGTCGCGTCCTTTCCGCGTTCAGCAGATCGGCGGCAGCGCGCGCGTGGTCTTCCGGGGTCATATCTGCTCATCCTCGATGGTGTTGCTCAGGGTGCCTATACCTTCGACGGATACCTCAACCACATCGCCAGGGGCCAGGTATTTTGGCGGATCAAATCGTGCACCTGCGCCGGTTGGGGTGCCGGTGACGATTATATCGCCCGGTTGAAGCGTCATGAAGGTCGATATGTATTCAATCTCACGCCGGATCGGGAACATCATTCGGTTCAACGTATCGTCCTGCCGCAATTCACCATTCACATGGGTCTGAATGCGGGCGTCGTCCAGTTGGGCGGCATTGGTGAACGGGACCAGCCAAGGGCCGATGGCACCCGATTTGTCCCAGTTCTTGCCTTGCGTGACGTTGAACTTGGCGTGCCGAACCCAATCGCGGATTGTCCCTTCGTTGCACAGGGTCAAGGCTGCGATATGGCCATAAGCATCGTCCTGCGAAATCCGGCGGCCTGCTTTGCCGATCACGATGGCCACTTCACCCTCGTAATCCAGCGTGTGATTTTCGGGCGGGCGGATCAGAGGGCGATTATGGCCGGTAAATCCACTGGCGAAGCGCGGAAACAGCGACATGTATTTCGGCTGGGCACTGCCATCTTTGTATTCCGCGTTGCGATCTGGAAAGTTCACACCAACGCACAGAATGCGACGGACATCCGGCATCACCATCTCAAAGGTAAAATCCGTATGGGTTACCGGCTTTCCTTCGGCAGCCTCGGCCAATTGGCCAAACGCACCAGCGGCGACAACCTCGTAGAGGCTTTTGAACTCGGCAAATTCGCTGTTTAGTGCGACCGCGCCTTCATCAGTGATCGCACCAAAAAATGTTTCACCGTTGGCAGTGTAGGTTGCAATGCGCATCAGGCCTCCTCGGCGTTATGGAACCCGCCCATACTAAGATGTTTTAGATCAAGCATACTTTGCTTACGGTGCGATGATGGGAGACGCAGATAGGTCTGGCTCGTTTACATCCACACCGACAAAGGATGTGCCGTGTTCAAACCAACTGCGCGGCGCCGGAGCGCCCCAGAGCGTCTGACGCTGCGGGTCCTTCAGGTCCCATTTGATCGGCTCCAGATCGGGGTCAACGGTCTGATAATCCGAGCAATAAATCTCAATCCGGTGTCCGTCGGGATCGAGGATATACAGGAAGAAAGCATTCGAAATACCATGTCGCCCCGGGCCGCGTTCGATGTTGTCCACATAGCCGGTGGTGGCCATTAGATCGAGCAAATCGATGATGTTCAGCGGTGTTGGCACCCAGAAGGCCACGTGGTGCATCCGTGGGCCTTTGCCATTGGTGAAGGCCATATCATGCACCCCACCCTTGCGGTGCATCCACGCGGCCCACAGTTTCTTGCTGTCTTCGTCTTCCGTATACTCGGTCACGCGGAACCCGAAATCACTGTAGAATGCGACACTGTCATCGACATTGGTCGAGAAGCAGTTGAAGTGATCGATCCGCAGCGGTTTCACACCACGATAGAGCGCGTATTTCTGATGGATCGGCTCCAGGCGATCCATCTTGTGATAGAACTCCAGCGGTATGCCCATATTGTCCGAGGTTAACAGAGTCCGGCCCTGATAGGGGCGATCAACCCATGAGGTCGGTCGGCCTTTGGATATAAAATACGCCTCGGCCCGATCCAAATCATCCTCGTCGAATGTTTTGAAGCCCATGACCTCGACAGTCGCCGGCTGATCGGATTTCTGCAGGATCACACAGTGGTGTCCACGTTCTTCCATCGCGCGCAAATAGACGTGCGTGTCGCTTTCGTCCGAGACCTGAAGGCCAAGAACCTCTGAGTAGAATTTACGCGAAGCTGACAAATCGCTGACGTTCAGGCAAACATGGCTCAGCCGGATTGTGTTGAAGTCGGGATACAGGTTGGGGGCTGGAACGGGCATTTTAACCTCCTGTTATACGGGGAAGATGACGTTTGTCTGGCCGGTGCCGGAGCTTGGGAAATACTCAGTCACAATCTCGCATTTCTTGTCATAGGTATCCCACCCCAGCGCTCCGTAGAGCATCGACGTGTCATGCATCGAGCCTTCGCCGCAGCAGAAATTGGCATAGTCGCCCAGCATTTTCAGGAACGTGGCGTGGTCGCCGTTCTTCCACATCTCAAGCACATGCAAGTCCATCTGACGGTTGAATTCCGAGCTGATGGTGAAAGTGCCGTTATTGGCGGCATAATCCTTGTTCGCCCAGATCTTGTGCGACAACGAGCCTGACGCGACCAACAGCACCTTTTCATTGCTGGCCTCAACCGCTTCACGGATGGCTTCACCAATGACCCGGCTTTCGTCATGGCTATGCACCGTGGCCCAGGCCGCGACTGAGACGACTTTCATATCATGCTCGCGGCTCATGAAGCGCATCGGGACCAGCGTACCGTATTCCAGTTCGAGACTGTCCAAGTGATGCGCTAAAGTGTAGACGCCTTTGTCCGACGCGATCTTTGCGATGGCATCACCCATTTCAGGATTGCCCTCATAGGAATAGGGCAGGTCCTGGATGAACTGCGGGAACTCGTTCGACGTGAACAGACCTTCGAATTTTTCATTGGCGTTGATGTGGAACCCGGCATTGATCACCCAATGCGTGTCGCAGATGATCACCGTGGTCGCCCCCAGCGCTTTTGCACGGCGCGCGATCTCGCGGTGGCCATCAATGGCGGGCTGACGTTTGCCTTTAACCGGGCCTTCCTGCTCAGACATGAGCAGTGTCGGCACATGGGTCATTTTGGCGGCAAGAACGATTTCTCCCATAGTCTGCTCCTGGAGTTAAGGTTTTTCGCGCGATTGTCGTCTGAGGGGCCGCTATAGCTTGCCCAATTGCATGATCTTGTGCTGGCCTGTGGCAAAGCCGATATGCTTTTGTTCCATGTAGAACTCAAAGCTCCAGTCGCCGCCGTCGCGCCCGATGCCGGATGCTTTGACCCCGCCAAACGGTGTGGGCAGATGGCGCACGTTTTCCGAGTTCACCCAGATCATTCCGGCCTCAAGCTTGTCCGTGAAACGTAACGCGCGGGTCAGATCGTTGGTCCAGACATAGCCGGTCAGACCATATTGCGTGTCATTTGCGATCTGCAGCGCCTCCTCCTCAGTCGAGAACGGGATCACGGTCAGGACAGGGCCAAAGATTTCCTCGCGTGCGATGCGCATTTGATTGTTGGCGTTGGTAAACAGGGTGGGCCGTACGAAGTACCCCTCTTCGCCCACCTTGACGCCACCGGCCGCGACGGTCGCGCCGTCTTCCTTGGCGATGCCGAAGTATGAAGTGACCTTGTTGTAATGCTCTTCCGTTACAAGCGGGCCAATCTCGGTTGCAGGGTCCAACGGGTGGCCGACTTTGATATTGTTCACGCGCTCGATCAGCTTGGCTTCGAACTCTTCCTTGATTGTATCTTGTACCAGCAACCGCGAAGAAGACGTGCAACGTTCGCCGTTGATCGAATAGATCATGAAGATCACCGCATCCAGCGCGCGATCCATGTCGGCGTCGTCAAAGACGATGACCGGGTTCTTACCGCCCAACTCCAGATGCATCCGTTTCAGCGTATCTGCGCCTTGCTTGGTAATGATGCTGCCCGTACGGCTTTCACCGACAAAGGCAATGGCTTTGATCAATGGATGTTCGGTCAGCCGCTTACCTGCGTCTGGACCAAAACCGTTGACAGTGTTCAGCACACCCTTGGGCAGACCGGCTTCTTCCGCGATTTCTACCAATAGCCGCGCAGACAGCGGTGAATCTTCAGCCGGTTTGTGGACGACCGTACAGCCAGCGGCCAGTGCCGGAGCGATCTTCCATGTCGACAGCATGAACGGGGTGTTCCACGGCGTGATGACACCAACGGGCCCGATTGGGACGCGGGTGGTTATGTTCATCAGTGTCGGTGATTTCAGGTGTTGACCATCCCGCGCCTGAACCACCTGATCGGCAAAATAGCGAAAATTCTCAGCCCCTCGCAGGGCGGCTTTGGACATAAAGCGCAGGGTCTGGCCGGTATCCCAGCATTCGCACAGCGCGATCTCTTCGGCTCTTGCCTCAATGCCATCTGCAACTTTAAGCAATATCCGGCGGCGCTCCGGGGCGGGCATGTCGCGCCAATCTGCAAAGGCCTCATGCGCGGCCTGTGCTGCTGTATCGACATCTTCCGTAGTGCCATGGGCGACGTCGCAGATCACCGATTTATCCACCGGAGAGATCGTCTGAAACACCCCAGCTGACCCATCTTGATCTTCTCCTGCGATCCGGTTCTTGATCCCGGTCTTCTTGAAACGGGCAAGGAAACCATCAAGCCGTTCAATATTCTTGTGCAGGTCACTCATGGTCAGGCCTCCAGATGGTCGCGGATCGTGCCGGTTTTGGGGGAGAGGTCGGGATCGATGTCGCGCATCTCAAGCGACAGCGCGATGGAATGCTGCCTCATGGCGGATTCCAGATAGGTTCGGGCCGCCTCGAAGATGCGCTGCGTTGCGTCCTTCTTGATGGCCTGCGAACGACCGGCCCGCAGCCGGATCGAGATATCGATGAACCCATGCTTTGGATTTCCGTCTGCGATGGCATAGTGATCAACACGGATCGCTCGGACGCGAATGCCTGCTAGCGGAAAGGTGTCAACCTCAGCGGCCGTTGCACGGATGCAATCGCACAGACCGCCCATGTCGATCCTGTCTTCCAGATTCCCGGAATATTCGACGTGAAAATGCGGCATGATTCCTCCGTTATTAATTAACATGTTTAGCATTATAAGATTATGTCGTCAAGAAGTTGCGTTGTTAATCTTTGCATTTCCTAGGGCAGCACACTAGAAGGCGGTATGAACACTCAAAGCCATACCAAGAGCACCTCAAGGTCGCTTCCTATTGCATTATTGCGCGCCCGCGAAACGATCATGGCCCCCATCAGGGACATGCTGCAGGACATCCAGATATCCGAGCAAAAATGGCGCGTCCTGCGCGTACTGGATGAGCTTGGCGAGGTCGAGCAAAGCGCTATCGCCAAAGAAGCTTGTCTGTTGCTGCCCAGCCTGACGCGAATATTGCGCAGCATGGAAGCCGATGGGCAGGTCACACGTCGTCAGGACAGCCAGGATAAAAGGCGGACGATGGTGATGATTACAGATGCGGGTCGGCAGATTTTGAAAGACAACCTTCAAGCGTCATTGGCCATTTCAAATAGTATTGAGGCGCAGATGGGGCGAGAGAAGCTTGATGAGCTACTGGACCTACTTGAAGAGCTGCAGGCTGTTAAGGTTTGACCCCGCCAGTTGGCAAGCGGGGTCTGCGCGACGACTACAAACTCGACAATCCTGTATCCAGCGCTGACAGGATCTTGGCAACATCGTCGGATGTGACAATCAGAGGTGGGGAAATGATGATGTTGTTGCCAGATACGCGCACCATCACACCATCCTCATAAGCTGCCTTTTGCACCTGTATTGGCAGTTGTTTGGCAATCGGTGCTTTGGTTGCGCGGTCCGAGACCAGTTCCAGCGCGCACATAAGGCCCTCGCCCCCTCGGACGTCACCGATCACCTCGTGCTTTTCAGCCAGTTTCTTCAAGCCCTCGAACAGCTCATCCCCGCGTGCTGCAGCGTTTTCCCAAATCCGCAGACGATTGATTTCCGAAAGAGCTGCCAGTGCCGCCGCCGCGCCGACGGGGTGACCAGAATAGGTGTATCCCTGATCAACGGATGCCAAGCCGGTTGTATCATTTTCAAATACCTCGGCAACTGCCCCCGAGATCATCGCGGCGCCAAACGGGAAATAGCCATTGGTGATCGCCTTGGCCGTCGTCATAATGTCAGGCTGGACGCCCCAATGTCTCGCTCCGCTTTCACTACCGGTTCGACCAAACGCCGTGATGATTTCGTCTGAAATCAGCAGAATACCGTTCTTCGAACAAACCTCACGCACCATGGGCATAAAGCTTTTGTGCGGCGGAATTACGCCGCCTGCGCCCAAAATCGGCTCCATGATGAAGGCGGCAACCGTGTTGGACCCCTGGAACGCAATCTCGGCTTCAAGCGCTTTGACGCAAAGCTGAGCCAGGCGTTCAGGGTCGGTTTCGTCAAACGGGTTGCGATAGGTCCAAGGCGCAGGCACATGAAAACAGCCTGGCATCATGGGTTCATACACGGCGCGGAACTTCTGATTGCCATTAACCGAAGCGGCAGCGAAATGGGTGCCGTGGTATCCCTGTTTGAGACTGATGAACTTGGTGCGACCGGCCTCACCCCGAACTTTGTGATACTGGCGCGCCAGCTTAAGTGCGATTTCCACCGAATCCGATCCGCCCGAGGTGAAAAAGGCGCGTGTCAGCCCATCAGGAGCAAAGAACTGTGCCAACTCGTAAGACAGCTCGATCGCCTTGTCGTTGCTCGTACCCCGGAAGGTCGAATAATACGGCAGCGCATTTAGTTGATCAGTGATCGCCTGTTTCACCGGATCGCAGGAATAGCCCAGATTAACGTTCCAAAGGCCACCCACGGCGTCGATGGCCTTGTGCCCGTCCACATCGATGATGCTAACCCCTTCCCCGCCGGTCAGAATGGTCGGAGGGTTGTTCCGGCTGTCGGCCGGGTGCGCCATCGGATGCCAGAAATGGCGGGCGTTGTTCTCCTTAAGAAAGTTGGAGTCTTTCATGTTGCGGTTCTCCGGGGGTTGTCCACTTTCGCTTATGGGTGGAACTCGGTTGGAAAGGCCTCGGGCATTTGGCCGCCGAAATTTGCGGTCAGATCGCGCGAGAGGGATTGAAGTGATTTCAGGATCAAGGGCAGGCGCTCATAAGTGGCTCTAATCTCGGGCACGGCGATCGAAATGGTTCCAAGGGCGATTTGATCGATGCCGAAGATTGGCGTTGCAAAACCAAAAACACCTTCTTCGTAGCTGCCGTTGCTGTTGGCCCAGCCAGCCCGCTGGATCAGGGCAACTTTTTCCTTGATCAGATCCGGGTCTGTCAGGGTGGATTCGGTGAAACGTACCTGCGCTTCCTGATCCAGACGATCCAGCAGGAAAGGTGGGCCAAAGCTGAGCATACATAGACCCGCCGCAGTCGCGTTGACCGGGATGATCTCGCTTGGATCAAGGCTGACGCGAACGCTGTGCTTGGTTGTCTCAACCACGATGGCGGTTTGCAGGCTGCCCTGTTCCAGCAGCGTTAGGTGCAGGCTTTCGCCAACCTCCTGCATGGCCAAGTGCATTTTTTGGCGCGCGCCTTCAAGGCCGGGTTTGGCAATCTCGCGCAGTGCCGCAAGCCGCAGCGCAGCTGGTCCGATGGTATAGGTCTTTGACTGCGGGTTTTGTTCGATCAACCCGAATTCTTCAAGCGCTCGTAGGTGACGCAGGGCTGTCGCCTTGTTCAATCCTGACAGGCGCGCGGCCTGACTCAGGCCGATTTCGGCCATCGTGTTTGAGAATAAGTCCAGCATTTTTAGCGCATTAAGTGCGGCACCCATGTGTTTTGCCTCCTTCCGTTGATGTTATCCTTGACAGAATGAACTTAACAAAGCAAGATTATTATTGTTAACTCGGTTCAAATAATGAACCATACACTGGGAGGTGTAAATGAAAAAGTTTATTGCGGCAGCCGTGATGGCCGCCTCGGCAACGGCCGCTTTGGCAGAATACCCCGAAAAGCCGGTATCCTTTGTGGTTCCTTGGCCTCCGGGTGATCTTGAAGATGTCCTGACCAGAATGATCGCAGATGAATTTCAGGCGATGTACGGGGTACCGGCAGCTGTTGTGAACAAGCCCGGCGGCGGTGGTGGTCCTTTCCCCGGCGCAGTCGAAGTCGCCACAGCACCGGCGGATGGCTATACGATCGGGTCGTTTGTGATTGGTGTTCCGGTCATCGGGCCCGAGATTGGTATTCCTGAATTGAACCCGAACCCGTTTGAACCGATCGGCATCTTCCTGACCTACCCGTTCGTAATCGCGTCGAGCAAAGACGCCCCGTTCCAAAGCTGGGATGAGTTGGTGGAACACGGCAAGTCAAACGACGTGGCACTCGGCCACTTTGGCTCGGTTCTGCCACCCACGCAGGTTACTTTTGCCGCCGCTGTCAGCAGCGGTTTCGACTTTGCCAGCGAAGCCGCGTTCGATGCGCTGGACTGCAACACCTTGGCGTCCGGTGACGTTGATGTCATCAACACCACGCTCCAGCTTATTCTGCCCTGTCTGGATGAAGTGAACGTGCTGGCCAGCATCGGCGGCGACCGGATCGCTCTGGTACCGGATACGCCGACAGTGGTTGAGCTTAACCCAGACCTGCCATTGGCGCTGTGGAACGGACTGTTTGTTCACAAAGACACGCCGCCCGAGGCTCGCGAAAAAATCACCGCCGCAGCCCAAAAAGCACTGCAATCGGACAAGGCTAAAAAGCTTGCCGAAGAAACCGGTGCGCTGATCTATTGGCAGGATCCCAATGCTTCGAATGCCCAGATCGAGCAAGATAAAGCGTCATTCGCCAAAATAGAAGAGATTCTAGGCGAGTAACACCCCGGATCGAGGCGCGGGCAGTGATTTCCGCGCCTTCTTCATAGGGCTGGGAGGATGAAATGATCGCAAGAACGCTTCAGGACATGTTCAAACGGTATCGCCGTCCGGGTGATATTGTGTTTGCCGTATTGTTCCTGGCTTTCTCGGTGTTTCTACTGTCTCAGCTTGGGGAGCAGACGCAGGTCGTCAAGCGGACCAAATGGTTTGCTCAACCCGGTCTGTGGCCCACCGTTGCCGTGTGGTGCATGGTCTTGTTCAGCTTTTTGCATTGGCTCAGCTCTGCCTTATCCGATCGGATCGATGGTCGTTGGGCCGAGGTCGGGTTTTGGGTCCGGTCTCTGGAATATGTGGCTTATTTCCTGATTTATGTCCTACTGGTGCCACAGCTTGGCTATCTGCCGTCCACCATGTTGTTCGCGGTGTTTCTGACCCTGCGTTCAGGGTTTCGAGGCTCGGGCGCGATCGGCATCGCAGCCCTGTTCGGCTTCGTCGTCACCATCGTGTTCCGAGCGTTTCTGCAAGTCAAAATCCCGGCAGGGGCTGTCTATGAATACCTTCCCGACTCGATCCGCGCCTTTGCGCTGACATATTTGTAGGGAGGCACGTATGGATACCCTTCTGTCCGGTGTTTCAATCCTGCTGCAATGGCAGGTCATCGTGGCCTTGTTCATCGGCTCGATCGGTGGTGTCATCATCGGCGCGCTGCCCGGTGTGGGCGCTGCCGTTGCCATCGCCATCCTGTTGCCCGCAACCTTTGCCTTTGAGCCCATCGTCGGTCTGACCTTGTTGTTGGGGATTTACGGATCATCCATGTATGGCGGCGCGATCCCGGCCATCCTGATCAACACGCCGGGAACAGCGGTCAATGCGCTGACTACCTATGATGGCTATCCCATGACCAAGCGCGGCCAAGGCCACAGGGCGTTATCGCTGGCCTATTCAGCCTCATTCTTCGGAGGTGTCTTTGCGATCATCTGCCTTATGGTGCTCTCGCCCGTGTTGGCCATGATCGCCCCGCATTTTGGCAGCCGAGAGATTTTTCTGGCCGCGTTGCTAGGTATTGTTCTGGTCGTTTTAGCCCATCGAGGACAGATCTTTGCAGCAGGTATGCTTGCTGCCTTTGGCGTCTTTTTGAACACGGTCGGACTGGAGCCCGTCAAATATACGCGCCGCTACACTTTCGATCAAAGCTGGCTGGCGTCAGGCGTTGACCTGATCGTGGTTGTGCTGGGTCTGTTTGCGCTCAGCCAGGCATTTCTTTTGCTGTTGGAAAAGAACCATGCACCAGAAGACACTCACGTCAGCGGTAATATCTTTGCCGGATTGAAGGAACTGTTGGGCCTGAAACGGATCGCTACCGTTTCTTCAAGCATCGGGGTATTTATGGGCATGGTGCCGGGAACAGGTGAGTTCACTTCGCAGTTTCTGTCCTACACCTATGCTCAGAAAAGCTCGAAAAATCCCGACAAATTCGGCGATGGCTCGCCCGAAGGGTTGGTGGCATCCGAAGCCGCGAACAACGCCGTGCCGGGGGCAGCGATGATCCCCCTACTCGCCCTCGGTATACCCGGCGAAGCGCTTACGGCGATGATGCTGTCGGTCTTCTATGTTCACAACGTGATCCCCGGCCCGCAACTGTTTGAGAACCAGATGGATTTCGTCATGGCCCTATATATGGCGCTGATCCTGCTGAATGTGATCGTTCTGGTCTTTCTGCTGTTTTCGACAAACCTGTTGTTAAAGATCATTCAGATTCCCACACGCTTCCTGGGTGTGATGATCCTGATCTTAGCCTTTGTCGGGGTTTATAGTTTACGCAACTCGATCACCGATTGCGCGATCGCTGCTGGGTTTGGTGTCTTTGGCCTAATCCTCAAACGGCTTGATCTGCCGATCGTCCCGATCATCCTGGGCATGGTATTGGGCGGAATCATGGAAACCAAGCTTCGCAGCGCAATGGCACGGGTCAAGACGCCACTGGACTTCATCGACCGGCCCATCGCAGCCATCCTGTTCTGCCTGATCGTGCTGATCCTGATCCTGCATTTCCGCACACTGTACTACGAGTTCAAAAACAAGCTGCGCCCCGAACCCCATGTCCCAGCCGTGGATTCCGACCACCCGAACCAACAAGGATAGCTTTCATGGAACAGTCTTCCATCAATGCCTTGCGCGTGCAGGAGATTGCCACACGCGGACACTTTATCAATGGCGATTTCCGTGCCGGTGAAACTGGCGCCCAGCATGAGGTGCTGTCGCCCATCGACGGCCAGCCTCTCGCTCAAATCGCCGAGGGCAGCCCGGCGGATGTGAATGCAGCGGTGCGCGCCGCGCGGACCGCGTTTGAGGATGGCCGGTGGTCGCGCATGGCCCCTCCAGGACGCAAGAAGGTTCTGCTGAAACTGGCGGATCTGATCGAATCCCGTGCGCTTGAGATCGCGGTGCTGGGCGTACGCGACAACGGAACCGAGATCAATATGGCCTATAAGGCCGAGGCGCTCTCGGCTGCGGCCACTTTCCGCTACTATGCCGAAGCCATCGACAAGATTTACGGGCAGATTGCCCCGACGAGCCACGATGTTCTTGGCCTCGTACATCATGCGCCTGTCGGAGTTGTCGGGGCGATTGTGCCTTGGAATTTCCCGTTGATGATCGGCAGTTGGAAAATCGCCCCTGCCCTTGCGGCGGGCAACTCCATCGTCTTGAAGCCTGCAGAAAGCGCATCGCTCAGCCTGCTTAAAATCGCTGAGCTGGCTGCCGAAGCCGGAGTTCCGGATGGCGTCTTCAACGTTGTGACCGGGCGTGGTTCGGTCGCGGGCGAAGCTTTGGCCTTGTCGATGGATGTGGACATCATGGTCTTTACGGGATCGGGCGCGACAGGTCGGCGACTGCTGGAATACTCGGCGCGGTCCAATTTGAAACGCTGCTATCTGGAATTGGGTGGCAAGTCTCCGAATATTGTTTTCGCTGACGCGCCTGATTTGGCGGAAGCTGCCAAAGTTTCGGCCGCGGGGATCTTCCGCAATTCCGGTCAGATCTGTATCGCGGGCTCGCGCCTGCTGGTGCAGCAGGACATCTACGAGGATTTTGTGGCCGAGATCACGCGCCACGCCGCAGCCCTTCGTGTTGGTGATCCGTTGGACCTGAACAGCCAGATCGGTGCAGTGCACAGCCTTTCAGAGCTGGAGGTCAACCTGGATTTTGTCTCAACAGCCGAGTCAGAGGGGGCTGAACTCCGCACAGGCGGTGACCGCATTCTGACCGAAACCGGCGGGTACTACATGTCCCCCACTGTCATGGCAGGTGTCAAAGAAACGGATCATCTGTTTCAGAACGAAGTCTTCGGCCCAGTCTTGGCCGTGACCCCGTTCAATGACGAAGCCGAGGCGATCCGGCTTGCCAATGCCACAGTCTATGGGCTCGCAGGCGCAGTCTGGACTTCGAACCTCAGTCGCGCGCATCGCATGGTGGCCGAAGTGCGGACCGGGGTCATGCATGTGAACACCTATGGCGGCTCGGACCTGACCGTTCCGCTTGGGGGCGTGGGTCAATCCGGGAACGGGCATGACAAATCTTTGCACGCGCTTGAGAAGTACTTTGAATTGAAAACCGCCTGGATAAAGCTCTGACTGCGGGGTGTCTGTACGACATGTCTTCACCGCTTTGTCTGGGGCCCATAGGTCGCATGAATAGGAGGAACCAATGACCACAAAGACAATCCTGCTGATTGGGACCTACGACACGAAAGAACCCGAGATGCGGTTCATCGAACAGGCGATCAAGGCGCAAGGCGCGGATGTATTGACGATGGATGTCTCTGTATTGGGCGACCCTTTGGAGCCAACCGATATCTCCAAGCACGACATCGCCCAAGCGGCTGGAATGACCATCGAAGATGTCATCGCACAAGGGGATGAGAACAGGGCCTTTCGCGTGATGTCAGACGGTGCCTCAAAGGCCGTTACCCAAGCCTATGCGGATGGGCGATTTGACGGGATGCTGGCGACCGGGGGCACTATGGGCACCGATCTGGCCCTGGACTGTGCTCAGGCCTTGCCCATGGGGGTGCCTAAATACATCGTGTCGACCGTCAGTTTTTCTCCGCTGATCCCGCCGCACCGACTGGCTCCGGACATTCAGATGATCCTGTGGGCCGGGGGGCTCTATGGTATGAATTCGATCTGCCAGTCTTCGCTTGCGCAAGCGGCCGGCGCTGTTGTTGGTGCCACAAAGGCTGCCACAATACCGGATCGCAGCAAACCGCTGATCGGGATGACCAGTCTTGGATCCTCGTGTTTGCGCTACATGAAAACGCTCAAACCAGCGCTGGAAGAGCGCGGGTTCGAGGTTGCCGTTTTTCATTCCACCGGAATGGGCGGCATGGCATTCGAAAAACTGGCGGGTGAAGGGGCGTTTGCCTGCGTCATGGACTTCTGCATGCAGGAATTCGGGAACCTGATGGCGGGTTCCGTGGTCTCCAGCGGTGAGGATCGCGTGACAAATGCCGGGCGTGTCGGCACGCCACAACTGGTTGCACCGGGTGCGTTGGATCTTTTGGATTTTGCCGGATGGCAGGACATCCCTGACCAGTATGCCGACCGCCCATTCCATGAACATAATCGCCTGATAAAAAGCTCGGTCTTCAATGGCGATGAACGCCGTGCATGGGTGCGGGAGCTTACCAACCGATTGGAGGCCTCAACTGGCCCGGTTCACTTTTTTCTGCCCGTTCACGGGGTCGAAGCCTGGGACAAGGAGGGTGAAGAGGCGTATAATCCCGAAGCCCTGGCCGAGATGATGGATGAGGCCCGTAAAGTCATGCCCGGGCGCGTTCCTATGACCGAAATAGACGCACATATCAACGATGCCGCGTTTTGCGATCATGTATTGGCCCAGTTCGACGAATGGGTCGCAGAAGGCGTGGTCGCAACATAAATTCAGGATTTACGCCCGTCTTTATGATATACACGCAGGTCAAACACAGCCTCGGTGGCGGTGAGGTCGGGCGCATTCTTCCACGTGCGGCCGACTTGCAGCTGGATGCATAACCTTCACCGCTTGGATACTTGTTAAAGACTATTTTTCGGCGGAACCGTGTCACCGGTTCAAGGTGGCCAAAGACCTGCGCAGTAAGTGAAGAATTGAACTCAACAAATGCCCAGGATTAGCGACCCGTTCCGCCGGTGACGTTGCCAATATTGAGCGGCAACCAAACCGTTGGACCCGCATTTAGACGATCGGTCCAACCCATGAAAGGAGCGAGGAAATGCTAACCACGATTGCGATTTGGTATCTGAACCCAGAAACCCGGTCCGAAGGTATTGCTGCACTCCGGCAGCTTGCTAGGGACGTCAAGAAAAACGAACCTGATACCTGGGGTTACCTTGTGCACTCAGGTGGCGCGGACTCGGTCCCGCCATGCGATGACGATAAGACTGTGTTCGTGGAAATATCCACGACAGTGACTTTGGGCGATCGATAAGAACCCAACGGGCGCGCATTACATGCCAGTTGATGGTGAAACAGCGAAACTAACGCATCGCCAGTCATCTCCCGTCAGCAATCGCTTTCAGAGACGCAAATGTGGGCACGCAAACGCAGACGCGAAGACCTAGGGTGTTTTCTGGACCGTGAATAGCTCAATCTCCGAGGGATTGGACTTGCAAAGGTCCAGACCCTATTAACCGCAATCAGCCGCCGCTCAGTCGTAAGCTGCCGTCACGATCATTTCGACCTTCAATACATCACGGGCGAGCTTGGATTCTCCGCAGGCGCGGGCGGGCGCGTGGCCTTCGGGCACCCAAGCGTCCCAAACGGCATTCATCTCGGCAAAGTCTGCCATATCCGCCAACCAGATTTCGCATTTTAGGATGCGGGTCTTGTCGCTGCCCGCCTTTTGCAAAAGATCCTCAACCTTGGCCAGAATGTCCTGCGTCTGATCTGCCACGGTCGGCGCGTCCGAAGTCTGACCGCACAGGTAGGCAACGCCGTTGTGTTTGACGATCCGGCTCATGCGCTGACCGGTTTCGATGCGGGTGATTGTCATAACTTGTACTTTCTCATTGTTGAATTTAGCAGTGATTTGAGCTGCCCACGGCACAAGCGTTGAAATGCCAATGGGAGCCATAGATCAGAAGCCGGCATTCCGAGGCCGAGTTTCCTTCAAGTCAGATTGTCCGCCAGTTCATTTTGATATCCAAAAAGGGCCGGCAGCCCGCCGGTGTGCAGCAGAATGACCTTCTGACCCGGTTTAATCTTCTGGCTTTCAACCAGATGCATCAAACCGGTGAATGTCTTGGCGGAATAAACCGGGTCGAGGAAAACCCCTTCGGTCCGTGCCATTTTTTCCAGTGCGGCACGCGTTATTGCGTTCACTTTGCCGTAACCTGGCGGCAATGCATCGTCATAGACATCGATCCGCGCCTGCAATAGAGCGGCATCAACATCCAGCAAGTTTGCAAGTTTCTGTAGAACGATCATCATGCGGGCGTGTTGCTTCTCGCGATCTCTGCGCACGCATATTCCAAATACCGGGGCCGTGCTGCCTTCCAGTGCTAGACCGGTTAGCAAACCGCCATGCGTAGCACCACTGCCTGACGGCACAACCACCGCATCGAAATTGGGCATCTGGGCACACAATTCCTGTCCGCCAACGACATAGCCCAACGCCCCCAGAGGTGGATGATTCAAGCCCAGATGAATGACGTATGGCGTGCGGCCTTGGGCCTTCAATTCGTCAGCACGCGCGTGCAATGCCGCGTCGGCCCCAGCTTCGTCTTCGCCCTCGGGATAGCTCATATGCTCGGCACCCAGAATCTGTGCCAAAAATACGTTCCCGGACCTGTAATACTCTTCGTCCATATCTGGGACACGCTCTTCTAATTGAAGCACGGATTGCATCCCCAGCTTAGCGGCCGCCGCAGCTGCAGATCGGACAAAATTGGACTGAACAGCACCGGTGATTAGAATGGTATCGGCACCTTGTTGCTGAGCATCGCCGAGGTAGAATTCGAGCTGCCGTGTTTTATTGCCGCCAAACACAAGCTCCGTCAGATCATCGCGCTTGAGCCAGAGATCGATCCCCAATTCCGCCGACAACCTGTCCAAACGTTCCAGAGGTGTCGGGCCCGACATAAGCCGGGCGCGAGGAAATCTCTCCAGATTGTCGTTTCGTTGCATCGTGTACCTCCCGGGATTATGCAATCATATAGGCGCGCTGGAACAGGACACAGCAAGCGATGAAAGAAACCACGCGGATCGCGGCTATGACGACCGATTGCGGCAAGTAAGGGCCCCCTGCCCGTCCAAGCAGGCTGCCTACCAGCGTGATTATGACAAAGCCGAGCAGTTGCGGCCCGTATGTGATGGCCTGCGTTTCGGACAGGCTGTGCAACAGGAATGCAATGCCATAAGCCACCAGCGCGATGGGTTGCACCAGCTTGGCCACCTCTTTTGCTGAACGGCCCTTTGCGATCAAACCAAACACCATAAGTGGGCCCGGTGTTGCTGCCCAGACGGTCGCAAGCCCGGACAGTCCTGTAATGGCTGAAAACCCAAAACGCCCGATTGTGCCGCGCAAGGGAAGCAGGGTGGTGATTAAACCGATCAACAACAAGCAGGCCGTCAAGGCCAGAACAAACGCCTCGTTCAACAACGGATAAACAGTAAGACCGGCAGCTACACCGACACAACATGCGATGATCGCATTAAGAATGAGTGGCTTGTTGTTCTTTAGTACATGACGGTCCGTCGCGACTACCGACACAAGGGTATTCAGCAACAGCAATATGGGAACTGCCGTCGAGGTGCCGAGCAGGATCATCATCGGGGGACCCGCGATGATACTGAAACCGATGCCCACGCCAACCTGCAGCATTGCCCCGAGGCAAATGGCGGCCATCAAAATGGACAGATCAATGGTCACATAGCACTCCTGCAGCTTTGGCATTGTTGCAAGACCTCAGATATCCTGAGGTTACGGCCATGGTCCATGTCATTCCTTCATTCGAATTGATTGGCACGCACTAACGCTGCCAGGGCATCAATCCAGAGTATAGCTCGCGGGCCGCTACGGAATGTGCCATTTGCGCAAGTGTCGTCAGATCATACACGGGAAGGCGCAGTTCTTCCTGAAGGCGCGATGCGTAGGGCGGCAGGTCTGTACACTCCAAAACCAATGAGCGGATATCAGGGGCCTCAAGCATCAGGCTACGGGCTGCGTTCAGGACCTCGGCCTCGATCAGGTCTGTGTCCATAAGGGTGCGGGTATTCCGCAAGATCACTTCTGCAAATTCACTAGTGTCCTCCAGTCCCTTCACCGCCACCGGAACACCGGCGGCACCGACGCCTTCAAAATGCCGGGCGGTCAAAGCAGACGCGTCTGCAGTCAAAACACCCACCGGAGCGTTCGCGCCGGTCATGTGATAAGCCAGCGGCACCTGGATCAGGCTGGAAGCAAACACCGGAACTGAAACCGCTGCAGCCAGTTCTTTTTGAAACAGCGCAAGAAAGCCACAGCTGCCGGTAATGGCGCGTACGCCCTCGGCCTCAAGCCGTTTGGCACCTTCGATGAAGGGTTCAAGCAATTCCGGCGTAGGGTTGTTCAGAAGTGTCGGGACAGTCACCCCGTCGATCATTTCATACAGAACCGGAAATGGCAGGCTGGACGGGTTCTTGATATGGCCCGGTGGCTTTGGGAAATAGCTTTCAAGGCAAAGCACACCGATTGAGGCCCCGCAGATATTCTGGCCGCCTTGATAAATTGGCATTGTCATCAGGTCCTTTTTTGATTTGAAAGTTCAAAACCGGGTTGGTGTATACGGTGCTAGATCGATATTCGGGATGCGATCCGAGACGATATCCGCCACTAGCTCGCCGGTTTTCGGGGCCATCATCAGCCCGTAATGAGAATGCCCGAACGCTGCACAGAGTCCCTCTTGGCCTTTTACTTGCCCGATTGCGGGCAAGCTGTCCGGGAATGACGGGCGCCGACCCATCCAAAACCGCGCCTCACCTGTATCAAGCTCGGGCATCATGGCCTTGGCCTGTTGGGACAGGATTTGCTTCTTCCGTGGGTCAGCGGGTGCATCGGCGCTGCCGAATTCAGCCGTACCGGCGACCCTAAGCCCCCCAAGCATCGAACTTGCGACCACCTTTGCATCCACATCCATGACCGAGTTGTTCAGTTCGACCGCAGGGGTTGGGAATTCGACATGATAGCCCCTTTCGGCCACGAGAGGCATAGGCAATCCCAATGGTTTCAACAGGTCGGCAGACCATACGCCTGCCGCAAGAACAACATGGCTGGCGGTTAGCGTATCCTGCGCAGTTGCAATCTGCCAACCACCCTCTTCTGCGGGGGTAAGCTTGGTGACTTCGGTTTGCACAATTTCAGCACCTTGCACTTGCGCCTTTTCGGCCAAAACCGCTCCCACGCGTCCCGGAGCGGTTACACGCGCTTGCCCTTTGATCACAATCGCACCTTTGAACGCTTCGGACATAGCGGGCTCCAATCGGCGCAGTTCGTCACCGTCGACGCGTTCCAGATCGCCGCCTTTTTCTCGGCGGATAAGATATCCAAGCCCGTCCAGATCAGCCTGTTCTGGTCGGCGAAAGGCGTGGATGTAATAGCTATCGGTGATCAGGTTCTCGTGCCCGGTACCATGTAAATGACGCCGGTACAGATCGACGGAGGGGCGACAAAGAACCTCCATCGCGTCCGAGACTTCGCGAACAGTTTTTTCTCCTGAGTTTCCGAGAAATCGTAACCCCCAAGGAATCATTTTGGGCCAGAAGCTGGGCCTAACTGACAGCGCGCTCTTTGGGTCAAGCAGCATTTTGGGCAGCATTTTCCAGATACCGGGCATTGCTTGCGGAATGATCGACCAAGGCGAAACCACACCAGCATTCCCGAACGAGGTTTCCTGACCCGGCTCACCTCGATCGATCAGCCGAACCTGAATGCCCCGTTCCTGCAGCGACAAAGCGCAACAGATGCCGACGATCCCTGCGCCGATGATGGTCACTTGTTCTGTCATCAATTCAGGCCGGAGATTGGCTGCGGCTGCGCGCGATCAACTGGGTGACGATGACGGGCGAGGCCACGGCCAGCGCGATCAAATCTGCCGTCAGGCTGGGCGCGACAAAGATAATCCCCGCAAGGGCCATCAGAATCCGCGCCGCAACATTCATCGGTTTCAGCCAGTAGCCCACAACCGCAGCCGATAGGGCGATGACCCCGGCGATACAGCTGGCGGCGGTGTAAGTGAACTCCCAGAAATTGAAGCCGGTTGAGGATACGAACAGCAGAACTGGCGCATATACGAAAGCCATCGGCGCAATCACCTTGCCCAATCCAAGAGTGAATGCCGACAGGCCAGTGCGGAACGGATTCGAGTTGGCAATTGCAGCAGCCGCGTAGGCTGACGTACAGACCGGTGGCGTGATCTCGGACACCACGCCGTAATAGAGCACGAACAGGTGGCTGGCGATGGGCGGCACGCCAAGCTGCGCCAGTGCAGGCTGTGCCACCGAGACCAGCATGATGTACAGCGCTGTGGTCGGGATACCCGCGCCCATCAGGATACAGACGATGGCGATGAAGACCAGTGAGATGAATAGCTGCAGGTCTTCCATGGCAAACAGCTGGAAGCTGCCGAAAGAGATCATGTTGTAGATATCTGACGCCAGATTGCCCGCGCCCTGTGTCACCATGAAGCCAATGCGAAAGCCGATGCCAGTGGTGTTGATCACTCCGACCACGATGCCAACCGCAGCCGCTGCGGCACCAACGGCCAGCGAGTACTTCACGCCCAGTTCGACCGCTTGCAGCATCTCGGGCACTTCAATCCGTTTCTGTGGATTCAGCGTGGCAATAACCGACAGGCCACAGAGGATTGCGGTCATCGTCAGGTCGAACCCGCCATCCGAGAATTTCCAAAGCACAAAAGCCAGGAAAGCCGCGGCATAGACCAGCGTTGGCGGCTGTTTGATCCGCGACATGCCCGCGATGACCGCCAGAGAAATACCGCAAAAAGCGGACATGAATGGCGTGTAGCCCGTAAACAGCACCACCAGCAGGCCGATCAGTGGCACGATATTGGCCCAGCCTTCCGCCCAGACGGCTTTGAGTTGCGGCAGTTGCTCTTTCGCCAGACCCTTCAGGTTCAGCTTGCGTGCCATCAAGTGCACCACAGCGAAGACGCCGACATAGTGCAGAATTGCCGGGAAGATCGCTGCGATCACAATGGTGGTGTACGGAACCTCAAGGAACTCGGCCATGATGAAGGCCGCAGCGCCCATGATCGGCGGAGTAATCTGGCCGCCGGCCGAAGACGCAGCCTCAACCCCGCCCGCAAAATGGCCCGGGTATCCGAGGCGCTTCATATTGGGGATAGTCAATGCTCCGGTCGATACGGTGTTGGCCACCGATGAGCCCGAGATCGTGCCAAAGAAAGCTGAGGACACGACTGATACCTTTGCTGGACCGCCAGTATAACGGCCCGCAAGTATAGTCGCGTTGTCGATGAACAGCTGCCCCAGACCGGTGCGTTGCGCGATGACGCCGAACAAAACAAAGTGAAAGACGATAGTCGAAACCACCCAGAGCGTGACGCCGTAGATACCTTCCTGCGGAAAATACATCGACGATACGAAGGTTTTGAAATTCACGCCGGGATGCTGCAGCAGTCCGGGGAAGTACGGCCCCAGCAGGGCGTATGAGATGAAAACACAGATGATAAGGGGCAGCACCCAGCCCAGCGTGCGCCGCGCAATGTCCAGCACCAAAAGGATGATGACGACGCCCAGAAATACATCATAGTTGTTGGGGTTGCCCATCCGGAACGTCTGTTCCTCGATCCCAAGGAACGGAATGCCGCGCCAGGCTATGCCAACATAGAGCGCGGCAATGATGCCAAGCGCCATGAAAACCAGATCATAGAGCGGGATGTTACCGATGCGGAACCGGCTGACCTTAAGGGCATAAAGGCTTTTGGCCCCGACAATCGGGATTGTGGCGTAGACCAGAATGAACAGCAGGGCGAGGTAGATGCCCATGTGCCAGTGGTCTGCGGGCAGGCCGAATCCGGCCGTGAAGAATTCGTAGAACGCTAAAATCAGGGCCACAACACGGAGAACTTTTCCAGCGGTGGGCGTCACCTTTCGGACGGCGGCACCTTCATCGAACTGTTCCTCGATGGCCGCTAGTTCCTCGGCCGTCAATTCGTGGTCATCAAGTTTCTGGGTCTCGGACATGATGGCCTCCCGATTTCGCATAGTTCCAGTGTGCGGTGCCCCACATAGGGGCACCGACGATACGGTTCAGTTTGTTGCGTTTACTGAAGAAGTCCGGCTTCTTTGTAGAACTTCTCGGCACCCGGATGCAGTGGAACACCCAGCGCCTCTACACCATCCAGCGCGGTATCGGGCGTGATCTGCTTACCCTTGGCATGGCCGTTGTCCAGTAGCTTGCGGGTGTTGTCGTTCCACAGGGCTTTGGTCAGCTGATAGACCAGATCTTCCGACAGATCCGAGGACACAACCAGCATAGCACTGACCGCAGGGGTCTTGGTTTCCGCATCTATGCCTTCATAGACACCACCCGGAATAGCCGAAGGGATATAGGCCGGAATGATCTCGTTGATCTTGGCCAGATCTTCATCGCTGAACGAATGCAGGTTCATGCCTTTGGTCGACGACAGTTGTACCATCGCGGCAACTGGCCAGCCCGCAGCGTAGAAATAGGCGTCTAACTGACCGTCAGCCAAACGCTCGGCGCTTTGACTGTTGTTCAGTTCGGCTTCATCCATATTGTCGCGATTCACGCCCCAGGCGTCGAGCATCTGCAAAACTGCAACCTGCGTACCCGATCCGGCCTGTGCGATACCGACGCGTTTGCCTTCCAGATCGCCCAGGTCGTTGATCGTCTGACCAGCGGGCAGTACGAGATGCAGATCCTCGGGGAACAGATTTGCAACGATGCGGAGGTTGGGATGAGGTTTACCCTCGAACTTGCCTTCACCCAGATACATCGATCGGGTCACATCAGCCGCGGCCAGACCGGCCTCAAGCTCACCATTCTGCACGGCGGCGTTGTTGAATACAGACGCTGTTGTGGATTGCGCAATCGCGATCAGCCCCGGAACGCCACATTGGCCGCCTTCTTCACATGGACGCGATCCCGGAGGGGCGGAAATTCCGTTGGCGATGGTGCCGCCGATGGGGAAGTAGGTTCCGCCTGCGCCACCGGTCCCGATGCGGAAGAATGTTGGATCCTGCGCCAGCGCAGGGGCGGCAAGCGCGCCTGCCAAGGCCAGTCCAGTCAAACATTTCACGAATTTCATAATCATCTCCGTTGTTGGATCGCTGGATTCGGTTTTCCCGAATTCGATCTCCTCAGCGTAGAGACGATTCGCATAAATGCAAATTTTTTATACTTCACAAAACTAAGGTTTTATTTATACATTAACCATGAACCTTATGCAGCTCACAGTGTTTCGCGAAGTGATGGAGACCGGCTCTATCTCGCAAACTGCCAAGAAACTGAATCGCACTCAGCCGGCGATTAGCCTTGCGTTGAAAAACTTGGAAAAAACGCTGGGACTGACCCTGTTTGAACGCAAGGGAAGACGCCTGGTTCCGGTTCCTGAAGCGCACTACCTTCTGGCCGAAACCACAGGCATTCTGGACCGTCTCGCCACCATCTCCAGCACAATGGAAGGGTTGATCAAAGGGCATGCAGGCAGCCTGAACATCGCAACGATGCCTGGCCCGTCCGCCTTTTTGTTCCCGCGTTTCATCAGCCAGTCGGTCGGAGAAAACCCCGATATTCGCATCACTCTTTCCACCCGCAGTTCACCTCAGATTATGGAGCTTGCAGGGACCCAGAACATCGACTTCGGATTTGCTGATTTCGAACATTCAGCGGGCAAAGAACCGCAGTACTCTGCCGAACTAATCAAAGCAGATTGCTTCTGTGCCATTGACCGCACCCACCCACTTGCTTCGCGTAAGAGCCTGACACTGTCTGATCTGAACGATACGCCCATGGGCGGCTTGCATGCGTCACACCCATTCCAGCGCAAAATCCGGCAGGAATTCGAGGAGGTCGGTGCTGAGTACAATCCGACAGTGACCTGCCAGTATTTTCAGCCGCTCATCCCCTTCGTCAGCTCCGGGCAATGTTGCAGCATCGTTGATCCGCTGACCGTCGTGACCGAGCAAGAATTGAACCTGTCCGACGGAAAGGTCGCTTTTTTGCCATTCAAGAAACCGCTCAGATATGAATACGCGATCCTTGAACCCAACCACCGGCCGCCGTCTCAACTGGCTTTAAAGATCAAAGCTGGATGGAAAGCCGAGGTCTTAAAAATGTTGGAAGACGTGAAGGCGAATCCTCACACAGAATGGATTTTCCAGGCCGGGCGTGAGTAATACTGATCGGCCCCAATGAGTTGATCTCTTGATCGCTCGAAGCGATTTACAGCGTCAAGTTGATTTGAGAAGATCGACGGCTGGTCGGAATTCACTGATTTAGCGTAACGCAGTTTTCGGTCGGCACCGATGACGCACCAACCATCGAGTATTCATACGAATTGTTTCAAAGGAGCGTTTCAACCGTTTCAGATGGCTCAACAATTACCCCTTTTGGACACAATTTTGTCCCAAAATAAAATGTAATTGCACTCAATAGTTATCAATGTGGCATGATCATGATGCTTGTCGTCCAAATACCGGCGCTTAACGAGGAGGAAACCCTTGCCGAAGCGATCGCGGCAATTCCCCGATCGATTCCTGGCGTCAGTAAAGTTGAAGTACTGGTCATCGACGACGGCTCCACCGATCGGACCGTTGAAGTCGCCTGGAATGCCAAAGCTGATCACGTTCTGGAAATGAGCAGCCATGTCGGCCTCGCCCGTGCGTTCAGTGCCGGCATCGAGTATGCGCTTTCTTTGGGCGCCGATGTGATCGTCAACACCGATGCAGACAATCAGTATTGCGCAGACGACATTCCCGCCCTGATTGATCCGATACTGAAGCGTAAGGCACAAATCGTGGTCGGCGCTCGCCCGATCAGAGAGATCGAGGGCTTCTCGCCGTTGAAGAAAACCCTTCAACGGCTGGGCAGTTGGGTCGTGCGACTGGCTAGCAAGTCAGAAATCCCTGATGCGCCCAGCGGATTTCGCGCCTATTCCCGAGATGCCGCTGCCCGACTCTGTGTTGTCAACACTTATACCTACACTCTGGAAACCATCATTCAGGCCGGACGCAAACATATCCCGATGACCTCGGTGCCTGTTCGGGTCAACAAGGTAACACGCCCGTCTCGTCTGTTCAGAGGTATCGGAGAGTATGTCACCCGCTCCGCAAGAACTATTCTGCGCGTTTTTGTGATCTATGCACCATTGAAGTTCTTCCTGACGCTTTCGGCAGTATTCGCCTTGCCTGGCTTAATCGGGGTTGGGCGATTTCTCTATTATTACGCGACAGACGGGGGGGCTGGGCATGTTCAGTCGCTGGTTCTGTCCGGTGTGCTGCTGGCAATGGCCACGATACTGTTCGCCGTTGGTATCCTGGCCGATCTTATCGCCACCAACCGTAGTCTGCTGGAAGACATCCGGGCCCGAGAGTTGCTGCGCGCGCCGATTAGACCTACTGAAGTAATTTCCCTCGACCCGGTCAGGGCGGTAGAGAATGGATAATCCGGCGCTAGGCGATCAGCGAAACGCCGGACTGGTAGGGGCTATCACTCTTGATCGAGTGGTACGTGCGAGCATTGTCGTTGTCTTCGTGTTTATGCTGGTGCTGGCGTATACTCATAATGTGAATTGGGACGAATTCTATTTCCTGTCACATGTCCATGCCTTCCTCGACGGTCGATTGGACCGTCCAATGCAGACCTTCTTCGTGCATGGTTTCACATGGCTCGATGCGCTGCCGGGTCATGAGATGGAACAGATATTTGCAGCCCGGCTTGTGATGGTTGCATGCGTCGGGCTGACCACAATTTCTGTGCACCGTATCGCCCTGTATTTTACCGAACAGCGATTTGCCGATATCGCTGCTCTGGGTTTCCTGACTTCAGGCTACGTTTTGGCCTATGGCGCCAGTTTCCGTGCCGATCCCATTGCTGCGGCGTTACTGACTTCTTCGATTGCAATCTTGCTGACCACGCGCCTGTCTGTCTGGCAAACACTGGCGGCAGCGCTTCTGAGCGCTCTGGCCGTACTGGTTACGATCAAATCGGCACTCTATCTGCCCGCATTTCTGGCCGTGCTGATATGGAGGATCGAAGATCGAATAGCGGTACGGCGCATCACTATCACGGGTATCTTGGCGGCTGGCATTTGCGTGTCATTCTACCTCTGGCATGCGTCTGGCCTTCGCGTCGCCGAAGGCAACCAGACGGCAAACAATGCAAAGGACGCGCTGAATACGACGCTGTTGAAAAGCGGCATATTCCCACGATCAACTGAATTCATGAGTTGGGCTATGCTCAGTCTCCCACAGATCATTCTTGTGGGGATCGGACTGTGTGCCGGTCGGAATGCTCGGCGGGTTCTGTTGATTGCGCTCTTTGCTGCACCGCTCCTCTCGGTGGTGATCTATCGCAATGCCTTTGTCTATTTTTACCCCTTCGCTACCCCACTCCTGATGGCAGCCGTCGCGATCGGAGCACAGAGGCTTGGATCATCACGACGCTCGGCACAACTGGTGATGGTGATGCTTGCGGGGCTTTTTGTCCAGGCAGCCCTAGCACTGCAAGATCGTGCAGGAAACCAACGCGCCACTATTGCGGAAATTCATCGCCTGTTCCCAGATCAGGTCGCCTATATTGATGACAGCCACATGATCGCAAGTTTCCCGAATCCTGGTTTCTTCATGTCAGGCTGGGGCGTTGCACGCTATCAGGCGGCGGGCCAGCCCGTATTTGCCAGAATCATCGCAGAACAGCAGCCACCTCTACTTATCGCCAACAAAACTGCTCTGACGCTGACGATGGACCCAAGTTCGGCCAATGGAGCCGAGCCTGTGCTGCTGCCTGAGGACCACAAGATACTACGCGAGTCATATGTGCACTATTCGGGATCGATCTGGCTTGCCGGAGGATCAGTGAAGCTGACCGACGAACCGGTTGAATTGGCACTTCCGTTCCCCGGACGATATCGGGTCGAAACCAGCCAGCCAGTACAGATTGATACAAGTGCCGTCGCATCTGGAGACATTCTTAGCATTGGCGCAGAGGCAGTAACAATCAACGGACCGAAAGGTGTTGCTGTCGGGCTGATCTGGGATACTGGTGTGGCTCCGGTCGCGCCAGAAAGCTTGGATCGAGAGGTTTATACCGGCTTCCGGATGCTTTCGCCATGAATACCGATATGCCTCTTTCCCCTCCGGTGGTCAGCACCACTCCGATACCATCTGAGCCCGGCAACAAGCGGGTGATTTTTTGGGGAACATATGAT
Organism: Ruegeria sp. CF3; assembly: GCF_056537365.1. Lineage (NCBI taxonomy): Bacteria > Pseudomonadati > Pseudomonadota > Alphaproteobacteria > Rhodobacterales > Roseobacteraceae > Ruegeria > Ruegeria sp. CF3. The sequence continues at coordinate 306,354 of NZ_JBQFRK010000002.1, read as the reverse complement.
CTTAGCAAACCGCGTACTCGAATTCTCCGAACTGGATTGCAAGAGCTCGGCGTAGAAGTAATTGAAATCCACGCAGAGATTTGGCCCAAACACGCGGATAAAAGCCAGTTGAACATGGCTGTGATGATCCGAGTGTTGTTCAGCGCGCTCTTGGCCTATCCGCTTCTGATCCTGCATTATTTGCGTGCGCCTCGTCATGATTCAGTGATGGTTCCCTATCTTGGCGCGCTCGATACATTGGTGTTGTGGCCCTTTGCCCTGCTACGTCGGCGGCAGATCACCTGGGACATGTTCCTTTCGCTTTACGACACTGTCGTTAACGATCGAAGTATGGTTGGGGCCAAGTCACTGCCGGGCCGGATGCTTTGGGTCACTGAATGGCTGGCCTGCCGGGCAGCGCATCATGTCTTGCTCGATACGAAGGCGCATGCCGAGCATATTGCACGGATCTTCAATTTGCCTGAATCCAGGATTGGAGCAGTGCCGGTGGGAGCTGAGCCGGGATCCTTCCAGCGTCTGCCTCCTCCTGCGCGCCACGACGGTCCCACTAGAGTGTTGTTTTATGGACAGCTCATCCCGCTGCATGGGCTTAAAACGATATTGACGGCAGCTACCTCGGATCGAGGTCGCGATATCAATTGGCACCTGATTGGCACCGGGCAAGAGCGCCTATTGCTCGAGACAGCTCTGGTGGATGCGGAGCATAAGCATATCTCCTGGCAGAAGTGGGTTCCCTATGAGGAACTGACTGAGGCAATTTCAAATGCCGACATCTGCCTCGGCATTTTTGGCGCCTCAGGCAAGGCTGCGTCAGTGGTGCCGAACAAGGTTTATCAGGCGCTGTTGTCAGGGCGTTCAGTGATCACCCGGAGCTCACCTGCCATGATCGAAACATTTGGCAACGAAGCTCTCGGGGTGAAGCTTATCCCTCATTCAAATCCCGAAGCGCTGCTGGATGCCATCGCTGAATTGAGGCACGAGGGCTATCCGGTAATGCCTGAAGACAGACTGAAAATGGCCCAGCCGCATGAGATCGCGCGGACTCTTTGCGGATACTTGTTTCATTGTGCACCTCAAGCCGGATAAAACTGTGGTCGACATGACTGATACCGCCATTAATTCCGCAGAGCATAGTGCTTCTGCCATCTATCACAGGCACTTTGGCCCGGCCCTGCCGCAATCCAATTGGGTGCCCGCGCCGCGGTATCTTCTAAGGCGTGATCGGGTTATGCGGCATCTCAAAAATCTGAAGCCTTGCAGAGTGCTTGACATCGGGTGCGGACCGGCTGCGCTATTGTCAGAACTGGCAGAACAGGGTTTTGAAGCTTATGGCGTAGATCGTTCGCAGCAAGCCCTTGAACTGGCAGATAAGCTCAACACTCAAGCCAGCCCTATGACACTCTTGGCCGAGCTTGACCCGGATTGGAAAAACTCCTTCGACCTGATCATGTCATTTGAAGTGATTGAGCACTTGGAGCAAGATATTGAGGCCATGAGAGAATGGCAAACTTATCTGAAACCCGGTGGAACAATGATCTTGTCGACGCCTGCGCACCCATCCCGCTGGAATGCGGCCGACGTTTGGGCAGGGCATGTTCGACGCTACAGTAAAGAACTTTTAGTACATTCGGTTCAGGACGCCGGCTTCACCGTCGAAACTGTTGAGTGCTACGGTTTTCCTTTGGCCAATATTATGGAGTATTGGCGTGCTCGGGCCTATGGACAGATATTAGAAACCAACGCCAAATCTGGTAAAACAGCGAACGACCTTACCAACGAGAGCGGTAGCGATCGTTCCATTGAGCGGCGCTTCTGGCCTGTGTTTTCTTCCATACTCGCAGTCACGGTCATGCGGCTTTTTTTCCAGCTACAACGCCCGTTCCTTAACACCGAATTTGGAAATGGTTTTCTTGTAGTGGCGCGCAAAACGTAAACACATGGCTACCGCCCTGCGCTATATCGGCACCGCTGCTGCCCTGATCTTCATCGGAATCATTCTGGTTCGACACGCAGGAGACATTGCAGTGCTCGACCTCGGGTCAGGCCGCGCCCGTTATGCACTGCTAGGTGGGTTTACCCTTTATGTGCTGTCGCAGCTCGTAGGTGCTGTGGCTTGGGGGGTGACGCTAAACATCTATGACGTTGCCCTAACGCGCACACGCGCTGAAAGTCAGTTAATGGTATCGCAGATCGGGAAATACATCCCCGGCAATGTTGCCCACCTTTTGGGACGTTTCGCCCTCGCACGGAGTGATGGAGTGCCATCCGCAATTATTGCGTCATCTCTTTTGCTCGAGATCGGTTTTCTGCTCGCCAGCGGTGCTCTGGTCGTCGGAATTGTGCTCCTGACCATGCCCGATCTTGTCGCCGCAGTAATTGCAGACCTTCCAGGATCCTGGCTCGATGGACAGATGACAATCATCTTCCTCGGAATTCTGGCCTGCATCATGATTGGCCAGATTGTGATCTGGCGCAAAGCGGGAAAACCGAAACTTACATTTTCAAAATGCCTGATCCTGTTGTTTCTGCATAGCTTCAACTTTTTGATGCTGGGTTTGTCACTTTGGTGTGTCGCACGGGCGATCTACCCTCAGGGTGGTGCCGGTATATTGCAATGCATCGCAATCTTTTCGACAGCCTGGGTCATCGGTTTTCTGATGCCGGGCGCACCCGGTGGTATCGGTATTCGAGATGGAATTATTGCTCTCGGACTTGGCCTTTTCACTGATCAGGGAGTCGGTCTAAGCGCTGCGATCGCGCATCGCGCGATCTCGGTTCTGGGGGATGTAGCTGTGTTTGGGCTTGGCGTAACCCTGCGCCGATATCTAAGCAGTGGTGAGCACGAAGCTGTATAGGTTTAAAAATTTGGATCGGGTCAGCCAGACAATTTGCAGCGGAGTCTATCGTATCTGAAGGTCGCCATGCGCTGTCTCAGGCGCTAGGGTGCCGTCTTCAATTCGTTTCCAAACATAGTGCGACTTCTGGTGCGTACTACATTCCTTGAGCGCACCCAGCATCGCCTAAAGCCAGGGTTGAGGTCGTTCAAGTTTGACCCAAACCTATCGTGAGTTTTCAGCAGGCAGCCGATCAATGTGCTTTTTCACAACATCGTTCGAGAGGGTCGCGTTCAGTCGCCACTCACCTAACGGGATGACCGGCTTGTTTGCGGCCTGTGCATCAGGTTCAAAAGTAACAACAATGGTTTCACGCTTGTCACTTTCATCAAGATCAAGCTGGATCATGAGCCGTGTAACGCCTGAATTCGGATTCTGCATCGCACATTCAGAATTGAATGCCGTTTCGCAAGGATTGGCTGAAAGTTGAGAGAAGGTGGCGTTTGGCGGCGACAGTATGCGTGCGGTTAGTTCTTTCCCATCCTGACGCAATGTGGCTTTGGAGCCATCAACTGTTAACTGCGCTTCGGTATGCATTGCCCACGCCACCCGCCCCCGTTGATCAGAGCTAATTTCATCCTGAACCAACACTGTCGTTCCGTCGACAAGAGCTATGCCTCGTCTGACCGTTCCCTTGGGCTTTCCATAGGCGTCTGAAAGATCGGCGATTGCAAAATCGAAACCCGGAAACTGCGCCAACTCCTCAACATAGGCCCGCCCCGTTTCGATTTGATTTGCCATGTCAAAGGTCAGTGTATTCTGCCCGATCGTGGCCGTTCGATAATAGTCAAAACGTTTGTCAGTAAAGTAGCCGGGCAATTGGTAATTTCCGAGCCCAAGATCCACCCCCCAACGTACACCGTCGGCTTCAAGCACAAAGGTGCCCGCATCAAGGTCATTGTGATGGCTGCTAAGCGGCCCAGCCTTGAGGCCGATATAGCTGGCCTTAGGGTCATTCCAACCAGACCGCATGGTTACGATCCCAAGCCCTCCAGACCAATAGGATGTTGATCGGGCAGTGATTGGTTCACTATTGCGTCGCTGCTGCCAGATCAGCTCGAATGCTGGATGGGAAGACCCCATTTTGCTATTCATCTTAAGGTCGTAGCCCGGACGATTGAACCGCGACGCCAGCCAGGTCAATACAACAAGGTCAGTGCTTGTATCGCTGTCTCCAAAGTTAAACAGCATGCCAGTTGGCCCAGATGCATGGATCAGGAACTCCCCAAAATCTTCCAACCCTACCATTTTAGAGAGATCAAAATCATGCCCGAGGACGGAAACAAGCGCATCAAACGCCACCGCCGCGTCCCGGGCGGACAAAGCCCCGTACATCGGTCCTTCTGGCCAAGCCCCATCCGGAGCGAACATTGCCAACCCATTTCTAAGTGAAACCTGCGCTTGCTCAATAATATGATCAACCAGTTCCGGTTCTGTTTCTGACACAACCAGAGCGGCGACGATCATTCCTGCATTGCAAACGATGTTCCAGTTGAAGGAAGCAACGGGCCAGGCGATATCCGCAGTAGCCGTCCCATCAGGAAGCGACGCGGGAACAGACACTGGGTTCACCCAGTGTTGGGGGGCGATCCAACCCTTGTCATAATAATGCGTATCCAGATCGTAGATTTTGGCGGCTTCTTTCAACCCCTTCTCGACAAGTGCCGATCGAATGATTTGATGATCCTCTTCGTCCAGATTGTCACTAATCCAACTGTATCCGAGCGACACCGCCAATGTGACACGGCTTAATCCCAGAAAGTGTGCGGGCTGCCATGTCTCCAGTTCCGAAAATTGCAAGAGTTCGGTTCTGGCGCGATCGGCATAGCGACTGTCACCGGTCAATCGCCAAGCCAAAGCCAGTGTGGTGAGGCGTTCGACCGGACGTTGTCCAAATCCACGAAAAGCCTCGTGAAGCTGACCATCTCCATTCCGAACTGCCTCAACAATAGTAGGCGACTGCAAATGCGCTTCTGCACTCTCAATCAATGCCTGATAGTCAGCCGCGAACACCTGATCGGCTGCGCGCTGTGTTTCTATGCGCTGGACGATCTCATCCGTTAGAACGACTTGCGGCACTGAGTTTTGGGACAAAGCGCTTGTAGCGCAAAAACAAGCGAAGGACAAAACGAACAAAAAGAAGGCTTTAATCGGATTCACACTTCTAACGGTCGCGATCATGGACTTCTTCCGCATTGGAAACACCTGCAACCCGACTCTGCAGCGGTGGCCAAATTCTGTCAAAGACATCCGATTAGTTCGGCTTAGCAAATTGATATGCTAAACGCCCCGTCCGGCAGCCTATTGGAGTAGTGTTTAAGTAGAGCCGGAAGGACAAACGATAAGAAAGCCAGCCACGAGAACCTAGCGCAAGCGATCCGAGCATTAATATTATGGTCGCATGGCTTGATCACGGAACCGAACCGGAAACGAGGCCAGTGCCCATCGATTTTCATGTGTTTGTTTTCGTTCCCGGCCTAGCGCAGACCGGGAACCACTTATTGGAGTGCCTCAGGCGATGGACATGCCGAGCGCTTCAAGTTGGTCTGTCAGGGCGCTTTCTGCTTCGGCAACACTGTTCCAGTCATCAGCCGTCAGGTTGCCAAGATCCAGATCCTCGGCCTGAACATCCTGAAGTGTAACGGTATGGCCGCCATTTCCGATAACTTCAAAGATAAGATCGCCATCAATTTCGGTGACCGACACATCGCTTTCGCTCAAAGCGTTGAAATCGATGATATCTTCATCGGCATTAAAACCGATAATCTGGGTCTTTACCCCCCAGTTCCAGGTAAGCTCTGCCACATCCACTTCAGCGCCGAAGGTCACAACTCCTGGGGTTTGGCTGTTTCCGGGTTCGTTGGTTCCACTACCGATATCTGGTTGGGTCGATCCCCCTGTCAGATCTCCGACCCGTGTCTGATAACCGTCTGTCGTCGCCCCGACAGGAGCCTGTGGGGTCAGCAGTATGGTGCGAGCAACCAACGTCACATCGTTCTGGTCAAAGCCAAATGGTACCTCGAGATTGTCTTCCATCACCTGATCAAAATGGAATTCGACCAGACCCGGGATCAGGTCAGCCTTGGTCACGCCGGTCAGCGTGATGCTTTGTCCTGTCGGCAAGGATGAGATCACCAGACCATCGCTACTGTCCTCGACGCTAAGCCGCTCGCGGGTTCCGAAATACAGGAAGCTGATCTTCATCGTTGAAGGATCAAAGCCGTCAATAACTTCGTGCACGCCATATTCGTGGCTACGAACATAGACTGTGTCAGCATCGCGAGGTCCTACGCCCTGCTCCCAACTAAGAACGCCGCCCATATCCTGACGGAGGTGTTCGTTGCCGACCACACCAAAGCTGTCGATGGTCACGTCCTGGAAGGTGACACCTTGCACGATTTGCGCCGCGTCCGACCATGGGCTGTCGATAACAATCTCGCCGGCCTTGGATTTGGTGACGATCATGCCGTGAACCGACGTACCGCCAAAGTCCAACTCGTCCACACCGGGGCGGAATCCGGTTATGTCGTCAGCGTTGCTATCGGCCCGGTATTTCACCCCGCCCGTGTCTGCATTGCCGGTGATCGCGGGCGGGTTTGACCCGTCTGCATCATAACTGAGGTCATAGCCCTCTCCGTCTCCCGGCGAGACGATAACTTGCCCCAAAGCTGTGGACACTTCGTTCAACACCGTCTGATCCGTGATAGAGAAATTGCTGAGCGAAAGATCGGACAGGCCAAAGCCAGTGAATACGATCTGCTTGGTTACATTTCCCGAGGTCAGCTCAATTCTAACGGTCTGCCCCAGAGCGTCCCCACTCTCTTCGAAAATCGAGAAGTTATCAGTCCCAATGTCCGGTCCGATTTCAATGACATCTCCCATCGCCGGCAGGAAGCCTTCGACCGTCTGTGCCTCGCTGGCAAGGCCCAGCATGACGTGCATATGTTGGTGGCTATGGCCACCGCCACCACCATCTCCGCCACCATCGCCACCGCTGGTCGGCATTGAACCATCAGTGCCTATCAGCCCAAGCACTTCAGCTGCGGCGGTATTGTCCAGAATAGCGAAGTTTGCCGGGCTCAGCTCAGCAAGTGTCACACCGCTGAGGGTCGTGACCTGGTTATTGGACGGGATCGAGAACACAACCGCGCCATCAACCTCGGCAACCTCCAACGCGTCGGCACCGACCCATGCGATGAAGATCGTATCTGTCGTAGGGTCGAAATCCGGGATCGTTGCATTCGTGCCCCAAGCCCAGTTAATCACCACATCCGCAGTATCTTCTGTGGTGTCAGCAGTCCCGTTGCCGGTTGGTTCCGTGGGTTCCGGATGTATGACCGGTGGGACAACGGGCGGCGACGTATTCCCGTTATCGGTGCCGCCATTTGTATCCGTGGGCAAGACACCGTCGGTGTATACCTTGATAGCGTCTTCGATACTCGGCGCGTCATAACCGCCGAATTGCGAGACATACCGCAGGATCGAAGTACCGTATTCATCGGTGGATACACTTCCACCCTGAAGCAGAGCCAACGTACCCCATGCCCCCCGCAGGTGCGCGGCGGCCATTATGCCAGTAAGACTGAGCGTGACAGAGACGGCCTGGCCATTTTCCAGATAAGTGCGTGTCGTGCCGAGATAGTCGGACAGGCTCTCTCCCTGATAGCCCAGCCCGGTTTCGATGACTTGAAGATTGTAGCCAAACGCTTCTTGAATAGCGCGCTCCTGCGCTTCGGCGGTTGTGAACTCTGCCAGCGAATTCACCCCGTTCTTACCGGTCCATGTGCCATCCCAGGTGTTCGAAGCCGCGCCATTCCCATAATAGACATCATCGGTGTAATACCCGAGGTCAATTAACAGCGCCTCGCCGAACTGATATCCAACAAAACCAAGCGAGTTCATCGAGCGATAGGACATCGCGTCCCATTCATCACTGCTTAGATCAGACCAGCTGGAATAGCTTGGATAGAAGTCGGCAACGGCCCCTCCCGCCCATTGGTTCAGCTGCCAATCCTGAATGATTCCTGCGTCGAATCGATCTCGATCCCAACCAGATTCAAATGCACGCAAAGCGTCGCGAAATTCTTCATATGTTCCATTACTCATCTTGAAACAGACTCCCATCTTGTCGTTGTTTCAGCCCAAGTATTTCGGCTTTATTAGCCCGATGAATTCAGGCCCAACTTGCGTAACAAGTCAGAAGTTCAGGACACGTTAAGAGTTCATTAACGAATTAATCTGAGCGGATGCGGGCCTAGGCCAACCTTTTGATGCGCTAAAAAACGCTGTACGTCAGTGGGTTATAGCGGGGTTTGAGCAAAAGATCGGTGCAGTTGCGCGAGTCTTCGCCAAATTTGGAATGTCGCAATAATTAACTTTGCATTATTGCCAGATCGAACTGTTAAGAAAGCCTCAGCCGATCCAGACCGGCTGAAGCTTTTTTTGGTAATCAGGCGATGATCAGAGACCCCAATCCTGTGATTGCTGAGCCGTCAGCTCGCTGATGTGCTGCATGACATCGAAATGCTCATCAACACCCTGTACGCTGATCACCTTTTGGCCATTTGCCGTGACCCAGTGAGTGCTGGAACGCCATTCGATCTGAAGTTGATCCAGAGACGAGATCCCGAACCCTTCCAGATCGATAACAATCGAGTCGTCAGCCTCAAAATCCCGGATCACCTGACCACCATACTGGCTGCCCGGGCCGGTGATGACAAAAGTATCACTGCCTTCGCCACCGAACATATTGGCAAACCCGGCTTCTGAAGACTGGTCTGCATCAAGGATGATGACGTCGTCGCCGTCTCCACCATTTGCATTGGTGATCATCGCGCCATTGCGGATCACGATGGTGTCATTGCCGTCGCCGCCGTTCAGAGTAGCGAACTGATTGAGCGCACCGCCAACAATGTAGTCATCACCAGCACCACCATTCAGGGTCAATCCACCACTGCCGGTGTCGCCGATCATGTAGTCCCAACTATCGGTGCCATCTACGGTAACGAGCTCTTCGCCGACCTCGGCATCAATCCGGTTGCCATACTTCTCGAACCACTCCAGCGTGTTTGCACCAAAGGGCGGTTCGTAGACAACCTGATAGCCTTCTTCATCGTTGCCAACCAAATTGCGCAGGTCGATGTATGACGGGTCAAATCCGTTCCCGTCATCGTCATAGCGCACGATGATCTCGTCTGTCAGCTTGTTGAACAGCACGATCTGGCCGTTTTCAATGCGGTGATCCAGATCGAACCAGCCGGTCATACCGTAGGCGTCGAGGTCAATCTCGATACGGTCGCCTTCATTGGCATCGAAATCGGTGATCGTGTTCTCGCCGCCGTTCAGAATGAAGGTGTCAGCTCCTCCGTTGCCGGTCAGCACGTCTTTACCATCACCCGAGGTGAAGACGTTATCGCCGTCGTCGCCGATGATCACATCATCATGGTCGCTGCCATAGATGTTCTCGACGCTCCAGAGCAGATCATAGCCTTCCTTGTCGCGAATCTCGTCATTGAGATCGAACGGATTGGCGCTGTTGCCATGCCAGGCCCAGTAATACTCACCGCTGACATCTTCCGCCTTGTTGTTCATGTCGACATAGATGCCGCTCAGGCTGTCACCATACCAGGCCGTGTCATTGCCTTCTCCACCATACAGCTTATTAAAGCCGCCACCGCCAGCCATGATATCGTCACCGCCAAAGCCGTAGAGAACATCATTGCCGTCATTGCGGATTTCGGCCTCGTTTCCGCCGTGGGTATCGCGCTCGGACGTATAGGCTTGCAGAACGTCGTTGTGGTTTGTTCCCAACTGACGATCCTCGTCGTGAAAGCCGACCATCGAAACACCGCCGAACGCCCCGAATGTGACGAACTTGCTGGTTCCAAGACCTGCAAGGTCTTCACTGCTCAGGCCAAGGTCGATCTTTTGGCCCAAGCCATAATGCGCACCATCCGGCCCCGTGATCAGAGCGGTTTCTTTCAACCGTTGAATGAAGGCATCTGTGTTCTGCTGCGAGATACTTGTTGCGCCCGGAAAGATGTTCGACGCCTCATCCCAATAGAAGGTTGTAATCACCTTGAACTTGTTGTCGGCCGGATCAAGCGCGACCAGATCGAATGCCGCGCCATCAACGATCGATGCCTGCAGGTCCAGCGTTACTGGCCCCTCCACGTTGACTGGTACAATGATCTTGTCTTCAAGCGGGTTGAAGTCGAGGATCTCGACCAGAGACACCTTCGGCGGGTTGACGGTTTCGACAACCTGCTCCTCGGTCTTGAACATGTTCTTGATCCCGTCGACCAGGCCTCTGGCAAGGTTGATGAACAGCTTCGCGCCCGGCAGCATCTTGGCGAGTGCCAGATTACCTGCCTCTTCCAGCCACTCTTCGCCCAGACCATTCGATTGGTTATGGTTGGGATCATGAGTTGTTGGTTCAGGCACAGAGCCAATAACGAACGTGTCGGCCCCTTTTCCACCGTAAAGCGTGTCGGCAGAGGTTTCATCGATATGCCCGGTAAACAGGACATCATCACCGTCACCGCCGACAAGAAGGTCGTTACCAGTACCACCGTACAGTTTGTCGCCTTCATTCCCGGCAATCAGGATGTCATCGCCTTCGCCGCCAACAAGGATGTTCTTGCCTCCGCCGCCAATGATCTTGTCGTTGCCGGATTCGCCGAACAGCTGATCATCACCTTCACCTCCATCGATGTAGTCGTGGCCACCGCCACCATAGATGACATCATTACCGCCATCACCGAACAACTGGTCGTTCCCACGGTAGGCGATGATGATGTCATCTCCGTCACCGCCCGAGATATTGTCCCGATGATGATAGTTGGAATAGTAATTCTTGATCGAGGTGCCGCCATCATAGTTATCCCAGTTTTCGGGGTTCCAACCGTGGATGACGTTATCCCCGTCATTCCCTTCGATACGGGTATAAAGATATGTCCCCTTGCTTTGCCCACTTGAGAGACGGTGCATCAGGTTTTCAAAGCTCACCTCACCATCGGCCATATTGTATTCACCACGGGCTTTGACATCGCGGCCGACATAGGTGCCGCTGGTGTCATGCAGATGGGTCCCATATTTATCCCACCAACCGCTGTGGCCATCGCCAGGTGATTTACCACCGGTCCAGACGGGAATATCAGGTTTGTTGCTGGCTACAGTCTCGTCGTCCGAGGCTGAATCTTCCCAGACGTAGTCCTGCAATTCGCTGCTTTCTTCCGACAGCAGACTAACCGGCGGGATCACGATAGGATCGTCATCCGTTTCACCAAGACCAACCGATATGTTGAGCGTGCTCGCCGAGTTGGGCTGGAATTTTGATTTGCTAACATGTTTCATGTCTTTCCTCCTGTTTCCTGGATGGTCGACACCCGAGGTTCGGGCCCATACGCATCACAGATCATAGGAAAGATGTGGTTTTTCAGGCTGTTGATCTCAACAGGCGAAAGCCAGTTAAGTTGTTACAAAGTATGACAAAAATGGAATCCACGGCCTGAGAAAACCAGCAATCCGGCTGGCGCCTGTTTCAGGCCCCAGCCGGTGAGTTTGGTTTTCCCTTTGTTTGCCCGGGCGTCCGTTTCAACAGGAACTAAGACGCCCGGATTTTGGTTGTGCAGCGATAGATGATCGCTGAGTTTTCGCCCCACTTAGGCGACCATATCGACAAAGAAGCTGTCGGTCGGAACGGGGGTTCCGCAGATGTCTTCGCCGCCTGCAGTCGGTACGATCTCGCACAGCGGCGGAGGCGCCATTTCCGTCAGGTCATACTCATCCTCCGGTACTTCGGTGCCGCATTTGGGCAGCGGCAGGATCGGGGGTACAGCGATGACGTCATCACCCTGATCCCGAACGATCGGATCAAAGGGCAGCGGGTTCACTGCAACCAGATCTTCACCGTCCTGTGGCACTTCGGTGCCGCAACGGGGATCAGGCATGATCGGCGAAACTGCGGTCACATCGTCACCTTCACCAGCAGGAACCGCACCATAAGGCAGCGGGGCTACTGCGATCAGGTCTTCACCATCCTGCGGAACCTCGGTACCACACCGGGGGTCAGGCATGATCGGGGAAACTGCGGTGACGTCGTCACCTTCACCGGCAGGAACCGCACCAAAAGGCAGCGGGTTCACGGCAACCAGATCTTCGATGGGATCGGCAACCAGCGGATTAATCGGCAACGGATTTACAGCCACCAGGTCTTCACCATCGTTTGGCACCTCGGTTCCGCACTTTGGAAAAGGCTGAATCGGGGGCACGGCGATGACATCGTCGTTGGCTTTCTCGAAGCTCGTAGCGGTTACATGTTTCATTGTATTTCTCCTTGTTACACACTTTGTTTAGCACCCAAAAAATCTTAGAAACTTCCTCCTCGGGTATAACAAAAAGGTGGTTATCCGACCCCTTCATTACAACGCGAAAAAGGGGGCTAAATTGTTACAAAGTATGACAAAAATAGGCTCTCAAGCCGGGCATCATCTCTTTTCAGACAGGACGCGCTTCCAAGATGTGGACCAGCACCCGCTCAGGTACCACCTTCGCCCCTCCTCGCCTTCAGGATCGAAAAAACCAGCGCCATTTCTGGCGCTGGTTTTAGCTGTTTCTTCCTATTGGGCAGCTCACATCATGCGGTCGATCAGACCTCCCGGAACGTGGTCCGGATTTGTTTACTGAGAGGATCAAGAAGGTACTGGAACAAGGTACGTTCGCCGGTTTCGATGAAGACGTCAGCCGGCATACCCGGCAGCAGGCTCAACTGGCGGTCAGACAAAAGTCCGACAGCCTCCTCGCTTAGTGCAACCCGCGCCTCGTAGTAGGGTAAGCCAGTCATCTGATCTGTTTTCAAATCAGCCGAGACAAACTCAACGTGCCCATCCAACCGAGGGGCAACATGTTGATCGAACGCCCCGATCATCACGCTCGCAGCCTGGCCCAAGGCGACATTGTTGATGTCCTGTGGCATGACACTAGCGGTCACCACCAACCCGTCATCCTCGGGCACGATCTGCATCAGCGTTTCGCCCGGAGACACCACGCCGCCGATTGTATGCACACCCAACTCGTGCACGATGCCATCCGCCGGAGCCCGAAGGTCAACCCGCGCCAGCTGCAACGCGGCCGCGCTCCGACGTTCTTTCAAGCCATCCAGCTCGACCTCCAGCGAGGAGATCTCGTTCATCACCTGCTCGCGGAAAGTCTTTTCCAGTTGCAGGATATGGATACGCGTCTCGCTGATACGACCACGGGCGACTGCGATCCGAGAGGTCAGGCCGCCACTATTACCGACAAGACTGCTTCTTTGACGCTGCAAAGTCGTCACCCGGGTACCAGGCACTAAACCCTTTTCAAAGAGCTGCGTCAGACCCTCCAATTCGCTGTCGATCAGTTTGATCTCTTCTTCGGAAGCTTCGCGCTGCGCCTCCAGGCCCACAATTTCCTGCTCTGCCTGTTCGATTTTCTCTTCCAAGGCCGCGACCTCACCATCCTGCGACAGACGACGTGCTTCCATCACCGCGCGCTGCGTTGCGAGTGCGCGGTCAACTTTGTCTTCGTCTTTTCGGGCCGCAAGCTCCTCGGACAGTACGAGATCGTCCAGACCATCGCGCTCGGCCGTCAGACGAACTAACTGCGCTTCAAGCGCCACGAGCCTGTCATCGACCAAGGCTTGGCTGCCTGACAACAGCTGATCATCAAGTGTCAGAACAACATCGCCAGCCTCAACCCTATCTCCGTTTTTGACGTGAATCGCGCCGACAATACCTCCGTCGGGATGTTGCACAGCTCTGAGGTCGGACGAGACCACCACACTACCAGCCGTCACGACCGCCCCGGACATCGGGGCTTTCATCGCCCAACCACCGATTCCTATGGCGAGCACAGCAATTGCGACCAGACCAAAGCCGATGGATCGGGCAGAACAATCCCTAAACCCTTTGTTGTTCGTGTTGGAATTCTTGTTGGTATTCATGACTTCCTCCATTCATTCTGTTTACAGCGCCGGCCTGGGTCAGCCCGTGGCGGCAACGATTTCTGTTTGTTGGGGTTGTTCGACGGTCTTCTGTTCAGCGGCAGGCTGTGCAGCTCCGGCGGCGGCCTGATTGCGTTGACGCAACCGCTCCATCACTTCTGTACGAGGACCAAAATCTCCGGCGCGACCGTCTTCCATGATCAGAATCTTGTCGACTGAACCCAGCACGCTCGCCCGGTGCGCGATGACGATCACAATCGCCCCGCGTGCCTTGGCGGCGAGAATGGCATGGTTCAGTGCGGCCTCACCCACGGCATCCAGATTCGAGTTGGGCTCGTCCAGAACCACCAGAAATGGATCACCATAAAGCGCTCGTGCAAGGGCAACACGCTGTCGCTGACCACCGGACAAGGCCGCGCCACGCTCGCCAACCGAGGTGGCATAGCCGTCTTTGAAGCTAGCGATCAGTTCGTGAACACCCGCTGCCTTGGCGGCGGCAATCACCAACTCGTCCGTCGCCTCGGGATCAAAACGCGCGATATTCTGGGCGATCGTTCCGTCAAAGAGCTCAACATCCTGCGGCAGAAAGCCGATCTGGGGGCCAAGCTCCTCAGGCAGGTACTGGTCGATCGGCACACCGTCGAGACTGATGCTGCCTTTGGCCGCCGACCATGCACCAACAAGTGTGCGCGCCAAGGTTGATTTTCCGCTGCCGGTCGTCCCAATCACAGCCAGTGCCTCGCCAGCTTTCATATCGAAACCAACACCTTTGAGAACAGCGGCAGTGGCCATCGGAGGGGCAGCGATCAGGCCGTCAACGGTCAGCGACTTCTGTGCCTTGGGCATGGAAATACGACGGACAGCTTCGTCACCAGAAAGAGTTTGCTTCAGCTGAGCCCATGCTTGCCGGGCAGCAACCAGATTGCGCCAACTACCGACCAGAGTCTCGATAGGCTGCAAGCCACGGGACATGATGACCGATGCCGCAACGATTGAGCCAGCCGATATATGTCCATGGATGGCAAGATAAGCGGCGACCGCAAGAACGGCGGACTGAAGTGCCAGGCGGAACACCTTGGTAAAGCTACCAGACACTCCGACAGTAGTGGCCGCCTTAGCACTCGCACCAAGGTGGAGATCGTTCACATCCTGCCAGGTCTTGCCCAGATTGGACTGCATCCCCATCGCGCGAACCATTTCGGCATTCCGGCGGCTGGCTTCTGCCAGACGATTGCGCTTGGCTGAATGCTCAGACTGAACGCACGCGGCAGCGCGGACCTTGATATCCGTAACGATGGCAATGGCAACCAATGCCAGCGCGCCAATTACACCGACCATACCCAGCCACATGTGCATGGCAAAAACCAATCCCAGATAGACCGGGATCCACGGCAGATCGAACAAAGCTCCGGCACCCTGACCCGACAGGAAACCGCGAATTTTTTCGACATCTTGAATTGCCGCCGCAGGGTTGCCACCCGGACGGTTGCGTGACGGCTCGGACAAAGTGCAATCAAACGCTGTGCGGGTGAGCCTTTGTTCAAAGCGATGCCCCATGGCAACCAGCACACGGGTCCGCGCGCCGTCAATCAAGGCCATGAACAAGTACAGACCGGCGACAAGTGTGCTGAGCGCGACTAGCGTATTCACACTTTGGCTAGACATCACGCGATCATAGATCTGAAGCATGAAAATCGGCCCTGTCAGCATCAATAGGTTCACAACACCGCTGAAAACGCCGGTGGCAATCAGATTACCCCTCAGCGCGCGCCGGGCGCTGGCAAGTTGTGGATGAACGGATGATTGCTTTGACATAGCTGGCTCCCAATAAAAACTCTGTGGTTGATACTTGGAGACCAGCCGCCGATGCCCCAAGGGCTTGTCACACTTTGATTCAATTGACGAATTTGGCCGGTTGTTTACCGAGCTGACGAAGCCGGGTGCCTAGGAGTGCGGTACCGGCGGGCGAAACCCCTTTGCGTCATCAGCGGCATGGTGGTTGCAATTTCCGCTTGGGAATGCGGCGGTATTTGAATTAGCGTCCCAAGTGAGGGGGATGGGACAGGGAGCCTACGCGCAATGCGCTGGAATGATCTGACACTTCGAACACAAGTTATGAGCATCGTGCTTATCAGCTGGACGATTGTCGGCGTGTTCTCGGTAGTCACCGACGTGGTCCAGATCCGAAACTCTCGCGCTGAAGAGATCCGAAACAGGGGCGATGCCTTTCTTGCGCAGGTGGTTTCAACCCTGGCCCGCGTGCCTCCTGACAGCCGCTCCGAAGCAGCGCTTGGTTTCTTTCCTGCAGAATGGAGTGTCAGGGTCGGCACGCAGGATGCAGCAACCACTTTGGCCAATGGCCGCGACCGCCCGAATCTGGCTAACTGGCTGACGGCGCGGCTGGAACACCGCGGGATCGCCGTCGCGGAACTGTCCGTGGCAGACACGGTCGTTGACGCCAAACACGACCAAAGCGCGCTGTTGCAACTGTTCAAGAGCCACTCGGGCGAACCTATCGATGCAGAAAGCGTTGACGCGTTTCTGGTGAGCGTTTTTTCGGTCCGGCTCAAGGATGATGACGAATGGCTGAACTGCTATTTGCTCATGAAAAACAAGAACATCGTACCTTTGGTCATCGTTGGCTCAATCGACAGTCTGGTCGCGCTTACCCTGCTTTGCGCACTTGCGTTTCTTATTCAGAAAGTGATGCGACCGCTGAGCGCGATGGCCGTCAATGCCGAGTTGATCGGCCGGGGTGAAGAAGTCGGCCCACTCGTCGAGGCGGGTGCCATTGATATCCGCCACACAATTATTGCGTTCAATCGCATGGAAGCCCGGATTGTTCTGGCGCTTGAGTACAAGACAACCTTGCTTCGTAGCCTCGGGCATGACCTGAAGGGACCGATTGCCCGGATGCACGATGAGATCCGGAAACTGGAACCAACGGCACCAAAAGAGCAACTGCTCAAGCGGTTGGAAACCATCAGCGATATTGTGAACTCCGTCACCGACCTCAATCGTGAAACGCATCACGATGGAGAGCTTGCACGCCTGGATTTGCGCTCACTGGTTGAGGCGTTGGTAGACGAGCAGGTTGAGGCGGGTCGCGATGTGACCTGCACCATCGAACAGTCTGCGGTGGTCAAAGGAAGACACAACGCGCTTACCCGGGTTCTTAGAAACTTGTTGGAAAATGCGGTCAAATACGGGGGCCGAACAAGTGTCTCTTTGACCACCTCGAATGATATGGCCGCAATTCACATAGACGATGAAGGACCAGGTATCCCAGCCGAACAACTTGAAACAGCGTTTGAGCCTTTCCAGAGACTAGGCGCCACCGAACCCGGAACGGGCCTCGGCCTCGCCATAGTCCGGGCGATTGTGGTTGATCAGGGGGGCACTGTAACGCTTGAGAACCGCCTGAGCGGAGGCCTTAGGGCAAATGTGCTGTTGCCGCTTGATACCGGAGTTCAGCCGGGACGAAAGATGTAACCCTGCCCCCAGACCGTTCGAATATATTCCGGATTTGAAGGGTCGCTCTCAATCTTCGATCGCAACCGTTTGATCAGAGCATCAACGCTTCTGTCTCCTGCACCGCCATGCTGTCGGGTCCGGGCAACGGCAAGAAGGTCTTCTCGGGTACACAACACGTCCGGGTTTTCAGCAAAGAAGCGCATAACCCGCACTTCGCTTGAGGTGAGTGTGATGAGACGACCATCTTCACTTTTGAGATGTCGCTCGTTTTCAACGAGCTCCCATTCTCCGAACCGGGTAACCCGGGATTTTCCCTGCGTGCCACCAGCACGCCTGCGCAGCACAGCACGCACGCGCGCGAGGAGTTCCAACTCGTTGAATGGTTTAATGATATAATCATCCGCGCCCAGTTCCAGCAGGGAAATCCGCTCGGCGTCGTCATCAATCGAACTGATCATGATGATCCCGGCATCTATGCGCGAAGCAATCTCGTGACATAACACCTTACCACTAGTTCCTGGCATCACGAGGTCCAGCAGAAACAAGCTGTAGGTTTCATCAGCCATCATCAACCGCGCAGCGGGTACATCTTGCGCGTGTTCGATTTTGTACCCTTTGTCAGTCAGAAATGCACAAACACCCTGAGCAAACTCGATGTCATCGTCACAAATCAGAATGTGCTCATCATAGCCAGCGGATTGATCCGCGACGTCTTGCATAGCTCTTCTCCTCGGGACGATGCCTGCCGTTACGATAACAACATTTGCTATTCGAAGCTGTCAATGTTGCAGAGAACGATCAAACTGTCCGGTACGCAGCGACCGCAATCGCCACTCATGGCTAAACCAGACAATCATCCACCGGGGCATTCCGGACGATTGAAAAGTTTGTCACGCCAAACAGCAAATTCCTCCAACTTCCGGGACATTCCGCAGGTGGCTGCGTGCAACAAAGCAACCTTTGTCAGAGACTTGGTAGCAGGCCTTGTATTTGGTGTATCGCGTGCGCCCCGACTTAAGTGCAGTTTTGATCGTAACAGTAGGCTCTGAACAAGATTTGGGTGCTTCTGAAACCCTTAAAAGTTACTGCTGCATCCACGCTACGAATGAGGCTCCGAGTCCGACAGAGTAATATCATAGTCAGTTTCCACCAGAGCTATCTACGGCCTTGCGGAAATCCGGCTTAGATTGTTTCGATTGTCTCCAGCCAGCGCAGCAGCGCCGCCGTGGTTTGCCGCGGTTGTTCCAGAGTTGGCAAATGCCCCGCGTGTTCGATGACTTCCAACCGGCTTTGCGGCAACAGGTCATGCATCAATTCGTGGCGTTCGACTGGGCATAACGCGTCATGACGACCGCAAAGGACCAGCGCAGATCCCTTGAAAGCGCGCAATGTGGGACTTTGATCCGGGCGATCTCGTAGGGCCATGGATTGGTTAACAAAAATCTCCGGCCCCAAGGCCATAGCCATATCCATGCATAGGTCCAAAATTGCCTGTCGATCAGGGCCATCGGTCAGATAGTTGGGCTTCATTTCCTCGGCCATCACATCGCGTAGCCGACCGTTTTTAACCGCCTCTATCTGGGGCTCACGCCTCGCCTTGACCTGATCCACCTCTGCCAGCGGGTTGGTGTCCATCAACGCCATCCCCGCTACACGCCCCGGTGCTTGCCGCAGTATTTCCATCGCAACAATGCCTCCCATGGAAAGACCGGCCAAGGCGAACCGGTCGGGCGCATGACTTAAAACCTCGGCGGCCAGAGCCTGCATCGTATCATGTGCACCAATGGGGGCGACAAATATCGGATATCTGCCAGACAATGCACCAATTTGCGGCGAGAATAGCCGAGCATCGCACATCATGCCCGGCAAAAGGACAAGTGATGTCATTTGACCAGAGCAGCCCCTTCGGCCAGCGCACCCAGTTTGGCATAGGCGATATCAGGATCGACAGCGCCAAACCCCGCAAAAGTGCCAAAACCGCAATCCGATCCGCCGATCACCCGCTCCGCTCCCACGATGTTCACGAACCGCTCAAGACGTTGCACGACCAGTTCGGGGTGTTCCACAAAGTTTGTGGTGGTATCGACCACACCCGGCACAAGTACCTTGTCATCCGGTATCTCGGACTTGCGGTCGCGGAACACCGTCCATTCATGTGCATGGCGCGGGTTCGAGGTTTCAAACAGCACATAGCGCGACTTGGTTGACATCAAAGTCGAGAACACCTTGTCCATTCCGATATCGCAGCAATGCGGACCTTCGTAATTGCCCCAGCAGATGTGAACCCGAACCTTGTCGGCGGGCACATCCTGCAATGCATGGTTCAGCGCTTCGACATGCATTTCGGCAATACTGACAAATTCCTCGTCAGAAAGGTCGGTGAACAGCATATGGCGCGACAGGGCAAGATCGGGACAATCCAATTGAAGATCCAGGCCCGCCGCGACGATGGTTTCATATTCGGATTTCATCGCATCGGCCAGCGCGGCCAAATACGCCTCGCGCGTCGGGTAATAGTCGTTCTGCAGAAAAAGAGAGATCACACCCGGGCTGGCAGCATTCATAAATCCGCGCTCAATCCCGTGCTCCACCATGGCTCTTTTGAGGTTGTCGATATCCTTCTGCAACTCGCCCTGCCCTTTCGAGCGCACATCGCCTACGCACATGGGCCGCGCGTATTGCGGAGTTCCGCCATCATTCGCCAAACGTTGAAGAAAGCCCGGAAACATCTTCAGATCAGCCGGAGCGTTGCGCGGGCTGTCGCCTGCAAACCCGGTGTAGCGGTCCTTGACGTAGGTCGCGTAAGAGATTTTCGAAGTCTCGCCATCCGATACAATATCGATCCCCGCTGCAGCCTGTTTGCCTACGGTCTCGGACACCGCGTTCGTCATGCAGGCATCAAAATCTGTCTGATCGAACGGTTCCTCCCGCTCACGCGCGAAGATGAAATCGACGACTTCCTGACTGCGCGGCAGACTTCCCACATGGGTGGTTGAAATTCGGGTCATCTTGTCATCTCCAATTCAATTACTTCCCTGTGCCGAGTCCAAAGTGAAGCACGGGTCACATACTGCGCGCCCCGAAAAAGATCGGAGCGCGCAACTTTGCCTTTATGCACCGGTCCAGGTAGCACCGGCGGGATCGTCCGTTGCCGTGATACGATACAGACCTGCCTCTCCGGTCATTGAGGGCACGATACTGTAGCTTTCACCTGACAGAACCAGCGCTGTATCGCCTGCGGACAAAGTTGTTTCATAGCCATCGACTGTAATCCGCCAATGACCACTCGCAGGCATGAGGACGACGGGCATATGCGCCGCGACGGGTTCGTTCAAACAAGAGCCGCGTCCGAGGAAATCGACCTCAAACCCCGGCTTATCCGTGATCAGGGCATCTTCGCCAATCACTTTGGCTGGCTTGTTAGCGGAAAGCGCCATCAGATCCCAATAGCGTGCCACATATTTGCCGATAACATTTTCGACCGGAACTTCCGGATAGCTCTTAAGCTCTTCTTCGTTCAGCAGCGGCATGGGGCGCACGTTGTGGGGCAGTTCCTGACCCTTCTTGCTGTCATACAGCACGCCATTGTCGCCCAGCATCAGCCCATGCGCCTGCGCGTCTTCGATCACCTGTGGTGCCCAGGTGACACCGCCACCCGCATCATCGCCGCCCAGGATCGACATGATCATCCCATAATCCTGCCCGACATTTTCGAAACCGCGAAAGATGCCAGTTGGAATGTTAAATATGTCACCTTCCTCGGCAATAAACTCGCCCGCAGTGCCATAGCGACCCCAGAAGAACCGCCAACGTCCTTTGGCGACAAAGAACACCTCGGCCGTGGTGTGGCTGTGCAGCGAATTCCGGCATTTCGGAGGTTGCCCCGCCGCGCCAATATTGAAACCGATTTTGTCGGTGATGTGGACATGCTGATCGGGGCTTTCGGATACGCCACCGCCTACGATGGTAAAGTTTTCCTTCTGGTCCGAACCGGGCGTGTGCGCGTCAATAAATGCGGTTTTACAAGGCTGCAGTTCGCCGTAGCGGACAATGCGTTGTTGGATCGTGCTCATAATGGTCTCCGTTCATTGAATTGGTACAAGAGGTCTCGATCCTCATGCACCCGGAGGGCGATTATTCAGCCGCCGCGCCCGCAAGGACGCCCGGTGGCCGTGGTACCGCCGAGTTCCTTCACTGGCATCCAATGCGACGCGCGTTTGAAGCATCAGAGATCCCCGGTTTCCAACAGAAGCTGTTTCCAGACCGCGGTTTCATCGAATAAGGTCCATTCGCGTCGCAGCCTGATGTCGCCTCCAACCAACTCGCCCCATTCGGCATGGCTGATCCCCAGCACATACAACTCAGCACCTGTTGGTTTGCCGAACACGCCCCAACCGTCATGCTTGCCATGCAAGCTCCAGCGCAGGGCCGAGCGGGGCGGCATATTCGGATCATCGCGCCCGATCTGATGATGGATGGTGAACGTTGCGCTTGGCATGGCTGCACGCAAAGACATCCAGAACCGATCAGCCGAATCCCAGCCATGGCCCGTGACACCGCCGGGATATTCGGTCTGCACGCCTCGGTCATACTCTCGTTCAATCGCGCCCATATCTGCATTCATTATCCGTGTCAGCAGATCCGCGTGGCGGTGTCCCCATTCATTGTCATTGCCGTACCCCTTGTAGGGGCCTTCGATGTCGTTCTTGGGTGACAGAGGCTTCACACTGGCCTCGGCCCCACCTTCACGCGCTATCAGATCGGCGGCATATTCCTTGGGATCCCAGCCCATTTGCCGGACAATCGCACCCTGATCTCGGATCAGCCATTCGTCATCGATCATGTTGTCGATGGCGTGGCAGTCGGCCAGAATTCGGTATCGCAAGCGTGTTCCGGTGGCTTTGCCATAGACACCATTGCCCCGATGCGTGGCGGTCGACAGGATACGATGCGAGCTCAGCATGCCTTCTTCCGGGGTGCCCGACCAGATCACATCCTCGCCCAGCAGCTGACGGTCGGGGAACTCGGCCAACGTGGCCATTGTTGCACCAATGACATTCTGGTTACCCAACACAACCGAACCGGGCGAGCGGACGACGATGTCTGGGCTGTAATATTGATGCAGAGTCGCAATGCCACGGTCTTCCCAAATCTCTTTGGTGATGCCGATGATATAATCCGGGAAATCTTTGAATTTGGGATCAAATCCCTTCATGTCTTCCATCCTTCAGGTATGCGGGCGGAGCCGCGAACGATCAAAGGTCCGTCAATCTCGGTGCGGCGCGGCGCAACAGCGGGATTTTCGATCTTGCTAAGTAGAATATCGACGGTTTCGGCAACCATCCGATTGGCAGGCTGACGAATAGTTGTCAGATTGTAGGCTGGCCAAGAGGCAACGGCGACATCGTCATATCCCAGAACCGAGACGTCGGCCGGAATTTGCAGGCCCAACTCGAACCGCAGCGTGTCCATCACAGAGATCGCCATGTGATCATTGGCCACGAACACAGCGTCCGGTGGATCGGACGCGAACATGCGTAGCGTTGCCTCACGCGCCTGTTCTGCGATGAAGTTTCCAGCTCCACGGGCGTGCAGTTTGACACCCGCCTCTTGCAGGGCCGCTACGAATCCCGCTTCACGATCGCGCTGGGTCGAAGCGCCCTCCCATCCGGCGATATATCCGATCTTCTCATGACCGCCAGCCAGCAGAAACTCGGCTGCCTTTCGGCCACCGGCGACATTGTCGGATGTAACCGATGACATAGTGAGGTCATCCTGTGCCCGATTGAACAACACCATCGGCACGCCAACGGTCCGACAACGTTCATACAAGGTCGACGACAGGGCCACCGATGCCGCGATTATGCCGTCGACTTGAAAGTCGAGCAATTCCTCGACCACGCTATCGACGTTTTCGGCCTGGTTCGATGCCATGAATATCATCACATGGTAGCCGCGCTCCTGCAGCGTATTCGTCAACCTTTCCAGTGCTTCAGGATAAAACTGATTATTCAGATACGCCACAACAAGCCCAATGATCCGGCTTTTGCCGGACACTACGGCACGCGCAAGGACGTTCGGCCGATACCCCAGTTGCTTGGCGGCCTGACGAACCTTTTCAATCGTCTTCTTCGAGGCTGAAGCCCCCGGAGTGAACACACGGCTAACGGCAGACTGGCTGACCCCGGCAAGGCGGGCGACCTCCATGGATGTAACTTTTTGCGCCGCCATCAGTCTGCTGTCCAACCTCCGTCTATCATCAACGCGGTGCCCGTCACCAAAGCCGATGCATCCGAGGCAAGATAAACCACTGCCCCCATGATGTCTTCGATCTCGCCCGGACGGCCCAACTTGATCTTGTCCAATATCCATGCGCGCTTGTCCGGGTCATCAAAAGTCGACTTGGTCAAATCGGTCAGAATAAAAGTTGGGCAGATCGTGTTGACCCGAATTTTTGCAGGGCCGAACTCCAGCGCCATCGCCTTGGAAAAGCCTTCGACCGCGAATTTTGACGCGCAATAGACCGCCCTTTCCCGCCCGCCCACATGGCCCATCTGGCTGGAGATGTTCATCAGTGATCCGGGGCGCCCAGCTTCTAACAATCCTTTTGCCACCGCTTGGGTCAGAAAATAGGCCCCTCGGACATTGACATCCATTACCGCATCAAAATCCTCGGGCCGTGTGTCCACGGCCCTGCTGTGTCGGGCCAGACCGGCTGAGTTCAGCAGGATATCAAACGGCCCGTTTTGCGCCACAGCATCAGCAGTGCCTGCAACGTCAGAAACATCCAGTTCAAGTATATTCGCCAACCATCCCCGAGCGTTCATCTCTGTTGCCAGATCCTGCAACGCATCCTTGCGCCGCGCCGCCAGTGTCACTTCGGCACCATGCTCTGCCAGCGCTACGGCACAGGCCATGCCGATACCGGACGACGCGCCCGCGACCAATGCGCGTTTGCCGTTAAGATTGAAACTTGGGGTGCTGGGAAATTGGGACATATCAAACCTCGCCAACCGGAAATGGAATGCGGCCCGGAACGCGCGCCATGTTGAACTCTCGCAACCGGGCAAAGACGTCAACACCCAGCTGGCGATAGGTATCCAGCAGATCAACTAAAACCCAGTTCTCGCGAATCTTGCCATTTTCAAGCCGCCAGAAATCGAGGCTGCGCAGCGTGATCTTCTTGCCCGACGGTGCAATCCCCATCCAGCCATCATTGGTGACAGTCTGGATCATGTTGGGCCAACCCGTAACAGCCGCATAGTCACCGTCGCCAAAGAAATGACAGGTGATTTCATCTACATCCTGCCCGCGATCCGGCATTGCGTTGAGGAATGGAATCTGATGCCAATTACGGAACCCCGCAATACCCCGCCCTGTGCCGATCCCCGAGGGGCCGTACCAGTTCATCCGAGGATGCCAGAACCGCTCCATCTCCATCACCTCCGGACCACCTTCTGCGGGATGTTTGGTCAGATGATTCAGCATGTCGACAATGTGCTGGCAAGTCTCTTTGCCCTTGGACTCGTCATACGGGCCGGGCACCAGCCCGTCCTGCGTCGCGGGTCCCGGAACATGCCATTCCCGCCCCAAACCGGGTGCCATGGGCCAGGCCTGCGCTTGCATCATCACTTCGGGGATGTCCCAAAGCGCCTGCACCTCGGCGATTTTGCCATTTTCGATCCGGTAAAACTCGTGAAACCGCATGGTGACCTGATGGCCTGTCGGCGGAATCTCCAGCCATGGCCCCGCGAAAGTGCCGGTATAGTACCCGCCGCATCCAACCCAATCAGCCCCGAATTCATCAGGTCCAGCCATGACGATATAATCGCGGCGCTCAAGATCGGGCCATGCGGTCAGAAGATCGCGATAGCAACAATCGTAATAAGCACTACTCCCATTGGTGTCGCCAAACGGATAGCTCAGATGGAACACAGCGTCGGGAGAACAAATCTTATCCAACGCCTGCCGGACACCGGCTTCGGTAAAGTCATACATCGCAGCCCTGACCTGTGCGATCAGGGTCTTGTGCTCAGTATGCCTGTCACTCATTCTGCGGCGTCCCTGTAAGGTGCAGGCGCGCCGTAGGGGACATTGATGCCGCCGTAACGCCGTACGCGGACGTTACATTGCTCGGCGTGCCCCACAAAACCTTCGAGCATACATAGGCGCGAGCCATATTCGCCGATCAAGGTTGCTGCCTCATCAGTCAGAACCTTTTGATAGCTATGTGTTTTCAGATATTTACCCACCCATAGACCACCAGTATAGCGGCCAGCTTTTTTGGTGGGTAGCGTGTGATTGGTGCCAATAACCTTATCACCGTTCGAGACATTGGTACGCGGGCCAAGGAACAGTGCGCCATAACAAGTCATGTTCTCAAGGAACCAGTCGTCGCGATCGGTCATGACCTGCACATGTTCAGATGCAATGTCATCAGCAACCTGCAGCATCTCATCATACATGTCGCAGACGATCACTTCGCCATATTCCTCCCACGATACTTTTGCGGTGCCCGCTGTCGGCAGAATGCCCAGCAGCCGGTCCACTTCGGCCATCGTGTCCTCGGCCAGTTTGCGAGAATTGGTCAGCAATACGCAGGGGCTGTTATACCCATGTTCAGCCTGACCCAGAAGATCGGTCGCGCACAGCTCTGCGTCTGCGGCGGTCTCATCAGCAATCACCATGGTCTCGGTCGGGCCGGCGAACAGGTCGATACCGACGCGGCCAAATAGCTGACGTTTAGCTTCTGCGACAAAGGCGTTACCCGGACCGACAAGCATGTGGACTGGATCAATCGTCTCGGTTCCCAACGCCATGGCGCCGATAGCCTGAATGCCGCCCATCACGTAAATCTCATGCGCCCCACCCAAATGCATGGCGGCGATCACCGCTGCATTGGGCTTGCCCTGAAACGGAGGGGTGCAGGCGATGATGCGCGGCACGCCCGCCACCGAGGCCGTCGCCACCGACATATGCGCCGAGGCCACCATCGGGAATTTTCCACCGGGCACATAACAGCCCACCGATTGTACGGGGATGTTCTTGTGGCCCAAAATGACGCCCGGCAGAGTCTCAACTTCGATATCCAGCATCGAATCGCGCTGAGCTTGTGCAAAGTTGCGCACTTGCTCCTGCGCGAATTTGATGTCCGCCAGCTCTCGATCCGTTAGCTGATTGATCAGGTCGCCGATCTGGTCTTGAGACAACCGAAACGATGCTGGCGAATAGTTATCGAACTTCTCGCTTAGCTCGCGTACCGCAGCATCGCCACGTGTTTCGATGTCTTTCAGCGTCGCTTCGACGACAGCGCGTGTTTTGGCGTCATCCTCGGCTCGGTCAGCATCGGACTTACCACGTTTCAGATACTCGATTGTCATTGTCCTAATCCTTAGTTTCAGGCCGGGGCGGAGACTTCTCACCCCGGTCAAATGCTTCCCAGCCTTCACCGTTAAACAGATCGACACCCAGCTGTGCCGCTACATGGGCGAAATCCACATTCACCCAATTGTCGACGATCTTGCCGTCGACCACTTTCCAGAAATCCATATATCGGATCTCGACCCGCTTTCCGGTGGGGGCGATCCCCAGGAACTCACCCGAATGGGTTGCTTCCTGTCGGCCAAACGCAGCCGCCCACTCGCCCATGTAAAGGCGCGCTTCGTCGATGCAGGTCTTGTCCGAAAAAGCCGCCTGAAACGGGCGTTGCCAATTGTCCTGAAACTGTTTCAGGCCAGTTTTTGTGCCGCAGCCCTGATTGCCCATCCAGCGGAAGCCTTCCGAGAAGAATTCGCCGATGTCATCTATGCGGTGATCGTTCAGACCATCCACCATGGTTTCAATCACACGGCGGGTGTCTTCTGTTTTGTCGAGGTCCGTATCACGTGTCAGCACGGCCTGTTCCGGGCGGGAACCCTTCATCTTTCTCATCCTTGTATTGGTGCCAATAGAAATTCTGTCTTCATCGGGTAGCTCAATCAGCTGACAGAAAATCCCTCGGCATCCGGTTGAGCGCCGGGTGGCGGCCAACGGCGTTATGTCTTGCAGAGCTGCTCATGCGGCTTGCTCGGCGATGTCGGCAAAAAGGTCATATCCCAGCTGCAACAACACATGCGGGATGTCGACGAAAACCCAGTTTTCGACCAACAGATCGTCCTCTCGACGCCACCAGTCGCAGACCCGCATGAAGACGCGTTTTCCGCTTGCGGGTTGGTCGAGGAAGGGTTTCACCTGGACACCAGTCAAGGAAGGCCAGCCACCCGAGCATACGTAATTGCCTTCGCCGAAGCGGGTGAAATGCGCAGTCATGCCATTTCCCGCACTACCTCCGGACCAACCTTCGAAGGTGGCCTCGAAAGGCACCTGGAAGCTTGCAAAACTCTCGAGCCCGACGAAAGAACCGAAGGCGCTGGGGCCGTACCAGACCATGTTGTCATGCCAGAACGGGCGCCAGGCCTCGTTCTTGGTGGCAAGCTTGGCCAGCATTTCTGTGACCATACGATAGCTCTTGGCCCCCTCGACTGGGTCTTGCGGCGTGGTCAAGATGCCATCATGGCTTGCTGGACCCTGAATCATCCCGGTGAAGCCACGGGTCTTGCCCGGGCTATCGGTGATCGGCCATTGCCCTGCAGCCAGCATCAGTTCTGGGATATCGAAGAAGATATAGCTCTCCACCGCCTTGCCATCCTGCATGCGGTGGAACTCGCCGAAGCGCAGATAGGCAAGCTCACCTGTGGCGCGGATACCAAGCCAGTCGCGCGAGAACCGACCGACAAAATAGCCGGTGGCGCTGATCCAGCCCTGTCCATCAAATATACCGGCCATGACGATATCGTCGCGCCGAAAAAGCCCATCGAAGGAGGCTGCAAGCGGGGCGATGACGTGATCGTGCAGCCCGAGGCCACCCGCGACCTCGTTGAAAGGATGCACCACGTTGACATGTGCACCTGGGGCGAAGAACCCCTCATAGGCTGGCCGGAAATTGCCTGGATGGCGTTGCGCGGCGGTGAAATTCAGAAAGGGTTTACGGTCGAGGCGTTCCATTAACTTTGTCTCTATAGGATCTGTTCAAGGCGTCTGCGGAGAAACGTCCCGCAAGGCCCTGCGCGCATCAAAGCAAAAGGAATTCGCCCTGGTCGCCGTGCCCGGCACGCAGCCATATTCAGGCTGGCGGCGTGCGCATGGGCAAATACGGACTGAGGATGCGTGCGTCCCATCAGCGTCAGCCTTTCACAGCCCCGGCGGTCAAACCGCCCACAATCTGACGCTGGAAGAACATCACCAAGATGAACAGCGGAACCGTCGCAGAAACCACGGCCGCAACGGCGAACATTACGTTGCCCTCGGTTTGCGTTGTACCAAGGAACGCGGCGATGGCTGGAACCATTGTGCGGTTGCTTTCTGACAACAGCATCGCCCCAACGGCAAAGTCGTTATAAGCCAGAAGAAACGAGAACAGCCCCGTGGTGATCACACCCGGCCACATCACGGGAATGATCACGCGGCGGAAGGCCTGAAACTGGTTGCAGCCGTCGACCTTTGCGCTTTCGTCAAGCTCGCTGGGGATGTTCTTGAAGAAGGCATGTAGCATCCACAGGGTGAACGGCTGGTTGATCGCGACAAGTACGATAATTGTCGTCGGAAGTATCCCCCAGATATTCCATTCAAAGAAGGGCAACAGATAACCCGAAACCAACGTGATCGGCGGCATTGCGCGGAAGATCAGCGCCGTGATCAAAAGCCAGAATGTGTAGTTATAGCTCGACCGTGAAAGCGCATAGCCACCCAGCGTTCCGATGGTCAGCGAGATGGCGACCACAAAGACGCAAACGATCCCCGTGTTCAGAACATTCCGCCAAAATTCTTCCTGAATCCAAGCCCCTTCGTAACCGGTGGTGGTAAAGGGTGAGCCATAAACTGCCTCGGTCCGCGCGCCGGTTAGAGCGTTGGTCCAATCGGCGATCGAGAAGAAATCCAGCTCTACCTTGAACGACCCCCAAACCGTCCAGAGGAACGGGAAAGCGGCCAGGATGAACCAAAGGATCACAAAAAGCGACGAAGCAATCCGAAGGCTTTTGGGCATTCTTTGCGCACGGCTGGCCATGTTATCTTGCTCCTTTGAAGTCACGCCAGGTGCGGACAAGCACGGGCGACAACAGAATGGCGACCCCGATAATCGTGATCACAGACGTAGCGGCTGCAGAGGACAGCTGTCGCGTTTCACCGCCGAGGTCGTTGAAGATGAAAGTACTGAGCGATTGCGCATGGGCACCGGCGCTGAAGCCAATAATCGGTTCAAACACCTTGAAATTATCCATCAACTGGATCAGCGCCACAAACGTAACCAGTGGCATGAGATGGGGAACAACCACGAATTTGACCTGTTGCCAGCGGGTTGCCCCATCGATCTGGGCCGCCTCGATCTGATCTTTGGGCAAAGTTTGCAAACCGGCATAGAACACCACGAAGGCAAAGGGGGCCGAACTCCAGACGCCATAAACCATCAGCGCCACCCACATCAGCCCGGTCGAAGCCTTTAGACTGAAATCCGGATCTCCGGCCAAGTTTACAAGGGCGTTGCCGATGACGCCACGACTGTCAATCATCCAAAACAGAATGAGCGAGCCGATCAGCGGTGTCACAATCATGGGCAAGAGCGAGAAGAAGATCATCAAACCCTTGAGGTGCCGGTGCAGTGAGTTGACCGCCAGCGCAATCACCAGCCCCAGAATGATCGTGAGGGGTGTCACAATGAATGTGAAGGTCAGCGTAAAGGCCATGGCCCGATAGAAGGGCAAGTTTCCGACCTCTGAGAAAAGGTCGCCCCACGTATCGCTCGCCGCCCAGATTTCGCCAACCTCCTGTATCGCCAGGTGGCCGCGATCAAAGTAGATATCCAGCCCGACAAATCTGCCCAATGGTTGTTCGGCACGAAGCGCTGCGGTGGCTTCCTGATCGATGGTGGTCTCGGTTGTGCACCCGACAAGCGGAGTACAGTTTTCGACTTCCACCAGAACCGCCGGGTGTGGGGCATAAATGGATTGGATCACCACCGAGACGATGGGCATTGCAATGAACAGCAGCATTGCAAGTCCTGTGGGCAGGAAAAACCAAAGGAATGTCTTATGGCGCATGTCGCAATTCCCGTGTCGGCTTGATTGGGCGGGTGCCCGAATTGGGCACCCGCGAGGGGCGTTTTACTGTAGGAAGCCCTGTTCGATTGCCGCGGCGCGATAGGCGGCCTCGACATCGGCCAGCGCCTGTTCAGCGCTTTCCTTGCCCTGCATGAAATCGGCAAGTTCATTGCCGAGTGCACTGTGCATCAAACCCATGTAGGGCAGCATCGGATAAGGCGTCGTGCCCATTTTGGCAGCGTCAAATACACCCTGCGCGTCGTCTGCAGGTTCGTACCCTTCGATCAACCAGACTGCCAGCGGCGTGGTTTCATCGTTCAACATTTCGGGGCGGACGCCATGCGTCATCGCGACAAAAGTCGCCTCAGCCTCTTCATCCGAGATGTTCTTGCCGACGGTCCATCCGTCCCACCAAAGGGTCGAGGCCGGAGTCGTGCCGCCACCCACGGTCAGCGGCGCTGCAATTGCATGGCCATCAATTACTTCCTGCAAGACACCTTCGGTTGTGGTCTGCTGTGACGCCCGTGACCCCCACATATTCATGATCGCCACATTGCCCGCGCGGTATTCCGCATTGGTGGCATTGGAATCATGGGTCAGAAAGTCGGGGTTCATATACTCGGACAAAGCCTTCATCATGTTCAGCGCTTTGACACCGGCCTCGGTATTGACGTTGGGCTCTGCGCTGCCGGGCTTGAAATGAGTACCTCCATAGCCAAGGAACATGTTGTTGAATTCCTGCGCCAGATTCCATCCCGCAGCGTAAGCACCACCAACCGGGTTTTGCATTATGCCCTGCGCGCGAATGGCTTCGGCCGCCTCGAGCAGTTCTTCATACGTGGTTGGCACTTCGACGCCTGCCTGTTCCAGAACGTCCTTGCGGTACATCAGGTGCTGAGCGTTGGCCATGAAGGCGATGGCCATGATGTCATCGCCGATCTTGATCAACTGTCCCGGCTGCAGGTTCTGACCATGTTTTTCGACCAGGTCATTGAGCGGTCGGATAACGTCTTCATTCATCAACGCCACAATCGAGCTGTTGGCGATGATGGCTGAGGTGTATTCCGACGGATTGCCCGACAGACCGGCGACGTTGATGGTTTGGTGTTCGGATGTCAGGTTGGATTCAACAGATGCGCCCGTGCATTCCTTTGCAGCAGCGGCCACAGCCTGAATGGCGGCAAATTCGTTGCCGACGATGTTGACCCGATCCGTGATCTCGCAGGCATAACCCGCGCTCGCAGCAAAGGCGGTCAGTGACCCGGCCAATGCGATTTTCTTTAGAAACATTTTGATTCCTCCCTAGGTGATTGGGTGCATCTTCGAAGCCTGCACCCGAGATTGTCCCGTCATTGCGGGATTGGTTTTCGTCTCTCAGATCTCAAGGCGCGCGCCGGTTTGCGCATCGAACAGGTGACAGTGATCGGTATGGATATGAATCGACACCTGATCGTCGATTTCAGCACGATAGGTTTTGTCGGCCTTGACCGAGACCAGCGCTCCGCCGATCCGAACCGAGACCATGGTGCTATCGCCCAGCAATTCCTGCGTATAGATGGGCGCGTTAATCTCGCCCCCGCTTTCTACGACATTGGCGTCCTCGGCGCGGAAACCCAAAGTTATTGGGCCATCCGGAGCATTCAGACCATGCACTTCGGTATTCTGCGCGCGGAACACACCGCCCTGAACATCGCCATCAACCAGGTTCATCGCCGGGTTGCCGATAAAGCTGGCGACAAACGTGTTCGCAGGCTCGTCGTAGATCGCCGTCGGAGAGCCAACCTGCTGGACAACACCCTGCTTCATGATCACCACGCGATCGGCCAGTGTCATCGCCTCGATCTGGTCATGTGTCACATAAATCGTAGTCACCGCCAGTTCATGGCTGAGGTTCTTGATCTGCGCGCGAGTCGAAACGCGCAGTTTTGCGTCAAGGTTGGACAACGGCTCATCCATCAGGAACACGTTGGGCTCGCGTACAATCGCACGCGCCAGAGCCACCCGTTGACGTTGCCCACCTGACAGCTCTGCCGGCTTACGATGCAGAAAGTCGTCCAACTCTACCATCGCCGACGCACGGCGCACTTTTTCGTCATGGGTGGAAGCGTCGATGCCACGTACCCTCAGCGGGAAACGAATGTTCTCGTAGACATTCATGTTCGGATACAAAGCGTAAGACTGGAACACCATCGCGACGTCGCGGTCTTTTGGCTCCATATCGTTGACGCGGGTACCGTCGATCAGAATATCACCCTCGCTTGCGTCTTCCAAACCTGCGATCATGCGCATCGTCGTGGTCTTGCCGCAACCCGACGGGCCGAGAAGCACCAGAAATTCCTTGTCGGATATTGTCAGGTCGAAATTGTCCACTCCAACAAACGAACCCCAACGTTTTCCAACATTGCGCAGTTGAATCTCGGCCATACTGTCCTCCCAGTTGCACCTGAGTGCATACGTTTGCAAAAGCATAGACATCCAAAGGAACATCTGGCAAGTATTTTTTGCAAGCGAATGCAAAAGCGTCCGCAATCTTGCTAAAGACTGACGCTTCCCTCCGGGCAAAGCATTGAAAGTAAAAAATATGTCTTACGAAGCCGAGAAAGAAATTGTCCTGAACTTCTACAAAGCTCTGAGCGATGCAGAGGAATCAGCCCACTCTGATGTGATCGCTGAGTATTGCGCCGAGGACCTCCTGTGGCGCGGCTTTCACCCATTCAACGAGCAGCGTGGCGCTAGCAACGTGGCGCAAAAATTCTGGCAGCCGCTGAATCACAGCCTAACCAACTTGCAGCGTCGGATGGACGTATTCATGGCTGGTCAAAATGAAATCGACGGGTTCAATTCAGTCTGGGTTGTTTCGATGGGCCATCTCATGGGGCTGTTCGACAAGGACTGGCTGGGCATTGCGCCAACCGGAAAAATGGCCTTGCTGCGCTATTGCGAGTTCAACAGGATTGAGCACGGTAAGATTGTCGAAACCGCGATGTATTTCGACATCCCGCATTTCATGATTCAGGCCGGGTTGCAGCCCTTCCCGCCGCAGACCGCCGCACAACTTGTCCAGCCCGGGCCCATGACCCATGACGGCCTGATGTTCACGCCTCAACCCGCCGAAGACGGCCAAAAGACATTGGCCGCTATCAACGCGATGATCTCCGATCTTGGGCGGTGGGACAGCGGGCTCAGCCTTGAAGATGAGTTGCGCCGCACATGGTGCGAAGACATGATCTGGTGGGGGCCATCCGGTATCGGTGCGACCTACACAATCGAACGTTACGCCAAACAACACGCTGGCCCGTTCCGTGCTGGGTTTGCCGACCGGTCAAATACCAACCATATCTGCCGCATGGCCGAGGGCCACTATGGCGGCTTTTTTGGCTGGCCGAACTTTACCGCCCGACCAACCGGCGGGTTCATGGGGATGCCTGCCACTGACAAAGCCGGTGAGTTCCGGGTGATAGACATTTATCGTCGCAAAGGTGATAAACTGGCCGAGAACTGGATTTTCATCGATCTGCTTCATTTCTGGAAGCAACAGGGTGTCGATATTCTGGACCGCATGGCGCGAGTGGGCCTTTAGATCATGGCCAGACCCGTCATGTTGGTCGGAATACGGTAAACGGACGTGCAGGCAGTGATGTACAGCATGCTGAACCCGGCCCCACCAAAGCAGAAGTTGGTAGATTTCTGCGGCGTCAGAATGACACCAAGGCAGTGCGCTTGGGCATCAAACAGATGTACACCGCCGGGACCATTGCACAAAATCTGGCCGTCGCGGGTGCACTTCATACCGTCCGGCACCCCTTCCCCATCGCCAACAACATCGGCCCAGACCACCCCACCGGTCAGTGAGCCATCAGTGGCGACATCAAAGACGCGGATATGACCACCCCAACTGTCATTGACAAACAGCCTTGTTTCGTCAGCTGACAAACACAACCCGTTGGGTTGCTGAAAATCATCCGCGACAAGGTGTAACGTGCCGTCGGGATCCAGCCGGAACACGCCTTGCACCGGCAGTTCTTGCTCTCTCAGAATGCCAAGATCCTCTCGGATACGACCAAAACTGGGATCAGTGAACCAAATCCGACCGTGCGAGTCGCAGATAACATCGTTGGGGCTGTTGAGTTCTTTGCCATCAAAATGCGTGGCTATCGAAGTAACCCGCTTGCCGCCGTGATCATGGCGTACCAAATGCGAACTGGCGTGCTCGCAAGAGATCACTGCCCCACTTTTGTCGAAGCAATTTCCGTTTGCTTGGTTGGAAGGGGTGCGAAAAACGCGAACTCCCTCACCCTCGCTCCACTTGTATTGATGGCTCTCCTGAATGTCCGAGAATACCAGCCAATGCTCTTCGGGGTGCCATATTGGCCCTTCGGTAAACCCCAGACCGCTAGCGATTTCTTCCAGTTGAGCGTCAGGGTGCACCAGGTCTGTGAAGCATTTGGAACGGATATCGAATACCATGAGAGCACCTTTTCAGAGTTGCGCCTGCCAACACTACCGGCAAGTCCCGACAAGAACAGCGTTTCGGGTGAAAACGCAATAACGACTGTTCGATAGTCTGGCCCTGCCAACTTCAATGCTCTACGCTATGGCCGATGTTTCCAAACCGCTTGGCTGCCAATTGCCATGTGCCGCCCAAACAAAACCGTCAGGACTTTCCCATGAATTTCAAACAACGCATGCTTGCTGGCGAGCCTCTCGTCGGAACGTTTCTCAAGACACCAGCCCATGAACTGGTCGAGATAATTGCCAAGTCAAAACTGGACTTCTTGTGCCTGGATGCGGAACACGCACCCTTTGACCGGGGTCGGTTGGATGTTTGCCTCGCCGTCGCCCGGGCTCTGGGGTTGCCGACGTTGGTGCGGGTGCCGACTGGGTCTGCGGACGAAATTCTCAAGGCGCTCGACAGTGGCGCGACAGGTATTGTTGTGCCGCATGTTGACAGCGCCGAAAAGGCCCGTCGCATTGCGCGCGAGGGTCGTTTTGGCCATGGTGGTCGCGGCTATGCCGGATCAACCCGGTGGGCAGGGTTTGCGACCCGATCCATGGCTGATGTCCTCAAGCAAAGCGAAGAGGAGACGATTATCATTGCCCAAATCGAAGAACCAGAAGGCGTCGCAGAAGTCGATGATATCGCCGGGACCGAGGGCATCGACGGGATTTTTGTAGGACCTGCGGATCTTGCGGTATGTTACGGCGTGACCGATCAGTCCGACCCACAGGTTCTTGATGCAATGCGACGCTCGGGCGATGCAGCCAACGCACATGACAAGACGCTGATGACCTTTGCAGCCAGCGCAGAAGCCGGACTCAAGCTGCGCGACTATGGGGTGACCATGATCTTCGTCGCTTCAGAACACGCCTTCATGCTTCGCGCTGCAAACGCGGAAGCGGAGAACTTCCATGGCACCGCGAGGACGTGAAACGCACAGGGCTTTTTAGTGGAAAGGGCCTTGGGGACGAAATATCCGCGGGCTGGTAAATGCTGCGACGACAGTACTTTCTTTGCTAGAAAGGCGATGCGCGATTGCGGATTATTCGCATTGTATAGTCTTAGATTTCCAGCGTGGCACTCTACCTAAGGGGGCCAAAATCTCATACCGCAAAACCAGTATTGCTAGGCTTATTGATTCAGAGTGGATCCTGTTAAACAGCATAAGGCCGGTGCGCCTTAGCGGCGACCGGCCTTCTCCAATCAGAAATGTGCCGAATTGGAATTTGCGGGCTTGGCGACCGGAGGTGCAAAGCGGGTCAGGTCGATCCCTTCGACAGCGGCCTTGTATTCCTCGATTTTCGGAGTTCGCCCGAGGATGGCAGACAGTACAACTACCGGTGTGGAAGCCAGAAGGGATTCACCTTTCTTATCTTCCGAGTCCTCGACAACACGCCCTTGGAACAAGCGGGTAGATGTCGCCAGAACAGTATCACCTTTCTCAGCCTTTTCCTGATTACCCATGCAAAGGTTGCAGCCCGGACGCTCAAGATACAGCGTATTTTCATATTCGGTTCGCGCTGATGTCTTGGGGAAAAGATCGTCGAATTCGAAACCGGAATATTCCTGAAGAATACTCCACTCACCTTCTTCCTTTAACTCATCAACGATGTTGTAGGTTGGCGCCGCGACGACCAGAGGGGCCTTGAATTCAATCTTGCCCTCCTTCTTCTCAAGGTTCTTAAGCATCTGCGATACGATGATCAGATCACCCTTGTGGACCATGCAAGATCCGACAAATCCCAGATCCACTTTCTTTTCCCCTTTGTAGTAGGAAACAGGCCGGATCGTATCGTGCGTATAACGCTTGGAGACATCCGCGTTGTTCACATCAGGGTCGGCGATCATGGGCTCGTTGATCTCGTCCAGATCAACGACCAGCTCGGCAAAATACTCGGCATTTTCATCCGGCCTCAGGGCTGGAACTGCGCCGGATCTGATCTCTGCAATGCGTGCGTCGGCTTTGTCGATCAGGCCTTGCAGGGTCCGCGCCTCATTCTCCATGCCCTTGTCGATCATGATCTGAATCCGACCTTTGGCGATTTCCAGTGACTCGATCAGGGTCTCGTCTTCGGAAATACAGATCGAGGCCTTCGCCTTCATCTCGGCCGTCCAGTCGGTGAAGGTAAAAGCCTGATCCGCCAGCAGGGTTCCGATATGAACTTCGATAATACGCCCCTGGAACACGTTATCGCCGAAAGCCTTCAGCATCTGAGCCTGTGTCGCGTGGACCACGTCGCGGAAATCCATGTGATCGGCCATTTTGCCTTTGAACGTCACCTTCACGGATTCCGGAATGGGCATGGTTGCTTCGCCCGTGGCCAGTGCCAAGGCAACGGTGCCTGAATCCGCCCCGAAAGCCACACCTTTGGACATGCGCGTGTGCGAGTCGCCCCCAATGATGATGGCGCGATCATCCACGGTGATATCGTTCAGAACCTTGTGGATCACGTCGGTCATCGAGTGATATTCACCCTTGGGATCGCGCCCTGTGATCAGGCCGAAATTGTTCATAAACGCCATCAGTTTGGGGATGTTGGCTTGCGCCTTCTTGTCCCAGACCGAGGCGGTGTGGCAACCGGACTGATACGCACCATCGACGGTTGGAGAAATCACGGTCGCCGCCATCGCCTCAAGCTCTTGCGAGGTCATCAGGCCAGTGGTGTCCTGCGATCCGACGATGTTGACCTTGACCCGTACGTCCGACCCGGCGTGCAAGACCGTGCCTTCCGCTACTCCCAAAGCGTTGCGGTTAAAGATCTTTTCAACCGCGGTCAGGCCCTGTCCATCTCGGCTGATCTCTTTCGACTGCGCAAATGCCGACTTCAGCTCGACTCCCAGTGTCTGTGCTGCAAATGTTTGCAACTTCTTGCCGAACACGATGGCGTAGGATCCGCCGGCCTTCATGAACTCCTGCTTTTGCGGAGTGAAGGACGAGGCAATATCAACAAGCTCATTGGCGCCATCGGCGTCATAAAGCTTTTTGTCTTTCGTATTGATCGTGAGCACTGTCCCGGTTTCGACCGAGTACTTTTGCTCCAGGATAGGGCTGTCGTCATTGTTGAGGATCGGATTCCCCTCGGAATCGACTTTTTTGACCCAGTTTTTCAGGTCGATACCAATCCCGCCCGTCACACCAACGGTGGTCAGAAAGATCGGAGAGATACCGTTCGTGCCGGCCACGATCGGGGCAATGTTTACGAATGGCACATATGGGCTGGCCTGCTTGCCGGTCCAAAGCGCCACGTTGTTGACACCCGACATCCGGGACGAGCCAACTCCCATTGTCCCTTTCTCAGCAATCAGCATCACGCGTTTATCTGGGTGCTGGCGCTGTAATTCTTGAATCTCGTCTTGCGCTTGCCGCGAGATTAAGCACTTGCCATGCAGCTCCCGATCCGAGCGCGAGTGTGCCTGGTTGCCCGGCGACAGCAAGTCAGTCGAAATATCGCCCTCGGCAGCGATATACGTGACAACTTTGATCTCTTCCTCGATATCGGGCAGCTTGGTGAAGAACTCGGCCCGCGCATAGCTTTCAAGAATGTCGCGTGCGACCGGATTTCCGGCAGAAAACGCCTCCTTCAAACGATCCGTATCAGCCTCATATAGGAAGACCTGTGTTTTCAGCACTTCAGCCGCCTGCCCTGCGATCTCGGGATCACCACCCAAAGCCAGATCAAGAAGAACCTCAACCGAAGGACCGCCTTTCATGTGCGACAGCAGTTCAAAGGCAAAGGGTACTGAAATTTCGTCAACCAGCGCTTCGCCCTGAATGATCTCTTTCAAAAAACGTGCCTTCTCGCCAGCGGCGCTGGTCGTGCCGGGCAGCGTATTATAGATGAAATAGTTTAGAGAATCTGCACGATGCGCATGATCGACGTCCTTGATCTGCGTAACAAGCTCTTTGACAAGCGCGCCGTCATCAATCGGTTTCGGATGCAGACCCTGCGCTTTGCGGGCTTCAATTTCGTCGAGGTAGTTGGTGTAAAGGCTCATGGCTCGTTCCGGTATATGTGGCTCGATTAGCAGGGGCTCAAAGACGTTATGAACGCCCGAGGATCCTAATTGTATGCGGCGGTATACTAAATGACCGGAACTTGCAAGCCTTGCACCTGTGGCGCGATGTCCCGTCTAAAAGCAACACTTCACAAAGGATTTTGTGCCAGCCAATGACTTTCGATAAGTCCGCTATGTCCTTATCTGAACCCTGTTCCTGGACGATATGCATATAGACCGGCGAGGTAATGAATAGCCATAAGGCGTAAACCGCCCTTGCTTCGAATTGCGTCAGGCAGTTGCTCGGGTCAGATAATCCTGAACCATGTCGCCAAAACTCTGTTCAACCGCAAACTCAAAACCAGCCTCGCAGCGCATCACAAGTGCTTTTAGGCCAAACAACTCGGAATAGGTTACTGCGTCTTCATCAAAAGCAGTGACATGCAGATCAAGCGGGCAGGCAATAGCCATCACTTCAGCGGCTTGGGGTCCGGCGACACTAAAGAAGGTAAGGGTGTCCGATATCCGCACTATACTGATGTCCGCAGGGCAATCCGTTGGTTTGAGCTGTGCTTCCAGTGCCTCTTCCAGTTCCAGCGAAGCACGTACAATCCAGTGATTGCGTCCAATGTGATATACCTCAAACGCTTCCTGCATCGCCCTCGTGTTGGGGCGGCTTGGCAGAGAAAATTCGGCCCAATTTTGAACGACCTCGGGATCCCCTTTGAGGTCAAACAGCGCATTCAGGGTTTGGCGTTCGATCTTGACGTCGTAGCTCATCTCAGGACCTCAGGCGCTGACCCTCGGGGTCATGGAATACAGGCTTTGTGATGGTCACCGGGATCACCTCGTCTTTCAGCCGAACATGCGCGGTTTGCCCGTGTCGCTCCTGCCCGTTCTTCAGCAACGCCAGGCCAACCCAGCGATTGTTGACGACGCTCCAGACGCAGGCGGTAACCAATCCTTCGGTCGCTTCTTTGCGACCTTCGGGGGTCAGTGGCGCGCCTTCGGGCACTTGCTTGTCAGGGTCTTCGGGCAAGATGCCGACCAATTCCCGGCGTTCCCCTACCGCTTCACGGCGCAAGTGGACCGAGCGCTTGCCTAGGTAGTCGGGCTTTTTCTTCGACATTGCCCAGCCCATGCCCAAGTCATAGGCGTCCACGGTACCGTCGACCTCGTGCCCCAGCGAAAGAAAGCCTTTTTCCACACGCAAGACATGGCTGGATTCCGATCCTACAGGCAGGATACCAAAGGGTGCACCAGCCTCCATCACCTTGTCCCACAAGGCGGCCATGTGGCGTGGGGCAACGTTGACCTCATAGGATAGTTCACCGGTGAAACTGACGCGCACAACCCGCGCAGGGAACCCCGCAACCGTACCGTCCCGGAACGACATGAAGGGGAATGCCTCGGGCGACAGATCGATATCCGTAAACAGCGCGTGCATGACATCGCGCGCGCGGGGACCACAAATGGTGGCGTTGTTCCACTGGCTTGTCACAGTTGTGATCATGACTTGCCAGTCAGGAAACTCGGTCTGAAGCAGCTTTTCCATGTGCTGGTTGATGGCGTCCGCGTGACCTGTTGAGGTCGAGATCACCCAGCGGTACTGATCCAGCCGAAAGGTCACCCCGTCATCTATGATCAGACCGTCATCCGACAACATAAGACCATAGCGACCATCGCCGGGCTTCAGGCTGGACAGGATGTTCGAATACAGAAAATCCAGAAAGCGCGGAACATCGCGCCCTTTAAGCTCAAACGTGCCGAGCGGCGAACCGTCGTATACGCCAACGCCTTCACGCACCGCGCGGCATTCCCGGTTCACCGCCTCTTGCAGGCCCTCACCTGGTTTGGGAAAAAACCCCGGACGGCGCCATCGGGCACCAGCCTCATACATCACTGCGCCATAATCCTTGTTCCATTGGGTCACCGGCGTGTGCCGGTAGGGGAACAACACCGAGTCCTCACGCAGCCCCCCAATCGCACCGAATGAGACCGGCGTGTAGGGAGAGCGGAATGTCGTCGTGCCAAAATCTTGCAATGGAACGCCCTTTTGCAGAGCAACGGTGCCAATAATGTTGATATTGCCCGTCTTGCCCTGATCTATGCCCATCCCGCCAGTGGTGTAGCGTTTGACATGTTCCACGTTGTCATATCCTTCACGCAGCGCCAGATGCACATCGCTGACCGCAACATCGTTCTGAATATCCAGGAATGCCTTTCCGCGTTGCCCTGGCACATCTACGCGCCATAGCGGTTCAATCGAATAAGGCAGCTCTGAACCGTCATCGATGATCCGATCCAGTGTGAGATCCCCCGCCGCCGCGCCGACGGCCCGACAGGATTGAATCGGTTGATCGGGCAAAAACGCAGCGAGTTCTTCATCAAACCGAAGTGTGCTGCGGGACTGAGACCACAAATGCACGGTTGGGTTCCAGCCTCCGGAATGGGCCAGCAAGTCGCAGTCAATCCAGGTGCCTACGCCCCCGGACTTGGGAAAGGCCTTGACGGCACGGATGCTTTTGTACCCTCGGATATCGGCGGCTACTGTTCCGGCATGGACGGTTATCCCCGACACCAGATCAAGAGCTTCCCTTGGAACCGTGTCGCGGCTATCGAGGATCGCGTTAACCGTTACCTCAGCTGCGACCAGATCGGCGGCCACTGCGTAAGCGCTGTTGTTGTTGGTGAACAGAACCACACTCTGACCGGGTGTCACGCCCCAACGATTAACATAGGCCTGCACGGATGAGGCCAACATGACGCCCGGCCTGTCATTATTGGCAAACACCATCGACCGTTCCGTGGCCCCGGTGGCAATCACCACCTCAGCAACACGGACCCGCCAGTTGCGTTCTAGAATGCTGGCCTGATCTGGCTCGCGTTCATTGACGATCACTAGGTTGTGTTCGCGATAGGCCCATACGGTCGAGTTCTGAAGATGGGTGACGTTTGCCATTTGGCTTAGTTCTTCAACCGCTTCGCCCACCCAATCCATCGCCGGACGCCCGCCAATGGTCAGGGTGCGGTTCAGGAGGCTGCCGCCCGCTTCGGTTCCCTCGTCTGCGAGGAAGACTCGCTTGCCTGCCCGACCAGCCTCAAGTGCAGCTTGCAGGCCGGCGGGACCTGCACCTGCAATCAAGACATCTGCATGAGCGTAGCGCGCTTCGAAATGCCCCGATGAAGGCGGGTGCGCAGGCGCTGCTGCCAGCCCCGCCGCCTTGCGGATGTATGGTTCAAACAGTTGCCAGTTAGGCCATTTGAAAGTTTTGTAGTAGAAGCCCGCAGGAATAAAACGGGCAATCAATTGATTGATCCCGCCCAGATCAAACTCGGGTGATGGCCAGCAATTGACCGAGCGTGCATTCAGCCCTTCGCGCAATGGAACCGTGGTCGCTGGACGGTTGCCCGAGGCGTCCTCGCCTTCCAGCTCCACAAGCGTTCCTGGCTCTTCGGGACCGTGTCCGACAATGCCGCGTGGGCGGTGGTACTTGAAACTACGGGCTGTTACTCGCACCCCGTTTGCCAGCAAGGCCGAGGCCAGAGTGTCCCCTTCGAACCCTTCGTAAGTTTTCCCATTGAACTGGAACGTCAGAGGGCGGCTTCGATCAACACGACCACCCACTGCGCGGCGATTAATCTGAGCCATCGGGCACCTCCACAATGTCATGTGTCACGGTATCCCGCCAGATTGTCAGCCACTCGCCACAGCCCCGTGCGTGCCACCACCGCTCTTGCACAGGCCCCATCGGGTTGGGCGTTATGGTCAGGTATTCGACCCAATCAGCATCGCTGACGGCGTTGGCATCGGGTCGAGCAGCACCGACCGGGCCGCCATAGACGAACTCACTTTCATTGCGTTTGCCACAGAATGGGCAGAGGATGAGCATCATGGTCCTGTCCCTTCCTATCTCGCCGTTGTGGTGCCGGCTTCCATCACAAATTCTAGATGGCGGAAACGGTCCAAAGTGAACGAGGCCATCAGCGGATGCGGCTCGCCTTTGGCGACCAGATGCGCAAGCGTCAGTCCGCCCGCAGGAATGGCTTTGTATCCGCCCCACCAGCCAGCGGTCACGAACAGCCCCGGTACGTCAGTCTGATCCATGATGGGCGAGGCATCATGGGCAATATCAAGATGCCCACCCCATTGGCGCATTAGTTTGAGTTTCTTGAAGC
This sequence comes from Ruegeria sp. CF3, assembly GCF_056537365.1. Taxonomy (NCBI): domain Bacteria; kingdom Pseudomonadati; phylum Pseudomonadota; class Alphaproteobacteria; order Rhodobacterales; family Roseobacteraceae; genus Ruegeria; species Ruegeria sp. CF3. Next base: position 263,199 of record NZ_JBQFRK010000002.1, on the reverse strand, counting down.
TCGGGAAAAGCGACAGCATCGCGGTCACAGTGTCTTCGAACACATGTTGCTTGATGTCGCGACGAAAGCTTTGCCCCATATCAGGAGCGCCGCCGATCACCATCTCGCCCTTGTCAGACTGGCTGAAATAGAACCCACTGTCCGGGCAATTTACGATGACATCCACCAAGGGCTTCACTGGTTCGGACACAAAGGCCGTCAGGTTCATCGTGCGCAATGGCAGCTTGAGCCCCGCTGTCTCGGTCAAAGTCGTGGTATGGCCCGATACGGCCACAACAACCTTTTTCGCCCGCACGGTGCCGCGATTGGTCTCGACACCTTCGATGCGCCCATCAGCGCCACGGATCAATGCTTGCACGGCGGTCTGTTGGTGCATCTCCACCCCCATCGCATCCGCCGCGCGGGCATAGCCCCAGGCCACCGCATCATGACGGTTTACACCTGCGTCCGTGTGGACCATTCCGCAGATGATCGGCAGGCGCGCATCTGGCCCACCGCCTGTCAGCGCAGGTATGCGTTTGCGCAATTCTTCTGCGGTGATTTGTTCATATGTCGAGCCATAGATGTCCATGACCAATTGCCGTCGCCGCAACTCTCGCAGTTTGGGCCAGGTCTGCACCACATCCACCATGGTGCGCTTGGAATGCATCATGTTGAAGTTCAACTCATGCGTCAGCCCTTCGTACATCTCGACGGATTTGACGTAGAACGGGATCGACTCGTCACGCATGTAATTTGACCGAATCGTAACCGTATTGCGCGCTATGTTTCCGCCACCCAACCAGCCCCGTTCCAGCACGGCGACGTCGGTTATGCCAAACTCTTTGGCCAGATAATAAGCCGTGGCCAGCCCGTGACCCCCTGCCCCGATCACCACCACCTCGTACCGGTCTTTGAGCGGCGGGCTCCGCCAGGCTCGGGACCAGTTCTTATGACCAGAAATTGCGTTACGGGCGAGTGAAAATGCCGAATATTTTTGCATAGCAAGCACAATATTTATCGGAAAAAATATATCGTCAATAAATATATTTACCATTACGCAAAAACAGCTTGGGCAATCAAAGGTCGTGGGCTACCATGGCGCATGACCTTCAAAATTGAACAGTTTCATCGGAATCTTGCTGGCAAATGGTCGGCCCGATCCCGCTGGCCCTGCTTCATCATAAACTGCCGCAGTTCACCCTCTCTCTGACTCCATGCAGACCGTGGCGCTTTGCGCCTGAATTCAAACCCGCCGGGAAATGAGGCGGATGCTATGGATGGAAGAACTATGATAAACACACCGGATACAGATACTGTTCAGCAAGCGTATGCGCGCGACGGCGTCGTTTTATTGAGAAACATCCTCACAGACGATTGGTTAAACAAGTTGCGTGATGCCGTGGACGAAGAGGTCAAAAAGGGTGACCGGTATTTTGCCTATAAAAATATGCGTGAAAAACCGGGTATCTTTCAGGACTATTGTCTGAACTCAGATATTGGAAAGCGCGTGGCCGAGGTGGCGGGCAGCCCCTGGACTTCGTTGATCTATGACCAAATTTTCGTGAAAGAACCTGGCACACGCACCCAGACCGGCTGGCATACAGATCAGCCCTATTGGCCTGTGGCCGGTCCCATCATGACAATGTGGATCGCACTTGATCCTGTCGACCCAGACAATGGAGCGCTGGAATTTGTCCGTGGCTCGCACGCTTGGGGCGCAAAATACCGGCCTTTCAAAACTGACCAGCTTGGCAAGTTTCTTCACTATCTGGAAGAGGATAACCCGGACTATATCGACATGCCCGATTTCGAGGCGGATCGCACTAAATATGACATATTCCACCATGAACAGATGGAACCTGGCGATGCACTGGCCTTCGATGGAATGACTGTGCATTCGGCGATGGGCAACCGAACCTCGACCCGTCGCAGGCGTGGATATGCGGTACGTTTTGCCGTTGAAGGTGCCACCTATGAACCGCGCGATAGCGTCACTGAATGGCTTCATGATGACGACCTGAAACCGGGTACTCCCTTTGCCTGTGGGCGCTTCCCTGTCATCTATAGCAACACCTAAGATAAGGGGACGGGAACTGGCCTCTGTTCAAGTTTCAGGCTTGCCGAATTGCACCCTCTGGCACAGCGGCCTCGGCCTCGATCGCTCGGTCGAGCACGCGTCGGTATGTTTTTGCCCCGGCATCCAAACCCAGATCAATATGCGGTGTCTGAGCATTTTTCATGCCCTTGTGCACTTTTTCCAGCACATCTTTGTCTTCAAGAAACGCCATCCGGGCACCTTCATTCATGAACTTTGAAACCTCGGCATTGTCCGGATCAGAGTTGCGATGCTGGAACCAGAAATACCTGGTCTGATCCTCGTTGATTGGCGTCATGAAGTTGTAAGAGATGTTGATGAATGTCTCATCGACAGGATCTTTGTCATATCCACCCGTGCCAACCGGAGTATAGATGGACTTATTCAGCCCGATTGCGGGCATGCACATTTCGTAATGCTGCAAGCGGTCGCAATCGCCGTCGAACGAGACCAGTTTGGCATAGTAAGGCGATGGTGGTTTGTTTTCGATCCAGCGCGAGACAATCACGCCGCGATCTGTCTTTTTGACGTCCAGAGGCTCTTCATCCGTTCCCGCGCCGGCGAATGACGAGACATGTACCCAGGCCACATGGCTGGGATCAAGCAGGTTGTCGCAAACCCAAAGATAATGGCAATCGATATCCATCACCCCGCCATCGGTCAGGCCCCAGCTCGTGTCATCAAAGTTTTCGATTGGGAAAATCAAGTCCGGATCAGTCAGTTCAGGATCGCCCATCCAGATCCAGAGCAGGCGATAGCGGTCGACAACTGGATAAGACTTCACCACCGCGCGCCGAGGCGTCATCCCCCGCTGCGTTGGGCTGTCCGTACATTTGCCCGAACAATCGAATGTCAGCCCGTGGTAGCCGCATTCGACCAGATCCCCTTTCAGATTGCCATCGGATAGCGGGAGCTTGCGATGCGGGCAGGCATTCTCAAGCGCAACGGGCGTCCCATCCTGCTGACGATAGAGCACAATGTTCTCACCCAGATATGTCTCAGCTTTCAGTTCGCGCCCGATATCCTTGCTCCAGGCGGCAACATACCAGCAATTTCTGAGGTACATGGTTTGCTCTCCAATTTGATCAGTTGGCTTAGCGCCATTATGGCAGCGTCAGTGCAATACACCATTCTGGATTCGTAATGATACATATAAGGCAAGCTAATTCGGCAGCATAACCGACGGGGGCAGATCGGGCTGCGAAGCAACTTCGGCCTTGATCCAGTTCAGGAACTCGCTGACTTTTTGGCTGTCTTTGCTATCAGGGCGCCGGACGAGCCAATAGGAAAGTGGCGATTGAGTCAGTTGCTGAAACGGTCGCACCAGACGGCCATCGCACAAGGCATCAATCACCAGCGGTTCGCGCCCAAGCGCCACCCCCAGCCCCTCAATCGCTGCCTGTATGACCATGTTTGATTGGCCCAATCGGCGCGTGCGCACTCCAGACGGCAATGTCAGATTGGATTGCCGCGCCCAGAACTCCCATGTTGGGCTGGACGTACCATGGTGCAGATTTTCATCTACGAGCAGTGTGTGCTGTGACAAATCTTCAATGCGCTTCAGTTCAGGCAACAGCGCGGGCGCGCAGACGGGAAACAGCCTTTCCGGCATAAGCAAATCCACTTCAAACCCGGGATATTCACCAAGACCATATCGAATGCCGATATCGGAATCTGCGCCGGAAAACGGATAGTATCCCGTATCAGTCGCGATCGAAATAGACAGGTCCGGGTGGGCCAAATCAAAGTGCAGAAGCCTTGGAAACAGCCAGTTGAATGCAAACCCCGGCAAGCATGAAATCACGATGGTCCGGTCCGCACGCGTTCGATCGCGAAGTTGCGCACACACATCTGAAATGCGGCCCAGCCCATCCGAGATTGCCTGCGCCAATTGCTCACCTTCGCGGGTAGGTCGCGATTGCCGCGCACCGCGCACCAGCAAATCCCGCCCAAGCCATTCCTCGAGCGATCTGACGTGCTGGCTGACGGCACTTTGGCTGACCCCCAGTTCCTCGGCGGCGGGTGAAAAGCCGGAATGGCGTACAACTGCCTCAAAGGCTCGCAGCGCGGAGTATGGCAGATTCAAGATCATATTAGTCATCCTAATGTCAGCCATTATCACTTTCAAATGGATTGCCGGCGGCCTTAGGCCGTAAGTTGATAATGTCAAGTAATCAGGAGATGTCGATGTCCGACATGACGCCAGAGCGGGGCGCTTACAATCTGCTGGTCAATTGCGCCCGCGCGGCGGCGGGTGAAAGGCTGCTGATTGCCTATGAACCTGCAGAGTTTGGATATTTCGACGCCGACAGCGTGAATGTTGTCAGTCAGGCGGCCTGTCAACTTGGGCTGGGGGTCGACACGATTGATGTGGGCTTCAATCCGGACAATCCGCAATTATCGCCCGATCTGCTTGCCCGGTTCGAAGCGGCAGACATCATTCTATTTCTGGCCCGTCTTGGGGATCAGTTGCGGTTCTCGGACATGCCGCAGGGTAAGAAAGTCATCGTTAGCTTCGCTTTAACCAAAGAAATGCTGGGATCTGGTTTCTCCAACGGCCACCACGATGCGTTCATGGAGCTTAAGGCCGATATCAACGCGGTCTTGGACGCGGCCAGCGAGGTGCGGATCACTTGCCCTTTGGGCACTGATGTAAGCGGTCGGCCAGTGATGAACCTGCAACCATCGGGCGACACCTCGATCCTGCGCTTTCCGATGTCAGTCTTTACTCCGGTTCCTGCCCACAGTTTCTCGGGCCGTGTGGCGATCAGTTTTCTGACGGGAACGGGGTCGAAGTATTACGATGACTACACCATCGAATTCGACCGCCCCGTCTTTGCGATGATGGAGAATGGGCGGCTGCAGCGTTTTGACGGCGATCCCGCCAATGCCGCACGGGCCGAGGCGCATTATGACCGGGTAGCCAATCAGTTGGGAATTGATCGCAATTTCGTGCACTCTTGGCATGCAGGTATTCATCCGGGCTGTGGCTACCCCTGGGATATGCGTGAAAACTATGAACGCTGGGGCGGCTCCGCTTTCGGAAATCCACGCATCCTGCATTTCCACACCTGCGGGGCGTACGCGCCCGGAGAAATCAGCTGGAACGTTATTGATCCGTCCATCGAAATCGATGGCGTAACTTATTGGGACCGCGGTACATTCCATGCCGAACGGCTGCCTTGCGGTCAATCAATCCTGGATCGGCACCCTTGCGCGGCCGCCCTGTTCGCCCATCCCGATCCGGATATCGGTCTGCGTGCAGTTGGCTGATCAATAGCGGCTTGATCGAATCACGAGCTGTGGAAATACTCTTAGATAATAGGGTCTGTTCGAGTTGGCCCTATGGTGCGGAGCACTCCCGTCTCCGGTGCCGGAATATGCGCAGAGGGCAAGACCCCCGCTCCGGCAAAATCATGGAAATCACATGTCAAAAGCTATTGTTACGCCGCTGACTCAGGCTCTGGGCGAAGGAAAACTGACGCGCGAAGAACTCAAGGGATTCATGCAACGCTCGAACGCGCACGGGTTACGTCATCTTGCAATGTGGATTTTAGTGCTGGCCTGCACGACAACATTGATCACCCTAGCCTGGAACAGTTGGCTGATTTGGCCCGCGATGTTTCTGCAAGGGGTCGTCTTGGTGCATCATTTCTCACTTCAGCATGAGTGTGTGCACTATACCGTGTTTCGCACCCGGTGGTTGAATGATCTGGTTGGTCAGATTTGCGGGCTGATCATCATTCTGCCCCATCGGTTCTTCCGATACGAACATTGTGATCATCACACGTATACGCAACTGAACGGAGAGGATCCCGAACTGATCCCGCTGCCCAAATCCCTTGGCGAGTACTTTTTGTACCTGTCAGCCCTGCCTTATTGGCGCGGTAAGTTTACTGAGCTGTTCCGACATGCCTTTGGGAAGCTCAGCAAGGCCGAGTTGAGTTTCATTCCCAAAGAGGAGCATCAGTCGGTCTATTGGGACGCGCGCCGCATGCTGGCCATTTACGCTTTGATCTTTCTGGCTATGGCCTTCACCGGATGGTGGGGATTGATCTGGTATTGGATCATACCCCTGTTTCTGGGTGAGCCGGTGATGCGATTCATACGAATGACCGAGCATGTCGGACGTCCCACCGTGGCGCAGATGTCAGAAAACACGCGCACCAATCTGGTGTCAAAGCCGATGTCATTTTTATGCTGGAATATGAACTATCATGCCGAACATCACTATGTCGCCTCAGTTCCCTTTCACGCTCTGCCCCGTCTGCATGAGAAGTTAAAGGATCATATCTTCGTCGAAAAAGGTGGATATCTGGCTGCGCATCGCGACATTCTGCGGCAGATCATGCAACGCAAAGCCGAGGCCTGAGAGATGGCGGCAGACAAATCTTGGCGCGATGTGATCGAGGCATCGAAGCTGGAAGAAAACTGGGTCACGCGGGTTCAGATCGGGCCGAGATTGATTGCAGTTTATGATACACCCAGCGGTGTCTATGCCTCGCTGGCATTGTGCAACCATGGTGGGGCTGATCTGTGTGACGGCTATTTCGATGGGCATGTTATCGAATGCCCATTGCACCAGGGCGCGTTCGATGTGCGTGATGGCAAGCCCGTTTCAGCGCCTGCGACCCGAGCAATGCGGGTTTTTGAGACACGGATTCAGGATGGAATGGTTCAGGTCCGAATGTGACCTGAACCTAGCGCTTGTCAGATCGTTTCTCTAGCCGCGCAAAGATGCGGCTGAGGCCGAAGCAGACGACAAAATAGAATGCAGCCGTTGTGATCCATGCCTCAAAGATCATCCGGGACGAGGCGACCAGTTCGACGGTCTTGTAGGTCAGTTCCTGAACCGAGATCAGCGACAGGATTGAGCTGTCCTTGATTAATGAGATGAACTGATTGGCCAGCGGCGGCACGACCTTTTTCATCGCCTGCGGCAGCACGACATAGCGAAGCTCTTGCAAACGGCTCATCCCGATCGAGCGTGCAGCTTCACGCTGACCTTTGGGGATCGATTGAATACCGGCACGGACAATTTCGCCGACAAATGCGCTTTCAAACAGCGCCAGAACGATGACACCTGAGACAAGCGACGGAAAGCGCCGCATCTCACCAAAGAAAAATGTCCAGATCTGGTTGTCTTCTTGCCGCGCAATTCCACGTGCCCAGCGTTCAAGGTTTAGTGCGTCGATCAGTTGCTGCGACAGGAAGAAAAAGAAAATAAAGACAACAACAACCGGTGGCACATTACGCAGAAATTCAAGATAAGTGCGTGCCAGCATGCGTATGGTCAGGTTGGCAGAACAGCGCGCGATCCCCAGAATTGTACCCAGAATGAGCGCCAAAATGCCGGAATAGATGCTGATACGAACCGTCGCCACCAAGCCTTGCAGCAATAGATTGGCAAAATACTCTTCTCGCCCAGTATGCCAGCCGACGATGTAGCTGGGGATCAATTCCCACCGCCACTTATAGTTCAGCGTACCCTCGATCGACAGCCAGATATATCCGAAGAAGGCGATCAATACCGCCACGATCAGATAATCTGGCCATCGGAGTTTTCTAAGAAATTCAGGCACCTGGGCGCTCCACTTCAGGCCCGAGGGCGGCTGACCCGCCCCCGGCTAATTGGTTATTGGGCAACCTGGTCTGCCCACTCTTCAGTTGCGAACCAATAGTTGTGACGCTCTTCCAACCAACCCGACCGCCAGTTCTGAGCGATCCAATTGTTGAAAAAGTTCATGGCATCCGGATCGCCCTTGCGTACTCCGAACGCTTCGCCACGCGGATCATAGAGGTTATCGAACGGAACGGTCAGAGTTTCCGGATGGCGACCGGCCTCGCGGTTCGGCGTAGGTTGAGCCGCCATCGAAGCATGCGCGTTTCCGTTTAGCACTTCTTGCGTTGATGCACCGTCTTCATCAAACAACAGCAGCGTCGCGTTGGGGAAGTTTTCCGCGATCACTGTAGCTGGTGTCGCACCGCGACGAGCGGCAAAGGTGACCTCAGGTTTATTGAAATCTTCCAAAGACATACCATCGGTCAACTGTTTGTTAGCCATAATAGCCAGGCCCGAATACGCGTAGGGATCGGTGAAGTTGATCGTCAAGTTTCGCTGCGCAGTCACCGACATGCCCGAGATGATCACGTCGAAATTGCCGGATACGAGCGCCGGGATGATGCCATCCCAGGCGGTCGGTACAAACTCGACCTCTACACCCATGTCCTCGGCCAGCTTGCGACCGACATCCAGTTCGAACCCGATCAGATCACCATTCTTGTCGCGCATCGACCACGGCACGAACAGCGAAAGACCAATCCGGATTACCCCATCCTGTTTGATCGTTTCAATCACACTTTCGCGGGACAGTTCCTGAGTCGCACTTTGCGCCCAGCCTGAGGTCGCCATGCCTGTTGCCACGACCGCGCCCAGGGCCGCCCCGAGCATTCTGCGAGATAGCTTCATCTTGGTTCTCCTTGTTGTCCGGTTAAGTTCTTGTGGTTATTGGTCGACGGCATATTTCTTCTCCAGATAGCTAACGCCAATCGACAGGATCAGGGTCACCACCAGATAGACCAGCGCGATAGTAAACCAGATTTCAAAACTCATATACGTGTCGGATATAATGTTGCGCCCGAAGGTGGTGAGTTCGGCCACGGCAATGACGCTGACAATAGCCGAGGATTTGATCAAGTGGACGACCTCGCCCGTCATGGGCGGTAGCATAAAGCGAACAGATTGCGGCAGAATGATATATCTGTAGGTCTGATAGTGGGTCATACCGATAGACTTGGCCGCCTCCCACTGACCAGATGGGATGGCGTTGATCCCCGCCCGCAGGATCTCTGAAATCAAGGCTGAATGAAACACCGCCAAGGTCAAGATGCTGGCGGTATATCGATCAAATCCAAAGATTGGCCCTAGCACATAATAGAACAGGTAAAGCAGAACCAGTAGCGGGATATTGCGGATCAGTTCAAGGTAGGCAACCGCGACAGCCGTGCCAACTACCAAGCCGGACAAGCGCAGTAACGCCACTAGCAACCCGATAGCTGTGGCCAGCAGAAACGAGGTAACTGACAGCTTGATCGTGGCAACCAGTCCGATGGGAATTTCGCCCCACTCGAACCCAATCTCGGTGTTGCGGTACAGGAATTGGGGCACGCGATACCACTGCCAATTATAGCCCATACCCTGCGCGCCAACATATGACCCGTAGGCGATCAACCCGACAATAACCGCATAGATCACGACGGACACTAACACCGAGCCAAAGAACCGCTTGTATAGTGGTGGCTTCGGCAGCGCTTGCCCGCGTCCTTGTGATATGCCCAGATCGGTCACGTTAGTGTTCCAATATCTGGTTCAGGAATAGACGGCAGCGCTCGCTTGACGGGTTGGTGAAGAACTGATCGGGCGGCGAGATTTCAACGATCTGCCCCGCCTCCATAAAGACCATCGTGTCGGCGACCTTGCGCGCAAACCCCATCTCATGCGTGACAACCACCATGGTCATGCCCGTATCGGCCAGTTCAACCATCACATCCAGCACTTCATTGATCATTTCGGGATCAAGCGCGGATGTAGGTTCATCAAACAGCATGATCCGTGTTTCCATGCACAAGGACCGCGCGATAGCGACGCGCTGTTGCTGCCCCCCCGACAATTGCGCCGGGTACTTATCGGCCTGCTCAGGAATATGAACGCGGTCGAGATAATTGCGCGCGGTTTCCTCGGCCTGCGCCTTGGATAGCTTGCGCACCTTCATCGGTCCGATCATCAGGTTTTCAAGCACAGTCAGGTGCGGAAACAAGTTGAACTGCTGGAAGACCATGCCGACTTCCTGTCGCAGTTCACGGATTTCCTTGGCACCTTCATAGACTTCGATCCCATCGATCACGAGACGCCCGGAATTATGCCACTCTAAACCGTTGAAACAGCGGATCAGGGTGGACTTTCCCGATCCGGACGGGCCGCAGATTACCACCTTCTCGCCCTGATGAACGGTCAGATCGATGTTCTTGAGCGCATGGAAAGTCCCATAGAACTTATCCAGATTGGTCACTTCGATCATGGGGGAGAGCTGTGTCATGCCGAACCTGTCAAGATGCGGATCAGCTGGCGTCGCTGATCTATGACGCTGTGGTGGTGCGATCGCAACATGAGGTCATGCACGCATGGGCACGAGGTCATTCGAGGGGATTCAGGCAGTGTGGAGAGATCTGGCAAAGCTTCAGAATCCTCAAATTCGTTGCGCGCTGTTCAATATGGTTGCTTAATGTGCAATATTCGTCAATAAAAAACTCAGCCGAACGGCACACGCCGCGAAAATAGAAACAGAAAACACGAGAGGAAACGTGAATGTCCGCTTGGATTCGGATGATATCTGACGAAGATGCCGACGAGCACCTGAGAGCGACTCTGGATCTGGCGCGCACACCACACGGGACCGTGGACAACGTGATGCGCGTGCATTCACTGCGTCCCAACACCATGAAAGGTCACGTCATTCTGTATCGCGCGTGCCTGCATGATGAAGCCAATTCCATACCCATGTGGTTTCAGGAAGTCATCAGCTCTTACGTATCGACGTTGAACACCTGCCCCTATTCTTATGCCAACCATTGGGCAAACGCCCGACATCTGATCGGTGACGACGCACGCGCCGACGCAATCGAGGCCGCGTTAAAGGCCCATCGTCCGCAGGACGCATTTGAAGGTGCGCAGTTGGCCGCGCTGATCTATGCGCAAAAGCTGACCCTGTCGCCGGGTGCAATGGAGGAATCCGAAGTTCGCGCATTGAAAGATGCCGGCTGGGAAGACGGAGAGATTCTCGAGATCAACCAGATCGTCGGATATTTCAATTATGCCAACCGATTGCTGAATGGTCTGGGTGTCACAACGGAAGGGGACGTGGTGGGCTACTACGCCGAGGATTGACGGATTGAATCATGCACGATGACACGCCGGGAAGACAGATTGATCGCGCTATTGGTGCCTCGCTCAGGGAGCTGCGCCAAAGCCGCAAGCAATCCGCCCGTCGGTTGGCAGAACAGTCTGGTATCTCGGCTGCAATGGTCAGCCGTATCGAAAACGGGTTGGTCTCTCCGTCAATCGATACGCTGGCTGCACTTGCCGAGGCGTTGGAAGTACCAATCGTATCGCTGTTTCGCGAAGCGCGGACAGATCACACCGACTATACGCTGGTTCGCCATGGCGAAGGGCTAAAGTCTACGCGACTGGCGGGCGGCCATTCGCACGAATACGTCAACCTTGCGCTGCATTCCCGGAAGGACCTGCGCTTTCAGGCCCGTCGTGTCACGTTGTTGCGCGACGAGGGGCAGCCGCCCACTTATGTCGGCCATGGCGTCGTGTTTGTGCAGGTTCTCGAAGGGCAGGCCATCTATCGCTACGGCGAGGCCCGATTTACTCTTTCAGCAGGAGACAGCATCAGCGTCGATGCAGAGCTGAATCACGGCTTCGAAGAGGTACTGACCCCCGAGTTCGTCTTCCTGACCGTTCAGGCCGAACGTCCGTAGTGGCCAGTTGATATGGCCATCCCAACTGAAATTGATCTGACGCGCGGGCCAATCTCGACCCATTTCCGAACCCTGGCGATCCCGGGCGCAATCGGGATGTTGTTCAACACTCTCTACAACGTTGTCGACATGTTCTTCGCCGGCCTTCTCTCGACCAGCGCGCAGGCTGGATTGGCACTAGGGTTTCAGGCCTTTTTCATTGCCATTTCGGTCGGGGTCGGGTTGGGTGCCGCGATGAGCGCGCTGGTCGGCAACGCATTAGGCGCTGGAGACACTCGAGCAGCGCGGCGGTTTGCGGCACAGGGAATGATCTATGGCTTCATTGCAGCCTGTGTTCTGGCGGCGGCTGGTCTCTGGTACGGCCCTGCGCTGATAACTCTGGTTTCGGAACCGGGACCTTATCGCGATGCAGGTTTACGTTATTTCCACTGGCTCCTATTGGCCTTGCCCGGATTTCTACTGGCCTTCGGTTGCAATGGCATTCTCCAGGCACATGGTGACGCGGTATCGATGCAACGCGCCCTCATGGTGGCGTTTTTTGCCAATATCGGTCTGAACCCCCTCTTGATCTACGGCATTCCGGGCATGATCCCGGGCATCGGATTTGATGGCCTCGCTGTATCGACGGTGATCAGCCAGACCGGTGTGATGGTGTTTCTGATCCGTCAGGTCCTCAGACGCCGCAGGATGAGGCGCATGCGCCCCCGAAACTTCATTCCGCGCCTACAGAAGTTCAAGGAGATCTCGGTTCAGGTACTTCCCACAGCGACATCTTTCTTCGTGATGCTGCTGTCAGGTTTCGTCATGCAGTTCGCCCTGAAAATCTTTGGAGAGCACGCAATCGCTGGCTTTGGCATTGCCATTCGGCTTGAGCAGATTTTGCTTTTGCCGGTGCTGGGGGTCACGGGGGCACTGCTGCCCATCGCGTCCCAGAATTTCGGTGCCCGCGACTATGAAAGGGTACGCGAGGCACTGTTTTATTGCTGGAAAGTCGGGTTCATCATGACCGCCATCGCAGCCCCCATATTGTGGATATTTGGCCGCCTTATGATGGGCTTTTTCACCGACGATCCCGAAGTGATCCGCGTCGGACTTAGCTATCTACGTGTCGATAGTCTGATCCTCCCGATCTACATGATGCTGTTTTCCATCAACTCGCTATTGCAAGCCTTGAAGCGACCGATCTGGACCGTGTGGATCAGCCTATATCGTCAGGGATTTGGCGTCGCCTTTTTTGTCTGGATTTTCGTCGGCCTGCTCGGCTTTAACGAAATTGGTGTCTGGTTCGGCACCGCAGGTGCCGTGGTGACTGGCTGGATGATCGCGTTGCTGATGACGTCCCATGTGGCTCAAAAAGAGCTGGGCGGGCTTTGGCTCAGGACGAGAACCGATCTGGGCTGAAGGCTTCTATATCGATGTCCGGTGATCTGCCAGCAATTACATCTGCGATTATACGCGCCGTCGTCGCGCCTAGTGTCAGGCCAAGCTGTCCGTGACCCGTCGCAAAGGCGACGTTAGCCAGTCGCCTGCTGCGGCCAATGATCGGACGTGTGTCCGGTGTAAACGGGCGGCGACCCATCCGGCGTTCCGCATTATCGGTCTTCAAACCCGGTAATACGCGGCATGCACGCCTGACCAGCACATCGGCTCGGTTCCAATTCGGCTGCGCGTTCAGGTCGGCAAATTCTGCGGTACCGGCCACTGCCAGCGCCTGCTGATACGGTGTAATGCCAAACCCGCCTTTGGCATAAAACACCGTATGGCGGAGCTCGACCCCGCTATCTTTCAACGCAGTCGAATATCCGATCACCCCTTCCATCCTCAATTGAACACCCAGCGTCTTGGCCAAATTCCTAGACGGCGTTCCCGCAGCGATGACGAAATCATCTGCGCTGATCGATCGCCCATCGCTCAGCTTCACGCTTTTCACATGTTGTCCGTCCTGCGTAAAACCGATTGCTCTTCCTGCCACGACTGCCCCGCCGCGGCTGCTAAAACTCTGCGTCAGCGTTTCAACCAATACCTTAGGGTCCGTCACAAAACTCCAGTCTCTAAGCAAAGCTGCATGTTTGAAATCAGATGCTATTGCAGGATCGATTTCATGCGCTTCCTGACCTGTAACTTGATCAATCGTGCAGCCCAACTCACGCGCCAACTCAAAAGCTGGGCGCATGGTCGCAAGGTCATTGTCGTCGTCAAACAACTTGATTACCGGCCGTTCGACCAAAAGCTCAGGATGGCCTACATCTAAAAGCTGAGCCTTGAAATCCGCTGTTGCAGCAAACGTAAGTCTTGCCAGATCGGAGGCGATTGCGCGCATTTTCGAGCGACGCGCATTGGCCGTAAACCGTGCAAACCACGGCAGCAATTTCACCGCTGAGGCCGGGCGCAATGTCAACGGGGCCTCGGCATCCAGCAACCAGCCCGGTACTTTCATCAGCATCCCCGGCTGCGACAACGGCACGATCTCACCCACTGCGATACACCCGCAGGAAGCCCAACTCGCGCCCTCACCAACCGGACCCGGTTCTACGACGGTGACCTCGTGGCCCTGCGACTGCAATGTCAGCGCACAGGATATTCCAACGATGCCGCCGCCAATTACAACCACCCGTGCCATTACTGGGACCCCTACAGAAGTTCGCGAAGTTGCTTCATCAAGTCCGCCGTGACGCGAACACCATCCGCTTCGGCGGCAGCACGGTTCTTCAAGCGGCCATCTCCGGGAACGCGGGCATCCCCGTTACCTTCAATCTCAGCGCAGATGCGTTGGACATAGCCTTCAAATGCGGCATTCCCGAAACGCGCCGGATCAATCGCGATCAACGTTGAACCGCCCTTGATATTCAAGGCACCGTGCGCTTCGCGGTTGGCATTGTCCACGGACAATGTTCCACCGGCCAGTGCCGCGCCAAGAACTTCGATCAGGAAGGCGATCGCCGCGCCTTTGTGCTCGCCAAACGGCAACAGACTGCGGGTCTCCAAAATCGCGTTGGGATCGCTGGTTGGCTGACCGTTCGGGTCAAGCCCCGCAGGGCGCGGCAATTCGTGCCCTTCGGCCGCGGCCATCCGGATGTCCATCAGCGCAACCATTGACGAGGCCTGATCCCAAACAACCGGCGCACGACCCGGTCGCGGGCAAGCAAAGGACATCGGATTGGTGCCGAAAACAGGGCGGATGCCGCCTTGCGGCACCACCATCGAGAGCGAGTTCACAACACCTAGCGCGACCAGCCCAGCGTCCGCCAGCGGACCTGTATCGAAACGTAGTGCCCCCAGATGGTGGCAATTGGCACAAGTAAACGCGGCAATACCATTCGCGCGCGCCATTTCAATAAGCTCGTCTCGCGCTTTGGCGGCCACGATCTGGTAATAGCCATTGTCACCATCTCCGCGCAGAACCCCCGGTGCGATCCGTTCGACACTCGGGTCGGCCTCGGGGTTGGCATATCCCGAAGAAAAGCTCTGCGCATAAACAGGTAACATCCTTAACCCATGGCTACGCGGGCCGTCGCGCTCGCTCATCCGCACAAGCCCGGCCAGAACCGTGCTGCCATGTTCATCCATGCCTGCTGCCACAAGGACAGATTTTGCCAATTCCTCTACTTCGTCGAGTGAGAGAGCGATCGTCGAGTTATCGGCCATGTGCCTAATCCTGTCGTTGGTTGAGGAAACGGGTACATAAGTACCCGCTTGCAGATCTGTTTAGGCGCTGTATTCCACCCGCTTCTTAGCGACGAATTCATCCAACGCCCCGCGCTGATCGTCCGGCATTGGTGGCTGGACGTAGGTGTTCAGCATACGCTGCGCCTCTTCCGTGCCAACGGTTTCTGCGGTTTTAGCACCTTCTGCTTCCCACTGTTCAAAACTGTCATTGTTTTGCAAGTGGTTCATATGCATTGGGTTTTCGCGCGTATGGTCAGTACCAAGGAAGTGCCCACCCGGTCCGATTTTGTCAATGTCGCCCAGCAACGTGTCCAGATTTTCCTCTTGCAGGCCGCTGAAGAAACGGTGGAAGTTCTCCAACTGCAACGCGTCCTGCACCCATTTTGAGTAGCTGACCCCAAGCGCGCCTTCTAGGAAGCCTGCTGAGTGTACGATGTAGTTTGCGCCACCCAGCAGCACCGGCCACATGGTGTTTGCGGTGTCGAACGCAGCCTGCATATCCGGGGATTTCGATCCGGTCCACATGGTACAGGTCCGCCATGGCAAACCATAAAACCGTGCCATCTGCCCCACCAGAAGGTTCATTAGCCCGGGTTCCGGAGAGCCCATCATCGGTGCACCTGTCTTCATCGAAACGCCCATGATTGCCACCCCCAGCACCATCGGGGCTCCGCGCCGGATGATCTGGCTGTAGGCCATACCGGCCAGAGATTCTGCAATCAGCAGCGCGACACCACCCTGCGGGCTTGCAGGTGTGCTCGCCCCAGCAAGAACAAAGGGCGACAGCAGGCAGGGCTGGTTGGCGGCGGCATAGACGCGTAGGCTCTGCAACATGGTCTCATCCCAGACCAACGGTGTGTTGCAGTTCAGCAGGGCTGCCATCACCACATTGTTGTCAACAAACTCCTCACCAAACACGATGCGAGTCATCTCTACCGAGTCCAACGCTGCCTGTTCGGATAGAACTGAACCCTTGATAGGTTTGTCGGTCAGCGTCAGTGCGGCATGAACCAGCTCCAGGTGGCGTTGCGGGACGGGTACGTCCTGCGGCTCGACCGGCAAAATACCCGGCACCATCATCGACTGACTCATCTGACTGAGTTTGAAGAAGTTATGCGCATCCTCCAGCATCGAAGGGCGGCGCACACCATCCAGACCATAGACAAATGGCGCGCCATACGCATTGGCAAAGACCGAATGCCGATTGCCCACCCGCAGCGAGCGTTCCGGGTTGCGCGCGGCATAGCCCCATTCCGAGGGAACGGCCGAGATCAGGTCCATCAGCATCTCGCGCCCGATGCGCACTCGCTCACCCTGCACATCCGCACCGTACTTCTTCCAATCAGCTAAGGCCACCGGATCGCGGAACTCAATCCCTGTGGTTTCAAGTATAGTCATGGCCGCGTTGTGGATTTTCTCAACGCCTTCGGGACCAAGCAGATCAATCGGACCAACTTTGCGGTTCAGCGTCGACAAGTAGACAGGGGGCGGGTTGGTGCGAGCCTTGACCCGCGCGGCACGTCCACCGCCACGGCCCGAGCGTGCTTTGACTTCTGCCATCTCAAATCCTCCTGATCAGGCGCGCGCGCGGGCGCTGGCGGGATCAACGGCGCAGGTATCGATCACTTCTGCCTCGCGCATTTCATTGTGGATGAGCACCTGCATTTTGGTGCCGGGTACCGTCATCTCGTATGGAACCAGCGCCATCGCAAGGTCGTGGTTGCAGTAATACGAGAACCCGCCCGAAGTGACGCGTCCGATCAGCTTGCCATCGGCATAGACACCTTCGTCAAACATCACCGAGGTGTCGCAGAACGGCAGCTTCAGTGTGACCAGTGTGTTGTATCCACCCTGCAGCTGCTGCTTTTGCAGCGCGGCTTTGCCGACGAAATCACGTTCCGCCACCTGCCCGCCGATCTTCTCGGTCATTGCAACGAAACGGCCCAAATCGGCCTCATATGGGGTCAGGTCCTTGCAGATTTCGCGGTTGATCGCGCGATAGGATTTCTCAAGCCGCATCGACTCCAACGCTTCAAGCCCGAAGGGTTTCACACCCGATTTCAGCAGCAAATCAACGAGGTGGCGATTGTACCCGACCGGGTGGTGCAATTCCCATCCCAACTCACCGGTGTAGGAGACGCGCAACAAGTGCACGCCTTTGGCATAGCCCACCTCGCCCATCTGTGCCGACAGCCATGGGAATGCTTCGTTCGACAAATCATTATCGGTCAATGGTTGCAGGATGTCCCGTGCCTTGGGCCCGGCCAGTGCGATCACGCCCAGCTGTTCTGAGATATCCTCGATCACCACCGAGCCATCACCTGGCAGCACGCGCTGTAACTGATCCCAATTGTAGGCTCGCCAGTTCGGCGTCGATATCAGGTAGAAATCGTCGTCGGCATAGCGCACGATTGTGTACTCCGCATCCATGCCGCCCTTATCGTTCAACATCAGCGACAAGGTCATGCGGCCCACCTTGGGCAGCTTGTTGGCCATCAGGCTATCCAGCCATTTGGCTGCACCCGGTCCACGCACTGTGAACTTGGTCATCGGCGACATTTCGATGAAGCCAGCCTCTTCACGGGTGGTGCGCACCTCTTCCTGAACACGCTCCATATGGTTGGTGCGGCGGAAACTGTGTTCGGGGATCGCCTCTTCGGGCGATTTGGCAAACCAGCGAGGAAATTCGTAGCCGTTAAAGCTGGTCCAAACCGCGCCCTGAGCAGTCAAAAGATCATATGACCCCATGGTCTTCATCGGGCGCGCATCCGGGAAGTCCTCACCCGGAACATGCGCATCCATATGGGTGCCCCATGTCTCGCGCACCTTATCCATGGTCCAACGTTTTGAGGCGTAGTCCGAGAATCGACGCGGGTCGAGCTCCGACATATCCATGCCCGGATCGCCATCGACGATCCATTTGGCCAAACGGTTACCAACGGTGCCGCCCCAGAGGATGCCACCAGGCATGCCTTCGGCCAGCCAAAGGTTCTCATGCCCCGGTGCGGGTCCGGCCAGAGGCAGCTCGTCCGGGGTCATCTGGAACGGGCCACGGGTGTTGGCCTTGATCCCAACTTCACCCAAGGTCGGCACACGTTCGATGGCGCGTTCCCATTGGGTTTCCACGGCATCAAAATCCTCGGGCAACAGATCGGCCCCGAACTCGGGCGGGACACGATCCTCGGCGAATAGTTTGAGGTCTTTGGTGAATTCATACGGCCCGAACTGGATCCCGCCCACATCTTCGCGCAGATAAGCGCCGTAGTCCTCATCCCGCAGGATTGGGAATTCGGGCAAGCCTTGCGCCCGGCGCTCTTTCAACAGCGGCACCGTCTCGGTCGTCCAATACTGGTGAACGATCGGGATACATGGCAGGTCCAGCCCCACGCGGCGCGCATTTTCGCGGGCGTAGTTGCCGGTGGCAAAGATCAGATGCTCGCAGGTGATCTCACCCTGATTGGTGGTCACTTTCCAGTGGCCATTGTCCAGCTTCTCATAAGCCTGCGCTTCGGTGTTCTGGTATACCTTGGCGCCGGCATCCCGCGCGAGCTTGGCCAATGCCATAGTAATGTCGGCGGGATTCACATAGCCGTCTTCCGTGTGCAGGATACCACCCCGAATATCCGGGCTTTGGTTCAGCAAGGGATGAACCTCGGCAATCTCCTCTGGCGTCAGCAGCTTACAAGGCACGCCGGCGGCTTCGGCGATCGAGATATAGGACTGGAACTCATCCCAGCGCTTTTCGGTATTAGCCACCCGCAGCTGTCCTACCTTACGCAGTCCGACCGAACTGCCCATCTTCTCTTCCACCTCGGTGTAGATGCGGATGGTTTCCATCGTCATCTTCGACACGTTGTGCGACCGCACAAAGGTCACTAGCAAACCAGCCGCATGCCACGTCGAACCCGAGGTCAGTGTGGTGCGCTCCAGCATAACGGCATCAGAGCATCCATGTTCGGTCAGCCCATATAGAATTGACGCCCCGACGCATCCGCCACCGACAACCACGACTTTTGCATGTGACTGCATACTGCAACTCCTTCAAATTGTGCACGACCAACCGGGGATCGAATTGCATGAGGAAAGATCGATATGATGTCCAAGGGGCTTGAGGACCCTTGGCACATCCCTTGATCATGTCTCAAACGGTTGTGGCGAATTTTCACATTGAACTGCTGGCGGGCAATTGCAAAAAGATTCACTCTGCATAAGATGAACTAAGCCAAATCGCTGCTGATTGCGTTCTTATTATCGGGTTTTCAACTTGTCACAGGTCAAAACATCTTGCCCAACCGCCCATATGATCTTCCGCCCCTAAGCTCTCTGATCAGCTTTGAAACCGCAGCGCGGCATGTGAGTTTCAAAACTGCTGCTGAAGAGCTGAATGTTACGCCCGCAGCGATCAGCCATCAGGTCAAAGCGCTTGAGAACGAGCTGCAATGCGCGCTGTTTCTGCGCCATCATCGCGGCGTCGAACTTACCGAAAGCGGAGCCTATTTGCTGGTCGCCCTTCAACGTGGCCTTGAAGGGATCAGCGAGGCCCTTGGGCAGTTGCGCCGACAGTATGACCACAAAGGCGTGACGATCCGTTCCTCTACGGCGGTCAGCTCGCTTTGGCTTACACCACGGCTTGCCCAGTTTTGGAAAACGCATGGCCATGTTTCTGTGACACAAGTTGTGACCGATCTCGGGGTCGATACCTCAAAATGTGATCTAAGCATTCACTACGGTGATACACGCCGCGATTCAGGGATTATCAAGACCTTGTTTCACGACAACATCATGGCCTTATGCAGCCCTCGGTTTGCGAAACAGAACCCAATCGAGCATGTCGGCGAGATCGCCAAAGTGCCGCTCATCCATCTTGATGCACCAGATACCGGTTGGACCGATTGGCGGGCCTGGACCCGTAAACTGGGCTATGAAGGCCCGCTGAATTCCGCGCATCGGGTCAACAATTACACGATTGCGCTTCAGGCCGCTCAGGACGATATGGGCGCAGTGCTGGGATGGGAGGGACTGACCTCGGAGCTGACCGCATCCGGAAAACTGGTCAGACTGTTGCCGCAAACCATCTCATCGCAACTGGATTTCTACGTGAAACTACACAACACCTCATCCGACCGAGCCAAGCTTGTGTTCAAGTGGCTCGGCCAAGCGGTTGACGGAAAGGTTTAAACTCGGCTCAGACCTGATCAGGACGAAATATCTTGGGAGCGAAGATCGAGGGCCTTACCGTTGATTTCTCGCTGTCCTGAATAAAAGCAAGAACACAAACACCGATCCGATTGAAGTTGTGACGATCCCCACCGGCAATTCCTGCGGAGCCAGCAGAAGCCTGCTGAGAATGTCAGAGCCGGTCAACAAGGCAGCACCAACCATAGCGGCGGTAGGTAGAAGGTTTTTGTGCAGGGGACCTGCGATCCCGCGTGCAATATGCGGCACCATCAGACCGACAAAACCAATCACTCCGGCTACGGAAACAAACACGGCCGTTGCCAAAGCTGCGGTGAAAAACATGCTGAACCGCAGACCCCGAACCGGCACACCCAGAGTAGCGGCAGTCAAATCCCCGGTCAGCAGCGCATCCAACCAGCGGCTGCGATAAAGCGAATAGCTCAGGATCAGCAGCAGACCGATGCACACCAGCGGGAACGTCTCCCAACGGGCCAGGCCCAGCCCCCCCAGCATCCAGAAGATGACAGAATGGGCGGCGCGGCTATCACCGGCGAAGATCAGATAGTTGGTGATGGCCGAAAACAAAAACGACACAGCCAGACCCGCAAGGATCAGCTTCTCCGGTGCGCTGGTGCGAAGCCCATGAACCAGCGCCAGCACGATGCCCGACGCCACAAGACCGCCGCAAAAGGCAGCCAGAGGCAGAGTCCAGAAACCCAGAATATCTCCGGTCACGGTAATTACAAACACCGCCCCCGCTGCCGCGCCCGAGGACAGGCCGAACAGAAATGGATCGGCAAGGTCATTACGTGTGGTCGTTTGCAGCACCACGCCAACGATGCCCAGCCCGGCACCGATCACGGCTGCAAACAACGCGCGGGGCAATCGCAGGTCGAATACGATCCTATGCAGCGGCGACATCTCTCCGTCCTGCAACCCCGTACCGCGCAATATCGCGGTGAAGGTGTCGGACAAAGGAATCGAGGTTGTGCCGTAGATCGTGGAAATCAGCAAAAGGGCGGTCAGAACGACCGCCCCCAGCAACAACGTCAGGCCCAATCGGCCCATATCAGCTCTGACCCGGATGCATCGCGCGCGCCATCTTCGAGATCGCTTCGATATTTGCCGGTCCCGGCGTTAGCTCTTCGTAGCGCAATCCGATCCAGCGTTCGTTCTTGACGGCATCAGTCTGCGACATGACGGGATGTTCCTGCAGGAACTTGAAGGTGTCCTCGGCGCCATTGCCGGTCTGATAATCCAACAAAACCAGTAATTCCGGGTTCGATGCGGCAACGGCTTCCCACGAGGTGCGGCCCCAGCTCGTGTCCATGTCATGAGTGACGTTTTCACCACCGGCGGCTGTGATCATCGCATCGGGAATCGCGAATTTACCGGCGGTAAACGGAGCATCTGCAGGACCATCCAGAAGAAAGACGCGGGGCTTGGGCAGTTCAGCAGTCTTGGCTTCGATCGCTGCCAGCTGCTCTTTCCAGCCCGAGACCAGAGCCTCGGCCTTGTCTTCGACTTGCATCACCTTGCCCAAGCGCAACACATCGCCAAACAGAAGATCCATGCTGGCTTCGGGGCGATCCTTGTCCAGATGGACACAGCTTTCCGTTAGAACCAAGGTCTTGATTCCGAACGGTTCCAATGTATCTGGGGTCACATCACCACCCGGCTTCATGCCATAGTACCAACCTGCAAAGAACAGGTCGGGTTCAACCGCCACCAGGTTTTCGACGGTCGGATATTTCGGCGCAAGCTCGGGGATGTCGCCGCGCAGGGCATCAAAATCAGGGCTGGTCTTGTACCAGCCGGTGATGCCGGTCAGGCCGACGATCTTGTCCTGCAGACCCAATGCAAAGGCCATATCGGTCATGTTCATGTCATGCACAACCAGGCGCTCGGGCGCGGTATCAAAAACCAGCGGTTCGCCGCAGTTGTCTACGGTGACTTCTTGCGCAGCAGCACCGCTTGCCATGGCGGTGGCCAACGCCACGGGCCAGATGTATTTCATCTCAGTGTGTTCCTTCGACTAAGTTGAGACTGTGGTTCTTCGAATATCAAGCGCCGGGATCACGCGGCCTTCGTGGAGAAAGCAGAGGAAATCAACGCCAAAAGTTTCGCGGACTCTTTCGGGTGTCAGCACCTTGTCCACCGACCCAAACTCGATCATGCGGGTCGATTTCATCAGCGCCACGTGTGTGGCGAATTCGGGGATCATGACCAGATCGTGTACGATCATGACCACGGTGATCCCAAGCTCGGCGACCAAAGACAGCATCCGCCCTTTTGCATCAGGATCCAGATGGTTGGTCGGTTCGTCCAGAAACAGCAACGAAGGGTTTTGCGCCAAAGCGCGCGCGATATGGGCACGCTGACGTTCGCCTCCGGACAGTTGGGCCATGCGCTTGTCCGCGAGATTTGCGAGACCGGTCAGGTCTAAAATCCGGTCCAGCTCTTGCGCGTGGCCTTCGGCAGAGCGGTCCGCACGGATGGGTATTTGCCCCAGCGCAACATAATCGCGTAACGCCAAGCGTCCATCGGGCAGTTCCTGCTGACCTACCACTGCAATCATGCGCGCACGCTCTTTGGCGGAGAGCTGTTTCAGACTGCGTCCTTTGATCCGAACATCGCCAAGTGCCAGCGGCTCAGCGCCGCACAACAGATTGAGAAGCGTCGTTTTCCCCGCCCCGTTCGGGCCGGCGATGGCTAGAATGGAACCCTCGTCCAACTCGAACGAGACGCCCTGCAACAGGACATCTCCGTTAAGGGCATAATACTCAAGGTTTTCGGCAATCAGAAAGGGTGGCAACGTCATTGCGATGCCCCCTGTTCGATCCGCGGCATGCGCGAGAGGGTTTTATTGGACAACGCCTGCGGGCGATCAGTGGCATTTGTCCAGCCATCCGGGCTTTCACGATACTGCGCTGCAAACTCAGCCAGCGCCTGCACCTCATCCGCGGTCTGAATGCCACCAAAAAGGTATTGCGCCTTTCCTACGGCCTGGAACCCAACCGTTCTGGGACTATCGCAGCCTGCCATGCAAGACGACGCGCGGATCGCAAAACTGCGAGGTAATTTCCCAGTCAACGCATCGCAAATTTCATCAAGGGGCAGCCCTTCAGTGCAGCTTTCGCAGACTAGAATGAAATGATCAGGCGTATCTGGCATGGTCCACTCCACTTGTTTCCAAGCGCATGCGGAAGCTGCCGACAATGTAAACACGCGATTGACGCGCCATCAAAGCCTCCTTCCAGGACGCCCCGCCCCGGGTTGGTTAAACATCTGATGGCAGGTCTCCTGACTTGCGGGTCCGCGCTCGGCCAACCTTCCCGACCCTGTGGACCAGTGGCTGTTTGACCTTGCTCACCGCTTACAGTTGCGGGGGCAGTTACGGAATTGGCACCTTTTGGCAAACCTCACCGTATTCCCTTTTCATCCCGCGGCAACACCACCGGGAACCATCAATCGATTGAGTGCCCGAGAACACCGGACACGTCAATGATAAAGTCGAAGGCGCCCAACTCTGGTCGAGGATCGAGCGCCGGCAACCACGTGTCCGAAGCACCAACCGAATGGGTAGGGCTGCGCGCCGAATTTGTCTGGCCACGGCTGTCCATAGTTGGTGTGTTTGGAAATTAGACAATCTGAGGTAAGCTGAACAAATTTAGAGGTTTAGCTTTGTCAGCGCCTTGCCCCTGTTTGATCATTGCCTGGGTTTATCCAAGGAGACGGTTCTTTGACACATGTTTCGCAAAACGCATTGCCGCCGGATATTGTTGATGATGTCATTGACCACAATCTCGAGGCCGTTGCACGGTGGAAAGGCCATCGCTTAAGGGCTCAGCATGGGCGCAGTCACGGGTGCGTGGCTGCAACATTCACTGTCAGAAACGATCTACCAGAACAGTTCCGTCACGGCCTGTTTGAACAGCCCGCTGCCTATTCAGCCGCACTTCGCTTTTCCAACGGCGCGCATCTGGATGACCGGAAATCGGATGCCCACGGGATGGCGATCAAGCTTTTTGACGTGCCAGGCCCCAAGCTGATCGACGCCGAGGCACTTGCGCATCTGGGGACCACACAACTCAGCGACGAGTTCGATTTCGTATTGGTCGATCAGGATGTGTTTCCCAGCTACGTCCCCGATGAATATGAGCGATTGGGCAGGCTTGTCGCCACATTACAAGCGGTCCAGCACGCGATCAAAGGGCGACGAAAATGGAGCCTTAGGTTGATCACCAAAGGGCTGCGCGCAGGATTTCGCGCCTTCCTCACTCGTGAAGGCAAGCGTCAGTTTCGCGTCGCGAGTGATTTTGCCTCGAACTATATGCACTCGCCTTTTGAGGTCCATTTCTGGTCGACAACACCGTATCGGCTGGGCCCCGATCTAACGGTCAGATACTTGGCCCGCAGCGCGAAACCAAAAATTCCGGCACATCCGGTAGACGACCCAGATGGGATCGGGCAGTGTTTGCGGCAAGACGTGGCCGATGGAGATAATCACTTCGAGCTGTGTGTGATTGAGCCCCCGCGCCCGGCCGGCGAATTCGATGTGCTCGACAATCGCATCCGGTGGGCATGCGATCCGCAACCAGATGCACCTCTTGATCCGTACCATCATACCGTCACGCCCGTGGCGGATATCACGATTCCCAAAGGTGCAGAATTTGATCCGCAGAATGGAGACGCGATGAGCTTCTCGCCCTGGCGTGTCACGGCAGATCACGAACCTTTAGGACCGATTAATGCGATCCGGCTCAGAACCTATCTGAGCTTGGCCCGCGCCCGGTTCCCGAATCGATGACCAAACGGAGATGTATTGATGCTGGACGTTGATGATCTGATCAAACTCGGATTCAAGATCTCCCCACCCGTTACGAGCTATTTAGCCGCGATCAGGCTTGCAAACGCCGCGAAGATCCACCGACCGCGGCCCTATACGATGGGCGCAGACTACACGACATGGCCCGGCGTGTTTTCCCATCGCTGGATCGGTCGGCATACAACGCCAGAAGACCTCTCACCCGTCCTGCCGTCGGAAAGCGAAGTTGCTGATCTCTTTCGCCGACGGACACAAATGGATGGCAGCCCGCTTACCTTGATGTGCCCGCAAGGATCGACACTATTGTTTATCTCGGCCGCACAATGGTTTACCGACAGTTTCCTTCGCACCTTTGGGGCGAAAGGACCGGTTGATCAGACGGATTCGAACCACGAAGTCGATCTGTGCCAAATCTACGGGCTGAACGATTTTCAGACCGACATGCTGCGCGAACGCGATCCCGATACCAATGAACTAACCCACCGGCTGGCCTTTCGTCTGGATACACAGGGCGAGATGTGGGCTCCGAAGCTGTTTCAAAAAAACCAATCCGGTGGTGTTAAGCTAGCACCCCCTTTTGATGGCAGTCTCGCCACTGGCGAGAATTGCGGAAAGCCGTTGCACGATCCCTGCAAGCTGTGGAATGCGGTGAAACGGGCGCATCCGGGTCTCAGCGATCACGCAATCGACCAGCTACTGCTCGATTTTCATGCAACCGGGCTCGATAATGGCAATGGTACGATAGGCTATATCACGATCAATACACTGATGTTGCGCGCCCATAACACCTTTGCCGATCTGTTGTGGCGCGAAAAGCGCGGCATATCAGGCTGGGATAAAGAGCGTGTGTTCCAGACTACACGCTGCACCTTGATCGCATTGCTGATCAAGCTTGTGCTTGAGGACTACATCGCCCACATCGCCAATATGCCTTTCAAACTACCCGTTGGCGTCAATCGCTGGCAACCGTGGCATCATTCCAACCAGATCGCGATTGAGTTCAATTTGCTCTACCGCTGGCATTCGATGATCCCCGAGCGATTTATAATCAACGGCGCACAGGTTGGCCCGGAGGGGTTCAGATTCAATCCACGACTGGTCGAACAAACAGGCTTGGCGGAAATGATCCGATCATTGTCGCGCCAACCTGCGGCCCGCATGTCGCTGCGCAACACGCCCGATTTCCTGTTCCAAAGGCCTGCGCCCGGTGCTCCTGCCCCTGTCGAAGCTACAATTGCCCTGACGCGTAAGGCGCGTCTTCCGTCGCTGAACACTTATCGTCATCATTTCTGCCGCAAACCGCATTCAAGCTTTACTGAGATGATTGGTGATCAGCCGTTTGCGGAAGAATTGATTGCCGACCTGAGCCGGCTCTATTGCGACGTCAATAGGGTCGAGTTGTTCCCTGGTCTCTTTGCGGAACAGCACAAGGGCGATGTGATCATGGGCGATCTGATGACATCGATGGTGGCGTATGACGCGATCACGCAGCTTATGAACAACCCGATGGTATCCAAAAATTTGTACTCGGCTGAGACTTTTTCAGAGAAAGGTTTTCAGTTGCTGAAGAAAACTTCGTCATTCTCGCAGGTGGCGCGTTTTGTTGGCTTGGACCTGCAACCCGAAGACTGCACTTTAGGTCGACGTCCCGGCGGGACCTAAGACGCGACCGCGCGCTCTTCCAGCTCAGTAATCCGCGCGGCAACTTCCGTATCGGCTGGCCGGATGCAGGCAAGATCACTCAGCGCGCGCAATTCATACAGCGCCGCGCCCTGATCATTCGCCACGGCTATAGCTTCACGCAAAGCCGCCTCAGCCGCGTCGAACGGAGCACCTTGTTCCAGTAGAAGGGCTGCCTTGATCCGGTGGATTTCAGCCTCATAGTTCCGCTCGTCAGTGTTTTCTGCACATGTCAGGCCAGCCTCCACCGCATCCAACCCTTTCTGAATCTCACCCAGAGCAAGATAGCCCCGTGCGAGCTCGGTGTTGACGAGCACGCCAGCCGCCTCGGCACCCGTTGCGTGCATCCTTCCCCAAGCGGCCTGCAGCATGGCCACGCCCTCTGTGGCCTCGCCGGTTCTGATGGCAGCCCCGGCAAGATGGGCCGTCGCAACAGCTTGGTAATAAGGGCCGCCCTTGTCCTGAACAGCCGCGCTCAGCGCCTCGGCCATGCGCGCATAATCCGGGTGATCCATCTGCATGTGGATTTCGGTCAACCAGTGCATTGCATTTGCGATGATCAAGGGCTGGCCCGACGCCATCGCGGCGTCAACTGCCCGCTTGGCTTTGGCGAGTGCCACCTCAGTTTTGCCCTGAAAGCTGTCGACCAGCGCGCTCATACTCTCGATTTGTATCACGGCTGCAATATCGGGGCTGTTTCCAGCTTCGGCGCAATGCGCATCCGCATGAGACGCCGCTTGTTCCAGAGCTGCTGCCGCATCCTGAAACCGACCGCGCGGGGATAGCGCGGCCCCACAGATGTAGTTTCCGACCATTCGGGTGTGGTGATCGTCATACGCATCGATGATCGCTTGCCCCCATTGCTCGGCGTTCTGGTAATCACCTTTGACCATTGCAGCGGTAAACAGACCCCTGCCCGCGCGCACAAGAGTACGCCTGTCGCCCAGCTTTTCAGCCAGTTCAAAACTGCGCCCAAAGGCATCAATTGCGGGCTTGGCACCATAACCGACATGCACGCGTTCGGCAGCGGCCAGAAGGAATTGCAAGTTCAATTCAGCTTTATCGCGTTGGTCTACGGGCAACTCGTCCAACAGCCGCAATCCGTTTCGGGCATGCTGAGCCCCTTCGCGATTTGCGTGGCGCCTCAGGTTCAGCCGCGCGGCCTCCGACCAGGCGGCCACCGCCTTCGTTGTTTCACCGGCCAGTTCCCAGTGCCGCGCTATTTGTTCAGGCTGTCGGGCGGCTTCCGGTTGGGCGGCAAGGGCTTCCGCCGTGCGTCGATGCAAATGAATGCGACGGTCCCGCACAAGGCTTTGATATGCCGCCTCACGCACCAATTCATGGCGGAACCGCCAGATCATTTCGGCGTCGTCATTCGCGCCGGGCAGATGTTGCAATATACCCGTGGCGGCGAGCCCAAAGATAGCGTCTTCGGACTCGTCTTCAGTCAGTTCACTGATCTGAGCCAGCAAAGGTGCCCCAAAGGCACCACCAATAACAGCGGCTTCGATCGCGGCGCGTCGGAGTTCTCCGACCTCGTCAACCTGTTGCGCCAGGAGGTCATGCAAGGTGGCGGGAATGTTGTCCACGATACGTTCAGGCGACGCAGCGATGGCGGCAGAGCATTCCTTGATGAAAAGGGGCACACCATTGCCCCGCGCCAAAATCTGCGCCGTGGTGCGGTCATCAAGTCGCGCACCCGAGGCCGCCTTGGCCAGTTCTGACGATGTCGCATCATCGAGCGGTGGAAGCGACAATTGCTCAAGAGACGGTATGCTCTCTTTGATCGCTGATGGCGCCGGCATCCGCGAAACCATCAACATCAGTACGGGAAGTGATGTCAGATGCTCGGCCACGTCGCGCAGCACCGAAAGGGTCGATGGGTCGACCCATTGCATATCCTCAACCACGACAAGCACCGGCCCCTCTCGGCTGAGTTTTTGGTAGACGCGGATGAATATGTCACTCAGTTGCGCGCGCAGTTCGTCCTCACTGGTCGTCCCGCTGTCGCCAGGGCCCGGGGCAAGAATGAAATACAGCGTGCGAAGTTGCGCGTCGTCCAGAATATCGCTCAGATGTTCTGACAACCGGTTGCGACGCGCGGCAATATCGTCCTGATTGTGGATGCCGCACCACCGTTCGACCTGTGATATGAAGGGAAAGAACGGTGTGCTGACATGGAACGGGCTGCAGTGATAGGTCACCCATGCCTGCGGCCCGACCGATGAACGCAGATCACGGATCAGGTGCGATTTGCCAATCCCTGCCTCACCCAATATGTGAATCACCCGCCCTCTTCCGGCTTCCACATCTTTCCACGCGCGGCGGAGTTGTCCGCGTTCGGCTTTGCGGCCAAGCAACGGGGTGCGGTTATGGCGGCGTGCCTGATCCTTGCCTTCACCGGTCAATCGATAAACTGGAACAGGCCGGTCGAACCCCGCGAGGTTCTGAACGCCTTGCGGCTCGAACTCCATTTGTTCGGCCCCAAGCGCTCGTGTTGCCGCAGAAACCATTGTTCCACCGGGGGTCGCCAACGACTGAAGACGTGCGGCAAGATTTAGCGTCGATCCAAAAATCGCGTCCGGCTGAATATTGGTCCCAAGCGCGATGTCCCCGACAAGAACTACGCCGGATGCGATCCCAATCCGGCACCTGAGATCGAGCGGACCCGCCATTGCGGGCAGATCAGTATGGATGCGCAGCGCCGCGCGTAGAGCGCGCTCGGCATTATTTTCAGACGCAGCAGGCCAACCAAAGGCGACGAGGATACCGTCGCCCACGATCTGCAGCACCCTGCCCCCGAACTCATCGGCAATTTGTTCGACCAGTTTATGATAACGTAATGTCGTAGACAGCAAGTCTTCGGGCTCAAGCATTTGAGCCAATACCGTGGACTCGACAAGATCCACCATCATGACAGTCAGATGGCGGTGCTCCATCGCGCCAAGATCAGTTTCCGGGCCGGTGGGGTGCAGCACCATCAGCGCGCTCCGCGACCGGCGCTCATGCGGCGTGGAGATGCAGGGCCAACGCCTTTCCCGGAACCCAAAAACGAGAACATGCCCCCCATCGCGAAGCCTTAAAATAATTAACAGATTGCACGCGCCGCCGCTCGACACCACGAAAACTGATTGTGAGACTATATGAAGCTTCGCATTCTGGCTATGCCCAACGCCTGCTGAAGCGAAGAAGTGCCTGATATTACATGTAGGATTGAGAATGCGCGCCAGCGGTCGAACGAATGCCATCGTAGGAAATCCGATCTGGCAACGAATCTTGATCGCAACACGCCGTTCTTCGCCGAGACCAGATAGCCAGTTCAACGCAAGCCACGAACAGCACTTGAACAATTCACCACAACAAGCATATTCGGTCGCCAAGAGACAGTCTGATGATTTTGCCCTATCGCCCGCAACACCTCAGAAGTGCCGAGCTGTTGTCGAAAGCAAGCCGGCAATGCCTAGGCGGTTGTAATTATCGAGCCCCAAAAGCTCTTAGTTCAGCGGTTGAAAGAGACCAGGAAATGCGCCATTGGCGAAACCCAAAAGAAGGAATTCGATAAATGCGCATTGCGATGATTGGCACCGGATATGTTGGTTTGGTGTCCGGGGTTTGCTTTTCGGACTTTGGCCATGATGTAATTTGCGTCGATAAATCCGATCGCAAGATCAAGATGCTTCAGGATGGAGAGGTGCCGATTTACGAGCCGGGCCTTGATGTGCTCATGGCCAAGAACGTGGCAGCTGGCCGCCTGACCTTTACCACCGACCTGGCCGCTGCGGTCGACGGCGCGGACGCGGTGTTCATCGCGGTAGGCACACCTACGAGACGCGGGGATGGGCACGCTGATCTGACTTATGTGATGGCCGCCGCCGAAGAAATCGCTCAGGCCATCACCGGCTATACGGTTATCGTAACCAAATCGACTGTCCCGGTTGGCACCAACCGCAAGGTTCATGAAGTTGTCTCGGGTGCAAATCCGAAGGCGGAATTCGACGTCGCATCGAACCCCGAATTCCTGCGCGAAGGCGCCGCAATTGATGATTTTATGCGCCCAGACCGTGTTGTCGTAGGGATCGAAAACGAACGAGCGGCGGATGTCATGGCCGAGATTTACCGCCCGCTTTATCTGCGTGACTTTCCGATCCTGACCACTGATCTAGAAAGCGCCGAGATGATCAAATACGCGGCGAACGCATTCCTGGCGACCAAAATCACGTTCATCAATGAAATCGCCGGTCTTTGCGAGCGGGCAGGCGGCGATGTCAAAGAGGTGGCGCGCGGTATTGGTCTGGATGGGCGGATCGGCAACAAGTTTCTGCACGCAGGCCCTGGCTATGGCGGCTCGTGTTTTCCGAAAGACACCGCTGCACTTGCCCGGATCGGACAGGATTTTGCCCACCCGATGCAGATCACCGAAACCGTCATTCGTGTAAACGATGAGGTCAAGAAGCGGATGATCGAGAAGATCCGGGATGCCTGCGATGACAGCTTCAATGGCAAGACCGTGGCGGTTCTGGGTGTGACTTTCAAGCCCAACACCGATGATATGCGCGACGCACCTTCCCTGACTATCGTTCCCGCCCTGATCGGTGGCGGTGCCCAGGTCCGCGTTGTCGATCCGCAAGGCCGTGCCGAGGGGGAGGCGCTGCTTCCTGGCGTCAAGTGGATGGATGATCCCTACGCCGCGGCCAAAGATGCGGACGTTGTTGTCTTGCTGACAGAATGGAACGAGTTCCGCGCCCTGAACCTGAGCGAGCTGGCAGAGACTATGAGATCCCCCCGCATGGTCGACTTGCGTAATATCTACTCGTCCACGATGGTTCTGGGATCGGGATTTGAGACCTATGTCGGCGTCGGGGTTGGGGATCAGCGTTAGGGCTGGCACCGCCAATGCCTCTCGCCCAAATCAACTGGTTGTGGCAGCCGTCTGATACAGTCGGCGCATGATCAGCGGCGTCAGGTACATCGGTATCTGATAGGCCCCGATGAACACCATGATCGGCGCGGTCACTTCAGGTGGCAGTGCCACGAAGAATATCGCGATGTTCCGGTTTCCGGCGATCAGAGACACCGCCGTAGCCTCGGCACCGGGCATTCGAGTTCGTGTGAATTGGAATGAGACAACCTGAGCCCCAAAGTTGATCAGACAGGCAAACGCGATCCAGAACAGCGCGACACGCGGGTCCACAAGTGCGGTTGCGCTCAATGATGGCATCAGGCCAACAACGAAAACGGACAGAGTAATCGTTGCCGCACCTTCTACGTTCAAAAGCGTAGACTTTGAAGGTTGGCGCAGCACCGTGCGGCGCAATATGACAGCCGCGAGAATCGCTATTGTGATGGTAAAAAAGAGCCGAAGCGCGGTCATCAGGACCGCCCTGAGATCACCCAGTTCCGGCATCAGCCAAAAGATCGGCAACGCGGTCAGCGGCAAAACAGCCGTTCCAACCACGACCAGTCGCATCGCCGGTTCCGCAGAATAGCCCATCATCAGACACATATTGGGGCTGCCGGATATTGATGGGGCTGCAGCCATGACAAGCAATGCCAAAAAAACTGGCGAACCGGTCCATCCGCAGGCAATTCCAATCCCAACGACAGACAACGGCAAAACCAATTGAAAGGCGGCAATCGTTCCCGCAACTTTTCGCAGGTCAACCAGCGAACCCACAATGGCCCCCGGCTGCATTCGCAGCAGCGTCAAAAACAGCAGGAGCATGACCAAGGGCGGTAAGAGAGGCCGCATCGGTGCGGCCAGCCCCGGCAGCAGAAGGCCTGCGGCAAGGCCCGATACTAACACATATGGGCCGTGACGCGCCGCGAGGTGAAGCGGGTTCAACGGCGTCTACCCACCGGGGCTTTGACGCAGGTTTTCGGGCAGCCACGTCGCCAACTCGGGGAACCAGATCAGAACGAACACCATCAGCACCATGATCAGGAACATCGGGATCGCAGCGCGGGCGATATAGCTCATTTCATGATTGGTCATGCCCTGCATCACGAACAGGTTGAAACCGATGGGCGGTGTGATCTGCGCCATCTCGACAACGACCACGATGAAGATCCCGAACCAGATCAGATCGATCCCGGCGTCCCGGATCATAGGCTCGACAACAGCCATAGTCAGCACAACCGAAGAAATCCCATCAAGGAAGCAGCCCAGAATGACGTAGAAAACCAGCAGAACCATGAGCAGTTCGAACCGGGTCAGTTCCCACCCCGCGATCAAATCCGCAAGCCCCCTCGGCAGGCCGGTAAAGCCCATCGATAGTGACAGGAACGCAGCGCCTGCAAGGATCAGGGCAATCATGGCGCTGGTGCGGGTCGCGCCCATCAAACTTTCAGTGAAGGTCTTCCAGTTCAACGATCCCTGCCCTGCTGCCAGTAGCAGTCCGCCAATCACACCGAAAGCCGCCGCCTCGGTCGCCGTAGCATAACCCAGATACATCGATCCGATTACCACCATGATCAGCAGGATCACTGGCAACAGAAAGCGAGAGTTCTTAACCTTTTCGGAAAAGGTCAACTTGCTCTCGTCGTTGGGGTTCCAGTCTTTGCCAACTTTGGAATAGATGGCGACATAGCCCATGAACATGGCAGCCAGCACAAGACCGGGTAGGATGCCTGCAAAGAACAGCTTGGTGATGGACTCGTTGATCGTAACGCCGTACACGATCAACGTTAGCGACGGTGGGATCATTAGTCCAAGTGTTGCCGCGCCGGTCAGCGTGCCGATGACCATGCGTTCGGGATAGTTGCGCTTTCGCAGTTCCGGGATCGACATCTTGCCAACCGTGGTCAACGTCGCGGCAGATGACCCCGATACCGCGGCAAACACCGTACAGCCTACGATATTCGTGTGGACCAGCCCGCCGGGCAAAGGTGCCATCCACGGCGACAGGCCTTTGAACATGTCTTCGGACAATCGCGTTCGGTAGAGGATCTCGCCCATCCAAATGAACATCGGCAAGGCGGTCAGCGTCCAGGATGACGAAGCCGACCAGATCGTCGTGATCATCACATCACCCACCGGGCGCGTCGTGAACAGCTCCATCCCGACCCAGGCGACGCCCATCAGGGCCAGCCCGACCCAGACACCGGTGCCCAGCAAGGTGAAAAGGACAAAGAGGAAGAGGATAAT
Source organism: Ruegeria sp. CF3 (assembly GCF_056537365.1). Classification (NCBI taxonomy): domain Bacteria; kingdom Pseudomonadati; phylum Pseudomonadota; class Alphaproteobacteria; order Rhodobacterales; family Roseobacteraceae; genus Ruegeria; species Ruegeria sp. CF3. Next base: position 229,083 of record NZ_JBQFRK010000002.1, on the reverse strand, counting down.
AACGGATATATTTTCCATGCTCTTACTCTCCGTGGCTCTGATCGGCCAGATCACGGGTGATGCGGTGATCACCCTTGAACAGGACATGGAACAGGTGATCGGTCAGCGCGATGGCCAGAATGACCGCTCCGATCAGCATGGTAGATTGCGGTATCCAAAGGGAGGTTTTATCTTGCCCCTGGCTGATATCGTTGAACTTCCAGCTCCAGTACACAAAGCGATAGGCATACCAGCAGAAATACCACATGACCGCCGAACCAATCGCAAAGCACCAGATTTCCAGAATTCTGCGAAAGCCATCGGGAACCGCATTCAGGAGAATGGAGACTCTAATATGGCTGCCTCGGTTCAGGGCGTTGGCGAAGGCCAGAAAAGACGCAGCGGCCATCGCGTATCCAGCATAGTCCGGCGCGCCGGGAAAAACTTCGCCGGTCCAACGGGCCAGCATTTGCACCACAATGAGCACCAGAATGGCAATCAGGCTGAGCGCCGCCAGAACCCCTGCTGCCAGATAAATGAAATCCAGTACGGACCTGAGCCCTCGCATTGCCGCCATGCTGTCCCCGCTGTGCTTTTTGTGGATTGGGAGCAGGCGGCAGGATGAACTGCCGCCCGCATTCGAACGATTATTGAGAGTTAAACGCGTCGACGATGGCTTTGCCTTCGTCACCGGCGGCCTCAAGCCATTCGTTGGTCATGGTGACACCGATTTCTTTAAGCTCATTCGTCATCTGTTCGGATGCAGGACCAACTGTCATGCCGCCATCGCGCAGACCCTGAAGCGTAAAGCCGGTATATTCCTTGGCACGCCAGTTACCTGCATACTCGGCCAGTTCCGCACAGCCTTTGATGACGTTCTTGTTCGCATCCGAGACACCGGCCCAGACGTCTGAGTTGACCATCACGTAGTTGCGCGGCAGCCAGGCATCCACTTCATAGAAGTAGTTCAGACTTTCCCAGACCTTCCGGTCATAGCCGGTCGACCCGGACGACACCATGGAATCCGCTACTCCGGTGGCAAAGGCCTGGCTGATCTCAGCCGCCTCGATGGTGACGGGCAGCATACCAGTCAGTTCGGCCAGGCGTGAGGTGGCGTTGTTATAGGAGCGGAACTTGATCCCCTCCATATCCGCAACCGAGTTCACTTCGTTCTTGAAATAAAGCCCTTGCGGAGGCCACGGCACTGCATAAAGCAGGGTCAGGTTCTGTTCAGCCAACAGCTTTTCAATCGAAGGTTTGGCGGCATCCCAAAGCTTGGCGCTATCATCGAATGACGTGGCCAGGAACGGGATGGAATCAAAGCCGAACAGCGCGTTTTCGTTCTGGTGCCCAGACAGCAGACGCTCACCAATCGGGGCTTGCCCGGTCTGGATCGCACGCTTGATGTCGGCACCTTTGAACAGCGAGCCGGAAGGGTGCGTGACAATCTCAATCTCACCACCGGTTCCTGTGGTGACACATTTGGCGAACTCCGCGCCCGTGGCCGAGTGGAAGTTTGATGCCGAATAGGCCATCGGCATGTCCCATTTCTCAGCCATTGCAGGTGCGGCCGCGGCGGCTGTCAGAGCGGTTGCCGCCAGAAGGCTTGTCAGTTTTTTCATCATGTTTCTCCCTGTTGAGTTTTGAGACGCCGGCGTTCTTCGCCAGTCATTTCTATGTTGCGAAACGTGAGGGCGCGTAGACGCTCATGTCAGTGTTCGGTGTTCTGCCCGCAATCATCTGGGCCAGAAGTCGCCCCGTTTTCGGCCCGCCTGTCAGGCCAATGTGATGGTGCCCAAAGCCCATATACGCACCGCTGATCCCCGGAGCCTCACCGATAATCGGGATCGAGTCGGTTGGTGCTGGGCGGTGCCCCATCCATTCCACTTCCTCCTTCCATGTCAAACCCGGGAAGGCCACCCGGGCATTCTTGCGCATCAATTCAAACGGCGCGCGTGAGGGTGGCGCATCAAGTCCGCCAAACTCCACAATGCCCGCCAAACGAATGCGGCCATCCATCGGTGTGGCGACAAATTTGCCAGAAACCACCATGACCGGACTGCGCGGCATGGCAGAAGGCTCCACCAATTCAAGATGATAGCCGCGTTCGGTTTCAAGGGGAACAGAAATGCCCAAAAGCTTAGCCAAAGGCCCCGACCAAACGCCCGCAGTTACAATTGCCGTATCACACGCGATGGTTTCGCCTGCCGCCCGTATACCGGTTACGCGACCATTTTCCTGAACCACGTCATCGACCGCTGCACGTAGGATTGTGCCCCCATGTGCCTCGACATACGCCGCCAGATCTTTGACGTACCGACCTGGATCCGTGATATGGCCATGATCCGAAAGTTTCGCCGCAAAACCGATATCTTCACTATAGACCGGGTCGTAGGCGTGAAAGCCCGGGCCTTCCAATTCGTCCCATGTGAATCCGTTTCTGCGCCGAATGTCCCAGCCAAACGCATCATCATTGAAATGCGCGCGGTCCTTGTACAGGAACAGATAGTCAGACGGCACGATCCACTTTTCAGCGCCTGTGCCCTCGGCCAACGCTTTGTGGTCGTTCAGGCTATCGCCAACAATTGGCGTCAAAGCTGACGCGATGCGTTCCACATCTGATGCATTCGCATGACTCAGATAGCGGGTTAGCCAAGGGATCAGCTTTGGAAGATACCCCCATCTCAGGAACAACGGCTGAGACGGGCTTAGCAGCATTTTGGGCGCCTTCCGGAGCAGCCCTGGAACAGTCACCGGAACAATCGAGCAGGACGCCAGCACGCCCCCATTGCCATGTGAGGTGCCCTCTCCCGGTCCGGCCTTGTCGATCAGGATTACCTCGTGACCATCCCGCTGCAGCCATACCGCAGCAGACACGCCAACGATCCCGGCGCCGATGATCGCTATGGTCTTCTTCTCGCTCATGCCCCCACCGCCTTGGCCACTGCATAATGCTCAAGCTTGGTTACATCAGGCCTGTTGCCGAGCCCGGGTGCGTCAGGAACTACAACTTCGCCGCTGCTTACTTGGAAGGGGCTTTCAAGAATGTCTTCTTTCAGGAAGTAGGAGGCTTGATAGAACTCGCAGCCCAACGTTATCTCAGGTGTTGCAGCAATCATATGTGTGCCTGCCAGATGCGCCAATCCGGCCTCGAACATATCACCGCCATAGGCTGTCAAACCATGTGCAGCAGCGATACGGGCCACAGTCTGGCCTCGCGTCGGGCCACCTGATTTCATGATTTTCACTGAAACCCCGTCACAGATACCGTCACGCGCTGCCCGTTCCATGTCTTCGGGGCCAAAGACGCTCTCATCAGCCAGAAGTGGGACGTCAATCATCTGTCGCAACTTGCCCATCATGCTGAATTGATGAGCGCGGACAGGTTGCTCAATGAAATCCGGAGCGAATTGCGCAACATCGCGAACCTGTGCCGGTGCATCCTCGATACTGAGTCCCTGATTGTAATCAACACGAACCCTGAAATCCGGATGGTTCTGCGCGAGATACTCCAACCGCATGATATCGAAGGCGTGATCTTTGAACCCGGTCTTGAGCTTTACAATCCGAACGCCATCGGCCTGCAATTGTGACAGCAGCACAACATCCTGAGCAAAATCCGGGTTCGCAATTGAGCAACTGAGTGGAATGGTTGCCCGGCACTTCCCGCCCAGCAGAGACCAAACAGGAACCCCGCTGATTCTGCCCGCAAGATCCAGCAAAGCGGTTTCCAATGCAGCTTTCGCCTCGGTGCAATGAGCCACGGCATAAGCTGCCTGTGCCATGATCGCTGAACGATCACCCACTCTGGCTCCAACCACAAGAGGGCGCAAATAGCGATCAAGGGCTGCATAAGTGGCCTCTGGGGTGCCCGTGAAGACAGACCAGGGAGAGGCCTCTCCAAATCCTTCATTGCCGTCCTCGGATCTCAGCCGTAGGACGACTACTTCGCATATTCCTTCGACGGACCCGATGCCATGATCACGGCGAGACGTCACGGGCAACTCAAGATGCCAGAGATCATAGCCGATTATTTTCTGTGTCAGATCGCCCATTGCACCCTCTGCCAATGGCCAAAGCCTGCCTTGACGGGGATATCATTTCAAATACTATATTATCTAGAGGTCATCAGGAAAAATGATACTATAGCGATGTCCCTGCGATTTCGTCAGCTACAGGCTTTTCACGCCATCATGGAAACCGGCACTGTCACGGGTGCGGCCTCGGTGCTTGGGATTTCACAGCCCGGGATCAGCAATCTGTTGGCACAGCTAGAGCGCGAAGCGCGTTTGCCGCTGTTTGAACGCAACAAAGGCCGGTTGCTGCCTACGCCAGAAGCTGAACTTCTATACCGCGAGGTTGATACGGTTGTTCGGGGGCTGGATCACGTGGCGCAGGCGGTCACGGATCTGCAGAACAAGCATCCGGGTCAATTGCAGATCGCCGCACCACATCTGCTATCCTTCGGCTTCATGCCGCGTGAGATCGCTCGCTTCGCAGAAAGCCGCCCGAACCTGTCGGTAAGCTTTCAGTCGCAGTATTCCTCGAAGATTCAAGAATGGGTAATCTCTGGCCTGTTTGAGATCGGCATTGTCGAGATGCCCATTCTGCATGACACACTGAACTATCAGGTCTTTGAGTTCGAAACGCTGGCGACCTTTCCGGAAACCAGCCCTTTGGCAGATTATGATGTGCTCACACCCGAAATCCTTGAAAACGAACCATTCATCGTGATGGGGCCAGAGCATCAAACCCACCGACGAACTCGGGACACCTTCCAATCAGCGGGGCGCAACTGGCGGACCCAGATTCACACCCATCTGTCAGAAAACCTGCTAAGTTTCGTCAAGCAGGGCATGGGGGTCGCGATGATCGATCCCTTCACTGTCACCTTTGACGACGAGAGCGGGTATCAAACCCGCCCCTTCCGACCGGCTGTGATGCTTGATCTGGCCATTATCACCGCGAAAGGGCGACCCCTATCAACGATTGCACAGGATTTTCTGGCTCAGCTAACCCCTTCGATCGCCTCTTATGCCACCCATTCCGAAACCGGTGCAGCGGCCTCGTGAAGCGGTTGTGAGTAAATGTCGACCAATGTCGGGCCATCATGCTCGATAGCCTGTTTCAGAACTTTGGACAGGTCTTCGGGATCTTTGACAGTCCATGATTTCACACCAAAGGCGCTCGCAACAGCGGCGTGGTCGGTGCGGTTGAAATCAACATTGTAGTATCTCTGCCCAAACCCTGCTTCCTGTCCGGCCTTGATCCAGCCAAAGACCGAGTTCGAGAATACAATTGAGGTGATCGGCATGTTGTGCCGCACCATGGTTTCGAACTCACCACAGGCAAAGCCGAATGAGCCGTCACCCATCACCGACAAGGTTTTGACCGAAGGCCGCCCAAAATGCGCACCCATTGCAGCACCCAATGAATACCCCAACGCCCCATGCGCCCGGTTAGTGATGAAATGCCGCCCCGGTGTCCGCCAGCGGTAATGCGCGCTGAAATATGGGCATGGCGTGCCGGGATCAGCGACAACAATCGCATCATCATCCAGGATATCCATTAGCGAATCCATGACAGCCTCGGGCCGGATCGGCGTTTCTCGGCTGGCTGCAAGCGGGGCGAACGCAGCCAGTTTGGCCGCCCATGCCGCGTTTGATTTGGCCGCCCCGCCCAGCCTGGGCAGGTCTTGGCGTGCCGCCAATGCGTCCGCCAATGCTTCCAGCGCGAGACGCGCGTCGGCACAAATAGCGACTTCGGTCGGATAGTTGGCTCCGATCACCATCGGGTCACTGTCGATATGAATGATGGTGGCATCGCGCGCAGGGCTTCTCCAGCGCTCGGTCGTGACGGATCCTGCGCGACATCCGATGAACAGAACGACATCCGCCGCATCTACCACAGCGCGGGTGGCAGGCACCCCGCCATTCGATCCGACAACACCAAGCGCGAGCGGGTCTGTCTCGGCAATCGAGCCCTGCCCCGACACGGTCGTGGCGACAGGCATATCCAACAGTCCCGCAACCCGGCGCAGTGCGTCGCTTGCCCCTGATAGAACGGGTCCACCGCCACAAACGGCTACAGCGGATTTAGACTTTGAAAGTAACTCAGCTGCCGCCTGGACCGCATCCATATCGGGGCCTGCACGTTCCGCGGGATAGCTGCGATGTCTTGCATCCGCCCATATCTCTGCCTCGTCCACCGGCGCTTTCTGAGTGTCGAAGGGCAAGGCAAGATGTGTGGCCCCAGGTGTACCGGTGGTCATTGCACGGAATGCCGCCCGAACCATGGCCGGCAATCGTGTGGCGTCATCCAGCGACGCATTCCACTTGGCCAGCGGCTTGAACAGCGCGGGTTGGTCCAATTCGGTCAGCGGGTACTTTCCCCGGCTGGTTGTCGCCACATCCGAGGTGATCGCAAGAATAGGAACCGAGCTTTCGTTGGCTTCGACCACGCCAGGTAGAATATAGGTCGCCCCGCCCCCAGACGGGCCTTCGCAGACACCCGGCTTACCTGTCACCCTTGCATAACCATCCGCCATGTAGGCCGCATGACGTTCATCCCGCGTCAGAATGTGCTGAATACCGTGATCCATCCGAGATAGCGCATCATAGAATGGCAAGGTTGTATCACCACATAGGCCGAACATGTGCTTCACGCCATGTGCCTCAAGCATACGGACCATTGCCTCGGCTCCGGTCAGGTAATTCGTTCCTGTCATGGTCTGCGACTCCCTTAATCTAATCTGCACACAGACCTGTATACAGTTTTGTATATTGATTTCAAGACTGGCCTGTGGCACCTGTGGGGCAACGACCAAAAGGCAGTACCAATGGCAGGTCCACGCGTTGATGATATCTACGATCAGGTGAAGGCCATGGCGGTTTCATTCCGCCTGCGTCCCGGCGATCGTTTGAACGAGGTCGCCCTGTCGAAAGAGCTGGGCGTCAGCCGCACCCCTTTGCGCGAAGCACTGAACCGGCTGGTCGCCGAAAGTTTGTTCGACTTCCGCCCGGGACAGGGTTTCTTTTGCCGCCCATTGGATGCCCAAAGCATTTTTGACCTGTTCGAGCTGCGCCAAATCATCGAAACCGCCGCCGTCCGCGCAGCGTGCACCAAGGCCACCACAGAACAACTGCAGGCGCTTCACGACGAACTTTATGCGACGGGTATCGATATCACCGGGCTTACGGTTGAAGAGGCCGTCACGCGAGATGAAGCGTTTCATCTGGGCATCGCCCGGCTGTCTGGGAACATGGAATTGCTGCAAAACCTGATGCGGATTAATGAGCGCATTCGCTATATCCGATGGATTTCCATGAGTCTGGACCGGGTCCAACGCTCAAAAGACGAACATAAGCGCGTCATGCAGGCCTTGATGAACCGCGACGCTGATGAGGCCGCGCAGGCTTTGGGCACCCATATCAACAAGCGGATGGATCAAGTGCAGGACGCGGTGCGCCATGGGATATCAAGCATCTATATGGAAGGGTCGGACGATATCTCGACCCGCATCATTCAGGAGGCGCAGTCATGATCGCGCAGGGCGGAAAATCCATATACGGCGCATCTGTCGGCATCCTGATGTTGGACGCACAGTTTGCACGTATTCCCGGTGATATGGGCAACGCTCGGACATGGCCGTTTCCCGTGCTCTATCGCATCGTGCGCAACGCCTCGCCTGATCTTGTGGTCCGACAAGGTGCTGAAGGAATGCTTGGAGCGTTCATCGATGCCGCACGGGAACTTGTCAAAGACGGGGTTGACGGGATCACCACCAATTGCGGCTTTCTTTCGCTGTTTCAGGATGAACTGGCCGAGGCGGTTCCTGTTCCGGTCGCGACGTCCTCGATGATGCAGGTCGATATGGTGAACCGTATCCTTCCTGCAGGAAAGCGCGCCGGCATTCTAACCATCTCCGCCTCAACACTTACGGATGAGCACCTGCGAAAGGCACAGGTCCCCGACGGAACTCCAATTGGCACCACCGAAGGCGGCAACGAATTCACAACCGCTATTCTCGAAAACGCATTGACGCTGGATGTGGACAAAGCCCGCGACGACAATGTCGAAGCAGCGCTTGCGCTGCAAGCGGGCAATCCCGACCTTGGTGCAATTGTACTGGAATGTACAAACATGTGCCCTTACGCGGCGGACATACAGCAAGCGACCGGTTTGCCCGTGTTTTCTATCGTCACTTTCATCAACTGGTTTCAGGCCGGGCTAAACCCGCCAAGGTTCTGATCAAGTGAACAGTAAGTCCAGAGTAGCCGCCGCCTATAGCCAGATGGCGATTCTGGACCTATCGGCAACAACTTGACGGTGAACCAGAACCAAGCAATCAAGAAACGAAATCGGAACAGCGCCGAAACGATCATCGTTGACCTCAAGGCACCTGTTCCGACACCGATTAACAACAGTTCAGGAAACGAGACGCATGACGAAAACACCGATCGAGCTGTTGGCGGCCAGTGCCTCGGAAACCCGCCCAGTTGTAGCGCTGAGCGAAGGCACCGATCCCCGCATTGTTGCCGGAGGATTAGCCGCCCATAAGGCTGGTCTGGCCAATATTATTCTCGTTGGGCCTGAGGCCGACGTTAAAGCCGCGCTAGCGGCAGAGGGTGGCTCAACCGGGGATGGTATTGCCATCCATGATCCTGCGCATTCGGAACTGACTGACGCTTTTGCGGCCGAGTATCATACTCTGCGCAAACACAAAGGTGTCAGTGAAGCCGAGGCACGCAAAGCCGCAGGATCGCCGCTGGTCTATGCCGCGATGCTGGTGCGAATGGGGCACGCAACAGGAACCGTGGGCGGGGCGGTCCATACCACGGGCGATGTCGTCAGAACTGCTATCCAGGTTATTGGAATGAAGCCCGATACTGGAATGGTATCCTCGTTCTTCCTGATGTACCCACCCGAGGCCGCTGCTGAGGGCGCTCGCGCCATGCTCTATTCAGATTGCGGCTTGGTGATCGATCCGACATCCGAAGAACTGGCAAACATTGCGGCCGCTTCAGCGGTGTCCGCGCGGGCATTGCTGCAGGAAGAGCCAAAGATCGCGATGTTGAGTTTCTCAACAAAAGGCAGCGCCCAACACCCAGCGGTGGACAAGGTCGTCAACGCGACAGAAATTCTGCGGGCGAAACACCCAGAGTTGAATGTGGATGGAGAGCTGCAATTCGATGCCGCCTTCGTGCCGTCGATTGGTGAGCGAAAGTCCCCCGGATCCTCGGTCGCGGGTCAGTCGAACGTCAAGATTTTCCCAAATCTGGATGCCGGAAATATCGGGTACAAGATGACTCAACGGCTGGGCGGTTATCTGGCGATCGGTCCGGTTTTGCAGGGGCTCGCCAAACCGGCCAATGATCTATCGCGCGGATGCAGCGCGGAAGATGTGACGCAGATCATCGCGGTGACCATCCTGCAGGCGCGCGAACCCTAAACTCGGCAGCCCGCCTGCTTTATCGCGCAGGCCCGCGACCCATTCATTACAAACAAAGGACCATCCGTTATGGCGTCCGCCGATCCCTCAGACCTATCCCTCACCGAGCGGAGCAAGGAGCGTGTTCGCACGCTCTTTCCCGGCGTCATGATTGCCGTAACCGTTGCCGTCGCCGCCAAGTTCCTGTCCGAGCATTACGCGACCCCGGCCATGCTGCTTGCCCTTCTTCTAGGGATTGCGGTCAGCTTTCTGGGCGAAGAAGGAAAAACCGTTGAGGGGATCGGATTCGCCGCACGCACACTTCTGCGCCTTGGCGTGGCCTTGTTGGGTGTGCGCGTGTCGATGACCCTGATGCTGGGTCTGGGCTGGGACCTGATTGCCCTTGTGATCGTCGGAGTGCTGTTGACCATAGGTTTTGGCCTGTCCGTAGCTCGTTTTTTTGGCCACAAATGGCGCTTTGCCTTTCTGACCGCCGGTTCGGTCGCAATTTGCGGTGCATCGGCGGCAATGGCGATCAGTGCAATCCTGCCCAAGGACGAACGCTCGGAAGAGCGTCTGATTTTCACGGTCATGGGCGTGACCGTTTTGTCCACCATCGCCATGATCGCCTATCCGATCCTCGTTCGCTCATTAGGGATGAACGATATTGCGGGCGGTGTGTTTCTGGGTGGCACCATCCATGATGTGGCTCAGGTTGTCGGCGCGGGATTTTCGATCTCGGAACAAACCGGAGATACAGCGACGCTGGTCAAATTGTTCCGCGTGGCGATGCTGGCACCGGTGGTTTTGGTCGCTTCACTGATTATTCGTGGCTTTGCTGAAATGGACGCAGACGGGAAACGCCCACCGCTGTTGCCGGGATTCGTGTTAGGATTTCTGGTTCTCGCTGCGGCATCCTCATTCGGATTGATCCCGCCAGCGATTTCAGAATTTCTAAGCCAATGCTCTCGATGGTTGTTGCTTGTTGCGATCGCAGCTGTTGGGATGAAGACAAACCTTAAACAGATCCTGTCGGTCGGTGCAGCCGCAATCGCCCTCATCATAGTGGAGACGTTGTTCATCGCCGTGGTAATTCTGGCCGGGATTAACCTATTAACCTGAAGCAGTTACCAAGAGTTTCCGCCGACTGCGACGGCTGAACGGCAACCCCTGACATTCCGGTGCGGGTTTGCCGATTGCCTTCGTGCGCGGTGTTTGGTTCATTGGCGACTGGCGCTTTGCAGCGCTTTTTCGTTCGATTCCGAATGGTCCCTCAAGCGAGATGAAGAATATGGACAACACCTTGCCTCTGCCACCCGGCCCGCATTCCGAACCGGGCTTTTGGCTTGATACATCTGAACACCGCACGTGGTTGAAAGATCAGGCTATGCGACAGTTGGCGTTTTTCAGCGCAAGTTGTCGGACCGAGCCAGGATTTTTCATCCTCGACCATGATGGCAGCCCGCTGCCAAACACATTGCAGGAACTGCACACGACTACACGCCTAGTGCATTCTTACGCTCTGGGGCATCTGATTGAATTTCAAGGCGCAGAGCGGATCATTGATCACGGTATGGCCTACCTCAACAGCCACCACAAAGACCGGGATCACGCCGGTTACCTTTGGGCTTTGGATGGTGACAACATCAAGGATGATCGCAAACTTGCCTACGGGCATGTCTTTGTTCTGCTCGCTGCCTCAAGCGCAAAACAGATAGGGCACCCGGAAGCTGACAAACTGCTGACCGAAGTCCGAGATGTTTTGGACACCCATTTCTGGGATGATGAGGCCGGGTTGTACTGTGACGAGTGGAACCGCGATTGGACTCCGTTTTCCACATATCGCGGAATGAACGCGAATATGCACGGAGTTGAGGCACTGCTTGCAGCTTTTGAGGCGACAGGCGACGAAATCTATCTTACCCGCGCCGGTCGTATTCTGGATTTCTTTATCGGCCGGATCGCACCTGCTGAAAACTGGCGCTTGCCCGAGCATTTCACCTCAGATTGGCAGATTGACCGGGGCTATGCCGGTGACCCGATGTTCCGTCCCGCAGGCACGACCCCGGGCCATTCGTTCGAGCTTGGGCGACTTCAGCTGCAGCATTGGGATTTATCAGGCCGACCAAACTCGGGCGCGCCCGAGTCATCGCGACGATTGATTGAGCAGGCCCTCAAGGATGCGTGGCTGCCCGGCGGCGGCATGGCATATACGCTGGATTTTGGGGGTCGGGTCGCAAATGCGTCGCGGTTCTGGTGGCCCGTAGCTGAAGCCATTGGTGCGGTTGGAGCCCTGATCGCACTGGATAAAAGGCAAGAGGATGAAATTTGGTACAGAAAACTCTGGACCTTTGCGAATGAAACGTTCGTGGATCACCAACATGGCGGCTGGTTCCCGGCGGTGGATGAATCCGGTGACATCGTGACATCCATCTTTGACGGCAAACCGGATATCTATCATTCATTGCAGGCTTGCCTGTTCCCGCTATCGGGGCGCTTATCGCGGATGGTGCCGCTTTAGCGCGCGGATTCAAGCAGAGCGAGACCCGCATCGAGCCGGCTCAATTGAAGAGTCGGGGCAAATCTGCTATGTTTAATGCATTCAACACCATCCGACGACCTGCGAGTTCGGATGCGTTTCTTGACGAACGGATAGGAGAGTTGAATGGCAAATCAAGCACGTGGAAAGCGAACGACCCGAAAGGGCACACTTGAGGTGAGACCACAACCATCGGCCCATTCCGCCCTGAGCGAACGGGCCAGTGCGTCAGGCCTCATGACCCCGCAAATGCTGAGCGAACGCGATGAGCGCGTCTCAAAAACTCGCAAAAAGGGCGGGCCTGCTTTGGAAGAAGATAATTCGGATCAATCCGGCAATGACGCTGATCCGACGGAACTGGATTACTAATCAATTACGCACATTTTTTTGACATGAGTAGATTACGGAGGCTGCTATGCCCTCGACCCATCAGCCAAGGATTTTCAACACAATAAACCTTACAGATTTCGATACTAACGGCCAAACCTCTACTGTGGGCGAGCCGACAGTTTCCAGCAACGGAGGTCAGATTCTGGCCACTGGCAACTGGTATGCAAGTCGGTCACTGGACGGCGGCCAAAGCTGGTCTCACATGAGCCCTTTCACGTTGTTCCCACCTGTTGACGGGGGGTTTTGCTGCGACCAGACCACGATTTACGACCCAAGCAGGGATCTGCTTATCTGGCTGCTTCAATATATCGAACAGGGGGGCACCAACACACTGCGGGTTGCGGTCAAACAAGGGCGCACCTTGGGGAACGACACATGGAACATTTGGGATTTCACCCCCGCCGGGCTTGATCCCGCGTGGAACAATGAGTGGTTCGACTATAACCACGTTTCGTTGTCCGAAAACTATATGTATGCGGGCACCAATGTGTTCTCGGCCGGGGCTAACCAGTTTACCCGCTCGGTCATTCTGCGGATTTCACTGGACGAACTGGCGACCGCGGCAACGCTATCATTCGACATATTCGAAACAGAAGACAACTTTTCTCTGCGCTGCGTACAAGGCGCACGCGGCGCGATGTACTTTGCCAGCCACAACACGAACTCGCAGATCCGCGTATTCAGATGGGCCGAGAACGCCTCGGACATAGATGAATTCGACATCGATGTCACGCCTTGGTCCGCAGGCAATTATTCCGCGCAGACCACCGGTGGCGACTGGATGTCGCGCACTGATCCACGCATTATGGCTGGTTGGCTGGGACGCGGCGTTCTGGGCTTTATGTGGACAGCTAATCGTCAGACCAACAGGCCACTCCCTTACGTCAGGACCGTCCGCATTGACGAAGCAACCATGTCATTGATTGACGAACCGGATATCTGGAACAGTCAGATCGCGTTCGCCTACCCCTCAACAGCTGTAAACCGGGTTGGTGATGTAGGGCTTTCGGTCTTTGCGGGTGGTGGGAATTTGCATCCGAGCCATGTTGTTGGCTCATACGACGATATCGATCTGACTTGGCGGCTGGCCCTCGCTCGACGGGGCACAGACACTCCGGGTCTGGGAAAATGGGGCGACTACACCAACTGTGCCGAGGTTGCCGATGATGGCTTCACCTGGCTGGCAGCCGGGTACACGCTGCAGGGCGGGAACACCCAAACTGACATCGAACCAACCATGACCTGGTTCGCACAGCAGCGCTATGACGCACCACGTCGCCATCCGCCCGTTATCGTCTAAAACATTATAACCATTTATAATTCAGGGATCTACATCATGCACAGAGCGATTAAATCACAAGGCGTAAAGTCATTCTTGCGGCAGGAAGCCCCCTGGCTACTTATCGCCTTTGTTATTGCTGACCTATTCTACAAATGGGGATCATTCGCCCTGGAATGCGTCGGCTTTCTGTTGACTTGGTACGTCCTGAGCCTTCTAGCCAGCCTGGTGTCACGTATGCTGTGGAGGGAAAACTCAGCTGTCGGAGATTGAACCATCGATCAATCTTTTTAAGCTTGCGGACTATTGGTTTGCCTCCTGCCCTGGTACATTACGAGTTTGTTGCGCGAAGGTCTGAAATCACTTCGGACAACAGCTCAATCCCTTTTCGGATAGAACCGGGTTGGATTGACGAGACGCCAAGACGAAAGTGGTATCTCCCTGCGGTTTTATTTGAAAAACAGGGCCCGATCGGCTCCACAATAACACCGCGTTTTAGGGCGGCTTGACATATCGTCATGGCATCCAACCGGGCCTCGGGATCAGAAAGCACAAAAACCGTTCCGCCAAATTCGCCCGTTTTCAGAAAATGGGGTAGCTTTTCACGGATCGTCGTATCAGCCAGATGCCAGCGCAGCTCATAATTCTGACGAACCCTGCGCAACAAGCCATCATAGTACCCCAAGTTGATAAACGCGGCAGCAGTGTGCTGCAGGATCATCGGGGGATGGCGCATCATCATGCCCCGGCAATCGCGCGCGGCGTCAATAAATTCTGGCGCAGCCGCCAGGTACCCCAGGCGCAAACCTGGTGAAAGACCTTTGGAAAGGCTGCCCAAATAGATCAGTCGATCCGTGTCATCCAGACTGCGCAGCGGCAGCAAAGTAGAATGCCGGTAATCCACATCGCATTCGTAATCGTCTTCGACTATGTAAAAATCATACTCTTCAGCGGCCTGCAGCAAGGCCTTGCGGCGGCGCTCGGACATCGTAACGGTGGTTGGGTGCTGGCGATTGGGGGTTACGAATACCAGGTCAGCCTCGCGCAGACGTTCATCGACGATCAAACCCTCGCTATCAATGGGTTGAAACCTTACATTCCCAAAATTTGCCTGAAGGATCTTGCGTGCATCCGGATATCCCGGATCCTCCATAACCGCAGTTTTATCGCGCCCGCCGAACAACAGGCTGGTGATAAATAACCCGTTTTGCGAACCCAATGTGATCAGGATTGAATCGCTGGGTTCAAAAATACCGCGACGGGGCAGGATGCGCTGCCGGACCTGCTCGATAAGCTCAAAGCAATCCTCGTACAGCCCGTCCGCAGACCAGATTTTCAGGTGCTTTCGATTCATGGCCAACCGAGTGCATTCGCGCCAATCCGCAACTGGGAATGCGCCATCATCGATTTGGTTGCACACAAACGGATAGTCGTACTTGTACCAGTCATTCGGGCGCTGGATGGTTTCGATCTCTTCGGTGCGGCGCAGTTTGTTCAGTTTCTGGCCAATCGATGTGCGCTGTCGGGTGTTGGTTCGCCCAATCGCATCACCGTCCGTGCGAATCCCCACGTCAGAGCAGACATAATAACCCGAGCGGGGCCGGGCCTCGATCAGTTGCTCTTCTTCAAGCTTTCGATAAGCCGCGACGACCGTATTGATCGAAACATCGAGATCCCGCGCCAACCCCCGACATGAGGCAAGCTTTAGTCCAGACGGCATCAAACCTTCAAAAATGAGTCGTGAAATCTGCGAGACGATCTGATCTCGCAAACCGCTGGACTGAGATTTGTCGATGCTCAACCGTTGTGTCATGTCCTGTCAGGCTCTAGTCGCAAATTCTGCGACGCGATTTGCAAACTGTATCCATGTTTTCAAGTGCTCCATGCAAAGTGGAAACGACGCCAAATTCCCAAATTCTGTGCTGGCAATGCTGAAAGCAATAGCGCTCTTACTAAAAGCGGGTTGATGATAACTCAAAAAAGAGGCTTCAGCCAACGCTATGTTTTTAAAGTACTTATACCGACCTGAGATATGCTTAAGCAACCTGCGCTGCCATTGTTGAACTTGTAACATCTTAACGCTCGGGACTGAATCGCGGCATCGAACAGTCACTTGGCGCGATGAAATCTGTACCCATTATTACAAACAACTGTATCTTTCTCAGTCGAACTCCTTCGCGTTTGCTGTAGCGATCCGGGAAGTTCCATGTCGAAATTAGGGATCACCCGGGCCGTTCGATGCGACTAGGGAGGGAGACCGTTCGCATGGTTTTGCAGGAGTGGGATATGCGTCGACTCTGTGAACAGCGATTCAGCAAACGTTTCTCTGATGTCCGTCCGGACCCCGACGCGAAGGGTCAAGTACATCAATTCAGCGCACAGATTTCTTGAGGGAGAACCAGATCCATGAAAAACACAACGAGGTTGGCATGCTGATGCGCGGTCTGGAAAAGCTGACAAGCGCAATCTCAGAAGTCATGGGCCGCATAGGCTGGTTTCTCATCTTGTATTGCATGGCGTTTGGCGTGTCGGACGTATTCATGCGCTATGTACTGAACGCGCCCTCCCAGTGGATCGGCACCACATTGCAAGCTGCGATGGTGTTGTTGGCCTGCACCGGCGGCGTCTATGCGTTGCAGCATGACAGTTTCGTCAAACTCGACCTGTTTTATGCAAACGCCAGCAAGCGGTCAAAAGCGATTTTGGATGTCCTGACGGCACCGATTGCAATCCTGTTTCTGGTCGCATTGATCTGGAAGGGTTACGAAGCCGCATCGCTGTCCTTGATGCTTAATCAGAAGACCCCGACATCCATTCCGATCCCGATTTATCCGATCAAATTTGCGATCCCACTCAGCGGTGCAATGGTTCTCTTGGTGGTCCTGAAACACTTGCTCCGCGATCTGCAAACGATCTTCGGGCGCAGTTAGGCACGCTGTTCTGGGCGCCTGTAAATACAAACGAAAACAGACTGATCCACTAACGAGGAGGAATTAACATGAAACCAAACAGGTTTGTGCACACAACCATGTGGGCAGGCGCCATAGCCGTGACCGCAAGCATTGCCGTCGCACAAGATGGGCCGCCGGATGAAGTAACCGAGTGGACCTTCCAGCCCGCATTTGACCAGACCGATGCCGGCTGGGACAATGGCCTGATCCCTTGGGTTGAAGCAGTTGAAAAAGCGACTGAAGGCACGGTCAAAATCCGTGTTGAGCCCGCAGGGGCGCTGGTCAGTGGTGCAGAGGCCTTTGGCGCAGCGGCGGCTGGTCTGACCGATGGTTACGCGGGCTGGGGTTCAGTCTATGGCGGCGACATGCCCGAAGGCATGCTGGCGTTTGGCATGGCCATGGGCGCCGACAACACCGAAGAAGCGTGGGAAGTGATGTGGGGCAACCCCGACTACCGCGTTGGTGACATCGTGCAAGAGGCCGCCAATGCGCGGAACCTGCAGTGGGCAGGCTGGACCAACCAGGGACCGAACGCAATGTTCACCAAGTTCCGGGTCGAAAAACTGGAAGATCTGGAAGGCCGCAAGATGCGCGCCGGTGGACCCCAGGCCATCTTTCACTCGACCATGGGCGGCGCGCCGGTCTCGATGAACGGTGGTGAGATTTACACCGCAATCAAACTGGGCACCATCGAAGGCACCTACTGGGATACAGGCGGCATCGATGACATGTCGTTCCAGGAAGTAATCGACTATGCGATCATGCCCGGCTGGAACCCTGCTCAGCACCAGGAGATCTTCATCAACCTGCAGAGCTGGAACGCACTGACCGACTGGCAGCGCGAAAAGATCAACGGAGTTTTCGAAGAAACCTATTTCGAAACCAGCCGCATGCATGCGGAAGGTGTCGAAGAAGCGCTTCAAATCCTGCGCGATGCCGGTGGTGAAGTAATCGAGCTGAGCGATGAAGAAGTTGCTCGTATGCGCGAGAAATCCATTGCCGAGGTTTGGCCGCAGGTTGCGGCCGCATCCGAGGGCAACGCCAAAGGCGTGGAAATCTTCAAGAGGTTCCTGGAAGACAAGGCGAACGCGCAATAATCCCGCGCAATGTCATCTTTCCAATATAGCTAAAACTCTTTCGCTGGCCCGATCGTCGGGCCAGCGGACCAGACGGGCGCATGTCAGTGTTAAAAGCACTGCTGACACGCAACCCGGCAAAGACCGCGCGAACGGCCACTAGGTAGGGAAACTAAAGATCATGAGCCTCGAACTAATTACAGCGCTGTATTTCTTAATACTGTTTGGGATCCTTTTCATGGGGCTGCCGGTTGCGTTCGGCTTGGGCGGAACAGCGGTTCTATTTGCCCTGGTTTTCGAACCTCGCGCGCTGTTGTCCGTGCCCAGTGCATTCTATTCAACGCCTTGGAATTCGGTACTGGTCACAGTGCCTTTGTTCCTGTTCATGGGCTCACTCATAAGATTTTCGGGGATAGCCGAAACGGCCTATGATGCCGTTTACAAGCTGATCGGCCACATTCATGGTGGTCTCGCGATGGGTACAGTTCAGGTCTGTACTGTTTTTGCTGCAATCACCGGCATCACGCCACCGGCGACCACCACGATGGGTCAGATCGCCTATCCTTCGATGATGCGCTACAAATATGATCGCCGTATCGCGATCGGTTGTATCGCGGCAGGCGGTGCGTTGGGTGCGCTGATCCCACCAAGCGTTCCGTTCATCTTCTATGGATTGCTCGCCAAGGTTTCGATCGGTGACCTGTTCATGGCGGGGTTGCTGCCCGGCCTGATGCTGGCCACGTTCTACACGATCTACATCGGCGTACGTTGTAAAATCCAGCCCGAGCTGGGCCCCGCCCTGCCCGCTGATCAGAAATTCACCCGCACCGAAAAACTGACCGCCGTTCTCAGCATCTGGCCGTTTGCCTTACTCATCATCATCGTTCTGGGCGTCATCTGGGGCGGTATCGCAACACCGGCGGAAGCTGCCGCATTTGGTGCCGCAGGCGCCTTTGTCATCAACCTGATCTACGGCAAACTGACCTGGGAGGTGCTGAGGGAATCGTTGGTGTCCACCTTGAAGCTCAGCGGTATGGGGCTTTGGATTCTGATTGGTGCCACAGTCTATCTTAATGTGTTCAACACGCTTGGCAGCCAGGACCTGCTGACCAATCTGGTTCTTTCCATGCCCGGCGGTGCAACCGGCATCCTGCTGATGATGATGCTGATCATCCTCGTCCTGGGTATGGTGATGGATGATTGGGCCATCATCATGCTTTGCACACCACTGTTCATCCCGATTATCGACGAATTGGGGATCGACAAGCTGTGGTTTGGCGCGCTGTTCATCGTGAACATCCAAATCGCTTACCTGACACCTCCGTTCGGTTTTGTGCTGTTCTGGATCAAAGGGGTTCTGCCCAAGGATGTCAGCATGGGGGATGTCTACAATTCGGTTGGCCCGTTTGTGGCACTCCAGTTCGTTGGCCTGACACTGATCTTCATCTTCCCGCAGATCGCCACCTGGTTGCCCAACATCCTGAAATAATCCGGAGGTACAGATGTATAACCATATCCTCGTTCCAGTCGCCCCTGATCACATCAACGACTGTGCCAAATCTCTGGATGCAGCAAGCCGCTTGCTGACGGATGGCGGGACAGTATCGGTGCTGTCCGTTCTCGAAGAACTACCTTCGTATATCGGGTCGTACTTTCCACCCGAGCAGGTTCAGAAAAGCGTTTCTGATTTTGAGGACAAACTGAACGCATCGATGGAGTCTCCGAAGATCGGCACTCATGTTGTTACAGGTCATCCAACAAATTCCATTCTGGATTGGGCCGAAGAACACAAAGTGGACTGCATAGTGGTGGCGTCACACCAACCGGGCCTTTCGGACTATCTGATCGGTTCAACGGCTGCACGTGTTGTCCGCCATGCACATTGCAGTGTCGTGGTACTGCGCGACAAGTAGAGCAGAAGCATAACACCTGACAGGTGTTATGCGTGCAAGATGGCTGGCCAATGAGGCCAGCCATTGTCGTTCAGAACCCTTGCATCAGCATGTCTACGGCCACGGTGATCTGCTCGAAATCATCTTTCAGATGACCCACTGGTGATTTGAGGAGCCCTACAGGAACAGCAGCCATGAACTGGGTCACCATTACAACCTGCTCACCATCTATCAGGAACTCAGGGTTGAGGCGGGTCGCTGGTTTCGGCGCATGTGCTTTTGGTAAAAGCGGCACCACCATGCGGGTATTCAGATCGCTCAGAAGATCGGTTTGCACATCCAGAAGATAGCCATCGCCGGATGGGTTGTGGAATACATCGTATTTCGGCATCAGAACTGACGAAAGCCATCCAAGGGCAACCCGTGCCGTTCAACATACGAGTTTGAGCTTAGCAGTGCCTCCGCGTTTTCGGCCCTCCACTGTGCTGCCTTCGCAGCGGCAACGGCGGCACGCAATCCTTCTTCGGCGGCACGCGACAGGTTCACGTTCAGCGCTCTGGCCTCGGTGAGCAATGCGCTATCAAGTGATAGATTGGTCGGTTTGCGTGGTTGAGTGTTCATTCTTTCTTGGCCTCCATGTGCCTGAGAATATCAATATACTATATGCGCGTCAAATATGCGCATATCTCCTAAAGGACTTCTCTGGCTTCGTGGCTCGTTCTTATGGTATTTCATTCAATGCTTATTGAACGAGAACCTAACGATTTCGGTTGAAATCAGCCTCTCATCCCCCTAATCACGACCCTACCTCGGGGTGCGCTAAAGACCGCGCTGAGATGCCAATTGGCAAACCCGTTGAACCTGAACCGGCTAGAACCGGCGGAGGGAAAGGTACAGGTTTCATCCATCCTTACCCTCTCGCCGCATTGGAGGATGATATGAAACATCTGGCAATTGCTGCGGGAATACTGACTGCGACTTCGGCTGTGGCAGCCGATAAGCCCACGTTGACCGTATATACTTACGACAGCTTCGTTTCGGACTGGGGCCCCGGCCCGAAGGTCGAAGAGGCGTTTGAAGCGCAATGCGAATGCGACCTGAACCTTGTCGGCGTCGAAGATGGCGCGGCACTGCTGTCACGCATTCGGCTGGAAGGCGAAAACAGCGACGCCGATATTGTATTGGGTTTGGATACCAACTTGATATCGGCAGCTAAAGAAACCGGCCTGTTTGCACCTCATTCAGTCACTGCCGAGTATGCTCTGCCCATCGAGTGGACCGACACAGTTTTTGCCCCCTACGACTGGGGTTACTTTGCATTTGTTCACAATGCAGATTTTGCCGCTCCTAACAGCTTCCGCGAGTTGGCAGATAGTGACATCAAGATCATCATTCAGGATCCGCGTTCATCGACGCCGGGGCTGGGTCTTCTGCTGTGGGTCAAGGCCGCGTATGGCGATGAAGCCCAAGAAATCTGGGCTGACCTTGCTGACAATATCGTGACGGTTACCAAGGGCTGGTCCGAGTCATATGGCTTGTTCCTTGAAGGTGAGGCCGACATGGTTCTAAGCTATACGACCTCGCCAGCCTATCACCTGATTGCCGAGGAAGATGCCAGCAAAGCAGCAGCAGCCTTTGACGAAGGCCATTATATGCAGATCGAGGTTGCGGCCAAGCTAGCCAATTCCGATCAGCCCGAGCTGGCAGATCAGTTTCTGAACTTCATGGTGTCTGACGCGTTTCAGACGATCATTCCAACGACCAACTGGATGTACCCTGCCGTAACTCCATCTTCCGGTCTGCCCGAAGGTTTTGAAACTCTAACGATCCCTCAGAAGTCTCTGCTGTTTGATCAGGACCAAGCCGCCATTGCGCGGGAACAGGCGCTTTCGGAATGGTTGGGCGCACTCAGCCAGTAAACCCACTCCCCGGTGTCAGTGCGGCGGCCATCGTTGCCGCACTGATATTGGGCACGTTGTTCATGGTGGCGGTGCGGGCAGATGCAGGCGGCGGGTTTGGTCCCGCCGACTGGGCTGCCTTACGCTTTACCCTGCTCCAGGCGACGCTCTCTGCAATGTTCAGCGCCGGTCTGGCTATTCCGGTCGCCCGCGCACTGGCGCGCCGCCGGTTCACCGGCAGGCGAGTCCTGATCACGCTGTTGGGTGCACCTTTCATCCTACCGGTCATCGTCGCCATTCTGGGATTGCTTCAGGTCTTTGGCCGGGCAGGATGGATCTCGGACGCGTTGGGCTATTTCGGTCTGCCGCCCATTCGAATCTATGGGCTGCACGGCGTCGTTCTGGCCCACGTATTTTTTAATCTACCTCTGGCAACACGCCTGATCTTGCAGGGTTGGCAGGAGATCCCTGCCGAGCGTTTCCGGCTAGCGGCCCAACTTGGGTGCGAAGGAATGGCAATGTTCCGTTTGATCGAACTGCCAATGCTTCGCCGCATTCTGCCCGGAGTGTTGGCCGTGATCTTCGCCATTTGCCTGACCAGTTTTGCGGTTGCCCTGACGCTGGGTGGAGGGCCGCGCGCCACCACGATTGAACTCGCGATCTATCAGGCCTTTACATATGATTTTGACTTAGGGCGCGCCGCCTTATTATCCGCTTTGCAACTTGTCCTGACCGCAGCGGCTGCTTTGGCAGCCTTAAAGTTCTCGCGCGGCGACGGGTTCGGTACCGGCCTGAATCGTGAGATCCGGCGCTGGGATGGCCGAGGACCACTGCTGGATGCGTTTTGGATTATCATCGCCGCCGCGTTCCTGCTGCTACCTCTGGCATCCGTCACGATTTCGGGTATCGCTGGGCTGTTTGAGATGCCGGTTTTGGTGTTCCGTGCCGCTATAATTTCAATCTGTGTTGCCGCCGCCAGTACCATGCTCCTATTACTGCTGGCACTGCCCATGGCGACAGCCGTCGCGACAGGCCGGTTCGGCATCGTCGAACTTGGCGGACTTCTTGGCCTCGCCGCCTCGCCCTTGGTCATTGGTACGGGTCTCTTTATTCTGATCCGCCCGCTGGCCAATCCGACAACTCTTGCGTTGCCGGTAACCGCGCTTGTGAACGCGGTCATGGCCTTGCCCTTCGCCCTTCGAATTTTGGTTCCCGCAGCGCGTGATGTATTGGAACGGCACGGGCGGTTGGCACTGGCCCTGAACATGAACAACTGGTCCTTTTTCTTGCGTGTCATGCTTCCACGCCTGCGCCCCCAGGTCGGTTTTGCCGCGGGCCTGACGGCGGCACTGTCCATGGGTGATCTGGGTGTGATCGCCCTGTTTGCAGATGCGCAGATCGCAACGCTGCCCCTGCAAATCTACCGCCTGATGGGCGCCTACCAGATGCAGGCCGCAGCAGGAGGCGCGCTGCTGCTGCTTATACTATCGATGGGTGTTTTCTGGGTTCTGGATCGAGGGGGTCGCTGGCATGCTGAAGCTTGACAATTGCATCATCGCAAATGGCGATTTCCAATTAAGCGCTGACTTTGAGGTCAAGGCCGGATCCAGCGTTGCGATCATCGGTCCGTCGGGGGCAGGAAAATCAACACTTCTTGAAACTATCGCCGGTTTTCGAGACCTGAGAAGTGGGCACATCCACTGGAAGGATCATGACCTATCGACATTACCACCAGGCAGTCGACCGATGGCAATGCTGTTTCAGGACGGAAACCTGTTTCCTCACCTGAGCGCCGAACAGAATGTCGCCCTGGGCCTAAGGCCCAATGGAGGTTTGACTGCAGACGACCAACACCACATTCAATCGGCCCTCGGCCGCGTTGGCCTGCAGGGAATGGCGGCCAGAAAGCCCGCTGAATTATCAGGTGGTCAGCAAAGCCGCGTGGCGCTGGCCAGAATCCTCGTGCAAAAGCGTCAGGTGTTATTGCTCGACGAACCTTTCGCCGCCCTTGGCCCTGCCCTGAAAACAGAGATGCTCGATCTGGTCGCTGAATTAGTCGCCGAGACCAAAACCACCCTGCTTATGGTCAGCCACGACCCACGGGATGCGCTTCGGATAACCGACCAAACCGTATTGGTTGCGGATCAAATCGCACATCCACCTGCTGAGACCGAGACACTCTTCAACAATCCTCCGCCAGCGCTGCGCGATTATTTGGGCTGAATGAACTGATCCAGACAAGCGTCCAGCACCTCGTGCACACGCGGACCAATCTCGGGGGCCTCCGAAGCGCGCGGGCCTGCAATGTTCAGAACAGTCACAGGGTTGGCGCTCAGCCAAGCACGTATCTGTTGCGCGCAATCGGCCTTTCCTTTTCTGATATCCACCACCAGATGCGGTTTTTCAGCATCAACTGCAAACTCAACCGTTTTCCGCGTGCCGGGACTGTCTGACCCGTCGATAAAAACAAGCGTGGCGTCACTGGCAAAGACGTTGAGCCTTGTCCGTTCAGCGACATCTTCAGACTTCGTTTCAACAAGCCCGCTGAGATGAGCCGGGATCAGCCCATCCTCATTTGTTCGACCCTTCGGCACCCAGCCGCCGTAAGGGATGCCGTTTGCGCGGGCAAACTCCAATGCGGCAGTGTCTACGCCGGTTTGTCCACCTGATACGATTTTCTGAACACGACGCCCGAATGGGATTCCGTCTTGCTCGTCTCCCTGCGTCAACGCGCAATACCAAATTGAAACGGATCATTCTGCGCAAAGAAGAGCTTACCCTCTGCCATCACATGCGCCTGGCCAGTTAGCTGGGGAACAATGCCTCCGCCCTGCCCCGGCTGATAGGACAGCCTGTACGAACTTCCGATGATGCTTTCCTGAACGATTTCTTCCCCAGCGGACAAGCGCCGACTGGCCGCGAGGCAGGCCAGCCGGGCCGAGCTGCCGGTGCCGCAAGGCGAGCGGTCATAGTCATCGTCGGGGCACAGAACAAAGTTTCTGCTATGAATACCTGCATTCGGTGAGGTGCCCTGAAAGATCACGTGATCAACCAGCTCGCCATTTTCGCCACCAACTTCTTGCGCAATGCAGGCTTCGCGAATTGCGATAGCCATGTCGGTCAGCGGGCGAATGTTCTCAGGCGCAACCGGGATCGGGCTTGGTTCGACAATGAAGAACCAATTGCCGCCATAAGCGACATCGCCGGTGACGGGGCCATACTCTGCAGTCTCGACCGTCACGGACTGATGTACGCGGCGGCTTTCAATGTTGGTGACCTGCACGGTGTTGGCGTCCAGCAGATCAATCTTAACCTCACCTACTGGAGTTTCGATTCGGTGCGCGCCAACCTCGATCTGTCCAAGATGCGCCAATGTTACGCCCAACCCGATCGTCCCATGGCCGCACATGCCCAGTACCGCATCTGCGTCAAAGTAGATCACGCCCGCTTTGCATTCAGCACTGACCGGTTCGACAAGGAGCGCCCCGACCATGCCGGGCTGGCCGCGTGGCTCCAGTAGAACAGACTTGTAGAACCGCTCATGTTCCGTTGCCAGTCGCTTGGCGCGTTCAGCCAGTGATCCTGAACCCAAATCAGGCCCCCCGTCCAGAATGACCCGTGTGGGCATTCCACCGGTATGGCTGTCAATCACATGCATTCCGCAATGACCCCACCCTGACGAACCCAATCGGTAAACCACGACTTAAACAAATTGTACTGTTGCTCGCAGTAAGTTCGCTGGGCGTCAGATAACACGTCGGTTTCATTGAAATGCAGGCGGTATTCTTCTTCGCCGTTCAGCACCAGAAGATGCTTGTAGTAAAGAACAAGATCCGTGCCTTCGTCAAAACTTGCCAGAACGCCAAATGCCTCGTCCAACTCCCGCGCGCGCAACCGTGCTTCGGCATGTCCCTCTGCTGCCTTTTTCGAAAGCGCCGCAAGCAACAATGCCTCTTTGGGCAGCGCCGTTCCTATCCCGGTGATCGATCCGGTGGCGCCGCAATTCACAAACCCATGGTAGACTTCAGTATCGACGCCTACCATCAAAGTGACCTGATCGTCCTGCGATGTAATATGTTCGGCGGCATAGCGCATGTCGCTCTTGCCCCCGAACTCCTTAAAGCCAACCAAATTCGGATGCTCGGCCCGCAGTGCAAAAAACAATTCCGCACGGGTGGCAAACCCATAGACAGGGCTGTTGTAGATGATCGCAGGCACGTCCGGTGCCGCAGAAAGAATAGCCTTGAAGTGGTTCTTTTGCGCGGCAACCGATGAGCCTCGTGACAGAACCCGAGGGATAACCATCAACCCTGCCGCGCCGACCTTCTGTGCATGTGCTGCGTGCGCCACAGCGGAATTCGAGTTGATGGCACCCGTCCCCACGACAACCGGCAAGCCAGCGTCGACCAGTCGTTCCACGCCCTCCATCCGTTGGGCATCCGTCAGAAGCGGCCAATCCCCCATCGAGCCACAATAGACGACAGCGGACATGCCGGCCGCGATCATCTCTTTGCCCTTTTTGACCAGCGCGTCAAAGTCAGGTGTCCTGTCGGCCTTACACGGCGTCATAAGGGCAGGCATAGTTCCAGTGAAAATAGTCCGGTCCATGAGATATCCGTTTGCTCAGGTTGGTATTGGTATTCTGCGCGAAAGCGCCGTGGCCTAACGTGTCATTCCAGCGAAACCCACAGGACCCTGGCGTCTTCCTTACTCGTAGAAATACAGCCATGCCCCATACCGCTATCGTAGTACAGAGAATCTCCGGGTTTCATCGGTAAGGGGCGGTAATGCTCGGATACGAATATCAACTCGCCACTGATAACGTACATAAATTCTTCGCCTGTGTGCCTGATCCAGTTCTCATATTCTGATATGTCACGCGCTTTTATCGTCGCGATATAAGGAAGCATTCGCTTACTGGTCAGGTCCGAGCACAGCAATTCATGCATGTAGGTCGGCGTATTTCTTATCTCGCCTTGCCCTTTCGGCGTAAAATCACGTCGCCCCGAAATTCCCGATTGGGCGGACTGCAAGAACAGCTGTGGCGTATTCATGTCCAAGGCCTGTGTCAGCCGCCGCACGATCTCGAAACTTGGACGTGTCTGGTTGTTTTCGATCTTTGAAAGTGTTGATCGACCGATTCCCGCTTCGCGCCCGGCCTCCTCCAATGTCCAGCCTTTTGCGCGGCGTGCATCCCGGATCGACCGACCCAAAGCCGCCCCCTCGTCCTGTTCTTCCGGTCCGGCACCATCTTTCAGGTTGTCCTCAGACATGGGAATCTCCTTGTTTTATCAAAGCTTACTCATTTCCCCCGAGCCAAACAACTTTACTGTGATGAAATTTTTGTTGCCTTGCGTACACTAATTCCACTATAGGAAACAAAATTTCGTACACTGGAAACGAGATTACAGGAGGAGATCATGTTCACAAAACCGCTCACCGAGGCTGATCCCATCATCGCTGCATCGATCGCACGCGAGGGCAAACGCCAGGCTGAACAGATCGAACTGATCGCTTCCGAGAACATCGTCTCTCAGGCAGTGATCGATGCGCAGGGTTCCGTACTTACAAACAAATACGCCGAGGGCTATCCAGGTCGCCGCTATTATGGTGGGTGTGAATATGTGGATGAGGTTGAGGCCGAAGCCATTGATCGATTGAAGAAGCTGTTTGGCTGTGAATATGCAAACGTTCAGCCGCACTCGGGCGCGCAAGCCAACGGGGCGGTTAAGCTGGCACTACTCAGCCCAGGTGACACGATTCTTGGTATGTCGCTGGATGCTGGGGGTCACCTGACCCATGGCGCAAAACCTGCCCAGTCCGGCAAGTGGTTCCGTCCGGTTCAATATGGCCTGACCCAGGCCGGGCTGATTGACTATGATCAGGTTGAAGAATTGGCGAAAGCCGAAAAGCCCAAACTGATCATTGCAGGCGCATCGGCCTATTCGCAAAAGATCGATTTCGCACGCTTCCGCGCCATTGCCGACGAAGTTGGCGCATGGCTTCTGGCAGACATGGCCCACATCGCCGGCTTGGTTGCGACTGGCCTGCATCCCTCGCCCATCGGGCACGCACACATTGTTACGTCGACTACGCACAAGACGCTACGCGGTCCGCGCGGTGGGATTATTCTTACAAACGATGAAGCGCTGGCAAAAAAGATCAACTCGGCTGTTTTCCCCGGTCTGCAGGGCGGCCCTCTGATGCATGTGATCGCAGGCAAGGCGGTCGCCTTTGGTGAAGCGCTGCAGCCTGAATTCAAAGAATATATGCAGCGCGTTGTCGACAGTGCCTCGGCACTGGCCAACGTGATGATGGCGCGCGGGTGCGACATCGTTTCGGGCGGCACTGAGAACCACCTTATGCTGGTTGATCTGCGCCCAGTCGGCGTAACCGGCAAAGACGCCGAAGCGGCGCTAGAGCGTGCAGGATTCACCTGCAACAAAAACAGCGTTCCGGGTGATCCCGAAAAGCCCACTGTCACCAGCGGCATCCGTCTTGGTACGGCCGCAGGCTGCAGCCGTGGGTTTGGACCAGAAGAGTTCAAACAGATTGGCCACATGATCGGTGATGTGTTGGACGCGCTGGCACAATCGTCTGACGGTGACGAGACCGTCGAAAAGGAAACCCGTGAAAAGGTCCGCGCGCTCTGCGCAAGCCACCCGATCTACTGAAAGAAGACCAAATGACTTACGATCTTATTGTCATCGGGGGCGGTCCGGGCGGCTATGTCGCCGCGATCCGCGCGGCACAGCTGGGCCTGAAAGTCGCTTGCGTTGAAGGCCGCAGTGCGCTTGGCGGGACCTGTTTGAATGTGGGGTGCATACCCTCCAAAGCGTTGCTGACCTCCTCGGCCAAATATGCCGAACTTGCACATCTCTCCTCCCACGGTATTGCGGTCGAGGGGGCCAGCATCGATGTGCCCGCAATGATGGGACGCAAGGACAAGATCGTAGGCGACCTGACCAAGGGCATTGCGTTTTTGTTCAAAAAAAACGGCGTAGATCTGATCGAAGGGTGGGCCAGAATTCCGGCCGCTGGTCAGGTCAAGGTGGGTGACGAAGTCCATGAGGCCAAGAACATCCTCATTGCCACTGGTTCCGAACCTACCCCGTTGCCAGGAATTGAGATTGACGAGCAAGATATCCTCAGTTCGACGGGCGCGATTGCGCTGGAGAGTGTGCCCGAGCATCTGGTGGTGATCGGTGCCGGTGTCATCGGACTGGAACTTGGGCAAGTTTGGGCGCGTCTCGGAGCCAAAGTTACGGTCGTCGAATATCTGGACCGCGTGCTGCCCGGCATGGATGGTGAAATTGCCAAACTGGCGCAACGCGCGCTGTCAAAACGTGGCCTGAAATTCCAGCTGGGCCGGGCACTGAAATCCGTCGACAAAACGGATACTGGTCTGACACTAACTGTGGACCGCGTCGGCAAGGACAAAGAAGAAGTGATCGAGGCCGACAAGGTGTTGATCGCCGTGGGTCGCCGCCCAGTCACACGTGGCCTTGGCTTGGAAGAGCTGGGCGTGGCCGTGAACCAACGCGGTTTCATTGAAGTTGATGGCGCATTTCAGACATCTGTCCCGGGCATCTACGCCATCGGTGATTGCGTTCCCGGACCTATGTTGGCGCACAAGGCCGAAGAAGATGGTGTCGCCTGTATAGAAATGCTGGCAGGCGAAGCTGGCCACGTCGATTACAACACTGTTCCCGGCGTGGTGTACACCGACCCCGAAGTCGCCTCGGTTGGTTTGACCGAAGAAGCACTGAAAGAATCCGGTGCCGAGTATTCGGTCGGCAAATTCGCCTTCATGGCGAACTCGCGCGCGCGTTCGACCGGTGAAACAGACGGTGCAGTGAAGGTTCTGGCAGACCCGAACGGCCAGATCCTGGGTGCGCATATTTGCGGAGCCCATGGCGGCGATCTGATCGCAGAACTGGTTCTGGCGATGACAAAGGGCGCAACGGTGTCCGAAGTCGCTGCAACCTGCCATGCGCACCCGGCCATGGGCGAGGCCGTCAAAGAAGCCTGCCTCGACGCCCTGGGCCGCGCGATCCACGCATAAGGGAGACCAGCCAGATGACCATCCAGCTTCGTCCTCGCCACCCGGAAAAAGCCAAAAAGGCCGACAGTGTCATCCCGCGCAAGCCCAGGTGGATTCGCAAGAAAAAGGGCGACAGCGCTGAATACTATGAAACACGACGCCTCATGCGCGAGCATGATCTGGCGACGGTCTGCGAAGAAGCCGCCTGCCCCAATATCGGCGAATGCTGGTCCAAGCGCCACGCCACCATGATGATCATGGGTGAGGTTTGCACGCGGGGTTGTTCGTTCTGCAATGTCTCAACGGGTCGCCCGGATGCTCTGGATGTGTTTGAACCCGGGCGAGTCGCCGCCGCCGTCAAGAAGCTGGGCCTGCGTCATGTGGTGATCACCTCGGTCGATCGCGATGATCTGGCAGATGGTGGGGCCGAGCATATCGCTCAGACCATCCGTGCCGTGCGCCATCAGAACCCCGGAACGACTGTCGAGGTTCTGACACCCGATTTTCTTGGAAAAGGCACTGCGTCAGAGATCGTATTTGAAGCGGCGCCGGACGTTTTCAACCACAATCTGGAAACTGTGCCGCACCTTTATCCAACTGTGCGACCGGGTGCACGCTATTACACCTCGCTGCGTCTGCTGGATGATGCCAAACGCGCGAACCCGGAGCTTTTTACCAAATCTGGCCTGATGGTCGGGATTGGCGAAAGTCTGGACGATGTCCGTCAGGTCATGGACGACCTGCGCGCGGCCAATGTCGATTTCCTGACCGTCGGCCAATATCTGCAACCGACCCCTAAACACCATCCGATTAACCGGTTCTGGACACCGGAAGAATTTGCCCAACTGGAACAGATCGCGCGTTCCAAGGGCTTTTTGCACGTGTCGGCAACTCCGCTGACCCGATCATCGTTCCACGCGGACGAAGACTTTGCCGCCCTCAAGCAGGCCCGCCAGCGGGCTTTGGCGAACAGGGCATAAACCTAACGCAAATGGGAGGGAAACCATGGAAGCGTTAAATTCAATCGTAGGGGCCATCAATGGCGTCGTGTGGGGGCCGCTGATGCTGGTTCTCATTCTCGGCGTTGGCTTCTTCCTGCAGGTCGGCCTGAAGTTCATGCCGATCCTGCGCATTGGCACGGGCTTCAGCCTGCTGTTCAAAGGCCGCGAAGGTCAGGGCGAGGGCCAGATCAGCCCGTTCAACGCGCTGATGACCTCGCTATCTGCGACTATCGGTACGGGCAACATCGCTGGTGTGGCCACTGCTGTCTTCCTGGGCGGTCCGGGTGCCTTGTTCTGGATGTGGATGACCGCCCTGGTGGGCATGGCCACCAAATATGCCGAAGCTGTCTGCGCGGTGAAATACCGCGAAAAAGACGAGCTTGGTAACTATGTCGGCGGCCCGATGTACTACATCAAAAATGGCCTCGGCGCGAAATGGGCCTGGCTGGGTGTTGCATTTGCTCTGTTCGGCGCAATCGCGGCGTTCGGCATCGGCAACGGCGTACAGGCCAATGGTGTTGCACAGGTTCTGGAGTCGAACTTCGGCCTGAACACTTCGGTTACCGGCGCTGTCCTGATGGTTCTGACCGCGGCCGTGATCCTGGGCGGCATCACCCGCATCGGTGCGGTTGCAGGTAAACTGGTTCCGTTCATGGCGATTGCCTACATCGTCGCAGGCCTGCTGGTTCTACTGATCAACATCGGTAACATCGGCTCCGCTCTGTCGCTTGTTTTCACCTACGCCTTCACCCCGTCGGCCGCCGAAGGTGGTTTCGCGGGTGCTGCCGTTTGGGCCGCGATCCGCTTTGGTGTGGCACGTGGTGTTTTCTCGAACGAAGCCGGTCTGGGTTCCGCTCCGATCGCACACGCCGCAGCCGAGACCAAAGGTCCGGTCAACCAGGGCCTGATCGCGATGCTGGGTACGTTCATCGACACAATCATCGTCTGCACCATCACCGGTCTGGCGATCATCTCGTCGGGTGCGTGGACATCGGGTGAATCCGGTGCAGCACTAACCAGTCACGCGTTCGAACTGTCGCTGCCGGGTATCGGTGGGTATCTCATCGCCATCGCTCTGTCGATCTTTGCCTTTACCACCATTCTGGGCTGGTCCTTCTATGGCGAGAAATGTGTTGAGTTTCTGCTAGGCGTGAAATCCCTGATGCCCTACCGCGTCCTGTGGATCGTCATGATCTATTTTGGCGCAACAGCGGATCTGGGCTTCATCTGGCTGCTGGCCGATACGCTGAACGCGATGATGGCCATTCCGAACCTGATCGCCCTGGCGCTGCTGAGCCCGATCGTCTTCAAACTGACGAAAGAGTTCTTCGCTTCGGGCGGCAAGTCCGAAGAGCCAGGCGGCACACCCGCCGAATAATCTCGGATGAAAATACGGGGGGCCATCCCGGCCCCCCGGCTTCAAACAGAATTCCATTTCTCGAGGAGAGACGTGATGGCCACGAAAATCCTGCTGCCGATTGATCACACCGACGACCGTTCGTGGAAGAACGCCCTGCCGCTCGCACAAGAACAAGCAAAGTTCTACGGTGCCGAATTGCACGCGATTGCCGTCATTCCTGAGATCATCCAGTTGCCGAACCTGCCCGCCAACTATGGCGCAGGCGCAAAAGACCACGTGCGCAATGCGGTGCAGGCCATACTGGATCACAACGGTGCATCTGATGTGGCGATCCATATCGAAGAAGGCAGCGTCTATCGTGAGATACTGAAGCTCGCCTACAAAGAGGGCTTTGATCTGATCGTCATGGCTTCGACCAAAGGCGATTTTCCGAACTACGAGATTGGCCCGAACCTGGCCCGCGTCGTGCGCAACGCGCATTGCACCGTCACGGTTGTTCGCGACCAGTCCCGCTGATTGAAAGGTTAGTCTGATGACCGAACTAAAACGCACGCCTCTTCACGCTTTGCATGTTGAGTTGGGGGGTAAGTTGGTTGATTTTGCGGGATGGGAGATGCCTGTTCAGTATCCTTTGGGGATTATGGGGGAGCATAAGCAGTGTCGTGAGAAGGCGGCGGTGTTTGATGTGTCTCATATGGGTCAGGTGATTTTGCGGGGCGAGAATGTGGGTGAGAAGCTGGAAGCGCTTTGCCCGCAGGCCTATGCGACGCTGAAGGAAGGCAAGGCGCGGTACGGGTTCTTTACGAACGCAGAAGGCGGGATCATGGATGACCTGATCGTGTCGAATGCGGGCGATCATTACTTTGTGGTGGTGAACGCGGCGCTGCGGCATCAGGACATTCCGCATATGCGTGAGCACCTTGAAGGCGTTGAAGTGATCGAGATTTTCGACCGCGCGCTGGTGGCGGTTCAGGGCCCTGCGGCGGAAAACGTTGTGGGCGAACTGTGCCCCGCCGCGCGTGATCTAAAGTTCATGGAAACCACGGTTGCCGATATCAACGGTGTTGAGTGCCGTATCTCGCGGCTGGGCTATACCGGCGAGGATGGCTACGAGATCTCGATCCCCGAGGACAAGGCGATCGAGATCACCAAAGCCTTTCTGGCGCATGAGGATTGCGAGCCGGCCGGTCTGGGCGCGCGCGACAGCCTGCGGCTTGAGGCAGGTCTGTGCCTTTATGGCAATGACATCGACCAGAGCACCTCGCCGGTCGAGGCCTCGCTGGGCTGGGCGATGCAAAAGCGCCGCAAGGAAGAGGGCGGTTTCCCGGGCGCGGCCCGCGTGCAAAAGGAACTGGCCGAAGGTCCCGCGCGCAAGCTGGTGGGCATCAAGCCCGAAGGCCGTGCGCCTGCGCGTCAGGGTGTGGAAGTGCGGTGCCTTGAGGGCAACAGCATCGGTCAGATCACCTCGGGCGTGTTTGGCCCCACGGTGGGTGGACCGGTGGCGATGGGCTATGTGAGCAAAGGCCATGGCGAGCCGGGCGAGAAGGTGAACCTGATCATCCGGGGCAAGCCGCAACCGGCTGAGATCGTGGCGCTGCCCTTCGTCAAACAGAATTACAAGCGTTGAAGTCAGGAGAGAGAGACATGGCAACCTATTATTCCGAAGAGCATGAATGGCTGAGCGTTGACGGCGACACCGCCACGCTGGGCATCACCAAACACGCCGCCGAGCAGTTGGGTGACGTGGTGTTCGTGGAACAGCAGGAAGCAGGCGACGAGTTCGAAAAAGGCGGCGAGATCGGCGTGATTGAATCCGTCAAGGCGGCGTCCGAGCTTTACGCACCGGTCGACGGCGAGATCACCGAGGTGAACGAGGCGCTGGCCGACAATCCCGGCGCGCTGAACGAAGACCCCGAAGGCGAGGCCTGGATCTACAAGATCAAGATCGCGGACGCCTCGCAGCTCGAAGACCTGATGGACGAGGCCGGCTACAAGGCCTTCATCGGTTAACTCAGGCGGCGGGTCCGTGCGCGGCCCCGCCCCTTCATCTGTTTCCAAATACTTCCGCCGGAGGCTCCTGCCGTCTCCGCCGGGCCTGACCTATCCTTGAGGAGCGCACACATGGCCTTCAAACTGACCGATTACGAAGCCTATGACTTCGCCAACCGCCGCCATATCGGGCCCAGCCCGACCGAGATGCGCGACATGCTCAAGGTGATCGGCTTCAAGACGCTAGACGAGCTGATCGACGCCACCGTCCCGCCCGCGATCCGGCAGAAAGAGCCGCTGGACTGGGGTCCGGCGATGACCGAGCGCGATGCGCTCTTTCACATGAAAGAGGTGGCGAGCAAGAACAAGGTTCTGACCTCGCTGATCGGTCAGGGCTATTATGGCACCACCACGCCGGCGCCGATCCTGCGCAACATTCTGGAGAACCCGGCCTGGTACACGGCCTACACGCCTTATCAGCCCGAGATCAGCCAGGGCCGACTTGAGGCGCTGTTGAACTTCCAGACCATGGTCAGCGACCTGACCGGGCTGGACGTGGCCAACGCGTCCTTGCTGGACGAAGCGACTGCTGCGGCGGAAGCCATGGCGATGGCCAAGCGCGGCGGCCGGTCCAAGGCCAACAATGCAGCCTTCTTTGTCGACAAGAACTGCCACCCGCAGACCATCGCGGTGATTAAAACGCGCGCCGAGCCTCTGGGCATCGAGGTGCAGGTGGCTGATCCGGACACGCTGGATGCGGGCGCGGTCTTTGGCGCCATCTTCCAGTACCCCGGCACCCATGGCCATGTGCGCGACTTCACCGCCGAGATTGCGGCCCTGCATGAACACAAGGCGATTGCCATCGTCGCCGCCGATATCCTGTCGCTGGCGCTGCTGAAGTCGCCCGGTGAGATGGGCGCGGATATCGCCATCGGCTCGACCCAGCGCTTTGGTGTGCCGATGGGCTATGGTGGCCCGCACGCCGCGTATATGGCGACCACCGACAAGCTGAAGCGCTCGATGCCGGGCCGGATCATCGGTGTCAGCATCGACAGCCGGGGCAACAAGGCTTACCGCCTGGCGCTGCAGACCCGCGAACAGCACATCCGGCGTGAGAAAGCCAACTCGAATGTCTGCACCGCGCAGGCGCTGCTGGCGGTGATTGCCTCGATGTATGCCGTGTATCACGGCCCCGACGGCATCAAGGCCATCGCGCAATCGGTGCACCGCAAGACCTCGCGTTTGGCCGCCGGTCTGGAAGAGGCAGGCTTTGCTGTGGAGCCGGAAGTGTTCTTCGACACGATCACGGTTGAGGTTGGCCATCTGCAGAAAACGGTCATGGAGGCCGCTGTGGCCCGGGGCGTCAACCTGCGTAAGGTCGGCGACACGAAAGT
Source organism: Ruegeria sp. CF3 (assembly GCF_056537365.1). Classification (NCBI taxonomy): domain Bacteria; kingdom Pseudomonadati; phylum Pseudomonadota; class Alphaproteobacteria; order Rhodobacterales; family Roseobacteraceae; genus Ruegeria; species Ruegeria sp. CF3. Next base: position 193,861 of record NZ_JBQFRK010000002.1, on the reverse strand, counting down.
GGGCATCAGCCTGGACGAACAGACCCGGCCCGAGACCATCGAGGCGGTCTGGGGGGCCTTCGGCATCGACCGCAAGGATGACAGCTCGAACGTGGCCTATCGCCTGCCGGATTACGCGCTGCGCGAAAGCGAGTACCTGACCCACCCGATCTTCCACAAGAACCGGGCCGAGGCCGAGATCACGCGCTACATGCGCCGTCTGGCCGACCGCGACCTGGCGCTGGACCGGGCGATGATCCCGCTGGGCTCGTGCACCATGAAGCTGAACGCCACGATCGAGATGATCCCGGTCACCTGGCCCGAGTTCGGCAACCTGCACCCGTTCTGCCCCGAAGATCAGGCGCAGGGCTATCACGAGATGATCGATGATCTGAACGACAAGCTGTGCCAGATCACCGGCTATGACGCGATCAGCCAGCAGCCCAACTCGGGGGCGCAGGGCGAATATGCGGGCCTGCTGACCATCCGTAACTACCACTTCGCCCGCGGCGAAGGGCAGCGGAACGTCTGCCTGATCCCGACCTCGGCGCATGGCACCAACCCGGCCTCGGCCCAGATGGTGGGCTGGCAGGTTGTGCCTGTGCAGGCGGATGAGAATGGCAACATTGATCTGAATGACTTCCGCGCCAAGGCCGAAAAGCACTCCGATCATCTGGCCGCCTGCATGATCACCTACCCCTCGACCCATGGCGTGTTCGAGACCACCGTGCAGGAGGTCTGCCAGATCACCCATGATCACGGCGGTCAGGTTTATATCGACGGCGCCAACATGAACGCCATGGTCGGCCTGTCGCGTCCCGGAGACATCGGCGGTGACGTCAGCCACCTGAACCTGCACAAGACCTTCTGCATCCCCCATGGCGGCGGCGGCCCCGGCATGGGTCCGATCGGCGTCAAGGCGCATCTGACCGAGCATCTGCCCGGCCACCCGGAATACGGCACTGCCGTGGGTCCGGTCTCGGCGGCGCCCTTTGGGTCTCCGTCCATCCTGCCGGTTAGCTGGGCCTATGTGCTGCTTATGGGCGGCGCGGGTCTGACGCAGGCGACCAAGGTGGCGATCCTGAACGCCAACTACATCGCGGCGCGGCTCAAGGATGCCTACCCGATCCTCTACACCTCGGAAACGGGTCGCGTGGCGCATGAATGCATCCTCGACACCCGCCCGCTGGACGAGGCGGCCCATGTCAGCGTCGATGACATTGCCAAACGTCTGGTGGACAGCGGCTTCCACGCGCCCACCATGTCCTGGCCGGTGGCCGGCACCCTGATGGTCGAGCCCACGGAATCGGAACCCATGGATGAGCTGGACCGCTTCTGCGACGCCATGCTGTCCATCCGCTCCGAGGCACAGGACATCATCGACGGCAAGATCGACGCGGAAAACAACCCGCTGAAAAACGCTCCCCACACGGTGCGCGATCTGGTCGGCGACTGGGACCGTCCCTACACCCGTGAACAGGCCTGCTTCCCCCCAGGCTCCATGGGCGTCGACAAATACTGGTCCCCCGTCAACCGCGTCGACAACGCATACGGCGACAGAAACCTCATCTGCACATGCCCGCCAATGACCGAATACATGGACGCAGCTGAATAAACCTCAATCAATAAACCCCCGCCAACTGGCGGGGGTTTTCGCCCATCGGAAACCTGTGTTCCGATCTGAGCCTATTTCCAGTGTCGTTTTCCGCTGATGAAGCGTCTTTTACGCTTGCTGCAGGTGCAAACGACCCATACCTCTGTGCGTGGGACACCCCTCCCCAACGAGGGGCGTGTATCTGGAAGGGTAATACACATGACTATCGAACAACCGGCGACGCGGCCGGCCAACCCGCGTTTTTCCTCGGGCCCCTGTGCCAAGCCCCCCACATTTGATCTGACCAAACTGGCGGATGCCGCCTTGGGCCGCTCGCATCGGGCTGCTGTCGGCAAGGACAAGCTGAAGGCGGCCATTGAAGGCACGCGAGAGATTCTAGGCATACCGGCGGATTATCGCATCGGCATTGTACCAGCCTCGGACACCGGTGCAGTTGAGATGGCGCTTTGGTCTTTGCTGGGTGAGCGTAAAGTTGAAATGCTGGCCTGGGAAAGCTTTGGCGCGGGTTGGGTGACTGATGTGGTCAAGCAACTGAAAATCGACGCTGAAGTGAAAACCGCCGAGTACGGGCAGATCATTGATCTCGCCTCCGTCGATTTCGCCAACGATGTGGTGTTCACATGGAACGGAACGACTTCGGGTGTGCGGGTCCCAGATGGCGACTGGATTGCCGATGATCGTCAGGGTCTGACGATCTGTGACGCGACATCCGCTGCGTTCGCGATGGACTTGCCATGGGACAAGTTGGATGTGACAACGTTCAGCTGGCAGAAGGTACTAGGCGGAGAGGCGGCTCATGGGATGCTTATCCTGTCTCCGCGCGCGGTCGAGCGCTTGGAGAGTTACACCCCGTCATGGCCATTGCCGAAGATCTTCCGCCTGACCAAAGGTGGCAAGCTGATTGATGGGATATTCACCGGCGCGACGATCAACACACCCTCAATGCTTGCGGTTGAGGATTACCTTTTCGCGTTGGATTGGGCGCGTTCAGTCGGAGGCTTGCAGGGGCTGATTGCTCGTGCGAATGCCAATGCTGGCGCGGTTCATGCGTTCTGCGACCAAAATGACTGGATCGCCAATCTGGCCGAAGACTCGACAACTCAATCAAATACGTCGGTCTGTCTGAAGTTCACCGATACGCGCATTCAAGATGGTGCCGTTTTTGCCAAAGCCGTCGCCAGACGGCTTGAGGCCGAAAACATTGCGCTTGATATCGGTGCCTATCGCGACGCCCCTGCGGGTCTGCGCATCTGGTGCGGCGGCACGGTTGAGACATCAGATATCGAGGCGATGCTGCCCTGGCTTGCATGGGCTTTTGAAGCCGAGATTGCAGCGCAAACCGAAGCTGCCTGACCTTTTCTACCGGGCCGCATCCGGCCCGGACCTTCCACAATGTTCAAGGACCAAAAATATGGCTCCCAAAGTACTCGTCTCTGACAAGCTGAGCGAAACCGCCGTACAAATCTTCCGCGACCGTGGCATCGACGTGGATTTCATGCCCGATCTGGGAAAGGACAAAGACAAGCTGGCCGAGGTGATCGGTCAGTATGACGGCCTCGCCATCCGTTCTGCCACCAAAGTCACGCCAACCATTCTGGAGAAGGCAGACAAGTTAAAAGTCATTGGTCGTGCCGGGATCGGCACCGACAATATCGACAAGGATGCGGCCTCGAAAAAAGGCGTGATCGTGATGAACACACCGTTCGGCAACATGATCACCACCGCCGAGCATGCCATCGCGATGATGTTTGCCGTGGCGCGGCAGATCCCCGAAGCCAGCACCTCGACCCATGCGGGTAAGTGGGAAAAGTCCAAGTTCATGGGGATTGAGCTGACCAACAAGACCCTGGGCGTGATCGGCGCGGGCAACATTGGTGGCATCGTATGCGAGCGTGCTTTGGGTCTGAAGATGAAGGTCGTCGCCTATGATCCCTACCTTGGCGAAGAGAAAGCCGCGCAGATGGGTGTGGAAAAGGTCGAACTGGACGAGCTTCTGGCCCGCGCTGACTTTATCACTCTGCACGTGCCGCTGACCGATCAGACGCGCAATATCCTCAGCCGTGAGAATCTGGCCAAGACCAAGAAAGGCGTGCGCATTGTCAACTGCGCCCGTGGCGGTCTGGTCGACGAGGACGCGCTGGCCGAGGCGTTGCAATCGGGTCATGTCGCCGGTGCGGCCTTTGACGTGTTCAGTGAGGAACCGGCCAAGGAGAACGCCCTGTTCAACCTACCCAATGTGGTTTGCACACCGCACTTGGGTGCGGCCACGACTGAGGCGCAGGAGAACGTGGCGCTGCAAGTGGCCGAACAGATCTCGAATTACCTGCTGACCGGAGCGGTCGAGAATGCGCTGAACATGCCCAGTGTAACGGCAGAAGAGGCCAAGGTCATGGGGCCGTGGATCAAGCTGGCCGGGCATCTGGGCAGCTTCATTGGTCAGATGACGGATGAGCCGATCAAGGCAATCAACATCCTCTATGACGGTGTCGCTGCGAACATGAACCTGGCTGCGTTGAATTGTTCGGTCGTTGCCGGAATCATGAAGAAATTCAATCCCGAGGTGAACATGGTCTCGGCCCCGGTTGTCGCGAGAGAGCGTGGCATCCAGATATCGACCACCAATCAGGACAAATCCGGTGCGTTCGAAGGCTATATCAAGGTCACTGTGGTGACTGAAAAGCGTGAACGCTCAATCGGTGGCACGGTGTTCAGCGACGGCAAGCCGCGGTTTATTCAGATCAAGGGCATCAATATCGATGCCGAGATCGGGGCGCATATGCTCTATACGACTAACGAAGACGTGCCGGGCATCATTGGTGCTTTAGGACAGACCATGGGCGAGAACGATGTGAACATCGCGAACTTTACTCTTGGACGATCCGAAGCCGGCGGTGAGGCGATTGCGTTGCTTTATGTTGATGAACCGGTACCAGCCGAGGCGCGCGCCAAACTCGCCGAGACAGGTCTGTTTACTCAGATCAAACCGTTGGAGTTTGACGTGGCCTGACGGTCGCTGTTGAACTTCTGTGACAGATTGATGCCCGCGCTTGTCCAAAGCGTGGGCATCGCCTTTTCAAAGTGCTGATTTTGCGCCAGAAGTGCGGCAATCACCATTGCCCGAGGGGAAGCTGATGACCAATCCGATCTACGCAATTGGAGATTTGCACGGCCGCGTGGATGAGTTCGAGCGCTCCTTGGCGCTGATCGAACGCGATGGCGGCCCCGATGCCGAGATCGTGTATCTGGGCGATTACGTTGATCGGGGCCCCGACAGCCGGGGCGTTCTGGATCGGCTGATCGCTGGTCGCGATGCGGGCAAGCGCTGGATCACTCTGCTGGGCAACCATGACCGGATGTTTTCATGGTTCCTCGAAGATGTCCCGCGTCACGATCCGCATATGTTGGTCGGATATCATTGGCTGCACGAGCGGTTGGGTGGTGTAGAAACACTACAAAGCTATGGCGTGTTATTCGATCAGCAGACTCGGCTCGAGGATCTGCATGCAACAGCGCGGGGTGCGGTTCCCGATGCGCATCGGATATTTCTACAAGGGCTCATCTCCATGCATCAAACGCGCGAGATTGCTTTTGTCCATGCGGGCATTCGGCCCGGTATTCCGCTGAGCGAACAACGGGAAAATGATCTGGTCTGGATCAGGCAAACCTTTCACAACCACCGAGATCCGCATCCGAAACTGATCGTCCATGGGCATACACCGGTGGATCAATCAACGCATTACGGCAATCGCATCAACCTGGATAGCGGCGCAGGGTATGGCCGCCCGGTTGGCGTTGCGGTGTTCGAAGGACAGGATTGCTGGTTGTTGACGGACAAGGGTCGCGTTGCGCTTTTGCCTTGAATATCAGGTCTTGGTGAAAAGGTCTTTGCAGCGGTCACGCAGGATGTTCTTTTGCACCTTGCCCATTGTGTTGCGGGGGAGCTCGTCCAGCAAGATCAACTGGCGGGGATGTTTGAACCTGGCGAGCGCGTCCCGAACCACACCCATGATGGCCTCGATATCTGGCGTGTGACAGGGGGCAGGAACCAGAATGCCAACCGGGGTTTCTCCGAAATCCGGATGCGGGACGCCAATTACCGCGCTTTCCAGCACGCCGGGTTGCTCGTCTAGCAGCAGCTCGATCTCTTTGGGGTAGATATTATACCCGCCCGAGATGATCAGGTCTTTCTCGCGCCCGACGATATGGACATAGCCGTCCTCGTCGATCCGACCCAGATCGCCAGTGATGAAGAACCCGTCTTCACGCAGTTCTGCGGCGGTTTTGTCGGGCATTTGCCAGTAGCCCCGAAACACATTGGGACCGCGCACCTCGATGATGCCGATCTCACCATCTGCTAGGGTTTGACCTGTTTTGGGGTCTGTGACCTTCAGTTCAACATCCGGCAGGGGAAATCCGACCGTTCCCGCTCGGCGTTCGCCGTCGTAGGGGTTAGAAGTGTTCATGTTCGTCTCGGTCATGCCATAGCGTTCCAGAATGCGATGACCTGTACGGTCTTCAAATTGAACGTGGGTATCTGCCAGCAAAGGCGCTGAACCTGAGATGAACAGCCGCATATCCTGAGTCAGATCTTGGGCGAAGCGGTCGTCGCTTAGCAGGCGGGTGTAAAACGTCGGCACCCCCATCATCGCCGTTGCCTGTGGCATCAGGCGTAACATATCTTCCAGGTCGAACTTCGGCAGAAATATCATCGACCCGCCCGATGCGAGGACGACATTTGTCGCAACAAACAGTCCATGCGTGTGAAAGATCGGCAGCGCGTGCAACAGCACGTCATCATCTGTGAATCGCCATTCCTGCACAAGGGTCTCCGCGTTCGACAGCAGATTCGCCTGCGTCAGCATTGCCCCTTTCGAACGCCCCGTCGTGCCTGAAGTATATAGAAACGCAGCCAGATCATCTTCGGATCGGTGGGCCGGCTGAAAGGCCGGAAGCATCCCAAGTGCACGCCGCATCAGGCTACCTGAACCGTCGGCGTTCAGTGTTTCAAGCCGGGCATTGTTCTTTTGCGCGATCTCGGCAAGCCCTGCCTCGTTTGCCTCATCGCACACCACTAGTGAGGCTCCGCTGTTTTCGATGAAATAGCTTAGCTCTTGCGTCGTATAGCCCGTATTGAGAGGTAGAAAGATCAGCCCCGATTGGACACAGGCGGCATAAAGCGCCAGTGCCTCAACGGATTTCTCCACCTGCACCGCCACGCGGTCGCCCGGTTCCATTTCCAGTCCTGTCATGGTGTTGGCCAGACGGGCCGCCGTGTCCAGAAACGTGGCATGGGTCAAAGTCTGACCATCCGGAAGGTGCAAAAATGGCGTATCCTTGCCTGCATGGATGCCCAGCAAACGATCATAAAGCGGGTTGCCCATCCCGATATCCTTTCCAGCAGACGCGCACATTCTGCAGCAAATCTGTCGTGGAATTGGGGAAGCGTAAAGCCCGGACAATCAGAACTCGGTTGTCATCCGATATCCGGCTGCAAAATACATCTTGGCAAACGTTACCGGCTGACCCTGCAGCCATGTGATACGCTCGGCAGTAAAAACGGGTTCACCCTCGGGAACGTCCAGAAAACCGGCCAAAGTGGTATCGGCGCGGCTGGCCAGAAAGGTCAACTCGACATTGGTGAACGGGACAGTTTGCACCAGCCAGTCATTGGGTCCGACGCTAGAGAAATCTGCCTGCGTGACCTGAGGTACGCTGTCTATCACGATCCAGCGGTCTTCGAACTGAAAAGGTGAATTGCCGGAGAAATGCATGCATCGCACGTGCATCACACTTTGATCAGCACGTAGGGCCAACCGGGCCGCCAGCCAGTCTGGGGCGATCTGCGTTTCACATGACACAAGAGCGTAGCGATAGGTTCCGCCCGCCGCTTCGATTTCATCTCGGACCAGAGGAATTGTGAAGCGCGCCTGTCGCTGCGGTGCGCTAAGGACCCGGGTGCCTGCCTTTCGGCGCCGTTCAAGAAACCCTTCATCCGCCAGTTCCCGCAGTGCTCTGTTGACTGTGGTGCGGGTGCACGAAAACTCGACCGCTAATTCTTGCTCATTGGGAAGCAGAGCGTCGGGCTGCAATTCGCCCGAGCGGATTCGGCGCAGGACGGTTTGCTTAATGTCTTTGTAGCTGGTTGTGTCGCTGGTTTGGGTCATATCAGTTCAGATGTCTTCCAAAAGGTCATTCATCGCGGCACGATAATTGTTCAGGATCGCATCGCGGGCGATATGCCGCCCGCCGCGCACCTGATGTCGCCCGGCAGACCAAAGGTCGGTCACTGTTCCGTCAGGCGCGGCAAAGCTCAGGCCGTCAATCAATTGATCGTCGCGCAAAGTACACAGGGTGGGGTGACTTCGATCGATCGCAACCAGATCGGCCAGATGACCTATTGCGATCTCTCCGGCGTCGCGCCCCAGCGCCTGTGCGCCACCGCGGGCGGCTCCGGTATACAGCGTTTGACCGACCGAGCCTTCGCCACGTACCAGCACAGTGCGGGCCTTGTCGCGCAGACGTTGAGAATACTCCAGCGTACGCAATTCCTCGGGCAGTGAAATACGCACATTCGAGTCTGAACCGACACCAAAGGCACCGCCCTGCTCGATGTAGACGGCACCATTGAAAATACCATCCCCCAGATTGGCCTCTGTGATCGGGCACAGACCGGCCACAGCCCCGGATCGGGCAAGAGCGCGGGTTTCATCGTCTGTCATATGAGTTGCATGGATCAGGCACCATCGTTCGTTCACATCCACGTTGCTCAGCAGCCAATCTACCGGTCGTTGACCCAGAGCGGCTTCTACATCCGTGACCTCCTTCTCTTGTTCAGAGATGTGGATGTGCACAGGGCCACGCGGGGTAGCGTTCAGCACTTGCCGTAGGTCATCAGGCGAGGTCGCACGCAGAGAGTGCGGTGCGATGCCGATCTGGCTGTCTGCATAAGGCATCAGCGGCTTACAGTCCTCGACAAGCTGCAGGAACCTTTCCACCTCATTGCCGAACCGCAATTGACCGCCGGTTAGAGGCTCTTGCGCGACGCCGCCATAGGTGTAGAGCACCGGTAGATGTGTCAATCCAATCCCGGTTTGGCTGGCCGCCGAGAAGATGCGCTGACTCAGCTCAGACAACTGCGCATAAGGCGTGCCGCCGGGTTGGTGGTGGACGTAGTGGAATTCCCCGACCGCAGCATACCCGGCCTCCTGCATCTCCATATAGACCAATGCGGCAATGGACTCGATCTGTGCAGGAGTGAGGCGGTCCAGAAATCGGTACATCAAGGTACGCCAGGTCCAGAAGCTTTCGCGCCCTGCTACGCGCGTTTCGGTCATGCCCGCCATGGCGCGTTGAAAGGCATGGCTGTGCAGGTTCGCCAAAGCGGGCAGCAACACGTCGACCCGAGTGTCTTCGGGATTTGGCTCGGTCCCTGATTTCAGCGCAGCGATCCGACCGTCTTCGATTTCGACTCGTAGGTTGTGCACCCACTCAGAGCCTAACAGGGCCGTTTTGGCATGAACCGTCATCGTAATTCCATTTTGTGTAGACTTTATATTTTTAGCCGTATACGAAAAAATCAAGCGCAGGGGGAGCCCAAAAGAATCGCCATGACGAAAAAAACTGTTCTTCGTAGCAAACATGTAGCCACCATGGGGGGCGACCAACCTTATGGGATGATCGAGGATGGTGCGATTGCCATCGATGGGTCGGAAATCGTTTGGGTTGGCGCTCGGTCGGCAATGCCGCCGTCATATGCCGAGTGGCCGCAGAACGACTATGGTGACCGCTTGATCACGCCTGCTCTGATTGACGCTCATACTCATGTTGTGTTTGGCGGCAACCGCGCGGTTGAGTTCGAAATGCGCCTGAAGGGCGCGACCTACGAAGAAATTGCCCGCGCGGGTGGAGGCATCCTGTCGACCGTACACGGCACGCGGGCAGCAACAGAAGAAGAGCTGCTTGCAGGCGCGCTTTCGCGCGTGGACGCATTGCTGGCCGAAGGTGTGTCCTGCATCGAGGTGAAGTCGGGTTATGGGCTCGATGCCGAAACCGAACTGCGTATGTTGCGCGCGGCGCGCCGTATTGCGCGGGAGCGCCCTATTCGGGTCAATACCAGTTTTCTTGGCGCACATGCCGTTCCGCCAGAATATGCGGGTCGGGATGACGCCTATATTGACGAGGTCTGCATTCCGACACTGCGCGCGGCCCATGCCGAAGGGCTGGTGGACGCGGTGGATGGGTTCTGCGAAGGCATTGCATTTGATCCCACACAGATCGAACGGGTTTTTGTTGTCGCGCAAGAGCTTGGCCTACCGGTGAAGCTGCATGCTGAGCAACTTTCGAATCTAGGTGGGGCTAAGCTGGCGGCAGCTTACGGAGCGCTATCCGCTGATCATATCGAATATTTGGACGCCGACGGCGTTACCGCCATGGCTGGGGCCGGAACGGTCGCGGTCCTGCTGCCCGGCGCGTTTTATACGCTGCATGAAACGCAAGCTCCGCCGATTGAATTGTTGCGCCAGAAGAATGTTCCCATGGCACTGGCGACCGATTGCAATCCGGGGTCCTCACCCCTGACTTCTCTGCTGCTAACAATGAACATGGGGTGCACTTTGTTTCGCATGACGCCTGAAGAAGCATTGGCAGGTGTTACCCACGTCGCGGCCCGCGCTTTGGGTCTGGATGATACCGGCGTGATCGCGCCCGGATTGCGCGCTGATCTGGCCGTCTGGGATGCTACTCACCCTGCAGAACTGTCCTATCGCATCGGTTTCAACCCTCTGCATAAACGTATTTTTGGAGGTCTGGAATGACACCTCTGTTGCTTGTCCCCGGTCAGGTTTCGCTGGATCAGCTTGCCCAGATCTACTGGACCGAAGCCGCCATTTCGCTTGACGCCACCTGCCAACCCAAGGTTGAGGTCGCTGCTGCCCGCATTGCGCAGGCTGCCGAAGGGACCGAGCCCGTCTATGGCGTCAACACCGGCTTTGGCAAACTGGCGAGTCACAAGATTGCGGCCAAAGATACCTCAACCCTGCAGCGCAACCTGATCCTCAGCCATTGTTGCGGGGTGGGTCCGGCAGTGCCGCGTCGTCTGGCGCGGCTGATGATGTCACTGAAGTTGCTGTCATTCGGCCGAGGTGCTTCGGGTGTCCGCTGGGAACTTGTCGAATTGCTGCAACAGATGCTGGCGTGTGGTGTGACACCTGTGATCCCGGCACAGGGTTCGGTCGGCGCGTCTGGCGATCTTGCGCCACTGGCCCATATGACCGCTGTGGTGATCGGTGAGGGCGAGGCAGAGGTGAACGGTGTTGTTATGCCGGGTGCAGAGGCTCTGAAAACAGCTGGGCTAGAGCCGATTCAACTTGGTCCAAAGGAGGGCCTTGCGTTCATCAACGGGACGCAATTTTCGACTGCCTTTGCTCTGGCCGGATTGTTCGAAGGTTGGCGTTCAGCACAAAATGCGCTGGTGATTTCGGCGGCTTCAACTGATGCGATCATGGGATCCACCGCCCCTCTGCAACCCGAGATTCACACGCTGCGCGGGCATCGTGGGCAGATTGAAGCGGCGGCGGCGATGCGGGCCACTCTGGAGGGCTCTGAGATCCGCGAAAGTCACCGTGATGGGGATACGCGAGTGCAGGATCCATATTGCATCCGCTGCCAACCACAGGTGACCGGCGCAGCGATGGATGTGATCCGGCAGGCGTCCGCAACTCTTGTAACTGAGGCCAACGCGGCCACTGATAATCCGCTGGTTCTGACCGATCCGGATGCAATTGTTTCGGGCGGGAATTTCCACGCCGAGCCGGTAGGCTTTGCCGCCGATATGATTGCTTTGGCCCTGTCAGAGATCGGGGCGATCGCACAGCGTCGGATCGCATTAATGGTCGACCCGGCGCTTAGCTTTGATCTGCCGCCCTTCCTGACGCCCGAGCCGGGGCTGAACTCGGGTCTGATGATCGCCGAGGTCACGACGGCTGCGTTGATGAGCGAGAACAAACATCTGGCCAACCCATGTGTGACCGACAGCACACCTACATCGGCCAATCAGGAAGACCACGTCTCGATGGCGGCGCACGGGGCGCGGCGTTTAGGCCGGATGGTTGATAATTTGAACTATATTCTGGGGATCGAACTGCTCTGCGCCGCGCAAGGCATCGAGTTCCGCACACCTCTTGCGACCAGCAAAGCGCTGACCAGCGTGGTTGGGCGTTTGCGCGACGATATCCCGTCGCTTGGCGATGATCGCTATCTGGCGCCTGAATTGGAAACCGCGAAGTCCCTAGTCGAAAGCGGAACTATTTTGCAGGCAGCTGCAATGCCCATGCCGGAGCTGTCGTGATGCAGGTTTTCAGTGTTCAGCGTGGCGATGGGCCCATCGTGCTGGGACAGCCGCATGGCGGCACGTATGTGCCCGACGACATTGCTGCGCGACTGAATGCGAATGGGCAGGTTCTGGCGGATACGGATTGGCATATCAATCAGCTCTACGATGGGCTCATTGCCAACGCGACGGTCGTGCAATCCCATATCCACCGCTATGTCATTGACGCTAATCGAGACCCTGCGGGTGTATCATTGTATCCTGGGCAGAACACAACAACTCTGGTGCCGTTGACCGATTTCGACGGTCAGCCGATCTGGGCCGAGGGGCAGGAGCCCTCAATCGATGAGATCGAGGTACGTCGAACCGCCTACCACGCGCCCTACCACAACGCGCTTGAGCAAGAGCTTGAAAGGGTGCGGGCAATACACGGGGTTGCGATCCTGTTTGACTGCCACTCGATCCGCAGCAAGATTCCGTTCCTCTTTGAAGGCACCCTGCCGGATATGAACATCGGCACCGATGGTGGCGCGACCTGTGCCCCCGGCATTGAGGCCGCGGCCTATGAATTTTCGCATTCCTCCCCTTACAGCACCGTCCTGAACGGGCGATTCCGAGGGGGTTGGACGACCCGCCACTATGGCCGTCCTGATGAAGGCCAACACGCGATCCAGATGGAGCTGGCGCAATCTACCTATCTGTCCGCCGAAACCCCTCCGTGGGCGTTTGACGAGGCGAAAGCCAAGCGCCTGCGTCGCTGGTTGGTGGATATTCTCGACGCCATCCAAGACACTGCATTGGAGCTTTGACATGACCGATCCTCGCAAGAATACCCGCGATATCTATCCGCCCACCGGCCCCGAACTGAACGCAAAAAGCTGGGTGACCGAGGCGCCCTTGCGGATGATGATGAACAACCTGCACCCGGACGTGGCCGAAAACCCGCACGAACTGGTGGTTTATGGCGGCATCGGTCGCGCGGCGCGGACATGGAACGATTTCGACCGGATCGTCGCAGGGCTGAAAGATCTGGAAGAGGATGAAACCCTGATCGTCCAGTCGGGCAAACCGGTGGCGATCATCCGCACCCATAAGGATGCGCCTCGAGTTCTGATCGCCAACTCAAACATCGTGCCTCATTGGGCCAATTGGGATCACTTCAACGAGCTCGATAAGAAGGGGCTGATGATGTACGGCCAGATGACGGCCGGTTCGTGGATCTATATCGGTACGCAGGGCATCGTACAGGGCACCTATGAAACCTTTGCCGAGGCTGGCCGTCAGCACTATGGCGGCGACTTGACTGGCAAGTGGATTCTGACTGGCGGTCTGGGCGGCATGGGTGGCGCACAGCCTTTGGCGGCAGTGTTCGCCGGGGCCAGTTGTTTGGCGGTCGAGTGCAATCCGGATTCTATCGATTTCCGCCTGCGCACCAAGTATCTGGACGAAAAAGCCGAGACTCTCGACGAAGCGCTTGAGATGATCGACCGCTGGACCAAGGCGGGCGAGGCGAAATCTGTGGGTCTGCTAGGCAATGCGGCTGAGGTGTTCCCCGAAATTTATGCGCGGATGCAGGCCGGTGGCATGCGCCCCGATATCGTCACTGACCAAACCAGCGCCCATGACCCGATCAATGGGTATCTGCCGATTGGCTGGAGCATGGCGCAGTGGAAGGACAAGCGCGAAACTGATCCTAAAGCGGTTGAAAAGGCCGCCCGTGCCTCGATGAAACAGCATGTCGCTGCAATGGTCGATTTCTGGAACGCGGGCGTTCCGACGCTGGATTACGGCAACAACATCCGTCAGGTGGCGCAGGATGAAGGCTTGGAGAATGCCTTTGCCTTCCCCGGCTTTGTGCCCGCCTATATCCGGCCGCTGTTCTGCAAGGGCATCGGCCCGTTCCGCTGGTGTGCATTGTCGGGTGACCCCGAGGATATCTACAAGACCGACGCCAAGATGAAGGAGCTGTTCCCCGAGAACGAGCATCTGCATCGTTGGCTGGATATGGCGCAGGAACGCATTGCGTTTCAGGGTCTGCCCGCACGTATATGCTGGATCGGCCTTGGAGATCGCCACCGCGCGGGGTTGGCCTTCAACGAAATGGTTGCCAATGGCGAGTTGAAAGCGCCTGTTGTCATTGGGCGTGATCATTTGGACTCGGGCTCGGTCGCCAGCCCGAACCGCGAGACCGAGGCGATGCTGGACGGCTCGGACGCGGTGTCGGATTGGCCGCTGTTGAACGCTCTGATCAATACGGCCAGCGGTGCGACCTGGGTCTCGCTGCATCACGGCGGCGGCGTTGGTATGGGCTTCAGCCAGCACGCGGGTGTGGTGATCTGTGCAGATGGTACCGAAGATGCCGCACGGCGATTGGAGCGTGTTCTGTGGAACGATCCCGCCTCGGGGGTCTGGCGCCACGCGGATGCGGGGTATGAGATCGCCAAGGACTGCGCCCGCGAACATGGGCTGCGCCTGCCTGGTATTCTCGGTTAGATCAATCTGCCTCTGGTGAAAATGCTGCACCTGCGATATCCCGCAGGTGCGCTAATCGGAGGCCTGATATGTATGTAGCTACTCTGCTGACCAACCCTGCGGCCCCTTCTTTAGAGGCGACGTTGGTTGAGTCGTTGCGGAATGCATGGGGCGGGGGTGATGCGAACTGGCTGAGCCTCGATGAGGCGGCCGAGTTTTCCCTGCCAGAAATTCCCGACAATCGCTGGGACGTTTGGGGCGAGTTGCAAGAGATGGGCGTGGACCTGGTCGTGCAAAAAGCTGACGGTCGCCGGAAAAAGATGCTGCTGGCCGATATGGACAGCACTATGATCCAACAGGAATGCATCGATGAACTGGCGGATGAGGCTGGTGTCGGTGATCGGGTCAAGGACATCACCGCGCGAGCAATGAACGGCGAGCTGGATTTCGAAGGTGCGCTGACTGAGCGTGTGGGCTTATTGAAAGGGCTGGATGAAAGCGTGATCGGCAAGGTTCTGAATGAACGGATCACGCTGATGCCCGGCGGCAAGGCGTTACTTGCCACGATGCGCGCGAATGGGGTCTATGCAGCGCTGGTCTCGGGTGGGTTCACGGCTTTTACGGCTAAGGTCGCCGAAGAGCTTGGGTTTGATGAGAACCGGGCGAATACATTGCTGGCTGAGGATGGCAAGCTTACCGGTGACGTGAAGCGGCCCATTCTTGGGCGACAGGCCAAAATAGAGGCTTTGGAGCAGATCACAACACGCCTAGGTATCTCCGAGGTTGACGTGATTGCCGTTGGCGATGGAGCGAATGATCTGGGAATGTTGGGTCGGGCGGGGACGGGTGTCGCGTTGCACGCCAAGCCTTCGGTCGCTGCCGAATGTGATGTCCGCATAAATCACGGCGATCTGACAGCGTTGTTGTATCTGCAGGGCTATGGCAGGTCAGAATTTCAAGGCCTCTAAGGGGCTTCCTTTAATTTAACTATTGTGTTAAATAAAGCCATGAATACGCTTCTGGTCACATTCTCCGCTTTGTCTGATGCCACTCGGTTCTCGATTGTCGAGCAACTGATGGACGAAGGCGAACTGCCCGTCGGTAATTTGATAGAAGGCAAGGGCATGTCAGGGGCCGCGATCTCGCGCCATTTGAAGGTTTTGCGCGAGGCCGGGTTGGTGCAGCAGCGGGTACACGGCACGCAACGGATGTACTCGGTGCAGCCCGAGGGTCTGCGCGCGATAGCCGAATGGACGATTTCGAAACGACATTTCTGGGAAAGCAGCCTCGACCGTTTGGAAGAGCTTATTGAAAGGGAAAATTCATGGCCGACCTGAAACTGGAACGAGATTTTCCCGTTAGTCCCGAGGTCCTGTTCGCATGGGTCAGCGATGGTGCGAAGCTTCTGCAGTGGTGGGGGCCCGAAGGGTTGCATGTACCGGAACATGATCTCGACTTTTCGCGCATTGGTCCGTGGTATTCGGTTATGCAGAATGGCGAGGGTCAGCAGTTCAAAGTCTCGGGTCACGTTACCCATATCGATCGACCAAAATCTGTTGGATTTACGTGGGCTTGGCATGACGATCAGGACCAGCGCGGTGCGGAAAGCCATGTGACCTTTTCGGTTACCGCGACCAACAGCGGATCACGGCTGGTGGTTGATCACCGTGAACTTGTCGATGCCGAGTCGGCCACGAACCACAACGAAGGCTGGACATCTTCGCTGCGCAAACTCGAAGCACTTTGCAAATAGGTTTTCATCAGGGAGGAGCGATATGCCCCAATATTTGTTTGTTTATCACGGGGGTCACACCCCAACCGATCCCGCCGAGATCGAGGCGACCATGGCCGCTTGGGGCGCTTGGTTTCAGGAAATCGGCGGCTCATTAGAGATTCCGGGAAATCCTGTAGGCCAGTCCTACACGGTCAGCAGTGGTGGGATCGAAGACAATGGTGGTGCAAACCCGGCCTCGGGTTTCACGGTGGTCAAGGCTGATAGCATTGACGCCGCAACCGAGATGGCCAAGGGCTGCCCGATGGTTGTGAACGGCTCGGGTTCGGTCGAGGTGGCCGAGGTCCACGAGATCGAGATGTAATCCTCAGCCGGGGAAGCCCGGTGCAGGTTTGATAGCGCCGCATTCCAGCCCACGACGGCTATACTGTGTGGCATTCATGAATTTGCGAGTGGCCGGGTGATCGGCCTCTAGCACACCTAAATGCACTAGAATCGCGGCGATGGCGCATTCGCTGGCGCGGGTAGTGCCGTCAGTGATTTTTAGCGCAACGCCCATGCGCTTTTCAGGGATGATGGCAACAAAGACGGCCTCGGCCCCTGTCTTGATTGCAACGCGCCCGTTCATCGCTCGCATCAACTCGGTACAAGCGCGGGTTTCACCTGCGACAAGTTCGGGATGTTTCACCATCGCTTCTGTGAGCTGCACCGCTGCTTCGCTGGAGCGGTCCGAACGGTCTGCGGCAGAGGCAAACCAGGCCATCGATCGCGCAAGCCCTACCAGTGATGTCGCAAAATTTGGGGCGGAGCAACCATCGATCCCATAGGTTGGGCTGGTCTCGCCAGTGGTTTCCTCGATGGCAGACAGGCAGGCCTGCTGAACTGGATGGTCGATTTCCAAGTATTCCGGCCCGGCCCCCATATGCTGCGTCAAAGTCAGGAAACCGCAATGCTTGCCTGAGCAATTGTTGTGAATCTGGCAGGGTGTATCGTCCGCAAGAATCAACCCGTCGCGGGCCGCCATGTCGGCAGGTTCCTGTGGACCGCAGCGCAGATCGGGCTCGGACAGACCGAGATGATCGAGCCATGCGGACACGCGGTCAGTATGGATATGCGCCCCGTTATGTGAAGCACAGGCCAAGGCCAGATGCTCGCTGTTCAAACCGTATTTTGCAGCCGCACCCGAGGTAATCAGCGGCAGGGCCTGGATCATTTTGGCCGAGGAACGGGGATAGATCACCGCGTTTGGATCACCCCAGCTGCGCACGATCTGACCACTATCGTCACAGACCACTGCATGGCCCATATGCAGGCTTTCCAACAGTGACCCGCGCCAGAGTTCTGTCATTGGTACGGCTTGTGTCATGTCCACCCCATCAATCATGCGCAAAAATCTGCCAATCGCCCTTTCGCCTGTGGCGAAACCTGCGTTAGTGTGTGTATGTCGACAATCATCGGAATACGCAACTGAACAGACGAACCGGCAGAGTTCGCACGTATTTCCGATGGGTATGAGGTAATAGGTCGGGCTAGGAGGCTGAACCGATGGGATTAAAGCTCGTCCGCGTGATCGCGGGCCTGTGCATGGCAGGAATGGCGACAACGGCAATTGCGCAGCAGGCGACTAGTACCAATCGCGTCGCTGCAAAAACGGACTGGAGCGTGTTTGTCGAGGACGACCCAACCGAATGCTGGAGCGTTTCTGCCCCGAAAGAGACCGTGAACACACGCGGTGGCCGGGTCGTTTCCGTTCGGCGCAGCGATATCCTGCTGTTTGTGTTCTATCGCCCGAATGCCGAGGTTAAAGGGCAGGTGACCTTTACCGGCGGCTATCCGTTTGCGTCTGGTTCTACTGTCAATCTGGTTGTCGATGGCAGCGAGTTCGAGCTGTTCACCGATGGTGAGTGGGCATGGCCTGCGACCGCCTCGGACGATGCCAAGATCGTCACAGCGATGAAGCGCGGAAGTGAGGCGGTGCTGACCGCCCGTTCGGAACGTGGTACGCAGACCAAAGACACCTTCTCGTTGCTGGGCTTTACGGCCGCGATTGAAGACGCGGAAACGCGCTGCACGAACTAAGCCACAAGCAGATCAAATTCCGAAACCCCGCTTTCCGGCGGGGTTTTATTTGTTTGGTCCGATCCAGTGTGTTTTCAGAAATTTACGCCACGTAGAGCGGTGTTTCTTGATCCGTGTCAAAGCCTGCTTCCCCGTTTTCTGAACTAATTAGTTCAGAATTTGTTGAGGAGTCGGCAATGAACTTAAGCAAAAACCTGGCAGTGCTCTTGATGGCGTCTGCGGTGATCCTTGCAGGTTGTGAGAAAGGATCGGAAACCTATCCGATAACGGGTGAGCAATGTGGTCCGGAAGATCCCGTAAAGACCCTGGATGCAGAAGATTGCTACATCCCGCCAGCAGTAAACTAACAACAATGGGCCGCTTAAGTTTCTGCTTTAGTGGCCCATCTTGATTGGGCGCGCATCTTGATCTGTGATAGACAGATATCTCTGTCTGGAGGATTGATGGATGCGATGGGCGTTTGTTTTTTTGATGTTTCCGATATCCGCAATTGCGGATCCAACTATGGAGTGTATTGACGCCGGTTCGCAGGTGGAAATTGGATCTTGTGTTTCGAATATGGAATTGCGGGTAAACACAGCGATAGACTCCAGCTATTCGCTGGCGCTCGGCTCCGCACAAGAACTGGACGAGGTCACCGGACGGGTCGTCGCTGTGCCTGCGCTGGAGGCCTCGCAAAACGCGTGGGTGGCCTATCGCGATGCGCAGTGCGAAGCGGTAGGTGCTTCGTTCGGCGGAGGATCGGGTACGGGGATCGCCATCACAGCCTGTCGGGTTGACCTTGGCCGGGCGCGGGTTGACGAATTGTTGCGTTACGCAAATTGAAGCACGAATTCTTTTGATCTTTACGTGTGTTCCTATATAGAGGCGCATCCCAAGCCAGAATCCACCGAGATACGCCAATGTCGCCCAAAGCGCCGATCACTCAAGACGTCATGACCATCCCCCGCAAACTGCCCGAGGGGAAGATGAACCTTGTCGGTTTGACCCGCGATCGATTGCGTGAGGCGCTAATTGAACACGGCACGCCCGAAAAGCAGGCGAAGATGCGCACGGGGCAGATTTGGCAATGGATCTACCAATGGGGTGTGCGTGATTTTGGTGAGATGACCAATCTGGCCAAGGCCTATCGCACGCAACTGGCCGAGCAGTTCGTAATCGAAATCCCCGAAGTCGTGACCCGCCAGGTTTCAGAGGACGGCACCCGCAAGTATCTGTGCCGCATCGCGGGCGGGCATGAGGTTGAGGTTGTCTATATCCCTGAAGATGATCGCGGAACGCTATGCATCTCATCTCAGGTGGGCTGTACGCTGACTTGTTCCTTCTGCCACACGGGCACGCAGAAATTGGTGCGCAACCTGACAGCGGCCGAAATTGTCGGGCAGGTCATGATGGCGCGTGACGATCTTGAGGAATGGCCAACACCGGGTGCGCCCAAAGATGAAACACGCCTGCTGTCAAATATCGTGCTGATGGGTATGGGCGAGCCGCTTTACAACTTTGAAAACGTCCGTGACGCAATGAAGATCGCGATGGACCCCGAGGGGATTTCTCTGTCCCGTCGCCGCATCACGCTGTCGACCTCGGGTGTGGTACCCGAGATCGCGCGCACGGCTGAAGAAATTGGATGCCTGTTGGCGATCTCGTTCCACGCCACCACTGATGAAACTCGCGACATACTTGTTCCGATCAACAAGCGCTGGAATATCGAGGAACTGCTGCAGGCGTTGGCCAGCTATCCCAACGCGTCGAATTCTGAACGGATCACGTTCGAATACGTGATGCTGGATGGCGTGAACGACAGCGACGAAGACGCGCATCGTCTGATCGCTCATATCAAGCGCCATAACATCCCGGCCAAGATCAACCTGATCCCGTTCAACGAATGGCCGGGCGCGCCCTACAAGCGCAGCTCGAACAATCGCATCCGGGCCTTTGCCAACATCATCTATCAGGCGGGCTATGCCTCACCCATCCGCAAAACGCGGGGTGAGGATATCATGGCGGCCTGCGGCCAGTTAAAATCGGCCACCGAACGGGCCCGGAAATCGCGAAAGCAGATCGAGGCTGAAGCCGGGCTAAACCGCTAAGGGCATGCGCCGTGGCTTCACGCGAAAAACTTAATGAATTGAGTGCTGTTTCCTTGTTCAAAATTTGGTATCTTCGGCGCAGACCCGCTCTGGATGGGGAACTCACCGACAGACACAAGGTGGTGAGATTGCCGGGGCGGTGCTGGTAACACCAATTAAGGCCGCTACCATTTTTCTGAAGCAAAGCGGCATTTAGGCGAACTGATCAGTCAGGGAGGCCACAATATGATTGTAAGTCACCGGCAAGTCTTGGGTATCACGGCTGTTCTGGCGATCTCGGGATTTGTTCTCCACGCGGCATCTGCTCAGACCAAAGATCAGGATGCGCATTTGGCGATTGAAAACCCAGCCGATCTGACCAAGGAGCAAGCGCAGAAACACTATCAGTCATTGATACGACGCATGTCGCGGGGTTATGCGGCGGCACAGATGGACTTGATCCGAAACTATCAGAACTGGCCGTTGTTCAACGATGCGCCCTACATCTCGGCCACGCATGGGCAGCGCTATGTCAACAGCTATGCGAACCGCATGGCCCACAATTACGGCACATTGCAAGAAGGCGAAGAGCTGCCTGCAGGCTCGGTCCTAGCCAAAGACAGTATGACTGTCACAGATGAGGGCAATATCCATCCCGGTGCCCTGTTCGTAATGGAGAAACTGCCAGAAGGCACCAACCCGGAAACAGCCGACTGGCGTTATATCATGGTGATGCCGGACGGTTCGCTGTTCGGTGATACGATGGGCTTTCGCGCGTCAGAGGTCGATTACTGCCATGTCTGCCACGAGGCCGTCGCGGACCGGGACTATACGTTTTACGTACCCGAAGAGTATCGTGTCGCAGAGTGATCTTCAGGCCGCCGGGTCAGGCAGCTTCAGCTCGGTCGCTTCCTGACGACTGAGTTGCTCACCGTGTTTGCGTTTGGATAGGACCTCGCGGGCGAGCGCGTATTTCTCATCCTGCCAGAAGATCAAACAGCCGTTGCAGCCTTTGCCGCAACATCCCTCGGTTCCGATACGATTGGTTTTGAAGCGGCGCTCATTGCCGTCTTCGCCGATTTTCTCGACCAGCTCGTCACGACGGCGGGTATAGGCCTTAGGGTTGTCGCGACCTGAGGTTTCCAGCCCCTGCACCAGCTTGTCAAACCGAATGCGACTCCAGTGTTCGTCGGTCAGGGCACGTTCTTTGCGCAGGACGGAGTAGACCGGGAAACGGGCGCGCAGATCGTCGATATCCTCGTGATCGAACAGGGTGAAGGGAAGGCGGATGATGGTTTTGGTACTGCCATGCACAACGTCCAGCCGCGCCCCATCATGAGCGCGTTCAAAGTCATAGACCCGCAGCAGAACCGTCTCGCGCGAAATCGGAGAGACGAAATCCAATACATCCCCCGGTTCCAGCTTGTTTTTCACCTCGACCAGAAAGGCATCCTCGGTCACCTCGGTGACGATCCCGGCATATTCCCACTGCGCAATCGAGGCTGTGTGTTCGTAATCATGTGCATAATTGGTCAGGCGGCCTTCGTGGAAAGCCAGCGTGTAGCCGCGGTTCCCGACTGTTTCGAGTTCACGCATATAGGGCTTCGGGTCCCAGTTCTCGGGGTCGGCGTGATAGTCGTCGATGGCCATACGATAGGCGCGCGCGACGATGGCGGCATAATACTCCGATTTACCGCGCCCTTCGACTTTCAGACTGTCGACACCGATCTTCAAGTATTCATCCAGCTTGGGCATGATGCACAGGTCGCGGGAATTGAGGATGTAGGATCCCCGATCATCCTCTTCGATGGGCATCAAATCACCGGGGCGACAGCCTTCTTCCAGCAGGAATTCGAATAGGTCGGCGTTTTCATCGGTAATGCGCAGCTCCTGATGCGTTCCATCTTTCAGACGCAGTTTCAGACCATAGTTCCAGCGGCAGGAATTGGCGCAGTTGCCCTGATTGGCCCCGCGTTCGGCCATGAAGTTCGACAGTAGGCAGCGGCCCGAATAGGTCATGCACATGGCCCCGTGCACAAACGCCTCAAGCTTGATATCGGGGCATTTCTCGCGAATCTCGACCAATTCGGGGTATGAGACTTCGCGGGCCAGAACCACAAGCTCGGCCCCCTGATCCTGCCAGAACTTCACCGACAACCACGAACAGATATTGGCTTGCGTCGAGATATGCAGCGGCAGTTCCGGCGCGCGTTCGCGGACGTATTGGAACACTCCGGGGTCGGCGATGATCAGCCCGTTAGGTTTCACCTTGCGGACAGTGTCGATGTATTCGTCCAGCTTCGGAATGTCCTTATTGTGCGAGAACAGGTTCAGTGTCAGGTACGCGCGCCGGCCATGGTTGTGGCAGAACTCGACTCCCTCTATCACCTCTTCCAGCGAGAACTCGGACTTTGTCCGCAGCGACATATCCGGTGTGCCCAGATAGACCGCATCCGCGCCATAGAGGATGGCGAGTTTCAACTTACGCAGATTGCCCGCAGGCATCAGCAATTCGGATCTGGACTGGGTCATGGGGATACCGGGCTAAGGATCAAGGGCGCCTTCTACGCCAAAATCCTGGCTCCCAAAACCCCGTTAACTGCGACGGAACCGCGCTGTGCCGATCACCTCGATCAGTTGCTGGCGAACCGGTTCCGGTTGCGCCTCGACTGCGTTCAAAACCTCGCGCAGTTCGGCGCGCAGCCCATGCATCTGGTCGATCAGAGAGATCATCATCGACAGTGCATCGGCCTCCATGTCGTACTGGTCATGCAGTTCGCATGCCAGTTCCAGACGTGCAACGTCGATACGCTGATATCGCAGACCTTGCTCCGATTGCTCGGGGATCACGATCTCAGCGGCCAGATATTCGGTCAGGCGATCCGAAGTCAGGCGGGTGATGGCGTCGATCAGTTCGGCTTCGGTCAATGTGCGGCTCATGACGGCATTCCTTTGCGCGGATCATAGCCGTGGGTTTCGCGCCATGTCTCCATGAAGTGCTTCAATTCATCGTCTACCTTATCTGGCATTGCGACGGTCAGTTCTATGAACTGATCGCCCCGCTCGGACGAGCCGCGTTTCTTGACTCCTTTGCCACGCAGGCGCAGGGTTTTGCCGCTGCTGGTCCCCGCTGGGACACTGACATTGACGCCACCGTCGATGGTGGGGGCGGGAACCTTGCCACCCAGAACGGCCTCATCAATGGTGATGGGCAGCGTGATGTGGATGTCATCGCCCTGACGGTCGAACACCGGGTGATCCGCAACCGAGATCGTCACAAGCGCATCGCCGGGAGGCCCATCGCCGTACCCCGGGGCCCCTTTGCCACGCAGGCGGATGGTTTGCCCGGTCGTGATACCCGCAGGTATCTTCACTTCAATCCGGTTCCCATCTGGCAGGGTCAATTTCTGGCTGGCTCCGAAAACGGCGTCCAGAAAACTGATCTGCAGCGAGTAGTTCAAGTTGTGGCCCGGTGCATGGAACTCCTGCGTGCGCTGTCCATATCCACCCCGCCCGCGCATGAATTCGGCAAAGATGTCGGACATATCGTCCTGTTCAGCCGCGTGACCGCGATAAGGGTTGCCTGCAGCCTCGGCATATTCGCGATAATACTGCTGCTGCGGACGTTCCTGTCCCGACGCATCAATTTCGCCATTGTCGTAGCGTTTGCGCGTCTCGGGGTCTTTCAGCAGGTCATAAGCAGCAGCAGCGGCTTTGAACTTGGCCTCTGCCTCGGCATCGCCCGGCTTGAGGTCCGGGTGGCATTCTTTGGCGATCTTCCGATAGGCTTTCTTGATCTCGGCATCGCTGGCGTCTTTGGCGACGCCAAGTACGGAATAGGGATCGTCGCTCATCTTGCCTCTCGTCGATGTGGGGTTTGGCCTTGATGAAGGTATTTTATCAATTGATTTCAACAGGTCAAAAAGAAGAGGCGGCTAAATTGTCTCGTAAATCTGTCAAGCTCTGCTAATATTAAGATGTTTCAGATTGATCATTGACGGAGATCACCCCATGACGCGCAGGTTCAAATCGGTGCTGGCATTGCTGGCTGGGAACGCCATCGGGCTGTTGTTGGCCAGTTTGCTGCTTTCAGAGTTTGCGATCCGACCGATTTCCTTCATCGTGGTGGTAGTCGTGTTCACCCTGGTCCAAGTGATAGCCGAACCGCTGATCCTGAAGCTGGGGGAAAAGAAGGCACCGGCGCTGAAGGGCGGAATTGCCTTGATCGTGACCTTTGTTGGCCTTCTGGTCACCGATCTGATCACATCCGGTCTGACCATTGGCGGTATCTCAAATCTGTTGGCCGCAACCTTGCTGGTATGGTTGGGCGCTCTGATCGGCAGTATTGTGCTGCCGATCTACGTGTTTCCCGAACTGCGCGACCCTAAGAAATAGTCATATCGCGTCTAAACTGGCCTCGATGGCCTGCCACAACTCGTCCACCGGTTCGCACCCCACGGACAGGCGGATGAAAGCAGGATCGACAGCATCCCCCCAACGGGCGCGCCGCTCGGCCGAACTGTGGACGCCGCCGAAGGATGTAGCCGGACGCAGCAGTGGGCAGCTGTTGATGAACTGTTCGGCTTTGGTCTCGGTCTCAAGCGTGATGCTTAGCAGAAACCCGAAGCGCGTGGTTTGAGCCGTCGCCAATGTGTGCGCCGGATCATCGGTCAGTCCGGGATAGCGGATCTGTTTCACGGCCGGGTGCGCCGCCAGCCGCTCAGCCAGTATTTGTGCTGAGCTACACATCCGATCAAACCGCACATCCAGAGTCTCCAAACCCCGATGTAGCAACCACGCTTCATGTGGCCCCGGGATCGCACCGGAGACGCGGCGCCATTCCTCAACTCGCTCCATGATTTGCGGATTGCGGCTGGCTAAATGACCCATCAACAGGTCCGAATGCCCACCCATCGCTTTGGTATCTGAACTCACAACCACATCAACGCCAAGGTCCAGTGGGCGCTGGCCCAATGGGGTCATCGTTGTGTTGTCGGCGATGGTGATGCCGCCGGCCTCGCGCACGGCCTCGGCGATTACTGGCAGCTCAAGCATGTCCAGACCGGGGTTCGAGGGGCTTTCTAGAAACACCACATCGAATTCATCAAAGCCACCTTCGGCAAAGTCGGTGGTTGGGCGTTCGATAACCGAGACGCCCAGATTTGACAGGAACCGATCAGCCAAAAGGCGCGTCACATAATACCCGTCGGACGGGATCAGCAGCCGCGACCCGGCTTGGACCGTCGCAAACAAGGCCGCCGAAATCGCACCCATACCCGAAGGAAAGCTGAGGCAGGGTGCATCTTCGAGATGCGACAGAACGTGTTCCAGATGCAACCAGGTCGGGTTGTCGACCCGGCCATAGCTGGCATGCCCATCCGGCGCACCGGGCAGATGGTACATGCTGCTTTGGGTCAGCGGCAGGGCCACAGGCTCGCCCTTGTTCAGGGCATTCCCGCGCAAGTGCAACATTTCGCCGGTCTTCGGGCTCATGGCTCAGCGCCCCGGTATTTCATCGCGTGGGGGCGCGGGTTCCCAATTCTCGATGATCTCGACCGCCTCTTGCGCGGTGTCGACAAAGCGGAACAGGTCAAGATCTTCGTCCGAGATGGTGCCCGCATCAGCCAGAGCCTCCCAGTTGATAACCTTTTCCCAGAACTCACGCCCGAACAGCAGGAAAGGGACGCGATCCATGCGGCCGGTCTGGATCAAGGTCAGGGATTCGAACAGCTCATCCATGGTGCCGAAGCCGCCGGGGAAGATGGTGATGGCGCGAGCGCGCATAAGGAAGTGCATCTTGCGGATGGCGAAGTAGTGGAAATTGAAGCTGAGATCAGGCGTCACGTATAGGTTCGGAGCCTGCTCGTGCGGAAGCACGATGTTCAGGCCGATCGAACACCCGCCTGCATCCTGTGCACCACGGTTACCCGCCTCCATCACGCCGGGGCCGCCACCGGTGACGATCACATTTTCGCGGCAGCCCGTCTGATTTGATTTCTCTGTCATCAGACGCGCAAACTCGCGCGCCTCATCGTAGTATTTCGACAGCCCGGCCAAGGTCTCGGTCCGCGCTGTGTGTTTCTGAGCGGGTTCCGGAATGCGCGCGCCACCGAACATGACGATGGTCGAGGTGATCTCACGCTCGGTCATGATCATCTCGGGCTTCAGCAGCTCCAGTTGCAGCCGCACGGGGCGCAGCTCATCCCGGCACAGGAAGTCATCATCAGCGAAGGCAAGGCGATAGGCCGAAGACCGCGTCTGCGGGGTATCCGGTACCTCGCTTGCGGTCGAGCGGTCGGTCTGTGCGTCGCGAAAGGGGCTGAGGCGATCTTCTCTCATAAACGGGGTTCCCTGCTTGCGTGTTTCCAAAACAGCTATAGGGTTCGCGGGCAGAGTGCCAGTCACGGAAAGACAAGAATGGATTGGAAAAGTGAAATATTGGCAGCGCGGGATCGCATTGCCGGACACGCGCAGGTCACGCCAGTGATGGAAAGCCAAATTCCGGGCTATCCGGTTGAAATGAAACTTGAACATATGCAGCACACCGGCAGCTTCAAAGTGCGCGGGGCGTTCAATACCCTGCTCAGCATGGATGTGCCTGCGGCAGGCGTCGTGGCGGCTTCCGGTGGCAACCACGGTGCGGCAGCGGCTTATGCCGCGCAATCACTGAGCTACCCAGCGAAGATTTTTGTGCCCGAACTTGCAGGTCCCT
The DNA here is from genome assembly GCF_056537365.1 of Ruegeria sp. CF3. Lineage (NCBI taxonomy): Bacteria > Pseudomonadati > Pseudomonadota > Alphaproteobacteria > Rhodobacterales > Roseobacteraceae > Ruegeria > Ruegeria sp. CF3. Next base: position 166,876 of record NZ_JBQFRK010000002.1, on the reverse strand, counting down.
CCAAGATTGCGCTGATCAAGCGGATCGGGGCTGATCTGAGTGTTGTTTCGGGTGAATATGCCAATGCACTGACCATGGCGCAGGCGCATGAGGAAAGCACCGGCGCCATGCAAATCCACGCCTATGATGCGCCAGCGACGGTGGCAGGGCAGGGGACATGTTTTGCTGAATGGGACGCGCAGGGCTTGCAGGCGGACACAGTATTGGTGGCCGTGGGAGGCGGCGGGCTGATTGCCGGAGCTTTGGCATGGTTTCAGGGTGCGCGCAAAGTCGTGGCGGTCGAACCGGAAACCTCTTGCGCGCTGAATGCGGCGTTGGCTGCGGGCGAACCGGTTGATGTTTCCGTTTCGGGCATCGCAGCGAACGCACTGGGCGCACGGAGAATTGGTGAGATTTGCTTTCGGCTGGCCCAAGGTATGAGTTCGGTTCTGGTTTCTGACGATGCGATAGCGCAAGCCCAGAATGCTCTGTGGCAGACGCATCGAATACTGGTTGAACCAGCAGGGGCTGCTGCGCTTGCCGCACTGATTTCGGGCGCTTACCAGCCGGAGCCGGGTGAGCGTGTCGCAGTGCTGATTTGCGGCGGGAACATCGCGCCAGATCCGCTAACAGGTTGAGAATACGGCTTGTAGATGTTGTTCATGGATTTTATCTATAATTCATGACCGCAACCATTGCCGACACAATCTATAATGCCCTGAGCCAGAAAATCATCACCGGCGATCTTCCTGCCGGTGAAAAGCTGCGTCAGGACCATATCGCGCGCGACTTTGAGACCAGCCATGTGCCGGTGCGCGAAGCACTGCTGCGGCTTGAGGCGCATGGATTGGCCAAAAGCGAACCGCGAAAGGGCATGCGCGTCACCGCGTTGGACCCTGCCGAAGTGCGTGAAGTGATCGAAATGCGTGTCGCGCTGGAAACGCTGGCGATGCAGCATTCCGTGCAAAATATGACGCCAGCTGCTCTGAAAGTGGCTGATGATGCGCGAAAGGCATGTGATCAGGCTGAAAACATGCCTCAATGGGAGGCGCGGAACAGGGTCTTTCATCGTGCCATCCTGACACCTTGCGGGTTGCCCCGCCTTTTGCATTCTGTCGATGACCTGCACATCGCCAGTGCCAGGCACCTGTTTGCACATTGGCGGCCCAAATGGGTGCAGCGCGTCGATACGGATCACGCTGCGATCATTCAGGCGCTGAAGAGTAAAGACGTTTCCGCCGCAACCTCGATACTTGTGCGCCATATCCGTCGTGCAAGCTGATACTTTCTGCCTTTGAAACGACAATCTGTGCCTCCTCAGAAGATTTGACTTGATTTTTAATAGATAAAAATGATGATTAATTCCGAATCTATGCAATATTATCTATAAAAAGAGAAAGACAATGAAAGCCACTCTGCAATCCACCCTTCCGGCCGCCGGAGTAATAACCCCTGCGGGTCAGATCCTTCGTGTCGCGTTAGGTATTCTTCTTTTGACCGCCAGTGCAAAAGTCCAGGTGCCATTTTGGCCTGTGCCCATGACCCTTCAAGTCGCCGTTGTCATGGCTATCGCCGCGGCATTTGGGCTGCGTCTCGGTTCTGCAACCGTGATCGGTTACATGGTCGCCGGGGCAGTGGGTTTGCCGGTGTTTGCCGGAACGCCCGAAAAAGGCATCGGGCTGGCCTATATGATGGGCGGAACCGGAGGTTATTTGCTGGGTTTCGTGGTCGCCTCGGTCATGGTTGGATGGGCCGCGGACAATCTGCGCAAGCTGTTTCTGGTTCCGGCGATGCTGGCTGGACTTGCAGCGATCTATGCGCTGGGTCTGGGTTGGTTGGCTCAGTTCGTGCCTGCAGACAAGGTTCTGGTTTACGGTTTCAGCCCTTTCATTCTGGGTGATCTCGTGAAGATTGCATTGGCATCCGTTCTCGTGATTGGCCTGCCGACGGGTCTGATACAGAAAATCCGTGGGCCGCAGCCAGATGCTTGATACCGGGCAAGATATCCGCAGCGATTGGACCGTGGATGAAGTGGAGGCGCTGATGCGCCTCCCACTGTTGGATCTGGTAGGTCGCGCAAATGTAGTTCACCGGACATATCACGATCCAAACGACATCCAAAAAGCCAGCCTGCTGTCGATAAAAACCGGAAGCTGTCCCGAGGATTGCGCCTATTGCCCGCAATCCGCTCATCATCGCGAGGTCGAGCTGACCAAGGAAAAGCTCATGAACCCTGCGCATGTCATCTCGCTTGCCAAACGGGCGCGCGATGCGGGGGCTGAACGGTTTTGCATGGGTGCTGCATGGCGTCAGGTGCGCGACGGCGAAGAATTCGACAATGTGCTGGACATGGTGCGGGGCGTGCGTGATCTGGGCATGGAGGCTTGCGTCACCCTGGGCATGCTCAAGCCACATCAGGCCAAACGATTGGCCGAGGCGGGACTTACCGCGTACAATCATAACCTGGATACTTCGCCGGAATTCTATGGCGAGATTATTGGAACTCGTACCTATCAGGATCGTTTGGAGACCCTCAGCTATTGCCGGGACGAAGGTATTGATCTGTGCTGCGGCGGCATTATCGGTATGGGTGAAAGCCTGCGGGATCGTGCCTCGCTGTTGCAGGTCCTTGCGAATTTTGACCCGCATCCCGAAAGCGTACCGATAAACGCGCTGATCCCGATCAAAGGCACGCCGCTGGCGCATCTAGAAAAAGTAGGCATTTTTGATCTGGTGCGCATGGTTGCGACCGCGCGGATCGCCATGCCGCAAACACGGGTGCGCTTGTCGGCAGGACGGTCGGACTTTTCAACTGCCGAGCAGGCTTTGTGCTTTCTGGCTGGCGCAAATTCGGTTTTCTACGGCGATGTGTTGCTGACCGCACCCAATGCCGGAACCCAAAATGACCGGGATATGTTTGCCGCACTCAGCGCACTTACCGATGATTGACGCAAACCGAGGTATCCGCGTCGCATTGCGCCATGGGTCTCGCTTGCGTATAGGCCACATCAACGTGAACAGATTCTCTAGGGAGACGCCCCATGTCCAATGCGCAACTGGAAGCCGCCATCGAAGCCGCCTGGGAAGTACGTGACACAATAACCCCTGCGACCACTGGCGAGCAACGAGAAGCAATCGAAGACACGCTGAGCGCGCTGGACAGCGGTTCGCTGCGAGTGGCTGAAAAGCTCGACAGTGGTGATTGGCACGTGAACCAGTGGGCGAAAAAAGCAGTTCTGCTGGGGTTCCGCATCAAGGACATGGAAATCCAGACCGGAGGCCCGCAAGACGGCGGCTGGTGGGATAAGGTCGACAGCAAGTTCGCCGGCTGGGGAGAGAACCAGTGGCGCGCGGCAGGGTTCCGCGCCGTGCCAAACTGTGTGGTCCGCAAGTCGGCCTATGTCGCACCGGGTGTGGTGCTGATGCCTTCGTTCGTCAACCTTGGTGCTTATGTAGATGAAGGCACGATGGTTGATACCTGGGCCACCGTTGGTTCCTGCGCGCAGATCGGCAAAAACGTGCACTTGTCGGGCGGCGTTGGTATTGGCGGCGTACTGGAGCCGATGCAGGCCGGTCCGACCATTATCGAAGACAACTGCTTTATCGGTGCGCGTTCGGAAGTGGTCGAAGGCTGCATCGTCCGCGAGGGTTCGGTTCTGGGCATGGGCGTGTTCATCGGTAAATCCACCAAGATCGTGGACCGCGAAACCGGTGATGTCATGTATGGCGAGGTTCCGCCATATTCGGTGGTTGTTGCGGGCTCGATGCCGTCCAAGAACAATGTAAGCCTGTATTGCGCGGTCATCGTGAAACGCGTCGATGAAAAGACCCGTTCGAAAACCGGGATCAATGAGCTACTGCGCGACTGATCCCGTCGTTTCAGTTTGGATAGGCCGCAGAGTGCATGCTCTGCGGCCTTTCTTATTTTGACATGAACTCCAGCACTGTTTGCTGAAAGAAATCAATCGCCGCCTCACCTCCGGCCCCTTTGGCCAGAGGGCCGACTTGATATCGGGGCGATTGAAGGGCGCGCTGCATCTTTTCGCACACCCAGACATCCTCGGTCTGAAAATCCCCCGTCTCCAGTGGGTGCTGGGTCCAGTGAGAGGATTTGATCCGACCGGATTCCGGGTCGTATCCGGGTATGTCCGCCGCGCGATGCGTATAGGTGAACCAGCCTTTAGGCGACCAGTTTCTGACCCGCAGAAGTGTTGTGTTGGCGTCGACCGGTTCCATGGTCGATATCGAAAACCCCCAGGGGTTTGGCGTCAGGATCGTGGTCGGAAACAGCATGTAGACCCCGCCATAGCCCGGCGTGTCTGCATTCCGTACCGTTTTCAGGCCGGACCCTTTGGCCGAGTTTTCAACAAACTGCGGGATACGATGTTTGACGCCTTCGCGCTCGGTCGACCACCAGACCATGTTGTGGCCAAAAACCTCCCAAAGATTCTTGTCATGGGTTGGCCCGCCCAACGTGTCTTTGTGCAGATAGGCCAGGTGATAGCCGTCTATTGCATTTTCAAAGAAGACCTTCCAATTGCAGTTGATCTCATAGACCACGTCGTCGGGGTTCTCTTGTAGCTCGCTTGATGCCAGATCATGAGGCCAAGGTATTTGAGCCAGATCGCCAAGCCACGCGTCAAAGCTTTGATCCGGTTCTGGGTGAACAAAAACAAGGTTGCGGAAGACACCGACTGAGGCACCGAACAACGCGGTTGCCTTCTTGTCCAGGTCCGGAAAGCACTCGCGCTGGGCTGGTACTCCGCGCAAAGCGCCATCCAGATTGTAGACCCAGTTGTGATAAGGGCAGACAATGGTTTTGCCTGCGTTGCCGCAACCTTCCAACAACTCGGTTCCGCGATGGCGGCATTGGTTGTGGAAGGCGCGCAAGTCGCCATTCGCGTCCCTTATGACAATCAGAGCATAGGCCCCGGCCTGAATCGTCCTAAAATCGCCGGGTTGGGTGAAATCCATAGTCACGCCGGCAAAACTCCAGCACTTGCTGAACAGGGTTTTCTGTTCGGCCTCATACCAACTGTCAGAGACATATGCCTCACGCGGCAGTTGTTGCTTGGGTTGATCCGGAAGTGCGTCAGGCGGCATCGTCGAGTCCGTTTATTGTCAAAAATGATAATCATCAATATTGACAATAAACCTTCGAATGTCCAGATTTCACCTTAAGATTTTTCTGAACCCGCTTGGAGGCAGGATGACTTTTATTCAAACCCTGAGGAATCAAAGGTGGATGACACTGCTAATTCTGGCGGCGCTTCTTGTCTCGACCTTCGCCGGGTATTACGGCCTTTGGGGTCTGTTGTTCATATTTTGGGGGCTCTTGGCGGTGCGCTCGGGGCAGGCCTTCTTGATCGAACCGATAAACCGCGCGACAGATCCGGCACTGTTCTGGTCGCTGACGGTTTTGTGGATCGGTTTGGGCGTTCTCTACGTTCTGGCGGATGTTTTTCCACCAGTTTCGAACGGATTCTGATGCCCCGTCCCAGTATGAAAGACGCCAGATCCGAGCAAATCCTGAACGCATTTATGCGTTGTGTCGCGCGGTACGGGCTGGATGGTTCGACCCTGGCGCGCATATCAGAAGAGGCGGGCGTCGGGCGGCCATTGCTGCGCCACTATCTGGGCAACCGGGATGAGATGGTTCGCAAGCTGCTAGATCACGTCCTGAAAGTCTTCGCGGATCAGGTTGAGGCGCTCTTCGACACTCTGCCGTGCACTGATCGGGTTGCAGCGATGCTGGACGCTTTGTTCGGACGCGGCACCTATTCTTCGGAAAGTGCTGCGGTTTTTGCCGCTTTGGTCGCAGCCTCAGAAAGACACGCGGATTTGCGAGAACCCTTGCTTGGGTTTGTCTATGACTTCGAGGCAAGGATCGCTGCTGAAATCATGAACGAACTGCCTGCTGCCAATGTGCAAGGGGTCCAAGCCGTGGCAGCGGGTATGTCCGCAATTTATTTCAATACGGATGCTGTGATGCCATTGCGACCCCGGGCGGAATGGCGCGACACGCAGCGCGTGGCAGCGCAGATGCTGTTGAACCACCTATACGCCAGCACCTGCGACTGAGTTGACCGTGCCATCGGGCCAGCGTATTGCGGGCACTATGGAAAAGCAGAAAAAACCTTCGCGCCAGCAAGTCTATACGTTGTTGGTTCAGATCGGTCGCAAAGATGGCGACGGCCTGCCCGAAGGCGCGACCGGGGCGGCGTTGATGTGTTTTGCCAGCGGCGTGGACGAGGCCGAAGCCGTGCGCGAGACAGTAGCGATCCTGAAGCAGGCCGATACTGCACCGCTGGATGTCACCGGCTATGGCACCCTGGCCGAGCGTGAGGCGCAAGGACATGATATCGATCCGGATGAGCGGGCATTGATGCAACGGGCGCTGGATGAAAACGCGGTTATCGTGGCACAGATGACGCCATTCTTCGGCGACGAGGAAACTGCTTAGTTTCTTACCCCGAACCACTTGCGATAGATTTCGTCATAGGTGCCGTCTTCGCGCAGGGACAGCAGCGCCTGATTGACGTCTTCGACCAATGGCGAGCCGGTTGGAAATGCGATCCCATAGTTTTCACGCAGGAAGATGCCCCCGGTCATTGTCGCCATTCTGCGCCCTTCGTGGCTGGCATAATAGGACAGGATCGGAGCGTCGAATACGACCGCATCCAAATCCTTATTCTCAAACGCGTTCAGCATGTCCTGCAGATCGCCATAGCCGGTATAGTCGATCTCGCGCCGGTTCAGGAAACTGGCGGCGGTAGAATCGGAAATCGTCCCGACCTGTTTGCCGTAAAGGTCGTTGACCGAATTGACGCTGCCGGTGATTGCGTCCACCGTCATCACCGAGGTGATCCGGGCCGTGAAAACGGAGACGATGAATAGGGATGACACCACCAGCACCACACCCAGCAGACGGCCAAACGGGGTACGCGGCATCCGTTCCTCAAAGCCACCGTTCACCACCAGGTTGAGGGCCCACCAGAACGACGGGAACCACGCCTCATTCAGTTTGCGATCAAAGTAGGGCTGCGCGCGTTTCTCAAAACTCCACATCAGCATGCCGCCACCAAGCAGGATCGCAAAGGCCAGCCCGATGGCGATGAACAATTCCCGAGACAGCAAAGCGTGCAACAGCGATGGCTGGCGAGCGGCCTCTGACGGGACCATGATCTGTAATCCGGCCTCAAATATCGGTTGCGTGAAATCCATTCGGGTTTCGCGCAAGGCGGTGATCGATATATTCGCGATCGCCAGATCGGCAGAACCATCCTGAACCGCGCCCAACATTTCTCCAAATGTCTCGACGCGGTTGACCGAGTATTCCCAGCCGAGTGATTCAGACAGTGCCGCCAGAAGATCCATCGAGAAACCGGTCTGGGCACCGTCCTCGACAAATGAGAACGGAGGACGGGTTACCGTTGTAACCGTAAGAGACTGGGCCTGGCTTTGCTGCGCAAGAGTCGCGAAAGTCAGGCAGATCAATGCGAAGAAGACACGCTTCATGTGGAATCACCTGTTTCGCGGCCCTCTAACGCACTTAAGGGCAGCGCGGCAAGGCAGCCGCTGGGTCAACGCTCATGTTTTGTTGGGGTGCAAAATCAAGCCGCTTGGGCATTCGGTCTCGGAATTCGACTATTCGGGGTTGGCAATCCGGGCAATTCGTTGAATCTGTGCACGAACACAGGCACCCCTAAGGACAAGAGGCCCAATATGACCGATCCAGTTGAGCTGACAGCAAATCTGATCCGTTGCCCATCGGTCACACCCGATGAAGGCGGGGCTTTGGTCTTGCTGCAGCAGGTGCTGGAGGAGGCCGGATTTTATTGCACTCGAGTAGATCGTGGTGGAATCTGCAACCTCTTCGCCCGATGGGGGCAGAAGGGTCATGCATGCAGCTTTGGCTTTAACGGGCATACGGATGTGGTTCCGGTAGGGGATGAGACGGCCTGGACCATGCCCCCTTTCGGCGCCGAGGTCCGGGACGGGGTGATGTACGGCAGGGGCGCGACGGACATGAAATCTGGGGTGGCGGCCTTTGCGGCGGCGGCTATCGATTTTGTGCGTGACACGCCCCCGGATGGGGCGGTGATCCTGACGATCACAGGTGATGAAGAAGGCGACGCACTGGATGGCACTGTTGCTTTACTGGATCACATGGCCGTAACGGATGAGCGGATGTCGGTTTGTCTGGTGGGAGAACCCACTTGCCCGAACACGATGGGCGAAATGATGAAGATCGGCCGGCGCGGTTCGATGACTGCGTGGTTCACTGTGACCGGAGTGCAGGGGCATTCGGCCTATCCGCATCGGGCGAAGAACCCGGTGCCCGCGATGGCGCGACTGATGGATCGGCTGGCCAGCCACGAGCTGGATCAGGGGACCGATCACTTTGACGCCTCGACCTTGGCAGTTGTCACGATCGACACCGGTAATTCGGCGACAAATGTGATCCCGGCGCAATGTTCAGGGACAGTGAATATCCGGTTCAATGAGCTGCATTCCGGGGCCAGTTTGAGCGATTGGTTGCAATCCGAGGCAGACACCGTTGCCGAGGCGTTTGGCGTCGATGTCGAGACCCGGATCAAGATTTCGGGTGAAAGCTTTCTGACCCCTCCGGGGGCATTGTCTGATCTGGTAGCTTGCGCTGTCAAAGCAGAAACAAATATTCGCCCCGAGCTTTCGACCACCGGCGGGACCTCGGATGCCCGCTTCATCAAAGATCATTGCCCGGTGGTCGAGTTTGGTCTGGTCGGGCACACCATGCATCAGGTCGATGAATGTGTCGAAGTGGCGCAAATTCATCAACTCAAGGCGATCTACACCCGTATTCTGACGGATTACTTCGCCTGATCCATGCAGAAAACGCTGGTCATCATGGTGAAAGAGCCACGTCCAGGGCGGGTCAAGACCCGTTTGGGGCGCGATATCGGCATGGTTGGGGCTGCTTGGTGGTTTCGGCATCAAACGCGATCTCTGATCCGGCGTCTGCGTGATCCGCGCTGGCAGATTGTACTGGCGGTCTCTCCGGATAGGGAGGGAATGAACAGTCGGGTCTGGCCTGTTGATTTACCCCGGAAGCCTCAGGGGCGCGGAGATCTGGGCGACCGCATGGGGCGGATGTTGCGCGGTGCTCCCGATGGCCCGGTGTGCCTGATCGGTGCGGATATTCCGGGCATCACACGGGGTCACATTGCGCGGGCCTTTCGCGCGTTGGGCCGGGCTGAGATGGTGTTCGGGCCCGCCCCGGATGGCGGCTATTGGCTGGTCGGTGCGCAGCGCTATGGGGCGCTGCCCTCAGGGTTATTCCGCGATGTGCGCTGGTCAACGGAACACGCGTTGGAAGACACACTGAATTCGGTTCGCGGGTGCCGAGTAGCGTTGCTGGATAATCTGCGCGATGTGGATACCGTGGCCGATCTGCACGGCTGACATGAGGCACCGCTTTTTGACCATGACGCGGTCGCATGCCCGTGCTAGGCCAAACTCATGACACGCATTCCGACCAAGCAAGAGGTCCTCGACTGGATCTCGGCGAACCCTACCCTGACCTCGAAACGTGATATCGCCAAGGCTTTTGGCATCAAAGGCGCGGATCGGATCGATCTGAAGCGTATCCTGAAAGAACTTGAGGCCGACGGCCATCTGGAAAAACGCAACCGCAGCTATCGCGATCCGGATCGTCTGCCGCCGGTCAGCGTGTTGCAGGTGAAGGCCCCGAACGTAGATGGCGACCTGTTTGCGCGCCCGTTGGAATGGCACGGAGAGGGGGTCGAGCCCATCGTTCTGCTCGTAACGCGTGCCAGCGATCCGGCGCTGGGTGAGGGTGACCGCATTCTGGCCCGCCTGACCGTGGTGCATGAGGAAGATCACAATTACGAAGCCCGCTTGATCCGCCGCATCGGCACCAACCCGCGCAAGATCGTCGGCATTTTCCGCAAAGGGGCCGAAGGCGGGCGGATCGTGCCCATCGACAAGGCTGGTCAGACAGAATGGCTGGTCGCGGACGGGGCCGTTCTGGGGGCCAAGGATGGTGAGTTGGTTGAGGCCGAACAGGCCGGACCCAAGAACCGCATGGGTCTGCCGCGTGCGCGTATTGTTGAACGGCTCGGCGATCCGACCGCGCCCAAGGCTGTCTCGTTGATTGCCATTCACCAACACGGTATTCCCGACGATTTCCCGGACAAGGTAATCGAAGAAGCCGACAAGGCCAAACCCGTTGGACTGAAAGGGCGTGAAGACCTGCGGGATATGCCCTTGCTGACCATCGATCCTGCGGATGCACGGGACCACGACGACGCCTGCTATGCCCATGCCGATGACGATCCCAAGAACCCGGGTGGCCATGTGATCTGGGTCGCCATAGCTGACGTCGCCGCCTATGTGAAACCCGGTACGGCGCTAGATCGCGAGGCACGCAAGCGGGGCAACTCCAGTTACTTCCCGGACCGCGTAGTGCCGATGCTGCCGGATCGCCTGTCCGGCGATCTATGCTCCCTGCACGAAGGCGTGCCGCGCGCTTGTATCGCGGTTCGGATGCAGATTGATGCCGAAGGCAACAAGATCGGCCACCGTTTTGTACGGGCTCTGATGCGCTCTGCCGCCTCGCTGAATTATAACGAGGCGCAGGAGGCGATCGACGGCAACCCGAACGACCGCACCGGGCCGCTGTTGGATACGGTGCTGAATCCGCTTTACGCCGCCTATGCTGCGCTGAAAAAGGCGCGTTCCGTGCGGCAGCCGCTGGAGCTGGACCTACCTGAACGCAAAATCGTACTCAGCGATGCGGGTGAGGTGACCAGCGTCGCGTTCCGTGACCGGCTGGATGCGCATAAGCTGATCGAGGAATTCATGATCCTCGCCAATGTCGCCGCTGCCGAGACCCTGATCACCAAACGCCGCCCGCTGCTGTTCCGCGTCCACGAAGAGCCCGCGCCCGAAAAGCTGGAAAGCCTGAGAGAGACGGCGCAGGCGGCGGGATTAAACCTCGCCAAAGGGCAGGTATTGCAGACCCGACATCTGAACGCGCTGCTAAACGCCGCCGCTGGTACCGAGGATGCGGAGCTGATCAACCTGACGACCCTGCGGTCGATGGCGCAGGCCTATTACAACCCCGAAAATTTCGGCCATTTTGGGCTGGCTCTGCGGAACTATGCGCATTTCACTTCTCCCATCCGGCGCTATGCTGATCTGATCGTGCATCGCGCGCTGATCTCAGCCCATGGCTGGGGCAAGGACGGTTTGACCGAGGATGAGATTGCACGGTTGGAAGAAACGGCAACCCATATCTCGGATACCGAGCGCCGCTCGATGATGGCCGAGCGCGATACGACTGATCGCTATCTGGCGGCCTATCTCAGCGAGCGGGTCGGCAATGAGTTTTCTGGCCGGATCAGCGGTATTGCCCGGTTCGGTGCCTTCGTGAAGATGGACGAGACCGGAGCGGACGGTCTGGTTCCAGTGCGTTCGCTGGGGCGAGAGTTTTTCCATTTCGACCGAGAGGCCGGGACGCTGATGGGCTCGGACACCGGGCTGATCATCGCCATTGGCCAGCGTGTCACGGTGCGGTTGACCGAGGCGACGCCGGTGACGGGCGGATTGGAATTGGAGTTGTTGTCCATCGATGATCAGGCGCTGCCGCGCGGCCGTGGCCCCGCCAAGCGCGGAACGCGGCGCAAGGCCGCCAGCACCAAGCGCAAGAAGGACAAGATCAAGCGCAAGGTCGAACGCAAACGCCGTCAGAGGTGATAAGTAAGCGCGCGCGCAATCAGCCAGCCATGGCGCGTAGGATCAATCTGATCGGGCCGGTCGAACAGAATCGCGCGATTGCCGTCGATCCGATCCTCTCCAGGAAAGGCGGAGGTAAAATCCCCCATCAGTCGGCTTTGGCAGTGTACGAACAACGCAAAGCAAGCCGCCTTGTGTCCGCCCAAACGAATCGTCGAGCCTTTGGGCGCCAGATAGGCGGGCTGGCCCCACCGCAACGCTTCTTCCAGAGGCTGAGCGCGTGGCAGCGAGGCCGCAGTTTCGAAGATCAACTCGCGCAGCGCTAATGCCCCATTGCGCGTCTCTTCCGGTAGCGCCTCATAGGCTGCAGCGACTTTTTTGTTCTCAAAGGCTGTCATGATAGCGGGATCGCCTGCTCCATTCGGTCGATATAGCTGTTGAGCAGCTTATCTTGTTTAATCCGACGGGTCAGGGGGGTGTCTGATGGTGTCGCGCGCATCGCCGCCAGCATTGGACCGACGCTCATGTCCGCCGAGGTTGGTTTCTCTCCCATCAGATAAGGCGATTGCCAAAGATAGGCCGAGATCGCCTCAAAGTCGCGCTCCAGCCGGTCTTGTCGTTCGACGGGCGAAAAGCGGGATACACCTTGAAACGCGAGCCCCTTGAGAACGGATTTCCGGATCGAATTCGAAACCGGCTTGCGGATCAGTGCGGGAATGACGGTAAAGAAAGTATCGCGCAGAATTGGCCAAACCTCATCATTGGCCCAACGGTCCTGGACTACATGGAAGTACAGATGTTCCTCGGCCATGCGGACCAGTGCGCGGGACTGGGCCTTTTGCAGGTCAGTCAGGCCAGCATCGAAATCGGCCCCCTGAGCCTCAAGCCAGTCGCGGATCAGGTCGCTGTCCGGAATCAGACGTTCAGGCGTGCGCAGAACCGGCAGCTTCTGGTGTGGCATCTTGCGTGGATCCAGCAGATCGGACCGTTGCCAGCGCAGGCCCGCGTTTTGAAGCATCAGGGCCGTTTTCACACAGAATGGGCTGGCGCTGAACAGGCCAAAGGCAGAGGGGAAGGTGAGAAGGGTCAGCATCATCAGCTCCATAGTTGGGACGCCTGATGGATACGCCGGACTGATGACATATTCTGACATTAGGCTTAGAGTAGAATATACTATGTCCCGCACCGCTCGTCTTTTTCAGTTGATGCAGGCCCTACGATCTGGCCCCTCGCCCAGGACGTCGGTTCAATTGGCGCAGGATTTAGGCGTTTCGCCGCGCACAGTGCACCGGGATATCGATGCATTGCGTGGCCTCGGGGCGATAATCGACGGAGAGGCCGGGTTCGGGTTCACCCTAATCGAGGATGCGACCCTACCGCCGCTGGGTTTTACCAATGATGAGCTTGAAGCGTTGGTTCTGGGTTTGCGCGAGGTGCAGCTGATTGGTGACCCGGCGCTGTCGGATGCCGCAAGCGCGGCCCTACGCAAGCTGCAGGGCCGGTTGCCGCAGCGCCAGTCGCACCGATTGAGCCACGCCGTTTTGACCGCCACGCGATTTGACAGGCCGGCCGTGCCAACCATCGATGTCGCCGAACTGCGCCAAGCCGCGTGGGACGAACGCGTGATCGAGTTCGCCTATACCGATGCCAAAGGCGCAGACACCCGTCGTCGGGTCAATCCGCTGAGCATCGTCTATATGGACCGTGCCAGCGTATTGCTGAGTTGGTGCCACCTGCGACAGGATTTCCGAGTGTTTCGGCTGGATCGTATGCAGGGCATGGATGTGACCGAGGATAGCTTCCGACCCAATCGCGTATCGCTGTTGCGTGATGCCATTGCGCGTATTCGCGCGGAACGTGAGGAACAGGATCAGGAAACCTGACGTTCTGCGTTTTGAGAAATCCCGATTGTGCGCTATCATCGGCTCTGAGCAGTAATCAGGATAAAACGGAATGCGTAAGTGTGTAGGTGGCGTTATGACCGCCGCATTATGGGCATCCATCGTGCAGGCGGATACAACAGACAATTCGATACGGCCTCTGGCCCGACCTATGGTCGACAATGTGCAACTGGCCTCGGCGGATGTGACGGTCTCGGTACGGCCCGTGCTGCGGCCTAAGGTCGAGGTGCAACGTGTATCGGCAGACGGGAATGCCCGATTTCAGGCTTGGCTGGGGGCATTTCGCAAGCGGGCGCAAGAGCAGGGCATCTCGGTCAATACGCTGGATCGGGCGTTGGCTGGGGTGACCTATGACAGTGACATCATCAAACGCGATCGCAATCAGGCGGAGTTTTCCAAACCGATCTGGGAATATCTGGACGGAGCGGTTTCAAAAACGCGGATTTCCAACGGTCGCGTTGGACTAGACAAGCACCGAGAGACTTTGACCCGGATCGAAGCCCGGTACGGCGTCGAAAAAGAGGTCGTGACCGCGATCTGGGGTCTTGAGACTTCGTTCGGCACCTACCGAGGAAGCAAGCAAACCATTCGGTCACTGGCGACTTTGGCCTTTGATGCTCGACGAGCAAGCTTTTTTGAGGAACAGCTGATCGCCGCGTTGCAGATACTGCAGGCAGGGGATGTCGACCCTGAGAATATGGTTGGCAGTTGGGCTGGGGCGATGGGGCATACACAGTTCATGCCGACCTCGTTTCTTGATTACGCGGTTGATTTCGATGGAGATGGGCGTCGCGAGATCTGGTCGGATAATCCAACTGATGCCTTAGCATCAGCCGCTTCTTATTTGGCAAAACATGGATGGACCAAAGGCCAACCTTGGGGGGTCGAAGTGCAACTACCATCCGACTTTGACTACGCCAACGCGCGGCGAGATTTCACTCTGATGCCGTCGGAATGGGCGGCCCGTGGGGTTCTTGCTTACTCGGGCAAGGCAGTGCCCGATCACGGGCAAGCAGCAATCTTGTTACCGGCGGGTGGTCGGGGTGTCGCCCTGATGATCTTCAATAATTTCAAAGTGATCGAGGCCTACAACGGCGCCGATGCCTATGTGATCGGCATCGGGCATCTGTCCGACCGGCTTGCAGGAGGCTCTCCGTTTGAGGCCGATTGGCCGCGTGGCGATCGCGTATTGAGCTTTACTGAAAAGAAAGAACTACAGCGTCGGCTGACTCAGGCGGGCTTCGATACACAAGGGATCGATGGGCGCACCGGGCCAAATACGATTAACGCGGTGCGCGCGTTTCAGGTTGCTCAGGGGTTGATCCCGGATGGATACCCGTCGCTCGGCCTGCTGGAAAGGATGCGCTGATAATCATGGGCGACCCAATTGGGTCGCCCATGATCTAGTAATCAGGACGCAGGCTTCATCAGACCTTTTTCGTTGATTTCAACCAACGCATCATCCAACGATTTTTGAATGCGCACGAACATCTCGTCGATTTCGGCCGGGGTAATGACCAGCGGCGGAGAGATGACCAAGCGGTCGTCCACATGACGCATGATCAGATTGTTTTTGAAGCAATGTTCGCGGCAGATATATCCGATCGTGCCGGGATCTGATGCGAACTTGGCTCGGCTTGCCTTTTCAGGCGTCAATGCGATGGACCCCATCAAGCCTGCGATCTTTGCCTCTCCGACCAGCGGATGCTCGACCAATGCGTCCCATTTCTTTTTCATATAGGGCGCGGCCACGTTGCGCACATGATCGACGACGTTTTCTTCTTCGAGGATGCGCAGATTTTCGAGCGCAACTGATGCGGCAACAGGGTGGCCGGAATAGGTGTAGCCATGGTTGAACTCGGTGGCGCTGATGACACGGGCGACTTCGTCGCAGACGATCGATCCGCCAATAGGTGCATAGCCTGAGCTAAGGCCCTTGGCGATTGTCATGATATGCGGTTTGATCCCGACGGTTTGCGAGCCAAACCAGTTGCCGGTTCGGCCAAACCCGCAGATCACCTCATCCGCGATCAGCAGTATATCGTACTTGTCGCAGATGCGCTGAATTTCAGGCCAATATGTGTCGGGTGCGATTATCACGCCGCCTGCGCCCTGCACAGGTTCGGCGATAAAGGCAGCGACGCGATCTTCGCCCAGTTCCTGAATGGCTTCTTCCAGCTCGCGCGCGCGGGCAAGGCCGAATTCCTCCGGGCTCATATCGCCGCCTTCCGCCCACCAATTTGGCTGGTTGATATGGTGGACATTCGGGATTGGAATGCCGCCCTGCGCATGCATTCCTGCCATGCCACCCAACGACGCCGATCCAACAGAGGAACCGTGATAGGCATTCTTGCGACTGATGATGATGTTCTTGTCGGGCTGACCTTTTTCGGCCCAATAGGTGCGCACAAGACGGATGTTGGTGTCGTTGGCCTCGGACCCGCTTCCGGCAAAGAAGACATGGTTCAGATCACCTGGCGCAAGCTCAGCCAGCTTTGCAGCCAGCGCAATGGCGGGCGTATGGGTCGTCTTGAAGAAAGTATTATAATACGGCAGCTCGCGCATTTGACGTGCGGCTGCATCGGCCAGTTCGTTGCGGCCATATCCGATATTTACGCACCACAATCCGGCCATACCATCCAGAATTTCATGACCTTCGCTATCGGTCAGATAAACGCCCTTGGCACGGGTGATGACCCTGACACCTTCGTCTGCCAGCGCCTCATTGGTCGAAAAAGGATGCAAATGGTGTGCTGCGTCCAGCGCCTGCAATTCGGCAGTGGGCATGTGATTGGTGATGGTGGACATCTCGGATTCTCCAGCAAGCGTCGTTGCCAGATAGAATATGATCAAATTTTATGCTGTCAATCGAATCGCTGGTTTCTAGGTGCTTGGCAAAGCATCGCCCATCATTCCCATACCCTGCTCAATGTCCTGCGCTGTTGCTAACGCGGCCTTTTCTGCATCTCGCTCACGTAGCGCGGCAATAATGTCTTTGTGTCTGTCGGGCAGGCTTTGAGTGCCGAAGCGACCGCAAACGATGCGCAACGAAGGGCCGAATCGCAGCCATAGCCGTTCGGCTAGATCAACAAGTATCGGAGCGTCCGCATGGGAATACAAAGATTGGTGAAAGGCGTGGTTCAAACGCAGGTAACCCCCTACGTCCCCATCCGCGATCATATTGTCCAATCGTTGATCCAGCTGCTCAAGATAGTCGATCTCGGTTATAGATATGTTCTTTGTGGATCGCCTGGAAAGCTCTGTTTCTATTGAAATTCTTGCAAAAATCATCTGCTCGATGTCGTTGGCTGAAAGCAGCGGGACGCTCACGCGACGATTGCCCTGAAAAATGAGCGCGCCGTCGGAAATCAGACGGCGTATTGCCTCGCGCACCGGAGTCATGCCGACACCAAGCGAATCAGTCAGGCCCTGGATCGTGACGGGCTGCCCGGGCACGAGATCGCCAAACAGAATCTGGGATTTCAGTGTTCGATAGACCTGTTCGTGCGCTGGGCGTTTTTCTTCATCTACCGGAGGTGTATCTGCTTTATTTTTGATCAAATCCAAAAGGTTTGCCCCAATCCAAGTGTTTCTGTCTTGCCAGAATCTTCACCTATTCCGACCATAGGTGAAACCGTCGTGAAACGCAAAACTTGATCAAATCCAAAAAAAGGTCAAAATGGCCGCACAGTTGCAGGGAGAAAAATATGAAACTGAAAACGCTGGGGATGACAGCGATCGTCGCATTGGGGACTTCGGCCGCGTTTGCTGAAGAAGTGCGCGTCTATAACTGGTCCGACTACATCGACGAAGATCTGCTGAGCAAATTCGAAGAAGAAACAGGGCTAACCCTGATCTACGATGTGTTCGACAGCAACGAGGTTCTGGAAACAAAAATGCTGGCCGGTGGGTCAGGCTATGATGTGGTTGTGCCTTCAGGCACGTTCCTACAACGCCAGATCCAGGCCGGCGCGTTCCAGGAACTGGATGCCGCCAAGCTGTCGAATGCAGGCAACCTATGGGATGTGATCCAGGAACGAACCGCAGGGTATGACCCCAACAACGCCTACTCAATCAACTACATGTGGGGCACGACAGGTATCGGGTTGAATGTCGGCAAGGTCAAAGAAGTGCTGGGCGACGATGTTGCACTTAACAGCATGGATCTGGTGCTCAAGCCCGAGAACATGGAAAAGCTGGCCTCGTGTGGGGTGCATTTCCTCGACGCACCGTCTGAGATCATTCCGATGGTGCTGCAGTATATCGGCGAAGACCCTGACAGCCACGACACAGACGTAATTGGGAAAACCGAAGAGATTCTGACCAGTGTGCGCCCGTATGTTCAGAAATTCCATAGTTCGGAATACATCAATGCGCTCGCCAATGGTGATATCTGCGTTGCTGTCGGCTGGTCGGGCGACATCTTGCAGGCACGCGACCGTGCGGCGGAAGCGGATAACGGCGTGGAAATTGAATACCATCCCTTTGCGGAAGGCTCGCTGATGTGGTTTGACCAGATGGCTATTCCGGTCGACGCACCAAACCCCGAAGGCGCGCACCAGTTCCTGAACTTTATCCTGGATGCCAACAACATGGCTGCGGCGTCGAACTATGTGTACTACGCCAACGGCAACAAGGCCTCGCAGGAGTTTCTTGAAGAGGACGTGATCGGTGATCCGGCGATCTATCCGGATGATGCGACCATGCAGAACCTCTACATCACCACACCTTATCCGGCAAAGACCCAGCGGGTGGTGACACGTCTCTGGACCAAAGTGAAATCAGGCACCTGATCTGATCATAGCGCAAGGCGGGCCCACTGCCTTGCGCCATTTTTATCCTGACCGATAAACGGGGGCCGCCTTGAATTCTGAAGTCTTTGCGCCGTGGGATGACCCGCAGGCGAAACCCTTGATCCAGTTCCAGAACGTCACCAAGCGTTTTGGCGCATTCACCGCAATCGACAATCTTTCACTGGATATCTACGAGCGTGAGTTCTTTGCGCTGCTCGGCCCGTCGGGCTGCGGCAAGACCACGATGATGCGGATGCTGGCCGGATTCGAAACCCCTACCGATGGTCACATCCTTCTGGGTGGACAGGATATCGACCCGATCCCGCCCAACAAACGGGCGGTAAACATGATGTTTCAGTCGTATGCGCTGTTTCCTCATCTCAGCATCTGGGACAACATCGCCTTTGGCCTGCGCCGGGACAACATGCCCAAACGCGATCTGGAAGAGCGGGTCGATGAGATGCTGCGCCTAACTCGGCTGGAACAGTTCGCACGCCGCAAGCCGCACCAGATCTCGGGTGGTCAACGCCAACGCGTTGCGCTGGCCCGGTCATTGGCCAAAGCACCAAAACTGCTATTGCTCGACGAACCTTTGGGCGCTTTGGATAAGAAACTCCGTCAGGATACTCAGTTCGAGTTGATGGACATTCAGGAAAAAACCGGCACGACCTTTGTCATCGTGACGCACGATCAGGAAGAGGCGATGACCGTTGCCAGCCGAGTGGCCGTGATGGATCAGGGCAAACTGATGCAAGTGGCAACCCCAGATCGAATCTATGAGACGCCAAACTCGGTTTATGTTGCTGATTTCATTGGGGATGTGAATATCATTGAGGGACGAGCTACTGCAGCAGGCGACGAAAGCTATCAGATCGAGTGGGCAGAAGGGCAGCCCCCGTTAGCGGCGTCTTCTGCGACCCAACTGTCCAATGGTCAGAGCTGTCATCTGGCGATCCGGCCTGAAAAGGTCGCGATCTCTGCCGAGCGCCCGGTCGATGCAATCAACGCCATTCAAGGCAAGGTGCATGACATCGCCTATCTGGGCAACTTGTCGACCTATCATGTCGAACTGCCAAACGGCACGATCATCAAGGCGCAAACAGCGAATACCCGCCGCATCTCGCGCCGCTCGTTCACCTGGGAAGACCCGGTTTGGCTGTCCTGGACAGCGACTGCCGCAGTTCTGCTGGAAAACTGATGCGCCGCGCTGTTCTTATCGCTGTCCCGTATGTCTGGTTGCTGGCACTGTTCTTGGTGCCGTTCTTTATCGTCCTAAAGATATCGCTTTCAGACACCGCACTTGCCATTCCGCCCTACACTCCGACGCTGGACCTGTCCGCAGGTTGGGCGGGTATCAGGGATTTCTTCAGCCAGCTTGATCTGGAAAACTTTGTCTGGCTGACTGAAGATGATCTTTATTGGAAGGCCTATCTGTCCAGCGTAAAGATCGCGCTGATCTCAACGGTGTTGACGCTGATTGTCGGGTATCCGATCGCATATGCGATGGCGCGCGCACCTGAAGAGTGGCGACCTACATTCATGATGCTGGTCATCCTGCCGTTCTGGACTTCGTTCCTGATCCGGGTCTACGCATGGATGGGTATCCTCAGCAACGAAGGCTATCTGAACCAATTGTTGCTGTGGACGGGCATCATCTCGACCCCGCTGACCATTCTGAACACGAATACCGCAGTTTATATCGGTATCGTTTATACCTACCTACCTTTTATGATCCTGCCGATTTATTCGTCGCTTGAACGGATGGACGGGTCGCTGATCGAAGCCGCTGAAGACCTTGGGTGTTCGCGTCTGCAGGCATTCTGGTTGATCACAATCCCCTTGTCGCGCCCCGGTATTATCGCGGGCTGCTTCCTCGTGATGATTCCGGTGATTGGGGAATTCGTAATCCCCTCGCTACTGGGCGGATCGGGGACCTTGATGATCGGTAAGGTGCTGTGGGAAGAGTTCTTCTCGAACCGCGATTGGCCCGTCGCCAGCGCGGTGGCCGTGGTTCTGTTGCTCATCCTCGTGATCCCGATTGTGCTGTTCCAGCGCAACCAGCAAAAGCAGACGGAGGCAGAACAATGAACAGGCTGAGCTGGTTCAACACTGTCTCACTGACGCTGGGATTTGCCTTTCTGTATATCCCGATGATCATCCTGATCATCTTCAGCTTCAACGAAAGCAAGCTTGTCACCGTTTGGGCCGGGTTCTCGACCAAATGGTACGGCGAGTTGATGCAGAACGAAGCCTTTCTTGATGCAGCCTGGGTCACGCTGCGCGTTGCCGTATTCTCATCAACGCTGGCCACGATTCTGGGCACCGCAGCGGCCTATGTTCTGGTACGCGGTGGGCGGTTCTTTGGGCGAACACTGTTTTCCGGGATGATCTATGCCCCGCTCGTGATGCCCGAAGTGATCACGGGTCTGTCGCTGCTGTTATTGTTCATTGGCATCGGATTGGACCGGGGGATCTTGACCATCGTTCTGGCGCACACGACGTTTTCGATGTGTTTTGTCTCGGTCGTCGTGTCCTCGCGCCTTGTGACCTTTGATCGATCGCTGGAAGAGGCCGCACTGGATCTGGGCTGTTCTCCTGCGCAGGCGTTTCGCTTGGTGACCTTGCCAATCATTGCTCCGGCAGTGATTTCGGGATGGCTGCTGGCTTTCACCCTGTCGCTGGATGACCTAGTGATTGCTTCGTTTACATCTGGGCCTTCTGCCACCACCTTGCCGATCAAGATTTTCTCGGCTGTGCGTTTGGGCGTCAGTCCCGAGATCAATGCGCTGTCAACATTAATGATCGCGGTTGTCACGGTGGGCGTTATTACCGCGTCCCTGGTGACCAAGCGGGCGATGGTTAGGCAGAAACAGGATGAGTTGGCCGCGGCAAGCGCTGAATGAGGCGTATATTTCCTGATTATGCCTACGGCCCCGCGCCACGCGCGGGGTGTTGGTGGGATGAGACGATCGCGACCCCTGCTTGGCCAAAGCTCAAAGACGATATCAGCGTTGATGTCGCCGTCATCGGGGGCGGGTTTACCGGCTTGTCCGCCGCATTGCATCTGTCCGAGGCAGGGGTTTCGGTCGCTGTGTTCGAGGCGGAAACACCGGGCTGGGGGGCGTCCGGTCGAAACGGGGGCTTTTGTTGTCTAGGCGGGTCAAAGCTCAGCAAGGCTGGCCTGACCCGTCGCTATGGTCAGGTGGCAACGCAGACCTATTACCAAGCGGAAGAAGACGCCGTTTCACTGGTTGCTGACCTTCTGCGTGATAACCAAATCGACGCCGAAACGCATTCCAAGGGTGAAACTCAACTGGCCCATTCACGGCGCGCGATGGAACGATTGAGCCGGTCGGCCGATCCGGCCGGACAATTACATGAGATTGACGATCTGCAGGGCCTCGGGCTGGGTGGGGCGTTTTTCGGCGGCTATACAACGCCAATTGGCTTTGCCCTGAACCCCCGAAAGTATCTGTTCGGTTTGGCTGGCGCCGCCCAGGCAAAGGGCGCAACTCTGTTCCAGAACAGCCCGATCACGCAGATCAAACAGGCCGCCTCGGGATTCGTGCTGACCTCGCCTGCGGGTCACGTTCGTGCTTCGAACGTTCTGGTGTGCACAAATGGCTACTCAAGCGAGGATCTGCCGCCCTGGTTGGCCGCGCGTTATATGCCTGCACAGTCAACGGTTCTTGTGACGCGGCCTCTGACTGATGTCGAGCTGCAGGCGCAAGGCTGGACGTCGGATCAGATGGCCTATGACACGCGTAATTTGCTGCACTATTTCCGATTGATGCCCAATCGACGATTTCTGTTTGGGACACGAGGGGGGCTGCTTTCATCCCCTGGGGCTGAGGCGCGCATTCGGCAAAAGGCCTTCGGGGATTTCAGGCGGATGTTCCCCGCCTGGGACACGGTCGATGTCACACATAAGTGGTCCGGCATGGTTTGCCTTGCCCGGAACCTTGTGCCCTTTGTGGGCCCGGTTCCTGAGCATCCGGGGATGTATGCAGGGTTTGCTTACCACGGCAATGGCGTGGCGATGGGAACATATAGCGGTCGTGCTTTGGCGCGACTGGTGCTGGGGCAATCCGCAGACATTCCGTCCCCTATTGCGGGTGCGCCGGGGCGGTTTCCCTTTGGCCGTTGGCGTCGCGCTGTCATGCCGCCAGCCTATGCGTATCTGGGTCTGGCGGACCTATAAGGCCTCAACTTCCAACTCATACCCAATGGCATAATCAGCCGCACCGTTTTCGGCCCGCCAAAGACAATAAGCGGCCATGCGCCAGGCAAACCAAGGCCTCAATGACAGATAGCGTTCGGTGATATCGGGTTGGTCGTAGGCCTTAAGAAACAGCGTCTCTTCGGCCTCGGATAAGGGTGCGCCACGATAGAGTTGCTGCATCGCAGGTGAAAGGAATATCGCCAAGTCTTCACATGGGTCACCGAAGGCCGGGCATTGCCAATCGATCAGCGTCAGCCCATTTTTCGATTGCAAGATGTTTCCCGCGACCGGATCGCCATGGATCAAGCACCGCGCGGATAATGGCGGTACTTGGGCCTGAGGTTTTTTTGCAAGCAACGATCGCCGCTCTTCCGCGTGGCAATCAGCCAGAATTTGACACGCGTGCTGTTCCAGATCTTCGCTGCCATTGCAACCGTTAGGGAGGTCCAGATTGACCGGAATTTGGTGCAACCTTCCAAGCAGATGGGCCACGCCCGAAACATCGTCCTGCCAAGGGACGCCCGGTGCGTGGTCATAGTAGACCCAGCTGTCGTCTCCAAAGGAACCCGTGGCACGTAAATTGGGCACGAAGCCAAAGCTGTTGAGCGTGCGCAGACATTCTGACTCAAGCCGGGCATCGTTGCGAAACAAGGGGTTCTGAAACCGCGCACTGTATAGCTTAAGCACGGCATCACTATTGCCGGACAAAACCTTCCAGACATGATTGGTCCGCCCACCGTACAACACCTCGAAGGTCACGTCGTGGCGGATCAAACCTTGGGTGCTGAGCTGGGCAACGAGACCCGGGGGAGGTTGGTGATGATCAGACAGGACAGATACCGGGTTAGGGGGCGAGTCGCGATGCGCCAAGCTTTGGCCCGCCTTGCCTTCCAGATCAAGCGCCCGTGCGGATTTGCGTGACCATTTCGGCGGACACCTCTGCACCGCTCTCCAGTTTCAGGATGATGCCACCTTCGCTGACCTGTGCCTCTACCACCCGACCGAAGGCAGATGCGGGCGTGCTGGTTAGTAACTCACCTCGTTTGAAGCTCTCCAATGTGGCTGAGTAACTGCCAGCGGGAAAGGGATCACCGGCACTGCTGACCCCGGCCCACTCGAATTCGGCCTTATCGAGAGGCACAGGGACGCGGTCGACAACGGTGCCTTGGTCGTTGCGAATGACCAATTCGGCCCGATCTGCGGTTGCTTCGGCCTGCGCAAAGATCGGAACAGGCTGATCTTCAAAGCGAAACGGTGCGTCGGTTTTGACATTCATCCCAACCCAGCCGGTAAGCTGGTTCAGATTGACAGCACCTAGTGTCAGCGCCAGATCAGACAGAAGCTCATTGGCTTTGACCTGTTGTTCAACCATCGAAAACTGCGCCAGCTGAGAGGCATATTCGGAGGAATCCAGTGGCTCAAGCGGATCCTGATTGCGCGCCTGCACGGTCAGCATGAGCAGAAAGGTCTCGAAATCCGAAGTCAGTGCCGAACGTTCCGAATTGTTGTTTGCGCCGGGATTTGCACCCGTTACGGTCACTGAATTGGTCACTGAATTGGTCGCTGAAATCATCGGTTAAAGCCTCATATCAAGGCCCCTGTCAGGGCCGGTCGGGAGAGTAGGTGCCTCATGGTCAGAGTCGCGAGTCATTTCGCCGGTTTCTGAGGAGGGATCAGACTCTGACGGGTCACTATGCTGGGACGTGTCCCCGGACATGTTCAGATCAAGCGACAGATCCCCATATCCCAGCTTTTCGAACTCGGCAGTCAGGATCGCAATGTGGCGGCGCATCAGGTCCAGTGTTTCGGGCCGTTCAGCCGCGATCGTAAGATGAAACCCGTCCTCTCGACCGTTGAGCGTGATTGAGACGCGGCCAAGCTCTTCGGGGTTCAGGGCAATTTCAACGCCGCCGGTGCTTGGGCGGGCCGAAATCGAAGCGGCCAGTTGCCCCGCAATCGCGCGCGCGGTTTCCGCGCGGGCCATGGCGACGGGCATCGTTTGCGTCGTGTCGCGCATCGTGTGGCTTGCCGCTATATCTTTGACCACGGACGGGTCATCAAATTCCGCGCTGATCGCGGTATCAGCGATAGCATCGCCCGGTGCCCACCCGAGGCCCTGGGCCGCTATCTGCGGTTTCAAGGCGGCGGACATAACCGTTTGCCGCGCCATTTGCTCGGCTGCAGGCTCGACTGCTCGGGCAACGAGACGCGTCTCTGGTTCGGAGCTTGGCTGTTCAAGTTTCGAAACCGTATCCCCCACAAGGGATGCATCTAGCGCGCGTGGGGCCGGCATTTGGTATAGATATCCATTTCCGCTAACATCAGGGATCGGAACTTGGGTTGGCGCTCGAAGCACGTTTGCGTCAGGCCTTGGGGCAGCCGCTTCGGTCGAGCCTGCCTTTTGTCTCAGGGCCGAATTGCCAGCGACCAACTGCGAAATTTGCTGTATCGGGCTGGGCGGAGTGACAAAGTCTGTATCACCGACCGTGAAATCCGCTTGGCGGTTGGGCGCAATGGCAACCTCCTGCGCTACCATCTGTGGCTCGGCGGGCTCTGATTCCTTGGCTTTGATCGCCTCAGCTGATTCAGACACGGCAACAGATGCGATATCTGATTGCTCAGCTGGCAGGCTGGATTCAGCCGTCACCAGATCAACATCCTTCAACTCGATCTGATCGGCATCCTCATTCAGCACATCCTCAAAGGCAAACCCGCCATTGACATCCCGCTCCTTACCCTGAGATGCCCCGGGTTTGTCGCCCGTGGCAGGTGCAGCCGTCATGATCGTCAGCGGGTTGGGCATTTTTTGCTCCGGGCTTTCGTTGGTCTGGCCCGCACTGTGCCCAAAGGAAGTTACGTTTATTTTAACCGCTTTCCTCTTTGATCGAGAAAGTTCGAAGCAATTTTTGGAGAATCCGATGACGATTACAGCGACCGGTACGACGGCGTATTCCGCCCAGATTCCACAGAAGCTGAAAGCCGCATCGGTTGAGCTGGAGGCCGCATTTCTGGCTGAAATGCTCAAGTCTGCAGGCCTCGGCCAAGCGCGAAGTTCCTTTGGCGGTGGCGCGGGTGAAGATCAGTTTTCCTCATTTCTGGTGCAACAGCAGGCGCAGCAAATGGCCAAGGCGGGAGGAATCGGCCTTTCTGAAGTTTTGTTCAATGCAATGATGGAGAAGTCGGATGGATAAAGACCCGGTTCACGCACTGGAAGACCTTTTGGATCTTGAGCGCACGGCCCTGATTCAGGGCGATTTGACCGATCTGGATCGATTGGTGCCTGAAAAAGAGAACCTGATCGGTGCAATAAATGATCTGCAGGTGTTGGACAGCGATGATCTGATCCGGGTTCAGAAGAAGGTCGTGCGCAACCAAGCCCTTTTGAACAGCGCGGCCGAGGGTATTCGGGCCGTAGCGGACCGAATGTCGGAACTGAACCGGGTTCAGCAGGAGTTCAGCACGTATGACGCCTCGGGTCAGCGCAACGGGTTTGTTTTGCGATCGCAGGCAAAGCTGGAAAAACGGGCATAGCATAAGGTTTGATTCAAATCCGAAATTTCGGATTTGCCCGTCTTAGCACTCCGTTAGGAGATCAGGGTCAAATGTGGCGATGCACCTGAAACAACGGGTGGCGCGAAGGCCACAAGGCACGACGCACAGGTCAGAACGACAGAATGCCTGCCGGTTTGGTGGGTCCAACATGGGCGTCAAACGCGCCCGAACGCTAAGAGGATGACAAATATGTCAAGCATTCTGACGAACAATGGCGCAATGGTTGCGCTGCAAACTCTCAAATCGGTCAACAAGAACCTCGCACAGACGCAAAACGCGATCTCGACCGGCAAGGATGTGGCTACAGCCAAGGATAACTCGGCTGTCTGGGCCATCTCAAAGGTGATGGAATCAGACGTCAACGGCTTCAATGCGATCAAGGACAGCCTGGCCTTGGGTGAATCCACTGTCGCAGTTGCTCGAAACGCCTCAGAAACTGTGACGGATCTGCTGAACCAGATGAAAGGCAAGATCGTTGCGGCGCAGGAAGACAACGTTGATCGTGCTAAGATCAACACCGATGTGGCCGCGCTTAGGGATCAGATCGAATCGGTTGTCGGCGCTGCCCAGTTCAATGGCCTCAATCTGGTGAACGGTGGGGCTGGCGCAAGCATTCTGTCCTCTTTGGATCGAGACAATGCAGGCAACGTGACAGCGTCTTCCATTAGTGTATCGGCGCAAAACCTGTCGACAGGTGGTTACACTGCTGCCGACGTGTTCACTGGAACTGACGGGGTCACTGCGGATACGGCCGACGCATTCGGATTTTCGTTGGATGGAAACGGCGGAAGCGATGATGATGGAAGCATCGTGATCGCTGATCCGGGCACATTGTCCGCTGGTGATACTTTCACGGTCCGACTGGGCGACGATGTCGCGTCTTATACAGTCCGGGCTGAGGATATCGCCGCAGGCAACGCGCCCGAAGAGATCATCGCTGCGGGGCTGAAAGCTGCCATCGAAGCTTCGGATGCCAATGTGTCGGTCGTCTATGATCCGGGCACGAACGCTGCACAGCTCGATATCACCAACGAAGGTTCAGATTCGCTGCAGATCAGCGGTCAATATGCCAACGCCAACTCTGGCGGTCTAGGCGCTCTGGCCTCGATTGATGTGTCGACTTCTGCCGGCGCATCCGCAGCGCTTGGCGCGATCGAAGGCCTCATCGATACTGCGATTGATGCCTCGGCGGCTTTTGGTTCGGCGCAGGGTCGGATCGAGACCCAGAAAGAGTTCATCTCGAACCTGTCTGACTCGTTTAAATCCGGTATCGGCTCGTTGGTTGACGCTGACATGGAAGAAACCTCGGCCAGACTGCAAGCGCTGCAGGTCCAGCAACAGCTGGCGACACAATCGCTATCGATCGCGAACCAGGCGCCACAGTCCATCCTGTCACTGTTCCGTTAAACATGAAACTTCTCCGGGGCGCGCGCGCCGTGCCCCGGGCTTAACTGCCCGCTGACGGACAATTGGAAGGATTTCAAGTGACACCCCAAACGCTCGCCCAACGCGCTTATGCGCAATCTGCCGCACCGACGCGAACACCTCGGGATACAGAGTATGAGGCGATTTCCAGGATTACACATCGGTTGAAGGCTGCTTCCACGCGGAAAACGGCTGATTTCCGAGGGTTCGTTCAAGCCTTGCACGAAAATCGCCGCCTGTGGACTGTGCTGGCAACCGATGTGGCGGATGCGGATAACGGGCTGCCGAGCAATCTGCGTGCGCGGATTTTCTATTTGGCTGAGTTTACCGAACAACACAGCAGCCAGGTGCTGGCGAACAAGGCGACCGTTGAGCCGCTGCTTGAGATCAACATGGCCGTGTTGCGCGGGCTACGTCATATGAGGGGCAACTGATGGGGGGTCTGGTCCTGAAACTTGCCCCAAAGGAACGGGTTCTGATCAATGGTGTTGTAATCGAAAACGGGGATCGACGCAGTCGGTTTTCGATCATGACACCTCAGGCAAATGTCCTGCGCCTGCGCGATGCCATTCACCCGGAAGAGGTCAACACGCCGGTACGCCGTGTCTGCTATGCCGCGCAGTTGGTTCTGTCAGGCGATACCGAACCTGAGCAGGCGCGCCAGCAACTTCTGCGGCGCGTGGAAGAGCTGAGCCAGGTTTTCACGGATGCCGACAGTCGCCGGGTCCTGGCCAACGCAACTGAAGCATTGGTGGCAGAGCAATACTATAAGTGTTTAAAGGCCTTGCGTTCACTGTTGCCGCGCGAAGAACGTCTGATGGCGTATCAGCAGTGACCTTCCAGCCGGTCATACCTTCAGGTGGTCTGGTTGGCTGGCGCTTTTTGCAGCGTACCTATGATGCGCAGCTTCAAAGCTATTCTGCCTCGGGGATCAATGAACGGGACGCAAGGTATTTTCTAGACAATATCGGCAAGGTCCAAACGGCCGAGGATCTGGTTTCGGACCGACGGTTGTTGCAGGTGGCTTTGGGTGCGTTTGGCTTGGAAGGTGATCTCGACAATCGGTATTTTGTCCAAAAAATCTTGTCCGATGGAACGCAGGCTGACGATGCGCTTGCGAACAGGCTGGCCGACGGCAGGTACCGTGATTTTGCCAATGCCTTTGGACTTGGTCCCGGCGATGTGCGCAAGACCGGATTGGTGGACGCCATGGAAAAGATCGCCGACGACAACTTGATTGCGCGATTTGAAATCTCGGTTGGTGAAGCAGATGAATCGATGCGTATCGCGTTGTACACCCAGCATGCATTGCGCGATCTGGCTGGCCAGGGTGGCAGTGAGGACAGACGGTGGTTTGATCTGATGGGGCTGCCCCCCTTGCGCAGTATGATGGAAACTGCATTGGGCCTGCCATCAGCATTTGCGCAACTGGATATCGACAAGCAGCTTGAGGTGTTCAAGGATCGGTTGCAGCGCGTTACGGGTTCATCCGATCTGGCGCAGTTCACTGAAAGTGAGGCAATCGAAAAGCTGACCGACACGTATCTGGCCCGCAATCAGATCAATCAAATCCAACAGACGATCTCACCTGCGCAGACGGCTCTGATCCTGCTGGGCGGTGGTTTTTGAACCATTGATGTCAACCAGACACGGTGTGTACGGTATCTCGCGCAAGGCCCTAGGTTGCCCGATCCGAGATAGTGGGTGGCACATTTTGAGGTTCAACTCTTGCGAAGTAAACTGTCAAATCAGGCATCGGCTGAAGTTTGCAGGGCAAATGATTTGATCGGTTGCGAGACGTTGTGCAGCTTGATCGCCCCTAAAGGGATCGCCTGTTTGCAAACAGGTTCGATATCTTGCGAGACAACAATTCTATGTCCGACGGTTTTGCCATATTCGCCCAATCTGGCAGCGACATTGGCGGCCTGACCGATCACGGTAAAGTCCAACCGTTCGCGTGAGCCCACATTGCCATAGGTGACGCGGCCATAGGCGACACCAATCGAGCAGTCGAAATCATGATCACTTCCGTCACTGCGCAATTCACCCAGTTTTTCGACGATCTCAGTTGCCGAAAGCTGCGCGCTGGATCGGGCTTTGGCGGCATCGTCACCCGCCGGGAAGACGGCAAGAACAGCGTCGCCGATGAATTTCAGAACTTCTCCGTCATGGTCGTGCACGATCCCTGAAACTGTCTCAAAAAACGCATTCAGTAGCTCGATATAGTCATCACGCCCCAGTTTTTCTTCCAATGCGGTTGAATTTCGAAGATCGCAAAACATGATCGCCGCATCTATGTCATCGCCATCACCGCGGCGAATCTCGCCCCCCAGAACGCGCGCACCGCTGCGCTTGCCTACATAGGTTTCCAGCAGAACCTGCGCGTTTTCGCGCTGCATGAAGACCTCGTAGAACCGCGCGATGACAGTAGAGCATTCAAAAACCAGACCCAGATTCTCAGTCGTGAACCCATCGGGATGATCGCAAGTCAGGGTCAGGACATTCGTCCGCCCATCCGAGAAAGGCAGTGGCATGGCAACGTAATCGGTGGCCCCTTTTGCGCGCAGGTCTTCGATGATCGGAAAGCTGTTATGCGGATTGTCGTTGTTCAGGCGCTGCCGGACACCACCCAACCCGTTTGAAACGTGACGCAGGGGGCTGTTGGTAAAGGCAGGGTGATCATGAATTTCATAGGTCGGAGTGTGGGTCGAAATCTCAGCCGAGTCTTTCTCCCAGATATAGTGTTTGCCTGCGATCAGCGGATGCAGCGACCAGACCAGAATGCTTAGGCGTTGAATAGCGATGCCATGTTCCAGCATTTTCTCGGCCAGCGTTTTTGTAAAGGCATCAGGAGTGTTAATTTCGGACGCACCGCGCATCAGCCAATCGATCAGGGGGCCGCTGATATTGCCATCGTCGGGTTGACGCAGTTGGTTGTCGCCGAGGTCGATCCGCGTCGCGGTATCCGGCATGAATCCAATATGGCCCTGAATGGCCGCGCTTTCAGGGAAGGCGTCTTCATAAGCCCAAATCGAGTTCGTAAGGCGCTCTTCCGGTAGGCTAATGTCGTGATAGGTTGCGGTACCCTTGAAGGGGCAGAACGTCTGCAATTCGGTCTCAGGGCTGAGTTCGACGCACAGGTCTTCGCGCGGAACATAGATCGCGGGAGGTAGCCGCGTTTCGTACATGACTTTGGCGTTGTGGCTTTCGGCCAGGAGTATATCACCACGGTAGATCGCGATCCGTCCCTGCAGCGGCTCAACTGATATCCCATAGCCTTTGACATTCGGTGTGGCATGGACGTTCATCTGCAACCTCCCTTGGCCAAGCCCTTATATCATGGGTCTTGAGGGCGAGAATTCCAAGATGCGCACGTAGATTTTACCGCAATGGCATCCTCAGACCATTTGAATAACGTCTTTCTCAATCGATAGCATATAGCCCTTCTTGGCGATGTTCTTCACCAGCAGCTCACTGACCATCTGATTTCCCAAGGCGTCGCGCAGGCGTTTGATCCGGGTTGCCCCAGCGGCCTCATCGCAATCTGCAGCGTTTCTGCCCGAGATCATCGCTTCGATCTGGGCACCCGACAGGACCTCGTCATCAAGCCGGGATTCAGCCAGAACCGAAAGCGTTTCCATCGCGGCGGGGGTCAACTTAAAATCCATGTTGTTGAGATAAACGGTATTCTCTTCACGGCTGATCAGCAGGGATGTTACCTGGATCCCCGTCCGCTCAATCTGGGCCATGCGGCGGTTCAGCAGAACCAGCATGACCAGAAAAACAAGCGCGGTGATCAGCATGGCGCTGGCAAAGACCAACAGCACGAAGATGACCATTCGATAGCTGGATAGCGTATCGGCAAAGGCGGTGCCCGATTGCGCCAGAATCTCGAGCAGACGGATTTCCGATTGCGAGGTCAGGTCAGCCTCGACAAACAGCCGTTCAACCCGCGCGTTGAAGGCATTTGCGTCCGGTAGCGTCCAGAACAGGAAAACCGCTGCAGTCACCAGGATCGCGACGATTGCCGCAATCCCCAGACCAACCAGCCGAACCCCCGAACGACGCGCCTCAGTAACGGAGATAGTATTTTCCGGCATTGGCCTTCCTTTGATCCAATCCACCCGCCTCGAAAACGGTCATCACGTTCAGCAGGGTCCAGCCGTTTGATTTCAGCCGCTTGGCGACTTCTTTCCGGGCCGAGCCTTTATCGCAGCTTGAGACCTGCATGACGCCATAGTGCAGGCGTAAGGGATTGTCCTGCTTGGCCTTGTAGTCGGCATAGCAATCTGCCGCGATGGCTTGCGACCCAACCGATATCAGGGCCGTCAGAGCCAGAGAAGAGAGGATCTGTTTCATGGGCTGCATCCTGCGCATGGGTTGGGTGGATATTCAATAACCTCAGGGGGTTTGTGGTGCTGATATTGAATAACAGTATGCCGTTATTGCTTGTCTGAACGGGGTGGTCGCAGTGTCAGGTTATCAAATTCGCGGTCGGTAACCGGCCTGCCCATTATCCGAAAGGACACGCATCATGCACCGGAGATTTATCGCTCTGATCATAGCAACCGCCGTCGCCATCACGGGGATCTCAGCGTCACAGTCGCGCGCAGCAGATACCCGAGATATACTCGGCGGATTGGCTGCGATCGCGCTCATAGGTGCTGCGGTCAACCACTATCATCAGGAGAAAAAGCGCGACGAAGAGGCAGAGCGCCGCAAGCGTCACAAGCAGGCTGAAGCCAAGGCGAAGAAGGCCAAGAAAAAAAATGCTGTACGCCCATTGCCAAAGCGGGTGGCGCGGTATGACCTACCGCAGCGTTGCCTGCGCACGTTCAATGCCTATTCGAACAAGCGTCCGCTGCTTGGGCCGAATTGCCTGAAGAAGTACTATAAACATGCCGATAGCCTGCCACACCAATGCAAGGTTGGTTTCTGGAATGGTAAAAAGGTAAAACGGGCATACGAACCCGCCTGCCTGCGCCAGAAAGGATACCGTGTCGTTTACCAGTAACAGGTTTCGAGCAGGAGTGGCGCCATAGAAGCGCCGCGCGGGAGAGGGTGGCGCAAGCTGCCCTCTCTTTTTACTTGCGAAGCGCTACGAAACGCGATTTGCCAAGGGTATGACGACACCTGATTATGAACTCGAACGGGCTTTGCTGGCACGCGGATATGTCCGAATTGCCGGGGTGGATGAGGTTGGGCGCGGTCCGCTGGCCGGCCCGGTTGTAGCCGCAGCGGTTATTTTGAACCCGGATGACATTCCCGCTGGGTTGAACGATTCAAAAAAACTGACGGCCAAGCGTCGCGGCGGTTTGGATGAGATATTGCGCGACCGGGCAGAGGTCGCGGTGGCCGAAGCCACGGTTGCAGAGATCGATCAGCACAACATCCTGCGCGCCTCGCATCTGGCGATGGTACGCGCGGTAGCTGCGCTGGACCCGGCTCCGGATTTCTTGCTGATTGATGGCAACATGATCCCGCGCGGTATGAAATTGCCTTCGCAGGCGGTGGTGAAGGGCGACGCACGGTCGGTGTCGATTTCGGCAGCGTCGATCATTGCAAAAATCTGGCGTGATCA
This sequence comes from Ruegeria sp. CF3, assembly GCF_056537365.1. Taxonomy (NCBI): domain Bacteria; kingdom Pseudomonadati; phylum Pseudomonadota; class Alphaproteobacteria; order Rhodobacterales; family Roseobacteraceae; genus Ruegeria; species Ruegeria sp. CF3. Next base: position 133,684 of record NZ_JBQFRK010000002.1, on the reverse strand, counting down.
GCTGATGGTGGATTTGGCGCAACAGCATCCCGGCTATGGGTGGGAGGCGAATGCCGGATATCCGACAAAACAGCACCGCGAGGCGTTGCAAAATCTTGGCGTGACCCCACACCATAGACGATCGTTCAAACCGGTCCACAATATCTTGTATCAAGAGTAAATCGTAAGTCGCTGATTCAAAAAAGAAATTGACGGCGAATCATCTTTGACTCATCCTTGTCTCAACCAAATGAGCGCAAAAGCGCCGTGGAACTGAGGCAGTGATATGACCACAATCAAGACAAAGGGCGCAGCCGCGCTCCCTTTAAACACGATTCTATCCGGTGACTGCATCGAGGCGATGAACAGTCTGCCCGAGGCGTCGGTTGACCTGATTTTTGCGGACCCCCCGTATAATTTACAGTTGAAAGGTCAATTGCACCGGCCCGATAATTCTCAGGTCGATGCGGTCGATGATCACTGGGATCAGTTCAGCAGCTTTGGGGCTTATGACCAGTTCACGCGGGAATGGTTGAAGGCTGCGCATCGTCTGCTAAAGCCCAATGGTGCGATCTGGGTGATTGGGTCTTATCACAACATTTTCCGCGTGGGTTCCGCCCTGCAGGATGCGGGCTATTGGATCCTGAACGACGTTGTGTGGCGCAAGTCCAACCCGATGCCAAACTTCCGTGGCAAGCGATTTACCAACGCACATGAGACAATGATCTGGGCGTCCAAGCGTGAGGGGGCCAAGTACACTTTCAACTATGAAGCGTTGAAGGCACTGAACGAAGGTGTGCAGATGCGCAGCGATTGGGTACTGCCGATCTGCACCGGGCATGAACGGCTCAAGGACGAAAACGGCGACAAAGCGCATCCGACACAGAAACCGGAATCACTGCTGCATCGTGTCCTGATTGGCTCGACCAATCCCGGTGACGTGGTGCTGGATCCGTTCTTTGGCACGGGCACCACAGGTGCTGTAGCGAAAATGCTGGGGCGTGAGTTCATTGGGATTGAGCGCGAAGAAAGTTATCGCAAGGTGGCTGAAAAGCGTATCTCAAAGGTCCGTAAGTTTGACCGCGAAGCGTTGGAAGTCAGCGCCAGCAAGCGTGCTGAGCCGCGCGTGCCCTTTGGCCAATTGGTCGAACGCGGCATGCTGCGCCCGGGTGAGGAACTGTATTCGATGAACCAACGCCATAAAGCCAAGGTCCGCGCCGACGGGACTCTGGTAGGGCAGAACGTCAAAGGTTCGATCCATCAGGTTGGCGCGCATCTGGAAAATGCTCCGTCTTGTAATGGCTGGACCTATTGGTGCTTCAAACGCGATGGCAAAACCGTGCCCATCGACGTGTTGCGTCAGCAGATCAGGGCCGAATTGCATAACTGAATACCGCCGGTGCCTGTGGCCTGACACAAGGCACTACGCCTTGCCCCGCCGTTACCGGCGGGGTCTTTTGTTTTTGCCTGTGAGATGATTGCATAGGGCAGCCCCTGACAGCCCTTTTGGGAGATAAAGGCAATGACCGAGACCACCGCCAGTCAATCCCGCCTTAGCCGGTTCTTTGTTACGCAACCCGACAACTTCGATCTGGACAACAAATATACCGAGGCAGCACTGGAACGACACAAGCGAGAGGGGCTTGAACTGGCCGTTCGTGCACGTTGGATCGCGATGGCGTTGACCGGGCTTTTGCTGATCTATCTGAATCCCCAGTGGGAGGTCTTATGGTACCATTTCATCCTGCTTCTGATCTGCGCCAATGGTTGGCTGATCCAACGCGCGGGTCGTGTGGGGCAATCCCGGACCGAGTTGCTTTTGATCTTCGTCGATCTGCTGATCATGACGCTGGGGATGATTGTGCCCAACCCGTTCAGCGACGACGTGCGACCACTGGCGATGCAGTATCGGTTCGACAATTTTCAGTATTTCTTCATTATCCTGGCAGCAGGGACGCTTGCCTATTCCTGGCGCACTGTCATTGCGATTGGTTCGTGGACGGCGATGATGTGGACGGCTGGATGGGTGATCGCTTGGTGGGTCGCCACCCCGATCCCTGGGATTAGCGAGCGTGTGGCCGAGGCTTTGTCAGGCTACCCGGATGTGGCCGAGTTCATGGATCCCAACAGTTTCATGCCAACCCTACGCATCCAGCAGGTGATCGTTTTTGTCATGGTCGCAGTGACGCTTGGGGTGTCGATGCGCCGCCTCAATCGCTTGCTGATGTCCAATGCTGGGCTTGAACGTGAACGCGCGAATCTGTCTCGATACTTTTCGCCGAATGTGGTGGATGAGCTGAGCCAGAACGACGAACCTCTGAAGCAGGTCCGCAAAGAGGATATCGCGGTTCTATTTATCGACATCGTTGGCTTCACCAAGTTCTCGGCTGGCCGTGATCCATATGAGGTTATTGAAGTTTTGCGTGGTTTCCACGCCCGAATGGAGACCGAGGTGTTTCGCCATCACGGAACACTCGACAAATACTTGGGCGATGGGCTGATGGCCACGTTTGGAACCCCCGTACCCGGAGAACTGGATGCAAGCAATGCGCTGGCATGCGCGCGGTCCATGGTCGAGATGATCGATCGTTGGAATTTGGAGCGCAAGCGCGCGGGTGAGCCAGAGATTCGTATCGGGGTCGGGGTTCATTATGGCTCGGTCGTACTGGGGGATATCGGTGCAAACCGGCTGGAATTTGCAGTGATCGGCGATGCGGTGAATGTTGCCGCGAAGCTAGAGGCCCTGACGCGCGATTTTCAAGCGCGCATCATTGTCAGTGATGCATTGCGGTCTCAGGCCCTTAGCGAGACGCCAAATGCGCAAGACATGATGACCGGGTTTGCACAGCACTCGGACCAGCCTGTTCGCGGTGTTACAGCCCCGATGGATGTCTGGGTGCTGTAGCAACCAGGGCTCCCGCCTGTCAGCACCGGATCAAAGATGTGATCCTTCCCGTTGGGCCGGGCAGCGCGCTGGTGCGCGCTGCAGTCAGGTGCGAGGGGCAGGGTTGTGCGCTTTGTTGTAAGGCTTCCAGTTGGTGATTTCGGGATAGTATTGACGCCGCCAAGCGCGGACCCTCGGATTCATGATACGCCGCCACAAGGGCGGGATCATCGCGGCAAGGGTCATGACCGGATATCCATGAGGCAGTTGCGGCGCTGCGTCCTGCGTATGGTGTTGCAGCAATGGAAAGCGCCGGTTTGGCTTGTAGTGGTGGTCCGAGTGGCGTTGCAAGTTTATCAACAACCAATTCGAGGCCTTTTGTGACGCGTTCCAGGAATGGCGCGGGTGCACATGCTCATATTTGCCATCGCCCAGATATTTGCGCGTCAGCCCGTAGTGCTCGACATAGTTAACAAGTTCAAGCTGCCAGATCGCGGTGCCGGCCTGTACCAAAAACAGGCCTAGCCCTGCCCATCCGCCGATCAGAAATGCTAGCAGCAGCATGGCTCCTTGCAGGCTCCAATAGCGCCAGAACGGGTTTGCCGGGTCGGTCCACGGGCGGTCTTTGCGGGCCAGTTTTTCCCGCTCAGCCCGGAAAGCTGAAATCAGGCTTTGGCGCAGAACGCGCGGATAGAACCGGTGGAAACCTTCGTTGTAGCGAGCGGTTACCGGATCACGCGGGGTTCCGACGTAGCGGTGGTGAACCAGCAGGTGCTCGGACCGGAAATGGGAATAAAGGACCATCGACAACAGTAAATCGCCAAGCCAGCGTTCCAGTTTGCCTTTCTGATGCATCAGCTCGTGGCTGTAGTTGATCCCGATCGTTCCGGAAAGGACGCCCATGCCGAAGAACACGCCGATTTTTTCGACCGAGCTCATATTTACGGCTCGGGTAGTGTACCAGATCAGCCCATAGAGCGTGAGGAATTGCACCGGCGCCCAGGCTTTGGTCAGCCAGATATACCATTGCAGCCCCGCATCTGGCGTATCCGGGTCGGCGTTTTGAAGGTTTAGGCCGGTCAGCCGGTCTAGCACCGCAAAGACCCACCATGTCGAAAGCGGTACCAGCAGGACCCACCATCCGCCTGCCGTAGTGGTCATCCAGATCAGTGGGATCAGGAGGTATGAGACCCAAAAGGGAAGGGCGGATTGCCATCGGGACAGGGTGTCAGATGCGATCATGTTGAGGCTCCGAAACGTTGGCGGCACCGTAGACCGCGCACTGGGCTTTGCCCAGCGGTCTATTGGCCGCGCCAGAGGTCAAAAGCCTTGCGCATAACCGTGGGCAGATCGCTGGGCCTGAATTGGTGTTTGTCCATGACTGTCAGACCGTTCGGATTGCAACCGTCTGGCAATTCGGTTGTCCAAATACGCAGGATCAGGTGAAAGTGGGTGAAGGTGTGTCTCACTTCACCGGGGATTTCGTGCCATCGCGCCGGGAACGGAGGGCTTTCCAGCGGTGTTTCGGACCAGTCCGAGCCGGGCCAGCCCAACATTCCGCCCAGCAGGCCCTTATCGGGGCGGCGTTCCAACAGCAGGGCACCATCGCCGCGTTGGGCGATGTAGATGTGGCCCAGCCGGGTGGGTTTGGGCTTCCTGGGCGTTTTTTGCGGCAGTTCCACCTGCGTCCTCGCCTTCCGCGCCAGACAGGCCGCATGCAGGGGGCAAATACCGCAAGTCGGAGATTTTGGAGTACAGATCGTTGCACCCAAATCCATGACAGCCTGCGCGTAATCTCCAGGCCGGTGCTGCGGGGTCAATGCCGCGGCTTTTTTCTTTAACAGGGGTTTTGAGGCGGGCAGGGGTTCGTGAATATCATAGAGCCTTGCCATGACCCGTTCGACATTGCCGTCCAGGACAGTTTCTGGTCGATCAAATGCGATGGCTGCTATGGCCGCCGCCGTATAGGGGCCAACGCCCGGCAGTTCCAGTAGTGCATCGTAATTGTCGGGAAACTGCCCGTTATGCGCGGACGCAACCACCCGCGCGCATTTCAGAAGGTTGCGGGCGCGGGCGTAATAGCCCAGGCCAGCCCATTCCCCCATGACCTGATCATCTTGCGCATTGGCAAGGGCTTCGACGGTTGGCCAGCGCGTGGTGAAACGAACAAAATAGTCGCGAACAGCGGCAACGGTCGTTTGTTGCAGCATCACTTCGGATAGCCAGACGCGGTAGGGGTCTGGTGCTACGCCTGCGGCACGCGCTGCCGGGCCAATACGCCAAGGCATTTCACGTGCGTGGCGGTCGTACCAATCCAGCAGCGTATTGCTCAGGTCAGATTCGGTGCAGTCACGCAAGTTTTATGTAACTCTCTGTCGGGTTTCACTGGCGTCCGGGTATCAGCCTATTACAATAGCGGCGCAGGAGTTGGAAACCAGATGCAACGCAGACGTTCCTCGACCCGCGGGTTCAAGCGCACCGCCACTTTGCTGAACGACCGGATCAGGCAGGCCGGGGAAAGCCGGGGATTCGCCGTCTCGCGCCTTTTGACCCATTGGGCCGAGATTGTGGGCCAGGACATCGCGTCGATCGCCCGGCCGGTGAATGTGGGATACGCCAAGGGTGGCTTTGGCGCGACACTGACGGTGCTGACAACCGGGCCGCAGGCGCCAATGCTAGAGATGCAGAAAGAACAGCTGCGCGACAAAGTGAATGCGGTCTATGGTTACAACGCGATCAATCGGGTGCGTATCACCCAGACCGCGCCTACCGGATTTGCTGAGGGGCAGGCGAGTTTCGATCACAAACCGAAACAGACGAAACCGGTTGTTTCACCAGAAATCGCAGCTGAGGCCGACAATGTGTCGCGCGCGGTTGATGATGAAGATTTGCGCGCGGCCCTTGAACGTTTGGGCCGCAACGTTTTATCCAGACAGAAACGCTAAGAAAGGGCTGATGAATGAGCCGGATTGCAACCGTAATATGTGCGGCTGTCGCCGTGGCCGCTGGCGGCTATTGGCTGACAACGTCGAGTAACACGATCCCTTCGAACCCGCTTGTTGGTGCTGCTGAGGCGCAAGAGGCGGATTTGGACACCTCGACCATCGTCGAGATGGTGCAGGGGGCCGAAGACGCGCCAGTCGAGATCATCGAATATGCATCGTACACCTGCCCGCATTGCGCGAATTTCCATCAGGGCGCGTACAAGCAGCTCAAAAAGGACTTCATCGATACCGGCAAGGTAAAGTTCACTTACCGTGAGGTGTATTTCGACCGCTATGGCCTGTGGGCCTCGATGGTCGCGCGCTGTGCAGGACCTGAAAAGTTCTTTGGCATCACCGACCTGCTGTATGAAGGCCAGTCGGAATGGACTCGGGCCGGAGGTCCTGCCGAGATCGTTGATGAACTGCGCAAGATCGGGCGTCTCGCTGGCATAGACAATGATCAGCTTGAGGCTTGCCTGCAGGACGGTACCCGCGCGCAGACACTGGTGGCCTGGTATCAGGAAAATGCCGAACGCGATGGAATTCAGGCGACGCCTACTTTCGTCGTGAATGGGAAGAAGGTTGAAAATCAGCCTTATGACGACTTCAAGACGCTGATCGAAGCCGAGCTTGGCAGCTAAATCCTGAATGGTCAGCCTGTTTTGGGCTGGCCATCTGCCTAAGGTGAAGGCGCGGCCTTCGCCAACAACTCTTTGACTTTGTCATCCTGATTGATTTGCAACCGAACCGGTAGGGTCAGAACTTTGCTGCGGAATGTGGCGGGCAGGCGCACGGCGTCTTTCTCGGTTGTCACCAGTTGCGCGCCCAGTGCTTTGGCCTCGTTCTCAAGCCGCGTCATCAGCGCTGAAGTCAGTGGTTGGTGATCATCCAGTGCCTCGGCCCGCAGCAGTTTAGCGCCTTGCTGTCGCAGAGTTCCAAAGAACTTGTCCGGATAGCCTATGCCCGCAAAGGCCAGAACGGGTGTATTGTTCCAGTCCATTCCGGTTTGGAGCGGATACACCTCGCCGGTGGCGTGTGGGACCGTCAGGGCAGGTTCCCATCTTTCTGAAAATGTTGACTGCGCTGCGGCGTCCCCAAGCGACAACACGAGATCGGCACGTTTCAATCCAACGGCCACGGGCTCTCGCAGTGGACCGGCAGGCAGGCAAAGGCCATTGCCAAATCCGCGCTGCGCATCCACTACGATGATCGAAAAATCCTTGGCAACTGCGGGGTTCTGAAAACCGTCGTCCAGCACGATCGCGGTCGCCCCTGCCGCTGCGGCTGCCTGCGCGCCCGCTGCACGATCTTTGGCGACCCAGACCTCGGCAAACGCGGCGAGCAACAGGGGTTCATCCCCGACCTGAGCCGCTGTGTGTTTGCGCGGGTCGACCTGCACCGGGCCTTCCAGCGAGCCACCATGGCCTTTGGTCACGACATGAGGTTGATGCCAGTTATCCCTCAAATATTCTAAAACCCAGATCACCGTCGGTGTCTTCCCTGTGCCACCGGCATTCAGGTTGCCAACGCAGATAACCGGTACGCCCGGCGAGATGCCTTGCCTGCTCGCCACGCGACGGGCGGTTGCAGCGGCATAGAGGCGACCAAGTGGCGCCAACAGCCTGGCGCGCAGATCCAACCGATCAGGGGCTGAGTTCCAGAAGTCAGGCGCCCGCATCGTCACGCCCTCGCCGGTCCAGTGTATCCTGTACCATATCGATCAGTTGGTCCGCCTGTGGAGCCCCTTCGGTGACAATCCGCCATCCGGCCAATGCCATGTCTGCTGTGCGGTCAGGTGCCAACAATTCGACAACGCCATCGCCCAACTCTGTTGCGGTTCGTATCTTCAACGCGGCTTTTGCCTGTCCCAATCTGTCATAGAGACTGCGATGCTTGCTGACATGAGGCCCATGGATTACCGCAGATCCCAAGGCGACTGCGGTCAGAGGGTCGTGCCCCCGCGCCCCGCGTTCCAGTGAACTTCCCATGAAGGTAACTGCGGATACACGATGCCAAAGGCCCAGATCCTCGGGCTCGGCTGTTAGAATCACTTGTGTGGTGTCTTCGATTGGATGGCCTTCATCCCAGTTGGCGCATCGAAGGTCCATCGCTTCGAGGCGTTTAAACAAGGGCGCTGACTCGGACATATCCGCCACATGCAGGACCAAAGCCAGACGTGGCAGCATCCGCAAGGCCTGACGATGGGCCGTCAGAACCGAGATGAATTCCTTGTCCTGAACCCATGCGGCCAGCCAAACCGGGCGTCCGGCCATTGTGTGAGTGGTCTCGATCAATTCATCTTCGGGCCAGGGCTCTGGGTTGGGGCTGATATGAAGTGGTGGCGCGACCGAGATTTTTGCCGAGTTCACTCCCAGGCGTCGGATTTGGCGTGCGCTGTCATCATTGGGCGCAAGTATCGCTGTAAAGCAATCCAGCGTGTATCGCGTGATATCAGGTAGCCAACGTCCACCCCTTGCGGTTTTCACGTCGACCACAGCCTCAAGCAAAATTAGCGGAATGCCCCGCTCCTGTGCGCGTGTTATCACATTGGGCATCAGCCCACCGCCAAACCACAGCCCCATATCAGGGCGCCAGTGATCCAAGAACGTGCGCGCCGCGCCGGTATGTTCGGCGGGCAGCATTGTGATCGGGGTATCGCAATCTTCCCAGTCCTTCAGATCAACATCGGGTGGGGCGGTCAGCAACAGCGAAAGTCCCGGTCGCACAGACAGCAGCCGACGGCAAATATTGTCGACGGCCCGCAACCGATCGGGTGTACTGACATGGACCCACAGAAGTTCACCTTCCGGGCGCGCAATCTCGGGGTGGCCCGTGCTTTGCGGGACGCCCCAGGACAGGACCCGATAGGCCGCAAGGCTCAGAGATCGCGGCTTGCTCATGCCGGAATTCCGGCCCCATTCGGGTCAAGCCGGGCCCGAAGGTCCGAATGCACCGCTGAACCTGCCGCCACCACGCCGTTCAGGCGCGGGTGGGTATTGTTGAAGCGCAGAGGTTGCCCCAAACGATCGGTACAGAGCCCGCCTGCCTCGCGCAGGATCAGATCTCCGGCGGCGATATCCCATTCCCAACTGGGTCGCAGCGTCAGCATCCCGTCGAACCGTCCCTGCGCAACCAGCGCCATCCGATAGGCCAGAGACGGGCGGTATACACGGCGAAAGTCAGGTGCAGCACCGGATTGCCAGTGGCGCGGATCTAGATTGGGTTTTGCCGCCAAAATCTCGGCTTCGGGCAGGTGCGCTTGCCCCGACACTTGGATTGCAGTGCCATTCAACGTTGCACCTTGCCCTTTTGCAGCCGCATACAGCAGATCACGTAAGGGCAGGTAGATGACGGCTGCCGTGACCTCACCGTTCTCGGTTACGGCCAGCGAATGGGCCCATGTGCGCGACCCCTCGGCAAAACTGCGGGTGCCGTCGATGGGATCGATGACGAAGACCCGATCACACGTCAGACGGTCGGGGGAATCCTCGGTCTCTTCACTCAGCCAGCCATAATCCGGTCGGGCCGCCTGCAGATCACGTTCGAGCATCGCGTTGACGGCCAGATCGGCCTCGGTCACCGGGCCTGCGCCTTCGGGTTTATCCCAGCGCTGGGCATCTGGACCCGAATAGCGCGTGGCGATCTTTCCGGCCTCAAGCGCAGCGTCGATCAGCAGGGGCAGGTCAGTTGCCGGCAAGTGTCATCCCTTCGATCAACAGCGAGGGTACAACGCGCGATAGGTAAGGCCGCGCATCGTTTGCCGGAATGATTCGCATCAGCATGTCGCGAAGATTGCCAGCGATGGTACACTCGTTGACGGGATGGGTGATCTCGCCGTTCTCAACCCAAAATCCCGAAGCGCCGCGTGAATAGTCGCCGGTATTCGGATTGATGGTCGATCCGATCATCGAAGTGACCAAAAGCCCGGTACCCATGTCGCGCAACAACTCGGCGCGGGTCTTCTCGCCTTGCGTCAGGCTCAGGTTCCAGTTGCTAGGCGACGGCGGCCCGGATACGCCGCGCGCTGCGTTGCCGGTCGAGGTCATTCCCAATTTGCGGGCGCTGGACAGGTCTAACGTCCAACCGGTCAGAACGCCATCTTCAACGATCGCCCTGCGCCGTGTTGCCAGCCCTTCGGCATCGAACGGGCGCGAGCCCGAAATGCGCGGGCGATACGGGTCTTCAATCAAAGACAAATGTGCCGGTAGAACCTGTTGCCCAAGGCTTTCCTTCAGCCATGAGGCCCCGCGGGCTATCGCCGCGCCATTGCTGGCGGCCAGCAGATGGCCGATCAGGGATGACGAAATCCGTTCGTCGAACACCACCGGAAAACTGCCGGTCTGGGGCTTGCGTGCTCCCACGATCTGAACCGCACGTTCACCGGCCGTGCGACCAATCTCGGCGGGGCTGCGCAGGTCAGACTGAAAAGTCCGGCTGTCACCGTCATAGTCACGCTCCATTCCCGTCCCTTCGCCGGAAATGGCGACGCATGAGGTTGAACGGCTGCTGCGCATGTAGCCACCCGAAAAGCCGTTTGTCGCGGCAAGATGGACCCGGTGGGTACCATAGGCGGCCGCAGCGTCTGACACCTGTGAGACTCCCGTAACGTCCAGCGCTGCTGCCTCTGCCGCCAGCGCATCCTGCATCAGAGCTTCAGCGCTGGGTTCAGGGGCTGGGTCAAACAGCTCCAGCGCGTCGATATTACAGTTGGCGACCAATTGGTCAGGCGCGGCCAAGCCGGTGAACGGATCTTCCGGCGCTTCCCGTGCCATGGCCACGGCGCGCTCGGCCATCGCGGTAAGCGTATCGGGGCGACTATCCGAACTGGATACGATTGCCTGCTGTTTGCCAAGGAAGACCCGCAGCCCTAGATCGGTCGCTTCCGAGCGTTCGGCATGTTCCAATGCACCACTACGTACTTCCACAGAAACGGATGAGCCATCAATTACTATGGCATCCGCTGCCTCGGCACCTGCCTTGCGGGCTGCATTCAGCAGCTCTTCACTGATTGTTTGAGGTGTTCGCGTCATGAGGCCTCCGGTCTTGTTGTTCTGGACCTAGCCTCGGATAGTCTGTCCCGCAAGGCCTGCAGCCCACTGGCTTTATGTGCCTCGGGCGGGAAAGGCCAGCGCAGCGGCCTTTCCCAATTTGTTTGTCACTTGATACGCTGACCGTTGGCCAGGATCTGTCCATCCTCGGTAAACTCGATTTTCGAGTTCAACGTGTCCGGTTCTTCACCCGGAACAGCCATCAGACCCATCATCATACGCGCGCCCAGCGCGTCGTTTTCCGACACAAAGCCCATGCCGATCAGCTTGTCCAGCAGAGCGTTGGCCCCAACAAGTTTCAAGTTGGCAACACCTGACGGGGCAGGCAGGCCATCAAACTCTTCCGTGTTGGAGTTGTCGAACGCAAAGTCGCCATCACCGCTCAATTGGGCTCCGACCAATGATACGAGAAGCTTGTTGATCTTCAGCGAATGCAGTTCGCCCGGAACGATATCAGATGTCTCAAGCTCTTCGACGGCTTCCGGGTCCATGAAATCGACCAGAACTTTGGCGGTGCCGGTTGCATCCAACGCGATGGTCGCCGGATCGCGCGGCAGCGCACTAGCAGGGTCGAACATGCTCCACAACACGTCGGACATGGTGAAATCCGTCAGGTTCATGCCAAATCCAAATGGCTGGATTTCTTCCGAGGCCTGCACCGGAAGCTCGAATTTCAGCCCTGCATTTGCCATCGCGATTTCGATTGGAAAAGGCAGATCCGACGTGGTGACGGCTAGTTTGGTGCTGTTCTGCGCAAGATCGTAGACAAGGCGCTGTGCATCGATGCTGCCGGTAAAGCTGCCTCCTTCGGAACTGCTGCTGAGCGAGAATGGCTCACCCTCGGCAGTGCCTGCCATTTCGGTGCTGCCCGAGGCGTATGTGAATGTACCTGAAGCGGCAAATCCGGCCTTGTAGATGTCTTCAATGTTGGCGACATCCATACCGGGTGGGATGATTGTATCGCCATCAAATTTCAAACCATCTAATTTACCGCTGATCCGGCCCGTGTCTTCACTTTCGGGCTCGTTGAAGGCCACATCATAGGACAGGCTGCTGGCCGTGAACTGCTGCGCGATATCGCGCATCTCGCCGATCTGCATCTGCGATGTGCCTGCGATTTCGTTCATCTGAACGTTCAAGGCAAACATGTCGCTGGATACGGTTTCGCCATCAAACTCCATCGAGTCCATCGACAGAGTCAGGCTGTTCGCCGTATAGTCATATGTCATGTTTTCGGGGGTACCCGAAACGACCATTTCCAAGGCGTCGTGAGCGTACATCAGATCAGCCGAAAATGTCTCGCCCTCGGCTTCACCGGAAATTGTCATCGGGAAGCTGGCAGGAAAGCCGATATTGACTGTACCGTCGCCATTTTCGGTCAACGTCATCTCGGGGATGACCATGTCGAAGGTGCCTTCGGTGTCCGGAATGGCCATGGCCATCGTCATGTTCGCGATGGTGGTGACGTTGCCGGAAACGCTCTGATCGCCAGTGACGTCATAGCCCATGCCGCCCAGATAAGCCTGCCAATCGGCCCAGACATCATTGGCGGTAACATCTGCAAACGTGCCGTTGGTTGCAACAGCATAGGCCAAAGCTGCACCGCAGCTACGGCGAAGGAAAACAGTCATAATAGAACCCTTCTTGATCAATTTGCCGGCATGGTCGTGCCTGTAGCGGCCAGCGTCAAGGGGGAAGGGGTGGACCAATTCCCCATTTGCAGGGTACGAGTTAAGACAATTTCAAATGCAGGGATTTAAACGATGCATATGCAAGGGAAAACGGTACTGATCACAGGGGCAAGCCGAGGCATCGGAGCGGAAGCCGGGCGCGTTTTTGCCGCAGCTGGGGCCAATGTGGCCTTGGTCGCCCGCAGCCGCGATCAGATTGACGCTCTGGCTGCGGCATTGGGTGAAAACGCCATGGCGCTGGCCTGCGACGTCAGCGATTTTTCCCAGTTTGAACAGACAGTTGCCGATTGCATCGACCGGTTCGGCAAGCTGGATGTGCTAATCGGGAACGCGGGCGTCATTGATCCGATCTTTCATCTGTCGAATGCCGACACCCGGGCCTGGAGCCAAGCAATCGACATCAACCTGAAAGGTGTCTTTTACGGAATGCGTGCCGTCCTGCCCATCATGCGGGCAGCAGGCGGCGGGACCGTTCTGACAGTCTCGTCCGGTGCCGCGTCGAACCCGGTCGAAGCCTGGAGCCACTATTGCGCATCAAAAGCCGGGGCCAAGATGCTGACCGAATGCCTGCATCTGGAAGAGGCGCATCACGGTATTCGCGCAATGGGCCTGTCCCCGGGAACTGTGGCCACAGATATGCAGCGGGTGATCAAGGCCAGCGGAATCAATCCAGTAAGTCAGCTGGATTGGGACGATCACATCCCCGCAGACTGGCCCGCGCGGGCGTTGATGTGGATGTGCTCGGCAGATGCGGATGAGTTCTTGGGGACCGAGATATCGCTGCGCAACGAAGACATCCGAAAAAGGGTTGGGCTGACGTGATCGAACTGACACAGGATAATGGGCTGTGGACCGTCACGTTGAACAATCCGGATAAGGCCAATGCGCTGACCTCAGCGATGCTTAGCGAATTGGTACGCATCGCAGAGGCGGCAACCGAGGCACGTGCATTGATCCTGACGGGGGCGGGCCGGGTCTTCAGTGCGGGCGCCGATCTTGAAGAAGCGCGGGCGGGCCTTGCGACCTCCGATCTTTGGGAGAGGTTGTCGGGTGCCATTGCCGCCTTGCCCTGCCTGACGGTGGCCGCGCTCAACGGCACTTTGGCCGGTGGAGCCAACGGTATGGTGCTGGCCTGTGACCTGCGTATCGCAGTGCCCTCGGCCAAGTTCTTTTACCCGGTCATGAAGCTGGGATTCTTGCCGCAGCCCTCGGATCCCAAGCGGATGGCAGAGTTGATCGGTCCGGCCAGAACCCGACTCATACTGATGGCGGGACAGACGATTTCTGCAGAAGAAGCTTATAGCTTTGGGCTGGTTGATCGGGTGGTTGAGCCCGAACATTTGATACCAACTGCACAAGAACTTGTAGCCGACAGCCTGTCCGCAGATCCGTCGGTTGCTGCGGGCATAGCCGGATTGTGCCCATGAGGTTGGCCGCGCTCCGATTGCGGGTGGCGGACCCAGATGCGTTGGCGGCGTTTTATCGTGATGCGCTTGGCATGTCTGTCAGGGTTGAAGGCGCCAATCGTCGTCTTGGATATTCCGGTCAGGATGCCGATCTGTTGCTGATGCCGGGCGGCGGGGGCTACCGCCATGATCCGGGGCAGCGGTATTGGAAGATCGGGATCACGTTGCCGGATGTTGATCTTGCCGCAGAACACCTGCGCCAGAAGGGTATCCCGGTCAGCGCGCCGCGGCAGTTTCTGGATATCGGCTATATGTGCCATCTGAATGACCCCGAAGGGTTTGCCATTGAACTGCTGCAGCAGGATTTCGAGGGCAACCGACCGGTTGATGCTACAAGCCCGGACGCCCCCTTCGCGAAGGCCTGTATCGGCCAGATCACTTTGCGAACCGGCGATATTGTCGCCGAAGATGCGTTTTGCCGATCCATGGGACTGTCTTTGCTGTCTCTGCAGGATGTCGAACCTCACGGGTTCGATCTGCATTTCTATGCGTTCACCGCAGAGGAGCCTCCCAACCCCGATCTCTGGGCGGTTGAGAATCGCGAATGGCTGTGGAAGCGCCCATATACCACGTTGGAATACCAACACATCCCAAATGCCCGGTTTGCACCGGTGCCGGACTATCTTGGGATCGAAATTGAAGGGCTGGCTGACCCGAAAAAGGATGCATTCGGTGATCCCTGGCTTCCTGCCTGATCATCGCCCGCGTCGTTTTCCCGGCACTTTTGAGCGAAACCCCGGCGGGCGTTTGCGCACCCACATCAGGAACTTCTCGAGCCTCGGGTGGGCGCGGAGCGCATCGACAGTGTGGAAGTCACGCGCCAATTCGGCCTCGGTCAGTGTCGCGTGGATCTCTTTGTGGCATATCTGATGCAACAAAACGGTGGGCCCGCCCTTGCCTCCCTTAAGCTTTGGGATCAGATGGTGCAGGCTTCCACCACCTTCGGGGATCGGACGGTTGCAGAGCGGGCAGATCGGATCGGAATTTGCCATGACCTAACTTCGCGCTGATGCGTGTACAGGGCAAGAGGGACACAATGGCGCAAACCATGGTCATCGGGGCAGGGCCAGCGGGGTTAATGGCCGCCGAACAGCTTGCCGCCGCCGGGCACGAGGTTGCAGTGGCCGAAGCCAAGCCGTCTGTCGCGCGTAAATTCCTGATGGCGGGGAAGTCCGGCCTGAACCTGACCAAGGATGAGCCTTTTGACATGCTTATGGGCGCATACGGGGATGCAAAGGATTGGTTGCATCCGATGATACAAGCGTTTGACGCACAGGCGGTGAAGGCTTGGGCCGGTGATCTTGGGCAAGAGATGTTCACGGGCTCTACCGGGCGGGTGTTTCCGAAAGTCATGAAGGCCTCACCCTTGCTGCGGGCCTGGCTGGCCAGATTGGATCAGGCCGGTGTTCAGATCAGGACACGCTGGTGCTGGCAGGGATGGCAAGGTGGGGCGTTGGTTTTTGAGACGCCAGATGGCATGCAGTTTTGCTCGCCCGACGCGACGGTTTTGGCATTAGGGGGTGCCAGCTGGGCGCGGTTGGGTTCGGATGGGGCTTGGGCCCAATGGCTTGCGGACAGCGGAGTTGATCTAACACCGTTTGCACCGGCTAACGCCGCTCTGTCAGTCGATTGGAGCCCCTATATGCAGCCACATTTTGGCGCGGCGCTCAAATCGGTGCGGTGGATGGCGGGCGATCTGGATAGCCGTGGTGAGGCCACTATTTCCGCAAAAGGCCTGGAAGGTGGCGGTATGTATGCCCTGACCCCTGCGCTGCGGACGGGGGCGCCGCTGTTTGTTGATCTGGTCCCGGATGTGACGGCTGAAGGGATGCAGGCGCGATTGGACGCGAAGAAATCAAAGGCAACGCTTTCGCATTGGTTGAAGAATGGTCTGCGTCTGTCTCCGCAAAAGATCGCTTTGTTCCACGAAATGACTAAGAACCGCGCATTGAAGCAAACGCAATGGATCGGTGCGCTGAAAAACCTGCCCATCAGGTATGCTGGGCTACGCCCGATGGATGAGGCGATCTCAACCGCTGGCGGGGTAGCATCGGGTGCCGTGGACAGCGGTTTGATGCTGACTGCATGTCCGGGCGTTTTTTGCGCGGGCGAGATGCTGGATTGGGAAGCCCCGACCGGTGGTTATCTTCTGACCGCCTGTCTGGCGACGGGACGTTGGGCCGGTCAGTCGGCGGCAACGTGGTTGGCGCGCTAGGCCTTAACCCGATCGGGCCAGCATCGCCAGTCGGATCATTGCACGCTCTACCAGTGCCATCGCAGGTGCGGTTTGACCTGCCGAGCGCAAGGATAGGTCCGTATCTGTAAGGACGGTTAAAGCGGTCTGCAGCTTGGGCGCCCCCCATCCCTGAGCTTGCCTCAGGATCCGGTCACGTCGTTTGCCATAGACCGGAGGGCGCAGCTTGCCGATTCCCTGCGCCGCGCCTCCAGGGTCGGATGCGCAGGCATAGAGCGTTCGGAAATGCCGCGTCGCCCCAATACACAAGGTGACCCCGTTGGTGCCCTGCGCCTGCAGGCGTCGGATCAGGGGGCCGATTTCCTGTGCCCGGCCCTCGGCAACGACGTTCAATACATCATCCAGCGCCGCCTCGGTCGACCGCGGCGCACAGGCTTCAATATCTTCAATCGTCAGTTCACCGGCGTCACCGCGTTTGTAAAGCGACAGTTTCTCAACTGATTGAGTGAAATCACCAGGGCTGAGCGCCATTGCAAGTTCGCTAAGCGCCGACATCGAATCGCGCGGAATATTCTTCAATCCGGCTTGCGCCAGAATGCGCTCCACCTCGGCGCGCGAGGGCGGGTCATCGTAGATGCCAACAGCGTATGCGGCAGGGTTCGCTTCGAATGCTTTGCGGATTTTCGAGCTGGGTTTGAGCTGCCCGGCCGTTACGATGATCTGTGCATCACCATGATCCCAGTCTTCAAGGGCTGTTAGAATCGCAGGCGCTGCGACATCGGTGGCGTCTTCAACAAACACCGCGCGGGGACCGGGGAAAAATCCGACAGCCTTGACCGCGTCCAGCAACAGGGCCGGATCGCTGCGTAGATCGCTTCCGGGAATGCGGGTCAGGCGCATTTCCTCTTCAGCGCCGGATCCCAACAAAGCCGCCAGAACTTGCTGACGCTTTAGAGCAACGCGCATCGCGTCCGCCCCGTAGATCAACAGCCCGGCTTTGTCCGCGTCCGGCTTGGCAAAATACCCATCAGCCTCGCGCGGGCTCAGCTTCATGTGGACAGGCCCGGCGTGGCGTAAAGGCGATTTACGATCTGATCGGCCAGAATCACCATCAAGCGCTCGGTCGCGTCGCGTTCATCTGCCAGTGTAGACACGGTCGAGCCTGCAGCAGAATAACCGACAAACTCGGTAACGTTGCCCGAGGCGATGATTTGCCCGGTCGCATTGGATTTCAGCGCGTAAGTCGCATTCCCGTCGATCGTATAGCGATTGGTTTCATTCGCTGTGGTAATCGAGGCCCTGCGGGTGACCGTCGATACCCCGACATCCAGCTTGTATTCGTTGCCCGAGGTCGCGCTTCGACCTAATTTACGTTCCAGGTTTTGGACCAGCAGAAAGCTTTCGACCGTATTTGGTGCGGACACCTCGACCTTGCCATCCAAGGCCGAGCCTGATCCTCCGGGCGCATAAACCGGCTCGAACCCGCAAGCGGCGAGCGCCAGCGGCATCAATAACAGGGTTCTACGATCAAACGACGACATTAACGATCCGGCCCGGAACAACGATCACTTTCTTCGGTGCAGCGCCATCCAGCGCCTTTTGCACAGCTTCGGTGCTGAGGGCGATTTTTTCAACCTCTGCTTTATCCAGATCTTTGGCTACGCTGATCTCGGCCCGACGCTTGCCGTTGATCTGAATCGGCAGGGTTATGGTGTCATCGATCAGCATCGTCTCATCCGCGATGGGCCAAGGCGCGGTTGCAACCAGGCCTTCGCCGCCCAGCATCTGCCAAAGTTCTTCGGACAGGTGTGGCGTCATCGGCGACATCAGCTGCGCTAGTGTCTTGGCTGCCTCGCGCTTGACTGCAGAGCCCGCTTTGGATTTGGCAAGCGTGTTGGTGAATGCATAAAGCTTTGCGATAGATGCGTTAAAGCCAAAGGATTCGACCCCGCCCGATACGTCATGAATGGCTTTGTGCATCTCACGTAGCAGCGTTTCGTCATCTGCAGTGGCCGGTAGATCAGATTCCGCGATTTCTGCGGCGATGCGGTGCACGCGGCTGAGATGTTTGAACGCGGCCTCGGCGCCCGACGCGGTCCATTCCACGTCGCGCTCAGGTGGGGAGTCGGACAGAACAAACCAGCGCGCAGTATCCGCACCAAAGGCCGAGATGATGCTGACTGGATCGACGACGTTCTTTTTCGACTTGGACATTTTGGCTGAGGGGATGATTTCAACCACGGTGCCGTCGGTCAGTTTGCCGTCGGTCACGTCCTCGGGCAGGTGATAGACCGGGCGACCGTTGGCGTCGCGTGTCTGATAAATTTCATGAGTCACCATGCCTTGAGTGAACAGCGCGTTGAACGGCTCAATCGCTTTCTTCGGCAAATGACCAGTGATGTTCATCGCCCGCGCGAAGAAGCGCGAATAGAGCAGGTGCAGAATCGCGTGCTCGATGCCGCCGATATACTGGTCAACATTCATCCAGTACTCGGCTTCGGCAAGATCGGTGGGCGTTTCCGCGCGCGGAGCGGTGAAACGGGCGAAGTACCACGACGAATCGACAAACGTGTCCATCGTGTCAGTTTCCCGCTTGGCTGGAGCGCCGCAGGAAGGGCAAGGGGTGTCGCGCCAGCTGGGGTGGCGGTCCAGCGGGTTGCCGGGGATCGAAAAATCTATGGGTTTGCCGTTGCCGTCATCATAAGGCAGCTCGATCGGTAGATTATCTATCTTCTCGGGGACCGTGCCGCATTGATCACAATGCACAACAGGAATCGGGCAGCCCCAATAGCGCTGGCGGCTGAGCCCCCAATCGCGCAGGCGGTATTTGGTAACACCTTCACCCCAACCGGCCTTTTCGGCGAAATCAACGGTGGCATTGATGGCCTCGTCACACGTTGCCTCGGTGAGACCCGCAAAATGATTCACCCAGCGGACTTTCTCGGTTTTCGGTGGAACAAACGCGATCTTGTCGACCGGAGTGTCATCATCCAGTGCAAAGAATGTGTCGACCACCGGCAGGCCGTATTTGCGACAGAAATCGAGGTCACGTTGATCATGAGCTGGGCAGGCAAAAATGGCGCCGGTGCCATAGTCCATCAGGATAAAGTTGGCGATCCAGACCGGCAGCTCCCAGCTGGGGTCGAGTGGATGTTTTACACGTATGCCGGTGTCATAACCCAGCTTTTCGGCGGTTTCGATCGCCTCTTCGGTGGTGCCGCCCTTGCGGCATTCAGCAACGAATTCAGCGACTTTCGGGTTTTCTGCCTCAAGCTGCTTGGCAATCGGATGATCGGGCGAGATGCCAACAAACGACGCGCCCATCAGCGTATCGGGCCGTGTCGTGTAGACGGTGATCGGCTCACCTCCATCGGTGCGTTCGAACCCGAATTGCAGGCCACGGGACTTGCCGATCCAGTTCTCTTGCATCAGGCGTACCTTGGCGGGCCAGTTATCCAGCGTATCCAGCGCGTCGAGCAGTTCCTCGGAATAATCGGAAATCTTGAAAAACCACTGAGTCAACTCGCGACGCTCAACCAAGGCGCCTGAACGCCAGCCACGGCCGTTTTCTACCTGTTCATTGGCCAAAACGGTCATATCGACCGGGTCCCAGTTCACCACGGCGTTCTTGCGATAAACCAGACCGGCCTTGAGCATATCCAGGAACAAAGCCTGCTGCTGGCCATAGTATTCCGGATCACAGGTGGCGAATTCACGAGACCAGTCGATCGACAGGCCCAGCGGCTTCATCTGTCCGCGCATGTCGGCGATATTGCCGTAGGTCCAATCTTTGGGGTGGCCACCACTGGCCATTGCGGCGTTTTCCGCAGGCATCCCGAACGCGTCCCAGCCCATCGGGTGCAGCACGTTATGACCGGTTGCGAGCTTGTGGCGGGCGATCACATCACCCATCGTGTAGTTGCGTACATGCCCCATGTGGATACGGCCAGACGGGTAGGGGAACATCTCAAGCACATAGTATTTCGGCTTGTCCGCCTTGTGATTGGCGGTGAAGATTCCGGCCTTGTCCCAGGCCTCCTGCCATTTTGCTTCGATTTCGTTGGCCGAGTAGCGCGACATCATGCGGTCCTTCGTGAATGAAAACGCCGGGTAGGAACCCGGCGTGGTAATAGTGTGATTTTTGTCGGGTTTCTAGAACTTGTTGTCCGCAATGCGTAGCTGACGCGCGCGAGACAGGATCGCATCTTCGACGGCGCGCGACGTTGCAGCGCTGACCGGAGAACCGCCACTGGTCTGAAGAGCTACGGACAAAGAACGCGCTTCCAAAGCGGGATCACTGATGTGAACTGTCGCGCGATAGGAACGCCCGCCGCCGGGCGGTGTGCCATAACCCGTTACGATCACTCCGGTAAACGGATCGACCTCTTGGATCGGCAAGAAATTCAGTACATCCAGCGATGCGGCCCACAGATAGCGATTTACCTGAGTGACCTGCTCTGAGGTGTTCGGGCCGAATACGTCCCAGATCGTCGAACGATTCGGGTCATTCAGTTCGCGTTCCTCTGTCGAGCTGCCATCAGCGGTCAACACACTTGCATCGCCCGGCGGTGGCCCTCCGCAGGCTGATAAGGCAGCCGTTACCATGATCAAACCTGGAATCGTAATACGGCGCATCGTTGGAAGGTCCCGTGTCACTTGTTTTGCTCTGTCGAGTGATACTCCTAGACAAGGACCCGTACAGCAACAACCCTATTCTTTTATGATCGACTCGCGCGAACCGCACGATCCGTTGAATTCGACTGTGGCATCCTTGCACCAATTTGGGCCGAATGACGTCTTTGCGTTTATGCCAAGCTTGCGCAACGGGGGCAAAAAAAGCGAAACGGTGTCCGTGCTGAGACGCGTGCTTTGCATGTGTCGAGTAGAAAATCTTTGAAACCGAGGGAAACAAGATGAAAAAAGTTCTCTTCGCAACGACCGCACTGATTGCAACCGCAAGTGTTGCAGCGGCCGAAGTAAAGTTCAGCGGTTACGGCCGCTTTGGTCTGGGATACCTGGAAGACCGTACAGGTACCGTTGACGCAATTGGTGGTGGTGAAGCGACCGGCGTAGAAACCGACGAAACCATCCTGGTCTCGCGCTTCCGTCTGAACATCGACGGAATCGTTGAAACTGACGGTGGCGTTCGCTTTGAAGGCCGTGTTCGTCTGCAGGCAGACGAAGATGCCGGCAACGGCGAAGCAAACTCCGCTGGCCTGAACGGCGCACGCTTCTCGGTCATCTTCGGTGGTCTGCGTGTTGACGCCGGTAACGTAGCCGGTTCGTTCGACAACTTGGCAAACTACTACGGTAACGAGCCTGGCCTGGAAAGCTTCATTGGTCAGTACTCGGGCGTCGACTATGACTTCCTGGCGTATTCGTCGACCGGTTCGGGCGCAAACGCTGTGTTCTTCCAGTACGCAGTTGGCGACTTCGCCTTCGGCGCGTCGTATGACCAGCGCACATTTGCTGACGAAGCTGTTGCGGGTGCGGACACTGATGATGCAGACCGCTGGGACATCAGCGCGACCTACACCTTCGGTAACGTAACTGCCGCTCTGGCCTACGGTCAGACCAGCGGTCTGGGCGACGCCGACAAGCAGAGCCTGACCGTTCTGACCCTGGGTGCAGAATTCGGTGACTTCTCCGGTACTCTGTTCGTCGCAGACGATGACGTTGCAAACGATGACCGCAACGGCACCGCATACGGTCTGTCGGCAGCCTACAACCTGGGCGCGGCAACCACTCTGACCTTCGCTTACGGTGACGGTTCGGCAGACGACGATCTGCAGCAGTACGGCATCGGTGCCATCTACGACCTGGGTGGCGGTGCATCGCTGCGCGGTGGTATCGGCAACCAGAAGCGTGGCGACGGCGACAGCCAGCTGCGTGCCGACTTTGGTGCTCAGTTCAACTTCTAAGTTGATCTGAACCACAAGGTTCATGGGCAGGTCTTCGGACCTGCCCTTTTCTTTTGCCGCCACATGGTGTTTTGCTGCTGCAAACGCAGAATGAGGGACCCATGTCGCTGCAAGAAATCACCGATCGAATAGCCATAGCTGAATCTGCGGCAGGACGCGCCGAAGGCTCGGTGCAATTAATCGCGGTTTCCAAGGTGCAACCTAATGACCGGGTCGAAGCCGTGTTGAAGCAGGGCCACCGGTGTTTCGGAGAAAACCGTGTGCAGGAAGCCGCTGGCAAATGGCCTGCATTTCGCGAGAGTTTTCCGGACATCGATCTGCATCTGATCGGTCCATTGCAAACAAACAAGGCACGGCAGGCGATTGAGCTTTGCAATGCCATCCATTCAGTTGATCGACCAAAGCTCGCCAAAACATTGGCACGATTGGCGCAAGAGATGGGTAAGTGCCCGGATCTTTTTATACAGATCAACACAGGCGAAGAGGATCAGAAAGCCGGTACTCTTCCACAAGATGCTGATGCGTTCATTGCTGAGTGCCGCAGCCATGACCTGCCCGTCCGAGGTTTGATGTGCATTCCACCGGTTGAAGAAGAACCCGCGTTGCACTTCGCGTTATTGGCAAAAATCGCAGAGCGGAATGGGCTGGAGGGTTTGTCGATGGGAATGAGCAGTGATTTTGAATCGGCAATCGCCTTGGGTGCCACACACGTCCGTATTGGGTCTGCCATATTCGGGGCGCGGGTTAAGCCTCAGGGATGATCAGCCGTGTGCCCAGCGTGATTTTTTGGGCAATCCAACGTAGGTGGTCGCGCCTGAATGCGATGCAGCCTTCGGTCGGAAACCGTGGGCGTCGCCATTGATGCAGGAAGATGGCCGATCCCCGGCTGGGTTCTGAATTGGGATAGTTCCAATCGGTTATCAAGATCAGGTCATAAAGCGGATCTGGGCGACGCAGTTTCTCGTGACTGAAATCATGAGGCGCCCGCACCAAATGGTTATACGCATCGTCCTCTACGTCGTCTGACCATAAATCGCGCGGTCCGATCGGTCGTGCCCAATGCGCCGGCCGTGGCATTCGGTCTGCGCGATAGAGCATACCCACAATGTGATGCACACCTGTTGGTGTTGTTCCGTCACCTTCCTGCTTGGTTGGGCTCAAGCCCCCTTTGCCTATAGCGCAGGGGAACAGGTGCCCGAGAAACCGAATGCCACGTGGTGTAAGAACCAGATCGCTTGGTGTCACAGCAGGTGGCCTGACTTTGCCGCTTTGGTCGCCAGATACGCGCGGTTGAAATCTGTTTCACCTACTTTCAACGGAACACGTTCGGTGACGGCGATACCTGTGCGTTCCATCATCGCGATTTTTGCAGGGTTGTTGGTCAGTAGACGGACCGAATTGAAGCCTAGCGATTTCAGGATATCCGAGCCGAGCCTGAAATCCCGTTCATCGTCTTCGAATCCAAGCCGGTGATTGGCCTCGACTGTGTCAAATCCCTGATCCTGAAGAAAATAGGCGCGCATCTTGTTGGCAAGCCCGATCCCACGCCCTTCCTGATTCAGATAGAGCAGGACGCCCGCACCCTCGTCCCCCATCTGGGCCAAGGCCCCGCGCAGTTGCGGGCCACAGTCACATTTCAGGCTGCCCATGAGATCGCCCGTGAAACAGGCCGAATGCAGCCGCGCGAGGACGGGCTTGTCGCGGTCAGGGCGACCGATTTCAACCGCATAGTGTTCCTCTCCACCATCTTCGGGGCGGAATACATGCAGGCGCCCGGCCTCCGACACTTCCATCGGCAGGCGTGCGGCGACGACAGGGTGCAGAGCACTGCGATCTGTCAGATGTGGCGCGGCCCGGGCATGGTCAATGCAGGTCAGACCATGATCTGCCGCAAATTCGCGCCCGTCTTGAATAGGGGCGACGACGGCGGCCGGAAGCAAGTGCGCCGACTTGGCCAACGCAATAGCGATCCGGTGCAGATTTGCGCTGCCTTGCCGTTCGGTCATCAGCGGGCCCTTCATCGGGGCGTTCAGATCATCGGACGGGTCGGCCACCGCCTGCACCCAGCTCAGCCCAGCATCCGCCGGGATCATGACGCGAGCAAGATCGCCGTCATATGCACGCGCTTTAAGTGTTTCAGCGCGCCGAACCGTGATGGCGACAACGGGATCCCCGCCCAAGCCGCGCAAATCGGCCAACCTTTGCGGGCTCAGGGACTCGGTGGCGAATGCGAGTACTCCAAATCCCAGTTCGTCGGTCAGAACAACGGGAACACCCATACGCAGGTCAGCCCGCGCCCGTGCCAGCAATTCGGTGATGTCGGGAGTGAGACTCATGCAGTTTACCTTGAAACGATCAGACCCTGTCCTACCCCGATCACTGGAAAATGTGAAACATTTCCTCGGCGTCAGACACGAGGGCGTGAGACGACTGCAGCAAATCTTGCTGATTGCATTCTTCATACGCAAGTGATGGAAAAGACTTAGGAGGACCGTACATGGCTCAGCTCAAGAAAATCCTGCTGGTGGATGACGACGAAGACCTGCGCGAAGCGCTCAGCGAGCAACTTGTCATGACCGAAGACTTTGACGTGTTCGAGGCGTCCGATGGCGCGTCGGCAATGGAACGCGCGCGCGAAGCAATATACGATCTGGTGATTCTGGATGTCGGCCTGCCGGATACCGATGGCCGTGAGCTGTGTCGCCTGATGCGCAAGCAGGGCGTCAAAAGCCCGGTGCTGATGCTGACCGGGCACGACAGCGATGCTGACACGATCCTGGGTCTTGATGCTGGCGCAAATGATTATGTCAGCAAGCCTTTTAAATTTCCGGTTCTTCTGGCCCGGATTCGGGCCCAACTGCGCCAGCATGAACAATCCGAGGATGCGGTCTTTGTTCTGGGGCCCTACACCTTCAAACCGGCCATGAAGATGCTGATGACTGAAGATGATCGCAAGATCCGCCTGACCGAGAAAGAGACTAACATTCTCAAGTTCCTCTATCGATCAACTGACGGCGTCGTTGCACGTGATGTTCTGTTGCACGAAGTCTGGGGTTACAACGCGGGCGTTACAACACACACCCTTGAAACCCATATCTATCGTCTGCGTCAGAAGATTGAACCCGACCCGTCGAATGCACGCCTTTTGGTCACAGAATCGGGCGGATATCGCCTTGTTGCTTGACTAATGGTGGATTGACTTGGATCAAAGTGATACTCTTTAGGTATCTTTAGATTACTCCCAACCCGCGCATGTCCGGGTTATGACATGCACCTCCCTGTTGGACTGCCGGGCCTGATGGCCCGGCTTTTTTCGTAGGGTGCAACTGTATCGTGCAGGGCGATATCGGCACCGGGCATCCGATTTCATTCAATGAAATCGGACCGGAAACTTTGCAAGTTTCCGTAACCGCCGGGTCAGGCAACATTGCTTTGTTTTTCGATGGCACCTCGCTTGGCGCCGCGCTAACCTGCGGCAACTTCGACAAAGGAACCCCCGGATATGCCCTTCACCCTTGCCACATGGAACATCAATTCGGTCCGCCTGCGCGAGCCTATCGTTCTGAAATTGCTGCAGGAAGAGGCGCCGGATGTGCTGTGTCTACAGGAATGCAAATCGCCGGTCGACAAAATCCCGACCGAAGGGTTCGCCGAGCTGGGCTATACGCATATGATTGCGCGGGGCCAGAAGGGGTATAACGGCGTTGCCATCCTGTCGCGCCTTCCGCTTAAGGAAGTAGGGGATAAGGATTTCGCGGCTCTGGGTCATGCGCGACACATTGCGGGGCGGTTGGAGAATGGCGTGACCATTCATAATTTCTATGTCCCCGCCGGGGGCGATGTGCCGGATCGCGAAGTGAACGAAAAGTTTGGCCAAAAGCTGGATTACCTCGCTGACATGCGCGATTGGTTCCGTGCGGAAAAGCCGAAAAAGTCCATTCTGGTAGGCGATCTGAATATTGCGCCCCGCGAAGATGATGTCTGGTCGCACAAGCAGTTGCTGAAGGTGGTCTCACATACGCCGATCGAGGTTGAAACGCTGGCCGAGACTCAGGATGCAGGTGGCTGGGTCGATATCACCCGGCAGGATATTCCCGAGGGCCAGCTATACAGCTGGTGGTCTTATCGGGCACGAGATTGGGATGCCGCCGACAAGGGACGCAGGCTGGATCATGTCTGGGCTACGCCCGATATCTCGAACGCGGGTCATTCCAGCCGCATTCTGCGCGACGCGCGCGGATGGGATAAACCCAGTGATCACGCCCCGGTATTCGCCACGTTTGACGTCTGACCGAAGCAAATTCGCCGAACTCTCCCCTTGGTTTCTGCCGCATTGGACTGCATATAGGGCGCAAGTTCGAACCAGAGAGTATAAGCCATGGACCTTCTGAACGGCGCAGGCAGCCCCCAAGCCACTGATCTGATTAAAGACGGGACCGAGGCCACCTTCATGGCCGATGTGGTCGAAGCCTCACAAGAGACGCCGATCATCGTTGACTTCTGGGCGCCTTGGTGCGGCCCCTGCAAAACGCTGGGCCCGGCGTTGGAAGAGGCCGTGACCGCTGCCAAGGGTGCGGTCAAGATGGTCAAGATCAACGTGGACGAAGCGCAGATGATTGCAGGACAACTGCGCATCCAGTCGATTCCGATGGTCTATGCATTTCACAAAGGCCAACCGATCGACGGGTTTCAGGGCGCTTTGCCAGGGTCCGAGATCAAGGCCTTCATAGATCGTGTGATCGAAGCCGCGGGCGGTGAAAGCCCGGGTGGTCAACTAGATGATGCTGTGCAAGCTGCCGAAGAAATGTTGACCGAGGGGGCCGCTGTAGACGCGGCACAGACTTTTGCCGCCATACTGGGTGAAGACCCCAATCACGCTGCCGCTTATGGCGGGTTGGTGCGCGCGCATATTGCATCGGGGGATCTGGATCAGGCTGAGGCGATCCTCAATGGCGCTCCTGCCGAGATTTCCACTTCACCCGAGGTTGAAGCGGCCCATGCGCAACTGGAATTGGCCAAGCAGGCTGCAGATGCTGGTCCGGTAGGTGAGTTGACTGCAACAGTTGAGGCCGAGCCAGACAACCATCAAGCCCGTTTCGATCTGGCGCAGGCCCTGCATGCCAATGGCGATGTCGAAGAGGCAGTGGCTCAACTGTTGGAATTGTTCCGCCGCGATCGCGAGTGGAATGATGGGGCGGCAAAGGCGCAGCTCTTCACAATTTTCGATGCGCTCAAGCCCAATGACCCGATTGTTCTGAACGGGCGGCGCAAGCTCAGCTCGATGATATTTGCCTAATCCCCGATCAGAACTAAACTCGGGTACATGATGCATCCTGCCGATTTGCCGGAAACGGTATCCGTTTTCCCTTTGCCCGGAGCGCTGCTGCTGCCACGGTCTCGCCTGCCGCTGCATATTTTTGAGCCGCGCTACCTACAGATGCTGGACGACGCGCTGAAAACGCAAGAACGCCTGATCGGGATGGTGCAACCGAATACCTGTCAGGGCGACGAAACCAAGCTGCACCAGATCGGCTGCGCTGGACGGGTCACCCAGTTTTCCGAGACCGAAGATGGCAGGTATCTGATTACGCTGACGGGAATCTCTCGGTTCAGGGTCAAATCAGAGTTGGACAGTTTCACCCCGTATCGCCGGGTTTCGGTGTCCTGGGACGGGTTTGACCGTGATCTGGGCAAGGCCGAGGTGGATGACGGTTTTGATCGGAACAGGTTCCTGCGGCTGTTGGAACGGTTTTTTTCGTCCCGTCAGTTGTCCACCGATTGGGACACAATGAAAGATGCCGATGATGAGCTTTTGGTCAATTCCCTGTCGATGATGCTAGAGTTTGACCCCGAGGAAAAGCAAGCCCTGCTTGAGGCCCCCTGCTTGCGCACCCGGCGCGAGACATTGGTGACATTGATTGAATTCGCCATGCGCGGCGGATCGAATGAGGAAAAACTGCAATGAGCGATACCGAACACGCCTTTGACCGCCATATGCTTGAGGCGTTGATTTGTCCGCAGACCCACACGACGCTGCACTATGATGCCGAACGGCAAGAGCTGGTGTCAAAAGCCGCCGCTCTGGCCTTTCCAATCCGCAACGGTATTCCAGTGATGCTAGTGGATGAGGCCCGAGAGCTGGACTAGATCGGGTGTCCCTGCAGCAGCTTAGGTAGATCGCCGGTCAAACCTGCCGCTTCGCGCACAAAGCCTCGGCGCAGTCCGGGCAGCGACCCGACAATACCCATTCCAATATCCCGACCTATGCGGAGCAGGGGATTGTCGTTCGAAAACAGCTTGTTGAACACATCAGTCGCCATCGCAAGCGAGGCGGTGTCGAACCGGCGCCACTCCTGATAGCGCTCCAGCACAAGCGTTGATCCGATATCCTCGCCACGTCGTCCCGCAAGGGTCAGAACCTCGGCCAATGCACCGACATCACGCAGACCTGCGTTCAGGCCTTGCCCGGCGATGGGGTGCATGCCATGGGCGGCGTCTCCGACCAAAGCCAACCGGTCCGAGATGAAGGAATTGGCGATGGTCAGGTTCAACGGGTATGTGAACCGGTCACCCTGCAGGCGGATATCCCCCAGGAAATCGCCAAAGCGCGGGCGCAGAACTTGTAGGTAATCTGCCTCGGGCAGCGCATTGATCTGCGCGGACGTCTCAGTGCGTTCGCTCCAGACGATGGAACTGCGGTTCCCGGTCAGCGGCAGAATCGCCAACGGGCCGGGGGGCATGAAGAACTGATGGGCGATACCGTGATGCGGTAGCTCGTGTTCAATGGCGCAGACCAGAGCGGTCTGGCCATAGTCCCAGCCGGTTCGTTTGATTCCGGCGCGCATAGCGGTGCCGCTGCGGCGGCCATCGCAACCCACCAGTAGGCTGCCGGACAAGGTGGCCCCGTCATCCAGCGTCAGCGTTGCCCCGTTTGCCGAGATGTCCTGAGACACGACCGTTTTGCCGCTGATTTCGGTAATCCCGTCTTGTTCGGTCATGGCCTCCAGAAAAGCCCGCCGCAGGTGGCGATCTTCGACCATATAGCCCATCGGGCCTTCTTCGATCTCGGCATGGTCGAAATGCATAAAGAACGGGGAAGGTCCGGCACCGGCATGACCATCCGTTACCTTGATCTCCAGCATAGGCTGGGCGTGCTTTTCCACCTTTTTCCAAACGCCTATCGCGTCGAGCAGACGTTGCGACGCCAATGCAAGCGCATAGGCGCGCCCGTCGAAGGCCGCATTCTTGCGCACTTTCTCTGCCAGAGCGTCAACAACCGTGACTGAATGCCCGGTCTGGGCCAGCGCCAGCGCAAGGGCAGGGCCGTTCAGGCCACCACCAACGATCAGGATATCGGATCTGTGTTCCATGTGCTGCAATATGCGCGCCCTTTCGGGATTGTCCATGTGCGGTCCTGTCGCTACCGTCCGATCACGGAATTACTCGGGAGGGGACCGGATGCAAGACTGGCTGACCATGACGGCATGTGATTTGGGCCGTGGTATCGGAATGGGGCAGATCGATCCGGTTGAACTGACAGAAACTTATCTAAGCGCGATTGACGCCCATCCACATCGCGATCGGATCTATGCCTGGGTGACCCACGATCGCGCCCGCGCCGAGGCCCTTGCGGCGCAAGAGCGGGCAAAGCTTGGCCTGCGTCGGTCTTTGTTGGATGGCGTCCCGATCAGCTGGAAAGACCTGTTTGACACGGCAGGCGTAGGGACCGAGGCCGGTTCAGCCCTGTTGGAAGGCCGCGTGCCCGAATCCGATGCGCAGGTGGTGCGGAACGCGACCGCGATGGGTACGGTCTGTCTGGGTAAAACGCATATGAGCGAATTGGCGTTCTCGGGTTTGGGTCTAAACCCTGTGACGGCTACGCCTCCATGCGTGAATGACGAAGACGCAGTGCCGGGCGGCTCATCTTCAGGTGCAGGAGCTTCGGTGGCTTGGGGGCTTGCTGCAGGCGGCGTTGGCTCGGACACGGGTGGATCGGTGCGGATTCCCTCGGCCTGGAACGATCTGGTGGGGCTGAAAACCACGGCGGGGCGCGTTAGCCTTGAGGGCGTCGTGCCGCTGTGTCTGAAATTCGATACCGTTGGGCCGCTGGCGCGATCAGTTGAGGACGCCGCACATATGCTTGCCGCGCTTGAGGGCACCGCCCCGGCTGATCTGCGCGGGGCGTCATTGAGCGGTCGCCGCTTTGCTGATTTACAGAACGTCGCCAAGGACGATCTGCGCGAAGCTCCAGCCAACGCCTATGATGAGGCGCTGGCGCGCCTGAAAGAGGCCGGGGCCGAGATCGTTCCGCTTGACGTGCCTGAGCTGAACGAAGCGATGAGCCTGTCGGGTGTGCTCTATACAACCGAAGCCTACGGCTTGTGGCGAGATGTGATAGAAGCGAACCCCGAGGCGATGTATCCCGAAATCCTTGAACGGTTCCGAATGGGCAAGGCCTATTCCGGCCCCGATTACGTGGCTGCTTGGTCGAAACTAACCGCTTGTCGACAGGCTTGGGATGCGGCCACTGCGGGCTTTGACGCCGTGCTTGCGCCGACGGCCCCGATCCTACCGCCCAATCTCGACCGGTTGATGAATGATCATGACTACTATGTTACCGAAAATCTCTTGGCTCTCCGCAACACCCGGATCGGCAATCTGATGGGGCTTGCGGCACTGACTTTGCCCACGGGAACACCCGGTTGCGGGCTGATGATGTTGGGCTATCCGGGGTCGGAAGAGGCCTTGTTACGGCTCGGCTCAGCAGCCGAAAGGGCTTTGACCTGAATGCCACAATCCCCTGATTCGGCACCTCTTTGTCTGGACGAAGCCCGGGTCGATCTGTAATCTGCCATAAAACGGGGCGCAAAATGACCCCGAAATTGAGGCAGTATCATGAATTTCCCCGAGCGGTTTTCGAACCTACCGGAATACGCATTTCCGCGTCTACGCGCCCTGTTGGATCATCATCAGCCGGGTGGTGAAGTCGTTCACATGACCATTGGCGAGCCCAAGCATGATTTCCCATCTTGGGTGACCGACGTGATCATGGAAAACGCCGCCGGGTTTCAGGGCTATCCCCCGAACGAAGGCTCACCTGAATTGCGCGCAGCGATCACGGGTTGGATCAACCGCCGCTATGGTGTGTCGATGGATGCAGATGCCAATGTGATGGCACTGAACGGTACGCGCGAGGGTCTTTATAACGCTGCAATGGCGCTCTGCCCCGAGCAGAAAAACGGGCAGCAACCGATCATTCTGTGCCCGAACCCCTTCTATCAGGTCTACATGGTTGCCTCGATTTCGGTCGGTGCGCAGCCATATTTCGTGCCGGCAACCGCTGCCACTGGTCATTTGCCAGACTATGCAGGCCTGCCCGAAGAGGTTCTGAACCGTACTGCTGTAGCCTATATCTGCTCGCCCGCGAACCCTCAGGGGGCGGTCGCCTCGCGCGATTACTGGGTTGAGCTGATTCAATTGGCTGAAAAGTACGATTTCCGCATCTTTGCCGATGAATGCTATTCCGAAATCTACCGCGACGCCGCGCCGGTTGGCGCGCTGACCGTTGCGCAGGAACTGGGTGCTGACCCCGAACGTGTCACGCTGTTCAACTCTCTATCCAAGCGGTCGAACTTGGCCGGGCTGCGGTCGGGGCTGATCGCAGGTGGACCTGAAACAATCAGCCGTGTCAAACTGTTGCGCAGCTATGCGGGTGCCCCTTTGCCCGCCCCGCTGCAGGCCGCCGCCGTCAAGGTTTGGGCGGATGAAGCGCATGTGCAGGAAAACCGCGCGCTGTATCAGGAGAAATACGCCGTCGCGGATGAGGTTTTTGCAGGCGTACAGGGCTACATGCCGCCCGAGGCCGGGTTCTTCCTGTGGCTACCCGTCGAAAACGGCGAAGAAACCGCATTGAAGCTTTGGCAGGAAACCGGCGTACGGGTTCTGCCGGGTGCATATCTTTCTCAAGGTGATCCGGGGCAAAACCCGGGCGAGCAATTTATCCGGGTCGCGATGGTGGCCCCAAAAACAGAGATGAAGCGCGGGCTGATTACACTCCGCGACTGCATCTATTCGTGAGGTACGAGGGCAAAATGGCATCATATAACGCGCGAAACCGTGACCCGCTGCTGGACAGCAACACGCAAGCCGCCATTGAACGGCGTAGCAAAGAACTGATCGGGATCGCTTTGATCCTGTTGGGGTTGGCCGCTGCAGCGATGATCTGGTCCTATACGCCCGATGATCCAAACTGGATGGTTTCGACCGATGCGCCTGTGCAAAACTGGATGGGGCGCGTCGGGGCCTCAATCGCCGCACCGTTGTTTATGATCGTAGGCTGGGGCAGCCTGGGCGTTGCACTCGTTCTGATCACATGGGGTGTGCGCTTTGCGGGTCATTTAGGTGAAGACCGTGCCATTGCCCGCCTGATTTTTGCGCCGATCTGGATCGCCGTTCTGGCTGTCTATGCAGCGACTCTGGTACCGGGTGCGGAATGGCGGGCGACGCACAGCTATGGCTTGGGCGGTCTATTCGGCGATACAGTGATGGGCGCGATTTTGACGTTGTTGCCGATCTCATCGCATTTCCTGGTCAAGCTGATGTCGCTGGCGATGGCGGTCGGTATGCTGGCTCTGGGTGTATTTGTGTTGGGTTTCGGCAAAGCGGACGTTCGCAATGGCTTCCGGGCGTTTCTGTTGGGACTGGTCATGGCCTATGATCTGTTGATGAACGCGCTGGGACGCGGGGCATCGGCGACAGCGCGGGCAGCACGGGACCGGAAGGCCCAATGGGCCGAGCGCAAGGCCGAACGTGCAGTTCCGGTTCAGGCGGATTTTGACGACGACCTGGCCTACGCTGATCCGGTCTTTGAAGACCCTGAGATTGAAGCGCAGGAACCTGTCGCCAAGACAGGCCTTCTGGCTCGAATGCCTTCCCTGATCCGTCGTCCTGACCCAATGCCCGAGCCTGAGTTGGTCGAAAACGTTGCGGTCGAAGGGTATTACGACATGCCGGGTGAGGATCGCATCAGGTCCAAGATATCCGCCGCTGTGCGCAATCGTAAAGTGGCCGCTGGTGTGCTAACGCCCGAACCCGATCCCAACTTGCCATTGACCAAAGGGCGGGGCAGGGGACCGGACCCGTTGATTTTGAACTCTGGCGCGGCAGACGAGTTGCCGCCCGAACCCCCGATGACCTCTGCAGGTTTGCCACCCGAACCACCGCTGACAGCAGGATCTGATGTTGAGACGCTGGCGGCTGACTCCGAGGCTGATAATTGGATGCAGCAGGACTATGTTTCCGAACCGGACTATGATGATGAGGCCGTGTTTGATGATGCCTCCGAACCCGCGCTCCAAGCGAGACAGGCTGTCAAGATTCCTGTCGCTGAGCCGCGTAAACCTGTAGTAGCTCAACCGGTCCGACGCACTCCTCCACCTTCGCGCAGGGCGCAAGCCGAAGCACAGCCGACACTTTCTTTCGAGGAACGGCATTCTGATTTCGAACTGCCACCGCTGGGCCTTCTGTCCAACCCTGCAAGCATCCAACGCCATCACCTAAGCGATGAGGCGCTCGAGGAAAATGCGCGGATGCTGGAAAACGTGCTGGATGACTACGGCGTCAAGGGTGAGATCGTCAGCGTCCGCCCCGGTCCGGTTGTGACCATGTACGAATTGGAGCCTGCACCGGGTTTAAAAGCCAGCCGTGTGATCGGTTTGGCCGACGATATCGCGCGCTCAATGTCGGCTTTGTCCGCGCGGGTTTCAACTCTACCGGGGCGCTCGGTTATTGGCATTGAACTGCCCAATGAAAACCGTGAGATGGTGGTGCTGCGCGAAATCCTCGCCAGTCGCGATTTCGGCGATGGTAATCATGCGCTGCCCTTGGCGTTGGGCAAGGATATCGGCGGTGAGTCCGTGGTGGCGAACTTGGCAAAAATGCCTCACCTCTTGATCGCTGGTACGACTGGTTCCGGTAAGTCGGTGGCAATCAATACGATGATCCTGTCGCTGCTTTATAAGCTAACGCCGGATGAGTGCCGCCTGATCATGATCGACCCCAAGATGTTGGAACTGTCGGTCTATGACGGTATCCCGCACCTGCTCTCGCCCGTTGTGACCGACCCGAAAAAGGCGGTTGTGGCCCTGAAATGGGTCGTGGGCGAGATGGAGGATCGCTATCGCAAAATGTCCAAAATGGGCGTGCGCAATATCGCGGGCTACAATGGCCGCGTGAAGGATGCGCTGTCCAAGGGCGAGATGTTCAGCCGCACGGTCCAGACCGGCTTTGACGATGAAACCGGCGAGCCAATGTTCGAGACCGAAGAATTCGCGCCCGAAGCAATGCCTTATATCGTTGTGATCGTCGACGAAATGGCCGACCTGATGATGGTCGCGGGCAAGGAGATCGAGGCCTGCATCCAGCGTCTGGCGCAGATGGCGCGGGCTTCGGGCATTCACCTGATCATGGCCACTCAGCGCCCCTCTGTTGATGTGATCACCGGGACGATCAAGGCGAACTTCCCGACCCGGATTTCGTTCCAGGTGACTTCGAAAGTCGACAGTCGCACCATTTTGGGCGAGATGGGTGCCGAACAACTTCTGGGGCAGGGCGACATGCTGTATATGGCGGGCGGGGCGAAGATCACCCGTTGTCACGGTCCGTTTGTCTCGGATGAAGAGGTCGAAGAAATCGTCAACCACCTGAAACAGTTCGGTCCGCCGGCCTACATGAGCGGCGTGGTCGATGGCCCGGCCGAGGAAAAGGCTGACAATATCGACGCTGTTCTGGGCCTGAACACGGGTGGCAACACGAACGGAGAAGACGCCCTTTACGATCAGGCAGTGGCGATTGTGATCAAAGATCGCAAATGCTCGACGTCCTACATTCAGCGAAAACTTGCCATTGGCTACAACAAAGCTGCGCGGCTTGTTGAGCAGATGGAGGACGAAGGCGTTGTTTCCGGGGCAAATCACGTTGGAAAACGCGAAATCCTCGTCCCCGAGCAGTAAGATATTTAATAACAAGGGCAGAACGCCTATCTGGGTCCTATGAAACAGATTGCTTTTGCTCTTGCTCTGACACTGGCTGCGCCCGCCGCGTGGGCGGCTGAAAAGCTGCCACTGTCGCAAATCTCTAACTACCTGAACCAGATGAAGACGGTTCAGACCACATTCACGCAGGTGAATGATGACGGATCGCTTAGCACCGGTAAGCTGTGGCTCGAGCGGCCCGGAAAAATGCGGTTCGAATATGATCCGCCCAACAGCGCGGTAGTTTTGGCGCGGTCGGGGACGGTGCAGATCTTTGACCCGAAATCCAATCAGCCGCCCGAACAGTACCCGCTGAAACGCACACCGCTGTCACTGGTGTTGGCGCGGAATGTCAATCTGGGGCAAGCCAATATGGTCGTTGGGCACGATTTTGACGGGACCGCTACGGTTGTGACGGCTCAGGACCCCAAGAACCCGGAAAGCGGGCGGATCGAGTTAATGTTCACATCCAATCCGGTTGAGCTGCGCAAATGGGTGATCCACGATAACGCTGGAAGTCAAACGACCGTACTGCTGGGGCCGTTGACTGAAGGCGGAAATCTCGATTCCAGCGTGTTTTCAAGCAAAACCCGTATCAGGTCAGACGATCGCTGACCTGACTGGGTTTGTTTAGTAACGGCAGTTCGCCAGCTGCGCCTGATACAGTTGCGCTCGGGCGTCTACATCATTCGCAACGTTCAACAGCCAAGATTTGCTGTTGTAGCTGCCGCGCGCGTAGCCGGTTTGCCCTTCGTGATAGGCTAGGTATTGGTTACGCGCGTCGGTGGGATGAATCCCGTTCCGCTCATAGCTTTTGTTCATGTACCAGCCAATGAAATCTGACGCATCACGGATGCGATCCCGCTTGGCGCGGCGTTTGCCGGTTTCGCGTTGATACTGCTCCCACGTGCCATCAAGTGCCTGACCATAGCCGTAAGCACTGCTTTGGCGACCCATCGGGATGACGCCCAGCACGTATTTGTGCGGTGTGCGCGCATCTGCGCGATAACGGCTTTCTTGGTAAATCGTGGCCATCTGAACGTGAACGGGGACACCCCATTTGCGCTCGGTGCTTTTGAAAGCCTTGATATAATCGGGTTTTTCGCGCGCAATGCTGCACGCGTCATTCAGTCTGCTTGGTGGCTGTTTGGACCCGCCACCACAGGATGCCAAAAGCAGCACCCCGAAGAGTACGAAAAGAATTCTGCTCATGTGCCTCGTGCCTTTTTTCTTTATTCTAGCGCAGATTGAGCTCTGAGGAAATCACAATCGTTACAGAATAATAGCGAGAATTATAGGCAGTGCGGCAACCGATAGCACGGTCGAGACCATGACCATGCCTGCAACCGCATCTGAATCCGCCTCAAACCGCTCT
The DNA here is from genome assembly GCF_056537365.1 of Ruegeria sp. CF3. Taxonomy (NCBI): domain Bacteria; kingdom Pseudomonadati; phylum Pseudomonadota; class Alphaproteobacteria; order Rhodobacterales; family Roseobacteraceae; genus Ruegeria; species Ruegeria sp. CF3. The sequence continues at coordinate 97,111 of NZ_JBQFRK010000002.1, read as the reverse complement.
GCCAGCAGGTATGAGGTGACAGCGACTGGGGTACACATCTGCAAAACTAAAACTCCGAAAGCCACAGGGCCCAGTTCAAAACTGATGGCAAGAACCCAGCCCAACCCGAAGCACACCGCGAGTTTCAGCAAGGACAACCATATAGCCTGTTGCAGCTTCTGTGTTGTCAGGCGTGCAATCGCGACCCCAAGGGTGATCAGCATCATAGGCACCGCCATCTGGCCCAACAGTTCCAGCGTGTTGGTTAGAAACAGTGGCGTCTGCCATCCACGCCACAGAAACAATGCCCCCAGCAGCGTGGCCCAGACCATGGGCTCGCGCAGAACCTTGCCAAAGGCGCCGCGCCCCGCGACCAGATAGATACCGTAGGTAAAAGAAAACAGAGCGGTAACGGCCAAAAAGATCACCGCGAAACCCAACCCAGCCTGCCCAAAGGCAAAGATGCACAAAGGCAGGCCCAGATTCCCAGTGTTACCGAAGATAAGAGGTGACAGATAGGTCCGCTGCTCAAGCCCTGAGGCACGTACAAAGACCCAGAAAACCACCGCCAAAGCAACATGTGATGCAATCGCAGCGAGCGTGAAAACGGTCAATTCACCTCCAGGAATGTCGGTTTGCATCAAAGCTACGAAGATCAGGCTGGGCACTGCAAGCGTCACCGCAAACCTCGTGACAAATTGTAACCGATACTCGAACCCAAGCTTGACCCACGCAAACCCGATCCCGGCCAGAAGGAACACCGGGGCAACGATTTCGAACACTGTTAGGAGTAGGTTCACAGACTGTTTCCCCGAATTTCAGCTCATTGGTTGGCTTTTCTGCCCGAAAAGATGTACTAAATGCTTTGGGGGCCGAAACAATGCTAAAGACACAAGCCAAGTACCGCCTGGGACAGGTGGTTCGACACCGTAGACACCCTTTTCGAGGGGTTATTTTTGATGTCGATCCGGAATTCTCGAACTCGGAGGAATGGTATCAGGCCATACCCGAAGATAGTCGCCCGCTGAAGGACCAGCCGTTCTATCATTTGCTGGCTGAGAATGATCAATCCTTCTATGTCGCTTATGTTTCAGAACAAAATCTGGTTGAGGACCAATCGGGTGAGCCGGTAGACCATCCCGATATCCCCAACATGTTCGGCCCGTTTCAGGATGGATCTTATCCGCTGCACTTTCAGTTGAACTGAATATGTCCGTCATAATGGCGTGTGTCAGTAGCCTAATGCGCAACCATCTTTACGGGGATCGCTAGCACCTTCCAGAACTCCGTTTGAACAGATTCGAATGGCTTGCGCACCACCCAGAGACGTTTCCGGTATTTGGACAGTGTGCCCCATATCGGATAATTGTTGCAGAACGGCATCGGAATAGCCTCGCTCAATTTTCAGAACGCCCCCATCTGCAAATGCCCGAGGCGCATCGATGGCTTCCTGCAGCTCTATGTCGAAATCCGTGAGATTTGACACTAACCGCGCGTGTCCGGTTGGTTGATAGGCACCTCCCATGACACCAAAGGGCATCGCGATGGGGCCTTGGGCGCGCAACATTCCCGGTATGATTGTGTGCATTGGTCGCTTTCCACCGGCAAGCTCATTTGGATGACCGGGTTCGAGGTTGAAACCCGCCCCCCGATTCTGCAGCAAAATGCCGAACTTTTCCGAAGCGATGCCCGACCCGAACCCGTGGTAGATCGAATAGATCAGTGAAACCGCCATGCGATCCCGGTCAACCACGGTGATATAGACGGTGTCTTTGTGAACAGACTCGGTCAGCGGAGCGGCGGCAGCCATGGCGCGTTTCGGATTGATTAGCGCGGCAAGTTGGGCGGCTGTCTCAGGTGCAAGAAAATGAGCCATCCGCGTGCTGTGGTCGGGATCGGCGATGAAACGATTGCGTGCGTCGTAGGCCAGTTTGCTGGCCTCGGCTTCGATATGTACGCGTTCAGCCCCCCAAGGGTCCATTGCGGCCAGATCGAAGTGCTTCAAGATATTCAGCAACAGGATTGCCGTCGCGCCCTGACCATTCGGTGGGTGCTCGACCAGTTCGACACCGCCATAATCTCCGCTGACGGGCACAGTTTCATCGCTTTGCACGGCCGCGAAATCCTGCGCAGTCTGTACTCCACCCAGATCGGACAGGGCCGCAAGCATGTCATCGGCAATCTCGCCAGAATAAAATGCCTTTTGACCGTGTTGGGCCACGCGCCGAAGAACTTCTGCCTGACCGGGTGCGCGAAAAACCTGCCCGGTTTGCAGGGGTTTGCCGTCAATCAGGTAATGATCACGGGCCGCGCCTTGCAGGGTGGATGCGCTGTTCATCCAATCAAAGGCAACGCGAGGAGCCACCGGAACACCTGACTCGGCATAATGGATTGCGGGTTGCAGGATTGCTTCCAGGCCCAGCCGACCTTCGGTTTTTGCTAGACGGCAGAATGCCTCAACCGCTCCGGGAATTGTCACGGCATCCGGGCTGGTCTCGGGAACCGAATTTGAACCGCGATCCCGCAATGCCTGTGCATCCGCTGCTGCCGCGGCCCGACCCGAACCGTTTAGTGCGCGAACAGTCTGCTCGCCTGCGCGATTGTACAGAACAAAGCAATCTCCGCCCAAGCCGGTCATTTGCGGCTCGCAAATTCCCAGAAGCACCGCGCCTGCAATGGCTGCGTCCATGGCATTGCCGTCCTGCTGCAGAATATCCAGCGCGATTTTGGCGGCCAACGGATGGGACGTTGCGCACATCCCTTCGGTTGCCAAAACTTCAGAACGGCCTGTCTTGTGAAAATCGCGCATGGGTCTTTCCTTCTGCAAACACGCAGACACTAAGCCGCAGCTGTGAATTGTCCAATGCTATCAGAGGAAGGAGGTCCTCGGCGCCGCTCACTGGGTGGGGGCTGTGACGCTAGGCGCCGAGGGAAGCTATCTGAGCTACCCCTTACTTATGACCTTTGTTTGCGGCGCGACAATGGTTCGATCTAGGCCTTATTGTGGCCATTTGATGCCTGCTAGGGCATCTCGTCAAAGTCGAACCGCAAGCAGAGCAGGTTCCCGCCGCTTTTGCGTTCATATTGTATGTCGCTGGCAAGTTGATGAATCAGGTGCCAGCCAAAGCCGCCCTCGGGCAGGTCCTGCAAAGCAGTGTCGACAGATGGTGGAGTGCCGCTCGGTATCCGCAATTCAGGCATCGGGTCGCCGGTATCGGTGATCTGAATCACCAGCTTCTTTGCACATAATGAGCAATCGATTTGAACGTCAGCGGCGGCCACCCCGGCATAGGCATGTTCGACCACGTTGTTGATCGCTTCCGTCAGCGCGATTCTTACGTCATCTGCTTTGCTTTCCGGCAATCCCTGCGCCGCCAGCCGTGCGCTCAATGCCGCGATCCCTGCGCTGGCCTGCACTTGTGTCGCGGGAAAGCTCACCTCCAGGCAGTTTTGTTTGCAATTCGAGCACACGCTGTTCCACCTCTGCCGGTCGTCAGTCTGCACCTGCGCCGATCGCCTCATCCAGCGATTTGAACAGTCTGAACACGGTGTCCATGCGGGTCAGGCGGAACACTTTTTCAACGATCGGGCGCAAGCCGGCCAGATCCAATCTGCGCCCTTTTTCCAATTGTTTCATCGAGGCGACAATGGCGCCCAGACCGCTGGAGTCGATGAATTCGACAGAAGACAAATCCAACACCACCCGTTTGGCAGGGGTTTGGGTTTCCGCGCGCATATCTTCCTTGAATTGAATCGCCATCGCGGCATCAATTCGATCACAATGAACGGATATTATCTGTGTCTCGCCGGTGATCTCGCTGCTGAGCCCCATGTTCGTCCGCCTTTGGCAATGCAAAATGATGGTAGAAATACGCTAGACGGTAATTCTTACCATTCGGTATCCATAGGCTGGAAAGTTCAAGGAGATTTCGGATGAACGAGGTTGTGATAGCAGGTGCCGCGCGTACACCAATGGGCGGCTTTCAGGGCATGTTTGACGGCGTCGCCGCTGCTGATCTGGGCGGTGCTGCTATCCGCGCAGCGCTGGAGGGTGCGGGCACTCGGGCTGTGGATGAGGTGCTGATGGGCTGCGTTCTGCCTGCCGGCCAGGGACAGGCTCCGGCGCGTCAGGCTGGGTTTGCCGCCGGTCTGGGGGAAGATGTACCTGCCACAACGCTCAACAAAATGTGTGGCTCAGGCATGAAGGCCGCAATGATCGCGTTTGATCAGATCGCTTTGGGCCATACTCAGACCATGGTCGCTGGCGGGATGGAGAGCATGACCAACGCGCCCTATCTGCTGCCCAAGATGCGCGGCGGTGCCCGGATCGGACATGGGCAGGTTGTCGATCACATGTTTCTAGACGGACTCGAGGATGCCTATGACAAAGGTCGGCTTATGGGCACATTTGCCGAGGACTGTGCAGAATCCTATCAGTTCACGCGCGAGGCGCAGGACGAATACGCCCTGCGATCGCTTTCGAACGCGCTGTCCGCGCAGGAAAATAATGCGTTCGACCAGGAAATTACACAGGTCAAGATTCAGACTCGTAAAGGCGAGGTTGTGCTGGACGCGGATGAGCAACCAAAATCGGCGCGGCCCGAGAAGATACCCACACTGAAACCAGCCTTTCGCAAGGATGGAACGGTAACGGCGGCCAATTCTTCTTCGATCTCGGATGGCGCAGCCGCCCTTGTGCTTGCCTCGGCAGAGGCGGCAGAACAGCAGGGCCTGACCGTGCGCGCACGAATTCTTGGCCACGCCAGTCACGCGCAGGCACCGGGGCTGTTCACAACTGCTCCGGTTCCGGCAGCGCAGAAATTGTTGGACCGTATCGGTTGGAAAAAAGAGGATGTCGATTTGTGGGAGGTTAACGAAGCCTTCGCCGTGGTACCGATGGCCTTCATGCACGAAATGGGCTTGTCCCGTGAGATCGTGAATGTGAATGGCGGCGCATGTGCGCTTGGCCACCCGATAGGTGCCTCGGGGGCTCGGATTATGGTCACGCTGCTCAATGCGCTGGAAAAGCGAAATCTCAAGCGCGGTGTCGCTGCAATCTGCATTGGCGGCGGAGAAGGGACGGCCATCGCAATAGAACGCGTTTGACGCTTTGTCTTTTTGCAAATACTCGGGGAATTGGCGGCAGCGCCCGCAGTTCCCCGGATGCAAGGTCTACCAACATGAAAGCCGACTACGACACACTCGCCAAAACCATAGCCGCCTTGACCGACGGTGAAACCGACGAGGTTGCATTGATGGCTACGGTGGCATGCGAAGTGCATCACTCGGACGACCGATTCGACTGGACGGGATTTTACCGCGTAACTGAGCCCGAAGTGCTAAAGATCGGGCCTTATCAGGGGGGGCATGGCTGCCTAGTAATCCCTTTTGAACGCGGTGTGTGTGGTGCGGCTGCCCGTTCAGGGCAAGTGCAATTGGTTTCGGATGTAGATGCTTTCCCCGGCCATATCGCTTGTGCGTCATCCACTCGGTCCGAGTTGGTTCTACCGGTGCGGGATGCGAATGGTAACGTGATCGCTGTCTTTGATATCGACAGCGACCAGCCCGACGCGTTTACCAAAGATGATGCGACCGCACTTGGTGCTATTCTAACGGATGTATTTGCGCGTTAGAGGGTTCCGACCTATCGCAAAAATGCGCCAAGATCTCGGGACATAATCAGATAGCAAAGCCCGGCCTGAAACGTTGTGATCGTGTATAGCCAAGCCGAGAAACCGCGCTTGCGGGTCTTGTGCCCGAAGATCCAGCGACCCAGTAGCGCGGCCAAGCTGCCACCTAGTGCCGCCAACCATAACAAGCGCCGCTCGGGGATGCGTCGCCTTCTACGGCGCGCGCGCAGCTTATCCCAGCCAAACGCTATCAAAGTCAGGGCATTAATGGCCCAAAGATAGATTACGGCAATCCACATGGACCGTGCATAGCCAACTAAATTTGCAGACCCAAGTGAAAAAATGCTTGGAAATTTCACCGATTCGAGGCACCGTGAAAAAGTAACAGAAAATTTCACGCAGACTCGGAGCGCAACTTGAATTCGCAAGCCCCTCATAGCGCATCCCTCGGTGCCGATCTGCGCGCACTGCGCAAGGCGCGCGGGCTGACTCTGACCGAGATCGCCAACCGATTGGATCGGTCCGTTGGCTGGCTCAGCCAGGTCGAGCGTGACATGTCCGAGCCGTCGATTTCGGATCTACGCCAGATTGCCGAATGTCTGGGTGTGCCGATGTCGATGCTGTTTGCCCATTCCGCTGCGCCGGTGGATGAGCAAGGGTATATTGTGCGGGCAGGGTCCCGTCGCCCGATGGGCTCTGGCGAAGAAGGGTTGATCGAAGAACTGCTTTCGCCTGACCTGACCGATGATTTCGAGATGGTGCATTCGACCTTTGAGCCGCATTCGCAGATGCAGACCCCGGCAAACCGGCCGACGCAGGAAGTCGGCTATATGGTTTCAGGCCGTCTGGAACTGACGATCGGCTCGCGCAGCTTTCAGGTCGGCCCCGGCGATAGCTTCCGGATCAAGCACGAGCCCTACACTTGGTCCAACCCCTTTGATGAGCCCGCTGTGGCCATCTGGGTTATCGCCCCACCGGTGTACTGATGAGTTTCGAGGCCTGGACCATATTCGCCCTGTTCTGGGTGGTGTTCGTTACCACCCCGGGGCCTAATGCGGTCAATTGCATCTCAAATGGGATGAGCCTGCCGTTCTCCAAGGCTATGTTGGGTGTCTTGGCTATTTTGACTCAGGCGTGTGTGTTCCTGATCCTCTCGGCTGTGGGAATCACAGCGTTGATTGCCGCGTCGCCAACAGGTTTCTTTGTCGCCAAGCTGATCGGGGCCGGGTTTCTGATCTGGATGGGCATTCGCGGTTGGATGAACGCAGCGAAACCCGCTCCGGCGTCAGAGCGTCCGGCGCGACATGTTTACTTTCACGCGTTGGCTGTTGCCACGATCAACCCCAAAAGCGTCGCCGGATACCTTGCGGCGTTTTCGCAATTTGTGCAGCCGAATGTACCCATCTGGCAGCAGATGGCGGTGATCATGCCGACGGCACTGGTCATCACGACGCTCAGCTATACCGGGTTCACCTCGCTGGGGGCGCTGATGGGCAAGGCTGCGTTGGGGGCGGTGTTTAATATCTGGGTACGCCGCGTGATGGCGACCTGTTTCATCATTTATGGCGTTTTGCTGGGTGCCAGTTCGACGCCGACAGCGAGGGGGTAAGGATATGCACACCGGTTCCTGCCTGTGCGGCGCGGTCGCTTTTGTTGTTGACGGAGACCTCACGCCACCAAATGCCTGCCATTGCGGGCAGTGTCGCAAACAGTCGGGTCACCTGTGGGCCTCGACCGTTACGCAACAGGACAATCTCAGCTTTACCACCAGCGAAACGCTGGGCTGGTATCGCGCCTCTGACATTGCCAAGCGCGGATTTTGCCGCGCTTGTGGCTCGTTCCTCTTCTGGCAGCACAATGACGAGGACACGATCGCAATTTCCGTGGGCTCACTGGATGAGCCGACCGGGTTGAAACTCGCCCAGCACATCTTCGTTGCGGACAAGGGCGATTACTATGACATCAAAGACGACCTGCCCCAGCGGGCACACTAATAGGGAACCAAACACATGAGTGATTTTCCAACCAAGGCCCGTGTGGTCATCATCGGCGGCGGCGTTGTGGGCTGTTCATCGCTGTATCATCTGGCCAAGAAGGGCTGGACGGATTGTGTTCTGCTGGAAAAGAACGAACTGACCGCAGGCTCGACATGGCACGCGGCGGGTAACGTTCCGACGTTTTCGACCTCGTGGGCGATCATGAACATGCAGCGCTATTCGACCGAACTGTATTCGCGCCTCGCGGACGAGGTCGACTATCCGATGAACTACCACGTTTCCGGGTCAATTCGTCTGGCGCACAGCAAGGAGCGGATGCAGGAATTCGAACGGGCCATGTCTATGGGCCGCTATCAAGGCATCCCGATGGAGATGTGGACTCCGGAAGAGGCCAAGGAACGCTATCCTTTCCTGGAGACCCATGATCTTGAAGGCGTTCTGTATGACCCGACCGATGGTGACATTGACCCGGCGCAGCTGACTCAGGCTCTGGCCAAGGGAGCGCGGGATATGGGGCAAAAGATTATCCGATTCTGCCCGGCAACCGGTGTGACACAGCAGGACGACGGCACATGGACCGTGCATACCGAAAAGGGTGATATTGCCTGCGATTATGTGGTGAACGCCGCCGGTTACTATGCGCAGCGCGTAGGGGAATGGTTCAAACCCTTTGGCGGCCGAACCGTCCCGGCAATGGTCATGAGCCATCAGTATCTGTTGACCGACGAAGTTCCTGAAATCGAAGCGTGGTCGAAAGAAAACGGTGGCAAGAAGCTACCGCTGCTGCGCGATGTCGATATCTCGTACTATCTGCGGCAAGAGAAGAATGGCTTCAACCTTGGCCCTTATGAGCCCAATTGCAAGGGCCACTGGATGACCAAGGATGACCCGATGCCCGAGGATTTCAGCTTCCAACTGTGGAATGATGATCTGGACCGGATCGAGGATATCGTCACCGATGCAATGGAACGGGTTCCGCTGATGGCAACCTCGGGCGTTGGTCGCGTCATCAATGGCCCGATCCCCTATGCGCCAGATGGTCTGCCGTTGATTGGCCCGATGCCGGGTGTGACAAACGCGTTCGAGGCTCATACCTTCACTTTCGGTATCGCCCAAGGTGGTGGTGCAGGCAAAGTTCTGGCCGAATGGATCGTCGATGGTCACACCGAATGGGATATGTGGGCGGTCGATCCGCGTCGTTACACCGACTACACCGATCAGGATTATTGCAATCAGAAAGGGATGGAGGTCTACGGCAACGAATACGCCATGCATTTCCCACATCACGAATGGCCTGCCGCACGCGACAAGAAGGTCTCGCCTGTGCACGCCAAGGTCAAGGAATTGGGCGGTGTCATGGGCGCGTACAACGGCTGGGAACGCGCAAACTGGTTTGCGCAAACCGGCGATGACACGTCACTGGAAGCCACCCATACCTGGGGACGTTCGGGCCCTTGGGAGCAACGGGTCAAAGAAGAATGCGAAGCCGTGCGCGATCACTGCGGGGTGCTGGATCTGCCGGGCTTCTCGCGGTTCTGGATACAAGGCGAGGGGGCGGATGACTGGCTGCGTGGCTTCTGTACCGGAGGTATCCCTAAAGCAGGGCGCATGAATCTGATCTATGTCTCGGATGAAAGAGGGCGCATTCTGACCGAGCTGTCCTGTATCCGTCTGGCTGAGAACAATTTCGTCCTAATCACTGCTGCCACGGCACAGTGGCACGATGGTGATTTGATCCGCAATTCGGTGCCCGAAGGTGTGACCGTTCGGGAAACCACAACCGAGCGCGACACACTGATCGTGACAGGACCGATGACGCGGAACGTATTGTCCGGCATCACCGATGCAGATTTGCAGCAAGGGTGGCTGACCCACCAATTCGCCAAAGTGGCCGGGCAGGATGCCTTCTTGATCCGTGTATCTTTCGCGGGTGAGTTGGGTTGGGAAATCCATGCTGAAAATGATGCGATGCCCGCCATCTACGAAGCTGTGCTGGCCGCTGGAGCGAAACCCTTTGGCATGTATGCGTTGAATTCGCTGCGGATCGAGAAAGGCTATCGCGCGTGGAAAGGCGACCTAAGCACGGATTACTCTCTGCTGGAAGGTGGTTTGGGGCGCTTTGTCAAGCTCGATAAACCGCAGGATTTTGTTGGCAAAGCAGCCATTCAGAACGAAAAACAGCAAGGCGTTAAAAAGTCCTTTGTCACTCTGATCGTGGACGCAGGTGAGGTCGATGCGCCTTACATGTCCTGCATCTGGAGCGGTGATGAGATCGTGGGTGAAACCACATCGGGTGCGTGGGGGTATCGCATTGGTGCCTCGGTCGCGCTGGGCATGGTGCGCGCAGATCTGGCTGTCCCGGGAACTGAGCTAGAGGTTGAAATCTACGGACAGAAATGTCGTGCTGTTGTTCAGGAGGATCAGCCGCTCTGGGATCCTGCAAATGAACGGTTGAGGGCCTGACCCCTACGACAGAAAGGCGCTGATATGACCCGGCAGATGGAAGGCGTATATCTGACTGGCCATGGAGGTCCTGAGGTGTTGGAATGGCGGGAAGGCGTCCCCGTTCCGACCCCCGGTCCAGGGCAGGTTCTGGTGTGCGTCGCCGCTGCCGGGGTGAACAACACCGACATCAACACGCGGATCGGCTGGTACTCGTCGGATGTTACAGAATCGACGGATGCGGTAGATCAGCAGGTTGAGGCCGGCGGGTGGGGAGGTGCGCTGCACTTTCCCCGCATCCAAGGCGGTGATCTGTGTGGGATTGTTGAAGAGGTTGGACCGGGGGCAGCGTTCAAGCCCGGCCAACGCGTGACCTGTCCTATCAACTTGCCACGCCCGGGGCCGGGTAGACCGCATGGTTTTATCGCGCTTGGTTCAGAAATCGACGGAGCGTTTGCCCAATACTGTCTGGTCGACGCGGGTGATCTCTATGATGTGACCGCCTCGCCCCTATCAGACGTGGAAATCGCCGCTATTCCCTGCGCGTTTGGGACCGCAGAAAACCTGCTGACTCGCGCTGGTGTATCGGCAGGCCACACAGTGCTGATTACAGGGGCTTCAGGCGGTGTGGGCCTCGCCGCGATCCAGCTCGCGGCCCTACGAGGAGCGACGGTCTGGGGGGTGACAAGTGCTGCCAAGGCGGATGTGGTCAAAGCGCAGGGGGCGTCGGCAACCTTTGACCGGGATGCGCAGCTGCCGAAGGATATGTTCGATGTCGTCATCGATGTGGTGGGCGGCTCGGCTTGGCCCGATCTCATACTGGCGCTGAAACCCGGCGGGCACTATGCGGTGTCAGGTGCAATCGCTGGCCCCATCGTCAGCGCCGATTTGCGAGACATCTATCTGCGCGACATCACAATCCATGGCTGCACCCATCAGCCTCCCGAAGTCTTTGGCCGACTTGTTGTGCTGATGAATGCAGGTCGGATCAGGCCTTTGGTCTCAAAAACCTACCCGTTGCGTGACATTGTTCAGGCGCAAGAGGATTTTATGTCCAAGACCTTGCCCGGGAAACTGGTATTAATACCGTGAAAGGGGGGTAGATGGCTGACATTACGCTTTTAGATGGCTCGATCGGGCAGGAGCTGGTGAAACGCAGCGGTGACCAGCCCACGCCTTTGTGGTCAACGCGGGTGATGATCGACAAACCTGACTTGCTGACCGAAGTTCACGCGGCCTATTTCCGCAGTGGCGCGACGATTGCCACCACGAATACCTATGCCATTCACCGCTCGCGGCTGGTGCGTGAGGGGATCGAAGACCAGATGCCACTTCTGATCGAGGCTGCTCTTTCGCGGGCCGAGCAGGCTTGCGCGGGAACTGACGGTCGTATCGCTGGTGCGCTTGGTCCGCTTTTGGCCAGCTACCGGCCCGATCTGAACCCCGACCCAGACGATGCTGCTGAAAAATTTGCCGAGCTGGCTCAACTGATGGCAGACCGGGTTGATCTATTCCTGATCGAAACCGTGTCCTCGGTTCTGGAAGCCGAAGGTGCGCTTCGCGGTACCGAGAATTGCGGCAAACCCGTCTGGCTGGCATTGTCGGTTATGGATGATGACGGCACGCGATTGCGGTCAGGCGAAGCGCTGGAGGACATCGCCCCGCTTGTTGTGCGTTACGCCCCCGAGGCCGTTTTGATCAACTGCGCGCGCCCGGAAGCGATTCCGGCTGCACTGGAGATCATCGCAAAGCTGGGTCGCCCGTTCGGCGCTTATGCCAATGGCTTTACTGGTATCAAAGACGGTTTTTTGAAGGATGCCCCGACGGTTGACTCTCTGGAAAGCCGTCATGACCTAGACCCTGACGCCTATGCGCAGCATGCCATGGGCTGGGTGGCGCAGGGCGCGACGATTGTTGGCGGTTGCTGCGAAGTTGGGCCAGATCATATCGAAACCCTTGCCGACAGTTTACGTGCGGCCGGGCACACAATTGTTTGAGTGTGCCTCATGTCGATCCGCAACAAACCTGAACGGCGAAAAGATCGGGATCAGCAGCATTTCGATATTCTGGTTGCACCCGGTTTCGTGTTGCTTGAATTGGCCTCGTTGGTCGATGTGTTGCGCCTGGCCAACCGGGTTTGCGCGCATCCTCCGTTCACATTCACATACCGGTCCCGAAAGGGGGGGCCTGTTGAAAGCAGCAGTTGCGCGACGGTGTCGACCGAAACCATACCTGCGCAGCCCGATGCGGATTATCTGTTTGTGATCGGAAACTCGGATCCGGATCAGCCAGAGCTTTCTTTAGGTCGCGTCGTGCCCGACTATACGTACCGGGGAGCCCAGGTCTTTTTGCTGGCCGAAGCGGCAAGCAGGTACATCGACGAAAACGGCGCTGATCATATGGCAACCCATTGGGAAAACGCTTCTTTCTTGCGCGAACGTGGCGCGCGGTTTGAGGCCAAGCTTTCAATTGCGACCGAACAGGGTTCGGTGGTCACCTGCGCGGGAATGGAGGCAACGACGGATGTGGCACTGGCGGTGATTGGGCGGCACATTTCGGGTGCCGCCAAGATGACAGTTGCGGATATCATGCTGCACGAGAACATTCGCGATTTCTCATCCATGCAGCCGTTTTCTGGCGCTAGGAATACAGCCACGGGTGATGCAAAGCTGGATCAGTGTATCAAGCTGATGCAGGCAAATATTGAAGAACCGCTACCGATCAATCAGATCGTTGACATGTTACACGTGTCGAACAGATCGCTTGAGCGCAAGTTCAAGGCAACTTTCGCAACCACTCCAAACGGATTCTACCGAGAAATGCGCTTGGCCAAAGCCAACAACCTGCTTTTGAACACAACGATGAGCGTGCGGGAAATCGGCTTGGTGTGCGGCTTTCCAAACGGATTCTCATCCGTTTACAAAAGCGTCTTTGGCGTCACTCCGTTTGTTCTGAGACGTCAAAAAAGACGTGCAGAATATAGGTGATTTTCGCGATTGAGATGACGTTTTTGACGCTTTTTTTGTCGATCCTTCATGGCATTTTGCAAAGAACCTGAGACAGCGGAGACATCAGGATGGTTGATCTTCCCACCAAGGCCCGTGTGGTCATCATCGGCGGCGGCGTCATCGGATGCTCGGTCGCGTATCACCTTACCAAGAAAGGGTGGACCGATGTTGTGTTGCTTGAGCGCAAGCAACTGACCAGCGGCACCACATGGCATGCTGCAGGTCTGATTGCGCAGCTGCGCGCGACCGCAAACATGACCAAGCTGGCCAAGTACAGTCAGGAACTCTATGGCGCACTTGAGGAAGAAACTGGCGTTGCCACAGGGTTCAAGCGTTGCGGATCGATCACGGTGGCGCTGACTGAAGAGCGCAAGGAAGAGATCTATCGTCAGGCCGCCATGGCACGTGCTTTCGGGGTTGAGGTCGAAGAGATCGGCAATGATCGTGTGCAAGAGCTGTATCCCCATCTCAACCTCGAAGGGGTCAAGGGGGCGGTTTATTTGCCTTTGGACGGGCAGGGTGATCCAGCGAATATCGCTCTGGCTTTGGCTAAAGGTGCGCGTCAGCGCGGTGGCGTCGTCAAAGAACGTGTGAAAGTCACAGACATCGTCAAGCAGGGTCGTAAAGTCACCGGCGTGGACTGGAGTGCGGACGATGGCAGTTCCTCGGGCCATATCGAATGCGACATGGTGGTGAACTGTGCGGGCATGTGGGGCCACGAGGTTGGTAAGATGGCAGGTGTGAACGTGCCGCTTCACGCCTGCGAACATTTCTATATCGTGACCGAAGGGATCGACGGGCTGACCCAACTGCCGGTGCTGCGCGTACCGGATGAATGTGCCTACTACAAAGAGGATGCCGGCAAAATCCTGCTGGGCGCGTTTGAGCCAAATGCAAAACCCTGGGCGATGAACGGCATCCCCGACAGTTTCGAATTCGACCAGTTGCCAGAGGATTTCGATCACTTTGAACCAATACTCGAAGCGGCCTGCAATCGGATGCCGATGTTGGCCGAGGCGGGGATTCACACCTTCTTTAACGGCCCCGAGTCCTTTACGCCGGATGATGCCTATCACTTGGGACTCGCCCCCGAGATGGATAACGTTTGGGTCGCTGCAGGGTTCAATTCTATTGGTATTCAGTCGGCGGGTGGTGCCGGTATGGCACTGGCCGAGTGGATGGACTCGGGCGAGAAACCGTTCGATCTGGGCGATGTTGACATCAGTCGCATGCAGCCGTTTCAGGGCAACAAGCAGTACCTCTTTGAACGTTCGAAAGAGACGCTCGGCCTGCTTTATGCCGACCACTATCCCTATCGCCAAAAGGCCACCGCGCGCGGTGTGCGCCGGACACCGTTTCACCATCACCTGATCGAACAGGGTGCCGTGATGGGCGAATTGGCTGGGTGGGAGCGCGCCAATTGGTTTGCCAACGAAGGGCAGGAACGAGAATATCAATACAGCTGGAAACGGCAGAACTGGTTCGAGAATTCGGCTGCCGAACACCGAGCCGTGCGCGAAAATGTAGGCATGTATGACATGTCGTCCTTCGGCAAAATCCGCGTCGAAGGGCCGGATGCCGAGAAATTCATGAACTATATCGGCGGCGGCGATTATTCAGTGCCCAATGGCAAGATCGTCTACACCCAATTCCTAAACCGTAGCGGTGGGATCGAAGCAGATGTCACGGTCACACGGTTGACTGAGACCGCCTACCTGGTCGTCACCCCCGCGGCGACCCGATTGGCGGATCAGACCTGGATGATGCGTCATGCAGGCGGCTTCAATGTGGTTATCACCGATGTCACCGCTGGCGAGGGCGTTTTGGCCGTCATGGGGCCGAACGCACGTGCATTGCTTGAAAAGGTTTCGCCCGCTGATTTCTCGAACAGGACTAACCCCTTTGGCACGGCGCAACAGATTGAGATCGGTATGGGTCTCGCTCGCGCCCACAGGGTGACCTATGTGGGTGAGCTAGGGTGGGAGATCTATGTGTCGTCCGACATGGCAGGTCATGTTTTTGAGGCGTTGCACGAAGCCGGACAAGATATGGGCCTGAAACTCTGCGGCATGCACATGATGGACAGTTGCCGGATCGAGAAGGGTTTTCGCCATTTCGGTCATGACATCACCTGCGAGGATCACGTGGTCGACGCGGGATTGGGATTTGCCGTCAAAGTGGACAAAGGCAGCGATTTCATCGGTCGTGAGGCGGTGATGGCCCGCAAGGAAAGCGGGCCCAAGAACCGGCTTGTCCAGTTTAGACTGACTGATCCCGAACCACTGTTGTTCCACAACGAACCAATCGTGCGCGATGGTGAATATGTAGGTTACCTTAGCTCGGGCAATTATGGTCACACGCTGGGTGGTGCCATTGGTCTGGGCTATGTGCCCTGCGAGGGCGAAAAGCCTGCAGACGTGCTGGCCTCGACCTATGAGATCGATGTCTGTGGTGTGAAAGTCCAGGCAGAGGCGTCGTTGAAACCGATGTATGATGCGAAATCCGAGCGGGTCAAAGTCTAGAAAACATCGACAGTGGTAGGCTCTGCCCCACCGTCCGTACCGGGCGACGCTCGCGAGAGTATTTGTGGCCAGATGAATAAGGGATCACCTGCTCATCTGGCCAACAATATCCATGAGCGTGAGACAGCGCTTCGCATATAGGTTGGCTGCAGAACGCGCGACCTATCAGAAACTTTGATGCCCTGCTTCACAGTTTTGATAGTTCCCAAGCCCATCTGATTTGCCGTAGAGAAACACGGTATCAGTCGGAGACTCTCTGTGGCAGACACCCGCGTACCACCAAACAATACCGATACGCCCAAAGGGCTGGCGTTGGCTGTGATGGCCTATGTGCTTTGGGGCTTCCTGCCACTTTACATGAAAGCAATGGAGCATATCGGCCCGATCGAGGTAGTTGCGCATCGGGTGATCTGGTCGGTGCCGGTGGCCGGGCTGCTGCTGATAGCGCTCGGGCGGACCGGCGATCTGAAAACTGCACTTCGCAATCCCAAAATGTTGGGTATGGCGGCAATTACAGCGGCGCTGATCTCGGTGAACTGGGCGATTTATGTCTGGGCGATTTCATCGGGGCATGCGCTGGACGCGGCTTTGGGCTATTACATCAACCCTTTGTTCAGCATTGCGTTGGGTGCGATATTGCTGCGTGAACCTCTGAACCGAACACAGTTGGTTGCGGTCGGGTTGGCCGCTTTGGGGGTGTTGGTACTGGTGTTTCAGGCGGGAAGCTTACCCTGGGCGGCTTTGGGCTTAATGTTCAGCTGGGGGTTTTATGCGTTCTTCAAGCGCTCACTCCCAATTGGGCCCAACCAAGGGTTTTTGTTGGAAGTCCTGATTCTACTGATACCCGCCCTGGCCTACGTCACCTGGCTTGGAACAAGTGGTGCCGGGCATTTTGGAGCAGCCGTGTCAGACACTGCGCTGCTTGCAGGCGCGGGGCTGGTGACTGCAATTCCGTTGCTGCTTTATGCCAATGGGGCCAAACTGGTGCGTCTGTCGACGATGGGCATCCTGCAGTACATCGCGCCCACGATGATTTTTATCACCGCGATCACGTTGTTCGGAGAGCGTATTGATCAGGCAAGATTGATCGCGTTCCCCCTGATCTGGGCCGGGTTGATTGTATATTCGATCCCGATGATCCGGCAAATACGGTCTCAGGCCTAGCGAATGAGCTGGGCAAGCTGTTCCGCCCAGATTGCATAGGCCTTGGGGCTTGGATGATATCCGTCCGGCGCGGCGAGCGCCGGGTCATCGGGCAGGTTCAGCGCCAGATGTGAAACTTGCGGATATGCTGCAGCCACCGTCTGCAAGCCGTGATCCAGCCTTGCAGCCTGTTGCCCCAAAAACCAGGCGAGCGGCTGAGGCAGAGCGGGAAAACGCGCCATCTGAGGAACCGCAGACACGATCACCCGCCTGGCTTTCATCGGCCCGGTCAGAAGGTCCAATAGGCGTGCTTGGTGGTCCTCAAAGCTCTGTCTACTTCTCGCTCGAGTCACGTCGTTCACACCCAGCGCCGTTATGGCTACATCAAACTGTTCGGAAAGCCCTTGCAGCTGCTCAATTGTGTTTTGAGTGGTATGCCCGGTGGCCGCCTCAAGCCGCCATTCCACGGTATAACGCTTTGCCAATTGGCCGACCAGTTGCCCGGATAGCGCCTGGCCTTGTGTGCCCGCCCCAACGCCAGCGGCCGAGCTGTCCCCGGTGATCAACAAGCGCAGTCTGGGCCCGTGCCCTGCACACCCTTGGCGGGGACCAGTCGGTTCTGGCAGAAATTGCGCATTGCGCCTTACCGCGAACCCCTGAATTGCCAGAATAGGCAAAAGCGGAATTCTGAGAATCTGATCGGCGGCAACAGGCAAAGGAACCGTTAGCTCAGCGCATCTTTGAACTTTAGAAAGCGCGCATCTTTCATGACTCGTGCCATCATGGCTTCGCGCAAGGCTCCGACGGTCTTGTAAGGACGCATGACGACCTCAAATTCCTGAATAAGTCCGTCTGCGTTCAGCGTGATCAAGTCTACACCCACGGCGTCCAAGGCACCGACTTTGCATTGAAACTCCAATGCCCAATCGTTGCCGTCGCCCATGATCCGGCGATAGCGAAATTCGGAAAACACCTGACCCACATGACCCAGAACCGCTGCAACAGGTTCACGCCCGGTCCAGGTGCTGTAGTAAGTGGGTGGTGAAAACCGCACATGTTCGGCCAGCAACTCTTGGATCAGGCCTTCATCGCCTTTGGCCACCGCTTCCTGCATTCGTTTGATCGTCGGGTGCATACCGTCTTCCCTCTTGTTGACCAAAGAGTTGCTGAACCTTTTCACTCACGCAAGGACGACGTTGCGGGAGGGGGCCGCCTGAGATAGGCAAGCGCGCATGAGCGAAACCTATGATCCCCCAAACTCCCCTCTGGATGTGCTGTTTGAAGACACGCAATTGATCGTGGTGAACAAGCCGGCGGGTTTGTTGTCCGTGCCGGGGCGGGGCGCGCATCTTGCTGATTGCCTGCTGACCCGCGTACAAGTTGCGTTTCCACAAGCGCTGCTGGTGCATCGGTTGGATCGGGATACATCCGGTGTAATGGTGTTTGCACAGACGCCGCATGCCCAGCGGCATCTGGGGCTACAGTTCGAAAATCGCCAGACCCGCAAAGCTTATGTCGCGCGCGTATGGGGGCGGGTAGAACCAAAAACGGGAACGGTTGATCTGCCGCTGATCGTCGATTGGCCCAATCGCCCCCGTCAGATGGTCTGTCACGACACCGGCAAGCCTGCTGTTACGGATTGGCGCGTGGTTAAATACGAGGGCGAGACAACGCGTGTTCGCCTGTCTCCCAAGACCGGACGATCGCACCAGTTGCGGGTTCATATGCAGGCGCTGGGGCATCCTATCTTGGGTGATCCGTTTTATGCCGATGGCGTGGCGCGCGACTTCCCGCGGTTGATGCTTCATTCGGAAGAACTGCGCCTCAAAAATCCCGAAGGCGGGGTGTCGATGAAATTTCGCGCGCCAGCCGAGTTCTGATTCTAAGCGTTACTGGTCCAAAGCATCTTCAGGTTTCCGAGCGAAAACCGCCTGGTGCGTTTGACCGGGCGTATAACTTGGCTTTCCCGTGCGGCAGCAATTTCACGTTCGATTTCGAATCCGCGCAAAACGTGATCTTGGGACCAGCGATCCAGTTTCAAGGTCATCATGACGTGATTGTCGAGGTAGGGCATGGTCACTCTCCTGAATTGCAATTGCCCAATCTTCGCCCAACACTCCTGACACCACCTTGTCAGGGGGGTGTGCTAAGTTGTCAGCAGATCTTTAGGAGACCCGGATGCGCCGATCGACACGTCTGTTCGAAATCATTCAGATCTTGCGTGCTGCTGAAGCGCCCGTGACGGCCGATGCGTTGGCCGCCAAGCTCGAGGTTTCGGTGCGCACCGTCTACCGCGATATTGCCGCGTTGCAGGCCCAGCGTACGCCAATCGAAGGCGAAGCGGGTGTTGGCTACTTGATGCGGCGCGGCTATGATCTGCCGCCATTGAATTTCGATGCGGAAGAGGTTGAGGCTCTGTGGGTGGGCCTGTCGATGCTGGCCCGCACTGGTGACAGTACCCTGCAACAGGCCGCTGACCGGGTGTGTCGTAAGATCGAAGCCCTGCGCGCGCCAGCTGACTGGCTTCAGGTTGCGCCTTGGGGCGCGCCGATGGATGATCCGGAAAAGGGCTGTGTGCCGGTCGTAAACTACCGCGAAGCGATCCGGGCTGAACGCAAAATACGCATCACCTACGTGAATTCGGAAGGCGAACGTACCGAACGCACGGTGCGGCCCGTCGCCCTGATCTACCACATAGAATGCACTATGCTGGCCGCGTGGTGCGAGCTGCGAAACGGGTTTCGCCATTTCCGCACAGATCGGATCTGGGCATGCGAACTGACCGAGGATCATTTCTGCGGGCAAGGGGAACTACTGCGTGCAATCTGGCAAGAGCAGAACACCTGGGATAACTCCGCAGGGGTGGCCTGAATGGCGGGTATTCGCCTATTTCACTTAATTGTTGCTTGAGGCCCATTGTTCTCACTGTGTTATACTAAGCGTAACGAAACAAACCCGGTGAACGGGTACGTGAGCAGAAGGTGATTCAATGACGATTTCCAAATGTGTACTGACGGTTGGACTGTGTTCAGCCCTGTTTTTGGGGGCGTGTACCGACCCGGGCACTCTCAGCGTGCAGAACGATCCCAACCAGAATGCCAAGCAAGGCGCGTTGCTGGGTGGTCTGATCGGCGCTGGTGTGGGCGCAATTGCCAATGACTCTGACCCACTGTTGGGGGCGTTGGCCGGTGGGGCCATCGGTGCTGCAGGCGGTGGCGTGATCGGCAACCAGCTTGACCGGCAGGCGGCAGAGCTGCGGCAGCAACTGGCCAATGACGGCATAACGATCGTCAACGCCGGGGATCGCCTGATCGTCACGGTTCCGAATGACATCACTTTTGACACCGACAGTTCCACCGTGCGCCCGGCCTTGCGTGCCGATTTGGTGAAGGTGGGGCAGAATTTGGTTAACTACCCGAATTCGAATGTCCAGATTATCGGTCATACTGACAGTGACGGAGAGGCGTCCTACAACCTCGGACTGTCTGAACGCCGCGCCAATGCGGTGGCTGATATTCTGCAGGCCAATGGTGTCAGCTACGCCCGTATCACTACTGTCGGGCAAGGTGAAAACAACCCGATCGCATCGAACCTGACACCTGAGGGGAAAGCCCAGAACCGGCGGGTCGAGATTGTGGTGGTTCCCAGCGACAACACCTGATCACGCGTCTCGCGCACAATGACTGCGCGTCATCGGGCCTTTGGTTCGATGGTGTCTCGGGATAACTAAGGGGAAACACCAAAGCGGAGTTTCCCCATGTCCCAACCGATCCTTCTTGGCCTTTCCGGCTCGCTACGGCAGGATGCGACCAACCGTAAATTGCTGCGCGAAGCTGCACGCCTGTTCGAACCCGGCACGTTCATTGAGGCTGATCTCAATCTGCCGCTTTATGACGGCGATCTCGAAGTTGGCGAAGGCATACCTGAAGCCGTGCAGGTTTTGGCCGATCAGATTGCCCAGGCCCACGCGGTGATCATATCAACCCCGGAATACAACAAAGGGCCTTCGGGTGTTCTGAAAAACGCGCTGGACTGGGTCAGCCGGACGAAGGGCAAGCCTTGGATGGATAAACCGCTCGCCGTCATGTCTGCGGCTGCGGGCCGGGCCGGGGGGGAGCGGGCGCAAATGATCTTGCGGTCCTTCATGGTCCCCTTTCAGCCACGCATTCTGCAAGGTCCCGAGCTTCACTTAGCGGATAGCTCGAATGAATTTGATGCAGACGGGCAGCTGTCTAACGACCGCTACGAGCATACGCTGCATAACCTGATGCAGAAGCTGCGGGCAGAGGCCGGGTTTTAATCCCCTTTGCTTGCCGGTCTGTACCGCAACTTCTAGGTTATGCGGATGAAGGATCAAGACCAGATCGAGACTCAGGCCGATGTCATAGATCCTGCCCGAGCGGCTGCACTGCAGGTAGCATTGGGGCAGGAACCGACGATTGAGGCAGGCTCAGTACTACCTCCCTTCTTTCATCAGCTCTATTTCTGGTCACCGCATGTGCCGAGCGATCTGGGGCGTGATGGACATCCTCGGGTAGGTCAAGGTCTGATCCCCGATATGGGACTACCAAGGCGCATGTGGGCAGGTGGGCGACTGCAGTTTCATCAGCCCTTTGTGGCAGGGGGCGCAGCCGAGCGTCGGACGGTCAGAGAAAGCGCCTTGGCAAAGACAGGACGTAGCGGACCGTTGGCATTTGTCACCCTACGTCACGAGATTTGGCAAAAGGGTGCGCTGAGCGTGACCGAATGGCAGGATCTGGTTTATCGTGAAGATCCCTCATCAGACGCACCGGCTCCAAAAGTTCCGATGGCTCGAACGGATGAGTTGGATCACCGCATTGTTGAATTTGATACAACCCTGTTGTTCCGCTATTCGGCGCTGACGTTCAACGGTCACCGGATCCATTACGATCTTGACTATGCACGCGACGTGGAAGGCTATGCCGGGCTGGTGGTCCATGGGCCTCTGCTGGCCCAATTCCTCATGTTGTTCGCAACGGATCTGTTGGGACCCTTGGCAGAGTTCAGATTTCGCGCGTCGTCGCCGCTGATGCATTTCGAAACGGCGACCCTGTGTCGGAACGGTCAGGAGTTTTGGGTGCGTGGACCCGGAGGCCGGCAATGCATGTCAGCCAAGGCAATACCGCAATCAGAGTGAAGCTTCGGGCAGAAAATCCTGCGGGATTCTATCGCGCCCTTCCAGCATCAAGTCGGCCATGACCTCGGCCACCTTCGGTGCCATACCAAAACCGATCTTGAATCCCCCATTGGCGATAAACTGCCCTTTGTGCAGGGGATGCGCGCCCAGCATCGGCGCGCGGCTTTTGCTGCGGGGGCGGACACCGGCCCAGCGTTCGATCACTTCCGCCCCGTGCAGGACCGGCACGGCACGCATGGCGCGGTCCAGTACATCGTCCAGAGCGGCATCTGTGCTGGTCGGATCGTCGTATTCGCGTTCTGTTGTCGAGCCAATGGCCAACGTACCATCGGCATGAGGCACGATATGAACAGCATCGGCAAACAACTGTGGTACGTCGCCCGCATCAAATCGCAGCAACGCCGCCTGTCCTTTCACGCCGTTACCGATTGTCTTGCCAAACGCCTTGCTGAGCTCTTGCAGACCCGCAAGTCCAGTGGCGTGTACGACTTGTCCCTTGTCGGGCGCTTCGGCGGTAACTTCTACTCCCATTACGGCAAGCGCGGCCACCAGCGCTGCGCAGGCACGCCTTGGGTGCATGCGCGCGCTTAGCGTATCGTGGACGACATATCCCGTCGGGCTGGGTGGGCACCAGGCACCAATCTGATCTATAAACCGGACGCGCCAATTAGCCTGACCCTGCCAGAGTGTTGCAGCTGTTTGTTCACGCGCTTGGGCCAGCTCCAAACCGCGTGCGTCTGGTATGGGTTGCAGACGCCCAAGACGTGCGTAGCCGGGCGACACACCACCGGTGGCCTCGACCTGTTTCCAGAACGGTTCAGCCATGATTAAACTTTCAAACTGGAACGCCTTTTTGGTGTTCCAGTTTTCGGGCACATGTGGGGCCAGCGCGCCAACAAGCCCTCCACTGGACCCCGCGCCCGGACCAAATGGGTCGACGATCTGAACCTTCGCGCCGCGCCGTGCGCAGGTCCAGGCGATGGAGAGGCCAAATATTCCTGCGCCCCGCACCGTCACATCGACCATTGCCAATCCCCTTTTCGTTGTTCAGTGTCGCGCCGCTTAGCTACAGGATTCCCCGATGGCAGACCAGCGTGCCGAACTTACTTGGACGGAAGACCAGATCCCGGTCTCGGATCGGTTCGATGACCCCTATTACTCGTTGCAGAACGGGTTAGAGGAAACGCGTCATGTGTTTCTGGCAGGCAACGATCTGCCAACGCGCTTTGTACCGGGGTTTCACATCGCTGAACTAGGCTTTGGCACCGGCCTGAATCTGTTGACCGCGTGGTCGGCGTGGGAAGCAGCAGGGCAGACTACACCTTTACGGTTCACCAGCTTCGAGGCCTTTCCGATGGCGCCTGACGATATGGCGCGTGCTTTAGCCGCCTTCCCCGAGATGACACCGTGGGCCGATCGCTTTCTGAAAACATGGAATGGGCAGAAATGCGTGCTGGACACGTTGCATCTTGAGGTCATGGTCGGAGACGCGCGCCAGACCTTGCCCACATGGGCAGGTGAGGCAGATGCGTGGTTTCTGGATGGCTTCTCACCCGCAAAAAACCCCGAGCTGTGGGGGGCTGACCTGATGCAGCAGGTGGCGGAGCGCACGATCCAAGGCGGTACAGCGGCAACCTATACTGCCGCGGGTTTCGTGCGTCGGGGTCTATCCGACGCAGGTTTTGATGTTACCCGCAGACCCGGCTTTGGCCGTAAACGGCACATGACCCGGGCGGTGAAGCAATGAGCCAGAAGAACAACGTCAACGCCGGTATAGCGCTTATGGTCAGCGCGACGATCGTGTTTGCTTTGCAGGATGGGATTTCGCGCCATCTGGCCGGTACCTACAATACGTATATGGTGGTGATGATCCGGTACTGGTTCTTTGCCGCATTCGTGATTGCCCTGGCTGCGAGATCCAGCGGAGGTTTGCGGGCGGCGGCGCAAACCAGCCAGTTGGGACTCCAGATATTCCGGGGTGTGTTACTGGCCGCAGAAATTTGTGTCGCCGTTTTCAGCTTTACCATTCTGGGCTTGATTGAAAGCCAGGCCGTTTTCATCAGCTATCCGCTGCTGATCGCTGCCCTCAGCGGCCCGGTTCTGGGTGAGAAAGTCGGCTGGCGTCGCTGGGCCGCCATCGGGGTCGGCTGCATCGGGGTGTTGATCATCCTGCAGCCCGGTGCCGGTGTGTTCAACCCTTGGGCTGTGATCCCGCTGATCTCGGCGTTTATGTTCGCGATTTATGGCCTACTGACACGGTATGCGGCTCGGCGGGACAGTACTGCGACCAGTTTTTTCTGGACTGGGGTGGCTGGTGCAGTCGCAATGACTGCTGTTGGTGTCTGGTTTTGGGAACCCATGGCCAGCAGCGATTGGTTTTGGATGGGGTTGCTTTGCATCGCAGGCGCTCTGGGACACTGGCTATTGATTAAGTGCTACGAAATGGCAGAGGCCAGCGCCGTGCAACCCTTTGCCTATTTCCATCTGATGTGGAGCGCAATTCTGGGCATCACGATCTTCCACGAGACGCTGCGCCCCGAGGTTGTTCTGGGCGCAGCTTTGGTGATCGCGGCGGGCCTGTTCACCTTATGGCGCGAACGACGAAAGGGTCGAACCGGTTAGTTCCTTTGAGAATGGCACTGGTAAAGCTGGCTGCCCAAGCCGAGCGCGATAGACCGGCAGGCTTTCGGCGACACGCATGACATAGTTGCGCGTCTCCTTGAAAGGAATGGTCTCGATCCAGTCGATCACGTCCACCTGGCCCCGGCGCGGGTCGCCATAGCGTTCCATCCACGAAATCGGCCGTCTTGGCCCCGCGTTATATCCAGCGGCCATCATCACGACATTGCCGTTGAAGTCCTCTGCAAGCGTTGCAAGATAATTCGCCCCCAGCTTTGCGTTATATTGCCAGTCCGAGGTTAGGCGCGCGGTTTTATGGCCACCCAGAATACCCAAATCCTGAGCCACAAGTTTGGCGGTAGCGGGCATGACCTGCATCAAACCGCGCGCGCCTGCGCCACTGATGACTACCGGATCGAACTCACTTTCGCGTCGGGCAATTGCCAGCGTCATTTCCTTCGCCATGGGAAGTCCCATATCTGCGACCGGGTGCACTGGGTAATAGGCGGCAGGCAAAACAACACCGGTTGTTGCCGCGCGCTTGGCGATCATGACGGCCAGATGCGGTTCGTTCAGTTCGATCACCAGGTCACCCAGCTGAGCGGCCTGGGTTTGATCGAGACCTTCCACCAAATGGGTTAGAAACCGTTCTGAAAGGTTTCCCTCTCCTGCGCGCTGCAACAGCAATCCAGCCTCCAACACGCTTGAGTCAGCGAATGCGGCTTGTTTCCAATGCGGCGCGCGGCGTGGGTTGGCCAATTCGCTGTCAAACGGACGGCCGATTTGTTCCGCCGCCAGCAACCCGTAGAACGAGGTCTGATAGTTCGCGCCTTCGGCATAAGCCTCGTGCGCCTTGTCAGCATCCCCCTGCGCCGCATAGGCGCGGCCCAGCCAATATCCACCGCGACCCTTCGAAATCGGCGATTGCACCGCCTCCGAGAAATTCTGGAAATGCCGCACCGCCGTGGCCGGATCATTCAGCTTGCGCAGCGCCAGAAATCCCGAGAGCCACTCCAAATCAGCATAGCCATAGCCCATTTCGGGGGTCATGTGGTGATTGGCGGCAATCGCATAGGCGCGTTCGGCATCTCCCGTGCGCATCTCAAGACGTGCCAGTCTGCGTCGCCCTTCCGCCCATTTGTCGGGTTCACCCAGCGATTTTGGTCCGGTCGAGCGTGCCAACATCAGATCAATGGCGCTGTCGTCCAGTTCTTTGCGATCCCGCCACACGAAACGATCAAATGCCAGGCCAGGGTCTTTGGCCAGTGATTCCGGCACTGCGGCGACTTTGCCGTCCACTCCGTTTTCGCGCTTTTGCAGGGCAATGCGCGCCTCGGCCAGTTTGCGCTGATCAGAGTTGACCAGGGGCAGCATCCGCCCGGCGCTGACCAGATGCCCATCCCACAACATCCGATCCAACCTGGCCTCGTGATGTGGTCTCAGAAGTTTCCCGAAGTTCTCAAGATAATCCTTTTGCAGGCCCGACCCCATCGGCATGGTCCGCCAAGCGGTTACGACGTCGGCTTCTGCTTCACCATTGCGGCCTTGGCTTTTCAAAGCCACGGCATAATTCAAAGCACCTTCTGCTGTTTGCGGAGGCATCCCTTCGTAGAATTTCAGAACTCGATTCGGATCGGCCCCGGTGAATGATGGCTCGCTTTTACGGCGCAGCCAGGCCAAACCGGGCCAATCCGGGCGCCGCTCAAGAAACACCAGCACATCGCCTGAGCTGCCAAAACCTTCGCGTAGCCAATGCCAGACAATAATGTCACGCGCCACCGATCCACGCTGGCCTGCAACGCGCAGCGCGGCATTCCAATCGCCCTTGCGCATCTCATAGAGCCCCGCGCGCAAATCCTGCGTCGCATCCGCCCGAGTGGCATGCGGCTGTAGCATCAGCGCCAGAATCATCGCTATTCCAAGCGACAGAATACGTCTCATCCCTTGCATTCCCCAACAAACCAAGGATACAGCCATGCAGGATAAACCTTGCGCCGCCGGGATCAACTCACAAACCCTTAATCGTGACAGACCGGTGCGCAAAAAACACCTAA
The DNA here is from genome assembly GCF_056537365.1 of Ruegeria sp. CF3. Classification (NCBI taxonomy): domain Bacteria; kingdom Pseudomonadati; phylum Pseudomonadota; class Alphaproteobacteria; order Rhodobacterales; family Roseobacteraceae; genus Ruegeria; species Ruegeria sp. CF3. Next base: position 70,559 of record NZ_JBQFRK010000002.1, on the reverse strand, counting down.
GGAGCGTTCCATGTTTAAAGGCTCAATGCCAGCCCTGGTCACCCCGTTCAGCAACGGCGCGTTGGACCTGGAAACGCTCAAACACCTGGTGGAATGGCAAATACAGCAAGGTTCGACCGGTCTGGTTCCGGTTGGTACGACCGGCGAAAGCCCGACCCTCAGCCATGAAGAACATGAAACGGTTATCGCCGAAGTGGTGAAGGCTGCAGCAGGTCGCGTGCCTGTCATCGCAGGCGCGGGCTCTAACAATACTGTCGAGGCAATTCGGTTTGTTCAGTTTGCGCAAAAAATCGGTGCGGATGCGGCGCTGGTCGTAACCCCCTATTACAACAAGCCGACCCAGAAGGGGCTGCTGGCGCATTTCCAAACTCTGCATGACAGCGCCGATATCCCGATCATCATCTACAACATCCCGGGTCGTTCGGTCATCGACATGACTCCTGCAACGATGGGTGAGTTGGCGAAACTGCCGCGCATCATCGGGGTCAAGGACGCGACCGGAGATCTGGCGCGCGTCAGCCAGCAGCGTGCAAGCTGTGGTGCGGATTTCTGCCAGCTATCCGGGGAAGACGCGACTGCACTGGGCTTCAACGCTCATGGCGGAGTGGGCTGCATCTCGGTCACCGCAAACGTGGCTCCGAAGCTCTGTGCTGAATTCCAGCAGGCAACGCTGAATGGCGACTACGAAATGGCGCTGGAGTATCAGGACCGCCTGATGCCCCTGCACGAAGCGATCTTCATCGAGCCCGGTCTGGTCGGCGCAAAATACGCGCTCAGCAAACTTGGCCTGTGTAGCACCGAAGTGCGCTCGCCTCTGACCGAGCTGGAAGACAGCACCAAAGCTGCGATCGAAGCAGCAATGGCGCATGCTGGATTAATCTGAAATCAATATACGGACTCGTAAGGGCGGTCTCGAAGATCGAGTGCCGCCCTTTTTAATTCGGGATCCAAACTTCATCTGGCCAAAAATATCTCGGGGGAGGCGCGGCTTGCCGCGACGGGGGCAGAGCCCCCATCAACGCTTGCCGTAGTACAACCCAACCACATGCTCTGCTTGCGCGAAGAACAACCAGCGTGAAACAGCAACGCCGGTGACATGCGACAACACCGCCACAAGCGCAAAGACATGCTTGATCAGTAAGCCGCCAAAGGGGATCAGAAGCAGCAGTAAAGGCAGCACAAAAGCCAGACCAAAAGATATCATCCGTAGTTTCTGCGCATGCTTCCGACCGACCACATGCACAAACTCACGCAGCAGATAGTTTGTACCTGTATGAGGTGGTTCGAATGTGCGGACAGCGCCTCGCTCACCAAGCCCTGTCGCGGTTGCCAGCGTGGTTCCCGATCGGGACAACGCACCGTCGCCCTTGGCCCAATAGGCAAGCTGTACGGCACCGGCAATAGCCAGCAACCAAGGGGCAAGCGCTTCAGCTCCGGCCAACAAAGCCCCGCCTGCGACGCTGAACGACAAGAACATGGCCGGTGTCAGGTTCATGTTCCAGCGAGGGATGGTCTTGAGCTGCGTGTAGATCATCGATGTGGTGAAGACCGTGGCCAGCGAGAATGCCGTGCCGATCCAGCCTAGCACACCCCAGCGTTGGCCTAGAAAGACCGCACCAATAGCATAAAGCCCCATGACAAGCAGCGCGATGACCGCGCACCAGCCCTCGCGGCTGAGCCAGCTTGAGCGCCACTGGGTGAAGGCTTTCCAGGCGCGCTCTGGGTGGCCGAGGTGGAAGGTCGACGCGAGCAAACCGCCGACGGACAAGCCATAGGCAATTGCGAAAAACACAAACGCGACCCAGCCCGAGACGTCAGGTATGCCGAGCCCCAGGAAGAACAAGAGTCCAAATCCGAGGCCGGACAGGGTGGTAAAGATGATAACGGAAGGTGCCGGGTGCATCAGAGCTTCTCCAGGGTTTTGTCGAGCCAGCCGAGGAAACCCTTGGGCTCTTCGGCGACCGGGGCCAGCAGAGGGGCCAGGATGTCAATCTGCTCCTCAATTTTGTCCTTGGGTCGGGGCGGCAGGTACTTGTTGACGGGTTTGGTGCCCTGTTCAGGCATCAGGTCCATGCCGCCACGTTCGACGACCAGCTTGCTGACATCACTGCCAGGGTCGCCGAGATCGCCAAAATGCCGAGCACCCGCCGGGCAGGTGCGCACACAAGAAGGCACACGATCCACCTCGGGTAGGTTCTCGTTGTAAATCCGATCGACGCAAAGCGTGCATTTCTTCATTACGCCTTCGGCCTGATCCAGCTCGCGCGCGCCATAGGGACAGGACCATGCGCACAGGCCGCAGCCGATACAGTCACTTTCGTTGACCAGAACGATGCCGTCCTCGACCCGCTTGTAGCTGGCACCGGTGGGGCAGACGGTCACGCAGGGTGCGTCTTCACAATGCAGGCAGGATTTTGGGAAGTGGATCAATTGGGCATGCCCTTCGGCGGGTTGCACCTCGTAAGAGTGCACCCGGTTCAGGAAGGTGCCTGAAGGGTCAGCACCATAAGCATCCTGATCCGACAGTGGCGCGCCGTAGTTTTCGGTGTTCCAGCCTTTGCATGAAATGACGCAGGCATGGCAGCCAACGCAGGTATCCAGATCAATGACCAGACCCATCTTGCGTTCGGTTGATTGGGGGAGCTGGGTCATGACTGCCTTGCCTCTGCGATTGTGGTCAGGGCGGGCTGGGGCTCTGCCCCAGACCCCGAGATATTTATAGCCAGATGAAGAACGGATCGGGTCATTTGCCCACCTTCCAGGCCAAATCCTTTGGCCCTTGCCCGACCGGCGATTTGATTGGAGCGAATTCTGGCTGGCTTTCAGCATCGCTTGGAGCGGCGGCCTTTTCGATTTTTACCTTCAGATCGAACCAGGCGGCCTGACCGGTGATCGGATCAGAGTTTGCCCAGCGCAGGCCGTCACCTTTGGGGGGCAGCAGCTCGTGGATCAGGTGGTTGAGCAGGAAACCCTTGGTGGCCTCGGGGGCGTCTTTCTGCAAGGCCCAGGCCCCTTTGCGCTTTCCGATGGCATTCCAAGTCCACACGGTATTGTTGTTCAGCGCAGCCATCTCCATGACGGGTACCGTGATCTCGCCATGTGGAGAGCTGACTTTGGCCCAATCGCCGTCTTGCAGCCCGTGTTCACGCATCAGCTTGGTCGGGACGTATAGCGGGTTGCGCCCATGCAGCTGACGCAACCAGGCGTTTTGTGTGCCCCAACTATGATACATCGCCATTGGCCGCTGGGTCAGAGCGTTGACGGTGAAGCCTTCATTGCCGGTCTGATCGGTTTCGTACCAAATGGGCAGGGGGTCCATTGTATCTTGGATCTGCGCGCGCAGGTGATCTGGGGGCTGGCGTTCCCCGTAGCCTTCGGCGGCCAGTTGGAATTTACGCATCGGCTCGGAATAGAGCTGGAATAGATAGGGCTGTGGGCTGTCATAGATACCCATGCCCACAGCCCAGTCTTGATAGGCAGTGTTCCAAGGTTTGTAGTAATCCGCACCTTCGGGAATATGCGCGACATAGAAGCCACCATTCTCGATGTATTGGTTCAATTGGTCGGGGTTAACCTCGCCACGACCTTCCTTGTCGCCGTTTTCGCCCCGGAAACCGGCAAGCGGTCCAATCCCCGGCTTGCGTTCGTGGTTGACGATATAGTCGGCGTAATCCGTCCACTTGGCGCTGCCATCATCGTTGGTAAAGCCGGGCAGGCCCATGCGGTTGGCCAGATCGATCAGAACCGACTGGAAGCCGCGTACGTCGCGGTCGGGTTCAATCACCGGCCAGCGGATCGCGTCTGCCGCTGCCTCGGCCTCGCAGATCGGGCGGTCCAGTAGCGAGATACAGTCGTGTCGTTCCAGATAGGTTGTATCGGGCAGGATAAGGTCGGCATAGGCCACCATTTCCGAGGAATAAGCATCGGAATAGATGATATGCGGGATCACGTAGTCGCCGTTCTCATCCTTGTCCGTCAGCATGTCCATGACACCCTTGGTGTTCATCGTCGAATTCCAGGACATGTTGGCCATGTACATGAACAACGTATCGATCTTGTAGGGATCGCCTGCATGGGCATTCGAGATCACCATGTGCATCAGCCCGTGGCTGGACATCGGGTTTTCCCATGTAAACGCTTTGTCGATCCGCGCCGGGCTGCCGTCTTCTTTCAGCGCCAGATGCTCGGGGCCGCGAACAAACCCCAGATGCGGCCCGTCCAGCGGTGTATTCGGCGTCACCTTACAATGCGGAGTCGGATGCGCCTCAACTGGCTTGGGGTAGGGCGGCTTGAAGCGGAAGCCGCCGGGGACTTCGACCGTTCCAAGCAGGATCTGCAATACATGTAGGGCGCGGCAGGTCTGGAAACCATTGGCATGGGCTGAGACACCACGCATCGAGTGCATCGCGACGGGGCGACCAATCATCTTCGAGTGCTTCTCGCCCCGGAAATCGGTCCATTCATGGTCCAGTTCGAACGCTTCATCAAAGGCCACACGGGCGAGCTCGCCAGCAATCGCGCGAATGCGGGTCGCCGGTACGCCGCATTTATCTGCGATTGCCTCGGGGGCGTATTCATCCGCCAGATACCGTTCTGCCATGTGGTGGAAGACGGGGCGGTGGGTGACACCGTCCTTTTCGTAGGTCGCTGATAGGTCAGGGCGGACGCCGGGGGTGTCGAAAGCAGTCAGCTTGCCGGTATTGCGGTCGATGACCAATGGCTTGCCGTCATGGTCTTTCAGGAACAGACCCTTTTCCGGACCGTCGGATGCGTTGATCAGGACCGGCGCGTTGGTGTAGCGACTTAGGTAATCCAGATCGATTTTGCCTGCCTTCATCAGCACATGGATCATCGACAAGATGAACAGGCCATCGGTACCGGGGGTGATGCCGACCCAATCATCTGCCACGGCGTTATAGCCCGAGCGGATCGGATTTACCCCAATCACACGGGCACCGCGCGCCTTGATCTTGCCGATGCCCATTTTAATCGGGTTGCTGTCGTGGTCTTCTGCCACGCCGAACAGCATGAACAGCTTGGTGTGATCCCAGTCGGGCTGACCGAATTCCCAGAATGCACCGCCCATCGTGTAGATGCCACCGGCTGCCATGTTGACCGAACAGAACCCGCCATGGGCCGCATAGTTACAGGTGCCGAAATTCTGTGCCCAGAAACTGGTGAAGCTCTGGCTCTGATCACGGCCGGTGAAAAAGGCCAGTTTCTCAGGATTGTCTTCGCGGATCGGTTTTAGCCAACCGACAGCGATCTCGAGCGCCTCGTCCCAACTGATCTCTTCGAACTCGCCAGACCCACGCGGGCCGACGCGTTTGAGCGGTGCGCGTAGGCGCGACGGGGCGTTCACCTGCATAATCCCCGCGCTGCCTTTGGCGCAGAGAACGCCCTTGTTTACCGGATGATCCCGATTGCCTTCGATATAGGCGACCTTCCCATCCTTCATGTGCACGTTGATACCGCAGCGGCAGGCACACATATAGCACGTGGTCCGGCGGATCTCGTCTGACACGGGTGGGGATAGGTTGAGGTTCGGTTGTTGATTCACGCTGTCTCTCCCTGTGGCGGATCGCCTTGGTACCTGTACGTGTTGAACACACTGGAGCGTAAGCACACCGGGCTCAACCATATAGAGGAAGAGAGTGCAGGCACCCCCTTCCTCTGCTTTTTTTAAGGGGACCGGTTGAACCCGGTCCGACTTATGTTTTTGACAGCAATCAAACCTGCTGCAGACGCATGTCGCTTGCGTCGATACCTGCAACCTCAACCGGCTTCTTCATCGCGTCGCGACGGAAGGGTTCACCCAGTTCCTGATTGATCATTGCTTCGATCAGGGTGGTGATGCCGTTCTTCTGATCCTCGATCGCCTGGCTCAGCGCCGCCGTCAGCTCATCCTGAGTGCGTGCGATGACGCCTTTCAGGCCACAGGCGTTGGCGATGCCGGCATAGGACACTTTTGTGTCCAACTCGGTGCCGACGAAGTTGTCATCGAACCACAGGGTCGAGTTGCGCTTTTCCGCACCCCACTGGTAGTTGCGGAACACAACCTGAGTGATGGCTGGCCATTCTTCGCGACCGATGGCGGTCAGTTCAGTGACTGCAATGCCAAAGGCACCGTCGCCAGAGAAGCCGACAACTGGTACATCCGGGCAGCCGATCTTCGCGCCAATGACCGAAGGCAGACCATAGCCACAGGGGCCGAACAGGCCGGGGGCCAGATACTTGCGGCCTTCTTCAAACGAAGGATAGGCGTTGCCGATGGCGCAGTTGTTGCCGATGTCGGACGAGATGATCGCCTCTTTCGGCAGCGCGGACTGGATCGCGCGCCATGCTTTGCGCGGGCTCAGCCAGTCCGGCTTGGCAGCGCGCGCGCGTTCGTTCCACGTGGTGCCCGGATCGTCCTGCTCGTGGTCCATCGAGGTCAACTCTTGCGCCCAACGCGATTTGGTTTCGGCGATCTTAGCCTTGCGCGCGTCGCGGCCTTCGTCACCGGCTGTGTCGGACAGTTGGTTCAGGATGCTGGTGGCAACGCTCGCCGCATCGCCCACGATACCAACCGAAACCTTCTTGGTCAGGCCGATGCGGTCGGGGTTGATGTCGACCTGAATGATCTTTGCATCTGCAGGCCAGTACTCCATGCCGTAGCCTGGAAGGGTCGAGAACGGGTTCAGGCGTGTACCGAGGCACAGAACAACGTCTGCTTCCTTGATCAGCTGCATACCGGCTTTTGAGCCGTTATAGCCCAGCGGGCCAGCGAACAGTGGGTGCGAGCCGGGGAAAGCGTCATTGTGCTGGTAGCCAACGCAAACCGGAGCGTCCAGACGCTCGGCCAGAGCTTTCGACGCTTCGATGCCGCCTTTCGACAGAACGGTGCCTGCACCGTTCAGGATAACGGGGTTCTTTGCGTTCGACAGCAGAGCGGCAGCTTCGGATACGGCCGATGCACCACCCGAAGGCAGTTCAAACTCAACAACAGCAGGCAGCTCGATGTCGATCACCTGAGTGAAGAAGTCGCGCGGAACGTTGATCTGCGCAGGTGCCGAAGCGCGCTTGGCGTTCATGATTACGCGGCTCAGAACCTCGGCCATACGGCTGGGGTCACGCACCTCTTCCTGGTAGCAAACGCAGTCTGCGAACATGCGCATCTGCTCCATTTCCTGGAATCCACCTTGACCCATGGTCTTGTTTGCGGCCTGCGGAGTGACCAGCAGCAGCGGAGTGTGGTTCCAATAGGCAGTTTTGACGGCGGTCACAAAATTGGTGATGCCGGGGCCGTTCTGGGCGATCATCATCGACATCTTGCCGGTTGCGCGGGTGTAGCCGTCAGCCATCATGCCGCCGGACCCTTCGTGGGCACAATCCCAGAAAGTGATGCCTGCTTTGCCAAAGATGTCGGAGATCGGCATCATGGCCGAGCCGATGATACCGAACGCATGTTCGATGCCATGCATCTGCAGGGTTTTTACAAAGGCTTCTTCAGTGGTCATCTTCATCTGCGTAATCTCCGATCATAGAAGGATGGAACGGGGGTTTTGCACCCAGTTTTCTGATCGGTTTTGGCGTACGGGTGTCTGTGGCGTTAGGGCCAGAACCGGTAGCGGTTTAAGTCCAGAGTGCTTAAGAACGCCGGATCGCTTCAGCAATCTGTTGGATTCCCGGTTCGATACGATCCGACGAGATTGAAGAGTAGCCCAGCCGATAAAAGTTCTTTGGCCTGTTCTGGCTTGAAAAAAATGCCTCACCCGGTTCGATATGGACGCTTTGGCGCTGCAGGTCTCGGGCCAGTTTGCTGGTGTCTACATGCAGCGGCGCTTGCATCCAGATCGATGATCCGCCCAGCATCCCGCGCCCAGCAACAGTCAGACCATATTGTCCAATCGCCTCCTCAATCGCTTCGCGACGGCGTTGCAGCGTTTTAGACATGCGCCGGATCTGAGCATCATAGTGGCCGAGCGATAGGAAGTAGGCTGCGGTTCGCTGCATGTGGCCAGGAGGGTGACGCAAGACCAGAGATCGCAGGGCGCGCGCTTCACGGATAAAGGGTTCGGACCCGACCATGTAGCCCAATCGAAGCCCCGGAAACAGCGACTTGGAAAAGCTGCCCACGTAGATCACCCGCCCATCGCGATCCATTGACCTGAGCGCCGGTGACGGGGCTCCGAGAAATGACATTTCAAATTCATAGTCATCCTCGACGATCATGGCATCCAATTCGCGGGCACGACGCAGCAGTGCATGTCGGCGGTCCACCGGCATGGTCGCGGTTGTCGGGCTCTGGTGGCTGGGGGTGGTGAATATGACGTCGGTATCGTCAGGGATTGTTTCCGGGGGCAACCCGTCCCGGTCGACCTTCAGATAAGACAGCTTGCATTCCGAGTGAATCAGAAGATCGCGCAGGGCGTAATAGCAGGGGTCCTCGATCGCTGCCCTACGGTTCCGGTTCAGCAATATGCGAGACGCCAGCCAAAGGGCGTTCTGAGCGCCCAGGGTGATCAAGATTTCTTCGGGCCGGGCTACAATTCCACGGCGGGGAAGAGTATGCCGGGCGATGAATTCAAGCAGCAGCGGGTCATCTTGATCGACATAGTCCCCGGTCAGAGAATCAAAGTCCTTATGTCCCAACGCCCGAACTGCGCAGAGACGCCAGTTTGCATGATCGAACAGCTTTCTGTCGACTTGGCCATAAATGAAGGGATAGCGGTAGTCACGCCAGTTGCTGGGTTTTGTCAGCACATCACCGCCCGAGAAACGGCGAGCAAACGCCTGATCCCAGTCAACCACTTCGGTGTCGCGCCGCACTGGCGTGTAGGTCGGCGGCACTGGCGCATTTTCGGAAACATAGTATCCCGACCGGCCTTTGGCGGTCAGGTAATCATTGGCCAGCAGTTCAGTATAGGCAAGCGTGACCGTAATCCGGCTGACACCCAAATGGGCAGCAAGTTTACGGGACGAGGGCAGCTTTTCCCCGACGTGGAAGCGTCCTGACAGAATGCCTTCGGCAATCAGCTGTTGCAGCTGCGCCTGTAAGGTGCCTTGCCCATTGCGTTCCAAAAAGAATGTGTCGACCGAAATACCCATTGCATCGTTATAGGTTGGACCTAAGGCGGTGGCAATCTGGACTTATGGCCCTGCGAACCATGTTGGGAGTTTTACGCACACGTGTGGTTGACGCAGGATACGAATTAAACTAAATAACCAGTAATCTAGTTTAATGGAGGTAAAGGATGTGGGAAGAAGCTGCCGCAGGTTTCTCTGCCATGGGCTCGGAAGCCCGATTGAAGGTTCTTAAGACCTTGGTTCGTGCTGGGGAAGCAGGCCTGACCGTTGGAGAAATTCAAACGAGGACAGGAATCGCGCCCTCGACTCTGGCGCATCATCTGCGGTTTCTGGCTGCTGGCGGAGTAGTTGAGCAAGAGAAGATCGGGCGTAGCACGATCAACCGCGCGTGCTTTGACGAATTGAGAAACCTGGCGCAGTTCATCCTTAGTGAATGCTGCGCAGACGAAATCGGAAAGGCCGCAAACGATGGCTGAACTGACCCAAAACCCCAAGCCACTTTCCAGAAACCTGATCGACCTGATCAAAACGCCCTGGGCTCTGATCGTGGTCATACTGGCACTGGTGGCCATTCTTGATCCGGGCAACTGGACCGAGGTTGTGAGTTTTGCCGCCAAAGCGCTTGCGCATACGGGCCAGTACATCCTGTTTGCTGTTCTGCTGCTATCATACCTGAAGGCAACCGGGGCCGAAGTCATGGTCGCCCGCGCATTTGAGGGTCGCGAGACACGGATGATCTTTCTGGCCGCGTTGTTTGGCGGGCTGGCCCCATTTTGTTCCTGCGAAGTGATCCCATTCATCGCGGGATTGCTGGCTCTGGGTGCGCCATTGTCGGCCGTGATGGCATTCTGGCTCAGTTCACCGTTGATCGACCCCCCGACGTTGCTGATTACTGCGGGTGCGCTGGGTTGGCCGTTTGCAATTGGTAAAGCGGTTGCTGCTGTCGCGTTGGGTTTGTTCGGCGGGTTTGCCGTGCGCACCCTGATGCGGGGAGGTGCCTTTGCGCAGCCGTTGCGTGAATACAAACCCGCTGGTTGCTGCGGTTGCGGACCAAAGCAAGATGACAAACCCGTCTGGAAGTTCTGGCAAGACCCTGACCGTCGGACGCGCTTTCGGGTTGAGTTCGTTCACAATGGCCTGTTCCTGCTCAAATGGCTGGCATTTGCCTACGTGCTCGAAGCATTGCTGGTCAGCTATGTTCCGGCAGACCTGATCGCCCGCGTTGTTGGTGGTGAGGGTGTTGTGCCAATTGTCATCGCTGCCTTGGTCGGAATGCCTGCCTATCTGAACTCCTACGTCGCACCACCGCTTCTTGCGGGTCTGATGGAGCAGGGTATGAGTGCGGGTGCTGCGATGTCGTTCATGGTGGCCGGCGCCGTCAGTTCGATACCTGCGATGGCGGCCGTGTGGTCACTGGTGAAACCGCGCGTCTTTGCCACCTATCTGGGATTGGGCATCAGCGGCGCTATCGTAGCAGGCATCCTGTTTCAGATGATCTGAACAAAAAAAACCGCCCGGTTGAGCCATCGGGCGGTTTTGCTTTTCTAGCTCGCTTCGCAATATCGTGGCAGTTTGAACCGATACCTTGGCTCTCCACTTTCAACGAAAACCCGTTTCTCGATACAGGCTTGGGTTCCAACTGTCTGAGCAATCGGCCCTTCGGTCGAGGTGATTGATGCTGCTGAGCCATCCGGCAAGCGCACCGAAGCAATGACCCCGTTCTTGAGATCGCCATTGATCGGTGTCGCCGACAAAACCGCGACGGTGAGAAACGCCTCGTGCTCGTGCTTGCCGTCGTCATTCAGCAACAGCAAGCCAGCGACTATCGCAATCATCACTACGGCACCTGTAATGGCCAACCACCAGGATTTCAGGAACACATAGATTGAAACGGCACGATGCGCGTCGAAGAATAAGGATAGAACCTTTAGCATCAAATCACCCAAAAAATCGGGTCCCGGCTATTCGAGGCCGGGACCATGCGCATCTCAGGGGCGCAGATCGTCTTCGTCTTCTTCATCACCACCACCCTTGGGCAGGTTGAAGAAGCTATCCGCATCGACGATGGGCTCTTCGTCTTCCTTCTCGTTGGTGTCCTCGGACAACGAGAATGTCTCGAGACCTTCGATCGCGGTCGGGATCTTGGGCGCTGAATCCATCTCAAGCGACTGTTCGGTCGAGACCAGTTTGCGACGCTCATCATCGCTCATCACGCCACCTTCGGCTGCTTTCTTGGCCGCGGCCTTTTGCACGATGGCATCCAGTTCGGATTGTTTGCACAGACCCAGGGCAACCGGATCGATCGGCTGCATGTTCGAGATGTTCCAGTGCGTCCGCTCGCGGATCGACTGGATGGTCGGCTTGGTGGTGCCGACCAGCTTGGCAATCTGGCCGTCGCTGAGTTCCGGGTGGAACTTGACCAGCCACAGGATCGAGTTCGGACGGTCCTGACGCTTGGACAGCGGGGTGTAGCGCGGACCACGGCGTTTCTCTTCGCCTGATGCCGCCGGATTGAATTTCAGCTTCAGCTTGTGCAGCGGGTTGTTTTGCGCGGTGTCAATTTCTTCCTGAGTCAGCTGGTTGTTGGCAATCGGGTCAAACCCTTTGACACCTGCAGCCACATCACCATCCGCAATACCCTGCACTTCCAGCTCGTGCATGCCTACGAAATCCGCGATCTGCTTGAAGCTGATCGTGGTGTTGTCCACCAGCCATACGGCGGTTGCCTTGGCCATAAGCGGTTTTGCCATCAGCCCGTCTCCTATAAATACATCTGTCCCGTCGCCGGAATTCGGCGGCCCCGAAGCTATGGGGCAGGTTTCCGTTGTCGGGGAACTTGGGGCCTATATAGTCGCGACAGCTAAAGAAGGGAAGAGGCGAATGCGCTGGGCGATTTTGTGGGTGCTGAGTGCCATGGCTGCGATGGCCGAGGGCGAAAAGGCGGGCGATTTTGACTACTACGTCCTGTCGCTCAGCTGGTCGCCCAATTGGTGCGCCCGCGAAGGCGATGCGCGCGGCTCGGATCAGTGCGACACGCGACACGATCATGGGTGGATATTGCATGGGCTCTGGCCGCAATTCCATCAGGGCTGGCCTTCGTATTGTCGCACGTCCGAAGCGCCACCCACACGCCGCATGACGCGGGAAATGGAGGATATTCAGGGCTCATCCGGGTTGGCCTGGCATCAATGGAAAAAGCACGGCACCTGTTCGGGCCTCAGTGCACCCGACTATTTCGCCCTTTCACGGCAGGCTTATGCAGGAGTTGCGCGCCCCGAGGTGTTCCGCAAGCTGGACGCGACGGTCAAACTGCCCGCTTCGGTGGTGGAAGAGGCCTTTCTCAAGGCCAATCCCACGCTCGAGCCTGACATGATCACCATCACCTGTAAGCAAGGCTATATCGAAGAAGTCCGCCTATGCCTGTCCCGCAATCTTGACCCGGTGCCCTGTGGCCGCGACGTGATCCGTGATTGCACCGCTAAAGACGCGGTGTTTGATCCGATTCGTTAGAGTTTTTTGTTCTGGCAGTCGCGCGCATAATCCAGCGCTTTGGCGGTGCCTTTCAGATCAATCGCCATGACGGTTTGACCTTCGGGATTGTAGACGGTCATGGTCTTGTTCTGCGCAATCGAGGTGACGAAACTCCGGTCCGTAAAGAACACCGTCGCGCCGGGCACGCGATCCTGCTTGAACCCGATGGCGGTGGCATCAAAGCTCTTGCCGTCCAGCTCAAACCGGATTGGGTATTGTTCCCCCGGTTTAATGTCGCCCCAAGCCTTGTTGTAAACGGTGAAATACCCGCGATTATCCAACGCGTCATAGCCTAGCCGCACCACCGAGAGGTCCTGATACACGGTTTGTATCAGGCACCCATTGCCAAGATTGGGGTCCATCATGATGTTCCAGCCTTCGACAAAACCTTTGTCGATAAGTTCCTGCGACAGGGCAGCAGTGGCGGCGAAGGCGGCTAAGGTGAGTGCGAGAAGGCGGGTCATTATGTGCTCCAAGTCTTTCGCTCAGTGGAATTTAACTCTGTTCGTTTTTCAAGCTAATTTGAGATTTGAATCTAAAGGACACCAAAAACACTTATCCGCCAAGATCATTGCAAACTACCCGTCTTGGTCAAGATCGTCTCGGTGCCGTTTGACAGGCGGAAAACACATCCTTGGGTCCTGGGAAGTTTTAACAGATCGTTGATGCCAAGGCCCAGCCAAATCCCGCGCAATATCAGTGACGTAACCCCGTGCGTCACCACGATTGCGGATTCGTCTTGCTCGTCTAAGAACGATTGTACCCTCTCATAGATCTCGTCAAAGCTTTCGCCATCCGGGCTGCGAAAATACCAATGATAGGACTCGTATGGGCAATCGATTTGAGTCCGAATGAATTCCCGCGTCGCGCCTTCCCATTGGCCAAATGCGATTTCCGTTAACCGGTCATCGTTTGCGAAATCAAACTGGGGTGCAATCGCCAGCCTTGCGGTGTGTTGCGCCCGCTCCTGCGGGCTGACGAACACGCGTTTGGGGTGGTTGGGGATACGGCCAAGTATCTCCCTCTGCTGCCGCGCCTGATAGATACCGGTTTCCGTTAGCGGAGAGTTCTTGCGGCCTTGAAACTTGCCCAAGGTATTCCACTCGGTTTCGCCATGTCTTAGGACAAACAGATCGGGGTACTTGGTCAATGCGGTTTCCTGAATTACCCACAAGCTAATTTCTAGTGTAGATTGACAGTGCATGCCGAACACACTTTGTCAGATTTCCTTCCTCGCCCGCAAAGCCGCCGTAATCGTCCCATCATCCAGATAGTCCAACTCGCCCCCAATCGGCACACCTTGTGCCAGGGATGTCAGACGAACCTGCCCCTCCAACTGATCCGCGATGTAGTGGGCGGTGGTCTGACCATCGACGGTGGCGTTCAGGGCGAGGATGATCTCGGTGATACTCTCGGCCACAACCCGGTCCTTCAACCGGGGGATACGCAATTCATCCGGGCCGACCCCGTCCAAAGCCGACAAAGTGCCGCCCAGAACGTGATAGCGACCCTTGAAGACCCCGGCACGCTCCATCGCCCAAAGGTCGGCGACGTCCTCGACCACACACAGCTCTCCGGTTGCGCGAGCCTCGTTGTTACAGATGTCGCAGATATCAGTGGTGCCCACATTGCCGCAGTTCAGACATTCACGGGCGGTGACGGCCACCTGCTGCATCGCGTCTGAAAGCGGCGTCAGCAGCAGGGCGCGTTTGCGGATCAGGTGCAGGACCGCGCGGCGGGCCGAGCGGGGCCCGAGGCCAGGCAGCTTGGCCATAAGGTCAATCAGATTGTCGATGTCGCTGTTCGAACTCACCGTGAGACCCTCGCAATTGGGCCAGGGAAATACGCCCCGGCCATAGATCCGTCAGGAGGGTGTATCAGAACGGCAGCTTGATGTCTGCGGGCAGGCCCATGCTTTCGGTCAGCTTGGCCATTTCTGCCTGCGAACGTTCCTGCGCTTTGGTTTGGGCGTCCTTGATCGCGGCGAGGATGAGGTCTTCGACTACTTCCTTGTCGTCACCGTTAAAGATCGACGGGTCGATATCCAGACCTTTCAGCTCACCCTTGGCGGTCGCGGTGGCCTTGACCAGCCCGGCACCGGATTCGCCGACGACCATGATGGTGTTCAGCTCTTCCTGCATATCTGTCATCTTGGTCTGCAGATCCTGCGCGGATTTCATCATCTTGGCCATGTCACCCAAGCCGCCTAAACCTTTTAGCATCGGTAATCTCCTGTCACTCGATTTGTGGCCTAGATACGAAGCGTAACCGCGCGGCACAAGAGGTCAGGATACTCCCGCCTGTCGTCAAGGTCTTTGGCAAGACCTTTCCTCCCGTTGGGCCCGGCGGCGAGTAAGGCGCGCTGCCGGGTCCAAAGCCGCTCAGGGGTATCGGCGTCAGCCGATGGCCCGCGGCGGGTGCGGGAGCATTTGGGTGAGGGGCGCTATGCACGAAGGTCAGTCTTCTTCGAACGGGTCCCATTCGTCTTCAACCTCGGGCAGGGCCTCGATTTCGACCTGAGCGGCGCGTTGTTCGGCGCTTTCGATGCTCTTAATCCGCGCTTTGGGGAAATGGGTCAGCACTGCTTGCACCAGAGGGTGCTGTTCCGCCTCGGCCTTCAGGGCCAGCTCAGCGGCATCCCGAACCTCGGCAATCGTCGGGGCGTCGCCCTCAGAGACAATAGAAACAGCCCAGCGGTTGCCTGTCCAACGCTGCAGCGACGCGCCCAATCGTTGCGACAGGTCGGTCGGGGCGTTGTCGGTCGGTGCGAACTCGATCCTGCCCGGTTGATAGGAAACCAGACGCACGCCGTTTTCGACCTCGACTAGCAGCTTCACGTCCCGGTTGGCTCGGATCAGTTCAACCACATGTTCAAATGTAGGATAACGTGCCAGCGCTGCCTGCACATCCTGGGCCAGCGCGGCCGTTGGCCCGCCCGCGCTGCCGCCAATCCCCGATGCGGCATAGGCCGGTCGGGCCACAGCCTGTGGCGCGGAAGGAGCATGTCCGGGCGCACCGATTCCCTTGCCGGGGCCACCATTGGGCTGCGGAGGCGTATCTTGCAGACGCTTGATCAGCTCCTCCGGGCTAGGCAAGTCGGCCACATGGGTCAGGCGGATCACGGCCATTTCCGCAGCCATCATTGCGTTGGGTGCGGCGGAAACTTCCTCGAGCGCTTTCAGCAGCATTTGCCACATGCGTGTAAGGACTCGCATGGGCAGAGCCTCGGCCATTTGTTGACCTCGGGCGCGTTCGTCGGGGGAAACGGTGGGATCTTCGGCGGCATCCGGGGTGATCTTGACCACCGAAACCCAATGCGTGATTTCAGCCAGATCGCGTAAGACGGCGAGTGGATCAGCCCCTTCGGCATATTGCCCGCTCAGCTCGGTCAACGCGCCTGCAGCATCGCCGCGCAGGATCATATCCATCAGATCCAGCACCCGGCCCCGATCGGCCAGCCCCAGCATCGCGCGCACCTGATCCGCGCTGGTTTCACCGGCCCCGTGCGAGATCGCTTGATCCAGCAGTGAGGTCGCATCCCGCGCCGATCCCTCGGCGGCCCGGGTGATCAACGACAACGCATCCTCGGCAATCTGTGCCCCCTCGGCACCTGCAATTTTGCGCAGCAGTCCGATCATATCCTCCGGCTCGATCCGGCGCAGATCAAAGCGCTGGCAACGGGACAGGACGGTCACCGGGACCTTGCGAATCTCGGTGGTGGCAAAGATGAACTTCACGTGTTCGGGGGGTTCTTCCAGCGTCTTGAGCAGCGCGTTGAAAGCGCTGGTCGACAGCATGTGAACCTCGTCGATGATATAGATCTTGTAGCGCGCGGACGCAGCGCGATAGCGGACGCTGTCGATGATCTCGCGGATGTCATTGACACCGGTGCGGCTGGCGGCGTCCATCTCCATCACATCGACATGGCGGCCCTCCATGATGGCTACGCAGTGTTCACATTGACCGCAGGGTTCGGTGGTAGGGCCGCCGCTGCCATCGGGACCGATGCAGTTCATACCCTTGGCTATGATCCGAGCGGTCGTCGTCTTGCCGGTACCGCGGATGCCGGTCATGATGAAGGCCTGCGCGATCCGGTCCGCCTCGAAGGCGTTTTTCAGAGTGCGCACCATGGCGTCCTGACCGACTAGATCGGCAAAGGTTTCGGGGCGGTATTTGCGGGCAAGAACCTGGTAGGCGGGGCTGGGCGTCTCGGTCATGTCTGCTCTGTCGGATTCGCGTTACGCCGCAGCGTAGAGGCCCCCGCCGCCCGCGTCCACAGCCGGCCGGGACGATTTTCATTTTGGAATGCGTGGGTATGCGGCTAAAATCCACTCTATTCTATTTACTGGACCAGTATGTTGTTGGGTGAAGTTTGTTTGGGGGGAGATTATGTCGCAACTGGTGGTTTATGCGTTGCAGGTTGGCGGAGGCACCTTGGCCTTGTCATCGATGCCCGGGCGCGGAGGCACTTATACCGAAGACCTCGATCTTATCGCAGACTGGAAGCCGGGACTTGTGATCTCGATGACGACTGAGGTCGAGATGATTCAGGATGGTGCGCGGAATTTTGGCGCTGATATTCAGGGGCGTGCCAGCAGATGGGTGCATTTGCCGATCGAAGATTTTGGCACGCCACCCAAAGAGATTTTGGACCGCTGGCCCCGCGTTGGCGCGACTGCCCGTCAGGCGTTGTCAGGTGGTGGCCGTGTGCTAGTGCATTGCCGTGGTGGCTGTGGCCGATCCGGGATGGTGGTTCTGCGTCTGATGGTTGAATGCGGTGAACGGCCTGAGGCGGCATTGAAGCGATTGCGTACGGTGCGTCCTTGCGCAGTCGAGACAAATGCCCAGATGCTTTGGGCCGTTGAACCGGCCCGTGTTCAAGCCGTTTGACGGCTTAGACACCAACATGTGGCGAGATTTCGCCACCGTTGTGCTGCACCAGAAGCGAAGCCTCAAGCATGGCGCAAGGAGGATTCCTTAGCAGGTCTGCGGGTAGGCTGCGGTACTCGGTTCCGAACATCATGTCTGCGTAGTCATCCAGCCGGCCGGTATCGATTTCAGGATCGGTTCCGCAGAATACACGTATCTGGTCGCATTGGGCGCGAAAGCGGGCGGTACATCCCTCTGGGCAGTGCGACAGGTCAATACTGCCTTCAATCTCAAACCCAGATTTTGTGACCGGTTTTGTGGTGGACATGGCCTGCGTCAGAGCCCGCGCCATTTGCGCCAGTGCGGGGCAGGTTGCCCCAGTACGTTGGCACACGGTCGCCGCGAATTCGTGCGTTTTAGTCTTCCAGATCATCAATGCGCCCTCCGCGCGCAGGGCGAGGGCGTGGCACAGGTTGGTCGGTGCAGAGCACGATCAAACCCGTCCCGGACACCCCGCCCGAGTTTCGGTTCTACATCTGATGGCAGGTCTCCTGACTTGCGGGTCATCGCTTTGCCGACCTTCCCAGCCTTCAAGGCCAGTGGTATCTCGGCATTGCTCTCCGCTTACAGTTGCGGGGGCAGTCTCGGACTAGGTTCTTTCCGGTTTTCTCCGTGCAGAACCGCACCGTGTTCCCTTTTCATCCCGGCCCGATTGGGCGCGAGAACCATCGCGACATGGCTATCGGCTGCGCCGTGCCCGAGTCAAGAAGATTGCGTCAGGCAAGTGACGTACGGTCCAGCCACGTCAACCTTGACTTGAGGCGCTTCGGGTGAACTGATCAGTTCAGTCGGTATTGGAGGGCACCATGTTGGACACGCAGCAGGCGGTTGTGACCGAGGATTTTCAGATCCCGTCCGACCCGGCAATGTTGTCGGCGCGGCTTTACCGTCCGGTTGCCGACCCCGAAAAGGTGGTCGTCATAAACGGTGCGACTGGGGTGCCGAGGGATTACTATCAGCACTTCGCCCGATGGCTCGCCGAAGAACAGGGCATGGCCTGCCTGACCTATGACTACCGGGATTTTGGTCACTCTTTGGTGGGTTCGCAAAAGCGGTCAAATGTCACCATGGCCGATTGGGCGTTGATCGACATTCCAGCCGCCCGGGCCGAGATGCGCCGACGGTTTCCACAGGCCAAGCTATGGAGCATCGGTCATTCCTTGGGCGGAATGTTTGGCCCGATCCAACCCGATATCGATCAGATCGACAGGATGATCTGTGTCTGTTCGGGTCTGGTAACGCTGGCGGATCACCCTTGGCCTTATCGCGCTTTGGCGGCGTTGTTCTGGTATGGTCACGCGCCGCTGGTGGTCAAGGCGCTTGGCTACCTGCCCGGACGGTTGGTCGGGTTTGGATCGGACCTGCCTGCCCAAGTCTATTGGCAATGGCGCAAATGGTGCACCGCCCCCAAAAGCTATGTGCCAGAGATCGGCACGACACTGCCCGCCGCCCGCTGGAAAGACTTGGGCAAACGTGTCGATCTGTTTACCTTCGCAGATGATGAAATGGTGCCGCCGGATGCTGTCTGGCGTCTTGCCGATCTCTATGGACCCAAAGCCGGGCGCCATCTGCTTGCACCAAGCGAATTAGGAGTGTCCAAGATCGGCCATATCGGTGCATTCGCAAGACGGAATGCGGCAGTCTGGCCTAGACTGATCGCCTGATAGCGCTGGGCACCGGTAGGTCGGTGCCCAGCTTCGTTATAGCCCTTTACGGGATTTTTTCTCGTGCATCACGCTGCGCACCATCTTGCCGAACGCCTTGTCGCGGGCGCGGGCCTGCGCCACCGAAGCGGAATTGTGTTGGTCTTCGCGCCGCAGCTTGCGCCAGCGGTCCAGCCGCGCGGGATCAAGCGTACCAGCGTCGATTGCCGCCTGCACCGCACATCCGGGCTCGGTCTCGTGCTGACAATCCGAGAAGCGGCAATTCAGGCTGAGGTCTGAGATGTCCGAGAACACCTCATCCAACCCCTCTTGCGCATCTAGCAGACGTAACGCGCGCATGCCGGGCGTATCGATCAGCCAGCCGCCATTGCGCATGCGATGCAAGGCGCGTGAGGTTGTTGTGTGCCTGCCGCGCGCATCGTCTTCGCGAATACCTGCGGTGGCCTGATCCTGCCCCGTCATCCCGTTGGCGAGCGTCGTTTTCCCAACGCCGGATGATCCAAGCAAGGCGCTGGTTTGTCCTTTCGGACACCACGACAGAACTTGTTCGAGATCGCCGTGATCCAGCGCGTTGACCGCAAGTACCGTCAGAAACGGGGCGAGCGATTGGGCTTGATCTACATAAAGGCTCGGATCATCGCACATGTCCGATTTGGTCAGAACGACCACCGGATAGCAGCCTGCCTGATGTGCCAGCGCAAGATACCGCTCCAATCGTGGCATATTGAAATCGGCGTTGCAGGAACTAACGATGAACAGCACATCAACATTTGCAGCAATCAGCTGCGCCGCTGCCCCTGTACCTGCGGCCCGGCGCTGCAGCAGGCTGCGCCGGTCCAGCACTCGGCGTATGCGTTTGTTTTCATCCGCCAGAACCCAATCCCCAACGGCATATGCGCCGGTTGATTGATCCAGAGATAACAAAGGCGATTCACCTTCAGGGCTCAGCCCGATCAGTCGATCCCGGTGTACGGCCGAGATGCGATACGGTAGAAGTGACGGATCAGCCGCATGCTGAGCCGCGAAATGAGAGGACCATCCGAGGTCCGATAAGGAAAGTAACATTGGTCTGCCTGTGATCAGAAACAGCAATCCCGCCGGATGGCAATCGCGCATCCGCTGGTGATGTGTTCAGGCAGTCAGTTGATCGGAAAGGATCAGAACCGGTCTGCCCGAAGGGAATTTGCTACAATCATAAACGCCCTCCTGCGGCTGATGGGTTCTAAGTGAGAGGTTGGACATCGACCCAAGCGGGGCTCGTTGTGGCTGCTTCCTTCCGGACCTGACCAGGTTGGCGAGGCGCTCGCCCGCGCCAACCTCTCAAAGCCGATATAGGTGCATCCCCTGAAAATGGCAACCCGTCAGAAGGTCAGATGAATACGCATGAAACCATCCGCATCGTCGGGCAGAATGCGTGGATGATACTCAGCAAGCTCTGCAACATGGTGTAGCGCGCGCGGCCCCGTTGTCAGGATCGCGCCCTGCCTTTGGTTTGGTACAAAAGAAAAGGGGCGCGGTGCATGTGCAAGTGGGTCGGCGGGCAGTGTGCCAGCGACGTATTTGCATAGAATATCCTGTATGCTGATCTGAGGCAGGTCAATCATACGGGCTTGTCGCGCAATTGGAAAATGACCACCGCCATTGGCGCGGTAGTTATTGGTGGCGACAAGGAAACTCTGGTCAGGCGCAATCGGCTGCCCATCGAATTCCAGGTTGCGTATGCGGGAAAATGCCGGATCAATCACTCGACCGAGCGTATCGAACCGCGCCGGTTGCGAAAGATCGATCTGGTAGGTGACGCCATGCAGGACATCGAAGTTGAAGCCCGTGCGCTGAGGATCGGCAAGATCGATCGGGGCGTCTGATCCAAGTTGATGGAACAGCCCGGCTGACATCTCAAGCCAGTCCCGAATCTGAGAACCTGAGGCCAGCACCGCGCGCAATTCATTAGGAAAGACACTGAGATCGGCGATATGTCGAACTGAAATCTCACCTGAGGGGATATCCGTGTAGTACTTGCTTCCTGTGCGCCCGCCGAACTTTGCCGGGGCGGCTGACGATATGATAGGCAAATCTGCCCAGTCGGTATCGACCAAATGCGGGCGTAGGGCAGCGACCTGAGCCGCCGCAACCAAGGCCAGACCGCGATCCGGTAAGCAATATGAGAAGTAGCTGTGCAGCGTGTGTGGGATTGTGCCCACTGGCCTGGTCACCCTTTTGCGCGTCGCAGCGTGGCCGGTCGCAAACAGCTCTGTGATCCTTTGGCATTCGGGTATTTCTGTGCCCGATTGAGCGATTGCCCGCGCTTCGACATGGCTGCCTGTAATGCGCCAATCGCCGGTGGTATCTTTTTGCAGTGTCAGATCAATGATCCCAAGATGAGACCCGGCCCAACCCTGCATGACAACCGGCGTTCCATGGACAAGCCCCCGCGTACTGTCGACGAATGGATAACCATCATGCGCCTTTCCGGGCAGTGTCAGATGGGTGTGGCCTGCGACGACGGCATCAATCAGCGGCATCTCGGCCAGCGGGATGATCGCGTTTTCCATATCCGGCTCGGCCATTGCCGATCCCAGTCCGGTATGCGCAAGGGCGACAATCAGGTCGCAACCTTGCACGCTGAGATCTTCAGCAGCGCGCCGCGCAGCGGCCAGAATGTCTGTTACCACGACCCGGTCCGTTAGCAGATGTGCTTCCCACTGTGCGGTTTGAGAGGGCAAAACAGAAAGAACCCCGATGCGGATTGCGGTGTCCTGTCCATTTAGTCTGACAACCCGATGCAGAATCGTGTGTGCACCCCAACCTTGTTCGGTCTGAGTGGTTTGCATATTGCTGCAAATCATTGGGCAGGCGGTTTGGCGAGCGATGCGATTGACGAGTTCCAGCCCAAATCCGAAATCGTGATTACCCAATCCGATCGCGTCATAGTTCAACGTGTTGAACGCGCGTGGCAGGGGATGGGCGTCTGGCACGTTTTCAGCTGCCCAGTTGCCAAATGGCGTTCCCTGCAGGCTATCACCATTGTCAAACAACAGCACAAGGGCGTCATCGCGTTCAGCCTGTCTGCGCGCCTCGTGAATCAGGCTGGCGGTACGGGTCAAACCAATCGCGGGTTCGGGGCGATCCGAATAGTAATCATATGACGTCAGGTGCATGTGTAGATCGGATGTAGCAAGGATTCGAATCCGTGCGCTATCACCCGCATCTCTTCGTCGTCGCATTAAATGCTTTGATTTCAATATCTTCAACTTCTAGCTGTCAGTGTGCCAACGTTTCCACCATGAGGTCGATTTAATGCAATTTCCGGGGCGATGCTGCGGTCATTCCGCGGCAGGGTCGAAAAATGTTTGGTCGATACCCGTTGCACGATCAGGTAAGACGTGGCAGCCCTTTGCGCGGCAGTCAGGAACGGCAGGCATGAAACGCGCAGAACAGGTGACATTTGGCGGCTCGGCACTGGATCGGGCGGGTTTGCTGCGCGGCGACGCGGACAAACTGGCACAGGTTTATCGTGACCCTTTGGCAACATGTGTGTTGCTGTGGCGTGGCAAACTGTTGGTTGAGGGTGAGGCACTGGACCGGCTCGTCCGGCTTCCGATGACGCACAAGATTCTCGAACAAGGCCCGGGCGGTGTGATCGAGCAACCGATTTTCCTTGGAAAATCCGAGGATGGATCGCCGCTTTTTGCCATGGACATCTCGGGCTGGGCGGCTGAAGGGCTGGATTTATCCGGTGTCGGAGATTTTGTCGATCGCAGCGAACAGCAGCACCCTGATCTGCCCGAGGGGTGTGTCTTTGCCGAGCTGCGCCGCATCATGACACGCCTCAACCCACGAGACGCAGAGATTGCGGCAACCGCCAAGGCGGTGATCGGCTGGCACGAAACGCATCAATTCTGTGCCCGATGTGGTGCCCGCAGCGAGATGTCTCAGGGTGGATGGCAGCGCAGTTGCCCGGCCTGCGGCGGCCAGCATTTCCCGCGCACCGATCCTGTGGTCATCATGTTGATTACCCATGGCAATTCGGTGCTGATGGGGCGCTCTCCGGGCTGGCCTGAAGGCATGTATTCGCTTTTGGCTGGTTTTGTTGAGCCCGGTGAAACGCTGGAAGCCGCTGTGCGGCGTGAAGTGATGGAAGAGGCGGGCGTGCCCGTGGGTGCAGTGAGCTATCTCGCAAGCCAACCCTGGCCCTTTCCCGCATCCCTGATGTTTGGATGCGCAGGCGAGGCGTTATCGCGCGATATCCAGATCGATCCGGTCGAGATCGAGGATGCGATCTGGGTCACACGGACCGAGATGATGCAGGCCTTCGCTGGGGATCACCCTAAGCTGTTGCCTGCCCGAAAAGGTGCGATTGCGCACTTTTTGTTGCAACACTGGCTTGCAGACACGTTGGACTGACGAGAAACTGAACCCAATCTAGGGCAGAGAAAAGCAATCATGCAGTTTTCAGCGCAGGAAGATATCGATGTCCCGATCGAGACGGTCTTCAACATGGTCTCGGATTTTGAACGCTTTGAACGCAAAGCCTTGCGGCGCGGGGTCGATGTGCGTCGGGTCACGGGGTCGGTTGTGCCGCAGGCCGGAATAACCTGGGAGACCGAATTCAAGATACGTGGCAAGCCACGTCATATCATTATCGAGATGACTGAATGCGACCGCCCGTCCTTGATGCGGTTCCAGTCCAGCAGCAAGGGAATGAACGGCGACACGGTGATCGAGCTTTTGGCGCTTTCCCAACGTCGGACACGGCTGCGCGTTGAAACTTCGCTGGGTGCGAAAACGCTGCCCGCCCGCCTATTGCTTCAATCCCTGAAGTTAGGGCAATCCCGATTCAGGCGGCAGTTCCAGACCCGTCTCAGCGAATTCGCGCGCGATATGGAGGAACGACACCTCCATGGTGTCTGACAACCGAGAAGTGGATGAACACTTTAACGAGACCGATCATACGCGACGCTGTCGAAGCCGATGCGGATGGCTTGTCCGGTGTGCTAACAGCGCTTGTAGCGGCCGGAAAGCGGACCAAGCCCGCCGACAGCGCCTTTGCACTGACGCATTACATCTGCGACCCTGAGCGGATTCAGTGTAGCCTTGCCGTTGCGCCGGACGGACAGATACTGGGTTTCCAGTCGTTGAAGCTTGCCACCCGAAACAACCCGTATGGCGTTGCGGTCGGGTGGGGCATCATTGGGACGCATATCAAACCGTCCGCAGCGCGATGTGGTATCGGTCGGGCGTTGTTCAAACGTTCTCTTCAAGCCGCTAGGCAGCAGGGATTGCCCGCTATCGATGCTACGATCGGGGCCAACAATTCCGACGGCCTTGGCTATTATGAGGCGATGGGATTCAGAGAGTACCGGCAGATGGATGGCGCGATTTGCAAGGTCTATCGCATGGGAAAGGAGTGACCGACCCGTAATCCGCCGCACTTTCAGGATGTCGCACCCAAGTACTCAAGATATCGTTCTAAGCTGCAAGCGTAGCTGCCCCGCCTATCCAGGCCGTTCCTTTGAAGGGGCGAGCCGATTGCCTGCACTATCCACGAGGTTGCGCCGCCGGATAAACACCGAGGACTTCTACGTTGGTGGTAAAATGCTCAAGCTCATCCATCGCCAGTTGCACATTTCGATCGCCTGGATGACCCACGATATCGGCATAGAACTGGGTCGCGGTGAAGGACCCGTCGACCATATAGCTTTCCAGCTTGGTCATGTTGATTCCGTTGGTGGCAAATCCGCCCATCGCTTTGTACAGCGCCGCCGGGATGTTACGCACCTGAAAGACAAAACTTGTGATCATGCCGTGATCACCACGGCGCGATTCGTCGGCCTCACGAGACATCACCAGAAAACGGGTCGTGTTGTCGCCCTGATCTTCAATGTGACGGGCCAAAACGTTAAGGCCGTAAATCTCACCTGCCAGCTCACTGGCTAACGCTGCGGAGTGTTTGTCGCCGATCTCGGCGACCTCGCGTGCGGCACGAGCATTATCCGGGCTGACCCTGCCACGAATTCCGTGTTGCTTCAGGAAACCTGCGCATTGTGGTAGCAAGACGAGGTGGGAATGCGCCTCAGTGATATCCTCCAGAGTCGCGCCCGGTACGCCCAACAGGTTGATGTGCACGCGCACAAATGCTTCGTCGATGATGTGCAGCCCGCTATGCGGAAGCAGGCGGTGAATATCGGCCACACGACCATAGGTGGTATTTTCCACCGGTAGCATGGCCAGATCAGCCTCACCTGAGCGCACTGATTCGATCACATCTTCGAAAGTGCGGCAGGGCAGGGCGTCCATATCCGGTCGCGCGTTCCGGCAGGCTTCGTGACTGTATGCGCCGGGTTCTCCCTGAAATGCTATGCGATTGGTCATTTGGTCGTTTCCGTGCAACAAGTTCTTGAATTGGGCGTTTAGTCGCGGTGTCTATACCTTGCGTCTTCTCAGGGGAAGCCTTAGACACCCCGCAGACAGCTGAAATGGACACGCGATCAAAATGTTCGACACGATGACAGTTACCAAAGCCGCAGCCGGCTTGTTTGGCACCTTCCTGGTGTTGCTTCTGGCAAAATGGGGGGCGGATGTCCTCTATAGCTCTGACAGCCATCTTGCCGAAGCTGCTTACATTATCGAAACCGAAAGCTCGGGCGAAAGCGCGGACGGCGAAGAAGTGGTCTTCGAAGATATGTTGGCTGCAGCCGACCCTGAAAAGGGCGCACGTGTATTCCGCAAGTGCACCGCCTGCCACAAGTTGGAAGACGGCGCCAATGGTACAGGTCCTTACCTTTACGGTGTCGTAGATCGCCCGGTTGCCTCAGCTAAAGGCTTTACCGGTTATTCGGCCTCGATGCAGGCGCATGGTGGCAACTGGACACCCGAAGCCCTGGACGCGTTCCTGGAACGCCCAAGCGCCTATATCTCGGGCACTTCGATGAGCTTTGCTGGCCTGAAAAAACCACAAGAACGCGCCGATCTGATTGCGTATCTGCAGACCATCGGCAACTGATCTGTTGATCAGATTTGCAGGATTTAAAGCCGCTGCCTTGCGCAGCGGCTTTATTTTTTGTCTGAGAAGAACTTCACAAAGCGTTCACGCATTCTAAACTTGCAACTGACAGTGCTGGACCTTTAGCTGGCGGGCACGACAATGAAGACGACAGAAATTCAGAGGACGAGCCTGATGAAACCCCTTCTGCCCCAGATGCGCTTTACCGGAATTCACGCTTGGGCTGCGGCTTTGGGGATTTCGGCGACACTGGTTCTGGGCAGCAGCGATCCTGCCCGTGCCAATGAAGAGGGCGTCACGCGCAGCCACGGGTATTCCTATTTCGGAAATCTGGATTATCCGGCCGACTATCCGTACTTGAACTACGTCAACCCAGACGCACCAAAGGGCGGAGAGCTGTCTTTATCGGGCTCAGGTACGTTTGATTCCCTGAACCCTTATTCGCGCAAGGGGCGGGCAGGCGCTTTGACCACGCTTCAATATGACCCGCTGATCGAAAGTACCGCGGACAGTGTCGGGCAGTATTATGGGGTTATTGCGGAAAGTATGGAATATGACGAAGGGCGCAATTATGTGATCTTCAATCTGCGCCCCGAAGCTATGTTCTGGGATGGCACCCCGGTGACTGCCGAAGACGTCGTCTATAGTCATCGTTTGTTCATTGAGCAGGGTTTGCCGTCTTATGCGCAAGCCGTCGGGCGCATGGTTACAGGGGCTGAAGCTCTGGATGACCACACTGTAAAATTTACTTTTAGTCCGGATGTCACCCGGCGCGGGTTGATCGAAACCGTCGGGTCGACCCCGGTATTTTCAAAAGCCTGGTTCGAGGCCGATGAAAGCCGTCGTCTGGACGAACCGCGGCTGGAGGTCGCCGTTGGTTCAGGTCCTTACAAACTGGACAGCTATGACATCAACCGTCGTATAGTCTACAAGCGTCGCGACGATTATTGGGGCAAGGATCTGCCGATCAACATAGGCCGCAACAATTACGACACTATCCGGATCGAGTATTTCGCGGATCAAACCGCCGCCTTCGAAGGGTTCAAGGCGGGCGAATACACGATGCGTATCGAAAGTGACCCCAAGCTCTGGGCCTCTAGTTACGATTTCCCGAAACTCAGCGAAGGGTTTGTCGTGCAGGACGAGATCGTGGATGGTAGCCCACCGACGCCGTCGGGTTTCGTTTTCAATCTGGGCAAGCCTCAATTTGCCGACAAGAATGTGCGTAAAGCGCTGGCGCTGGCGTTCAATTTCGAATGGGCAAATGAATCGCTGATGTTCGGTCTGAACGCACCGCGCAGTTCATTCGTGCAGGGGACACATCTTGAAGCGACAGGCGTGCCGGAGGGTGCCGAACTGGCGTTTCTGGAAACGCTGGGTGACGTGGTTCCGGCCGAGGTGTTCAGCGAGCCTGCGCTTGTCGTCCACGAATCCAATCCAGCTCGGTTGAACGACCGTCGCAATTTGCGGCAAGCCTCGAAACTGCTGGACGAGGCTGGTTGGCCCGTCGGCGACGGCAATCTGCGCCGCAATGCCGATGGGCAGACGCTGAAGGTCAATATTCCGTATGCGTCGAGCATTCCAACCTCGACCGCCACCATGATCGAGACCTATGTGCAGAACCTGCAGTCGATCGGTGTGGATGCTTCGGCCGAGAAGGTAGATCCTTCTCAATTCACCCTGCGGCGGCGTGAGCGTGATTATGATATGGTATATTCGAACCGCTATGGCTCGTTCCTGTCGACCGGCGGGGGTCTCAGTCAGATGTACGGATCGGAAGAAGCCGCGTTTAGCTTGTTCAACCCTGCCGGTCTTGCCAGCCCACTTGTTGACGCTGTGATCGAAGCGTCATTCGACACGACAAATCAGGCGGAACAGGATGCTGCGCTGATGGCGTTGGATCGTGTCTTGCGTTATGAGTTCTTCGTCATTCCCGATGGGTATGTGGCGGATTACTGGACGGCTTATTACGACATGTACGAATACCCTGAAAACCTGCCTCCATTCTCGCTTGGGTATCTCGATCTGTGGTGGATTAACCCCGAGAAAGAGGCTGACCTGAAAGCGAAAGGCGCGCTGCGATAACATGGGCGCCTATATCCTAAGACGCCTGTTGCTGGTCATTCCGACCCTTCTGGGCATCATGATCGTCAACTTCACGCTGGTGCAGTTCGTGCCCGGTGGTCCCATTGAACAGATCATTGCGCAGATCGAAGGGCAGGGCGACGTCTTTGCTGGGTTCGCCGGTGGTGGCGATGCCGGAGCCGGGGCCGAGCCCGCAGGTGGTGCCTTTGATGACAAATACGTCGGTGCGCGTGGCCTTCCGCCCGAATTCATCGCTGAACTGGAAAAAGAGTTTGGCTTCGACAAACCGCCACTGGAACGCTTTCTAGGCATGATGGGCAACTACCTGACGCTGGATTTTGGCGAGAGCTATTTCCGCTCGATCAGTGTGATTGATCTGGTGCTGGAAAAGATGCCGGTGTCTATTTCGCTGGGTCTGTGGTCGACGCTGATCGCCTATCTGGTCTCGATCCCGCTAGGTATCCGCAAGGCGATCAAGGACGGGTCGAGCTTTGATACTTGGACCAGCGGTGCGATCATCGTGGCCTATGCTATCCCCGGTTTCCTGTTTGCCATTCTGCTGCTGGTGTTGTTCGCCGGTGGCTCTTACTGGCAGATTTTCCCGCTACGGGGTTTGACCTCGGACAATTGGGACAGCCTCAGCCTGTTTGGAAAGATTACTGACTATTTCTGGCACATCGCTTTGCCGATAATCGCGCTGACCATCTCGGCCTTTGCGACGCTGACGCTGCTGACCAAGAACTCGTTTCTGGATGAGATCAAGAAGCAGTACGTGATGACCGCTCGCGCCAAGGGTTTGAGTGAAAGCAAGGTGCTGTATGGTCATGTCTTCCGCAACGCGATGCTGATCGTGATTGCAGGTTTCCCTGCTGTATTCATTGGTGTGTTCTTCGGTGGATCGATCATCATCGAAACCATTTTCTCGCTCGATGGTCTTGGGCGTCTGGGCTTTGAGGCGGCAGTGGCGCGCGACTATCCGGTGATTTTTGGTACGCTTTTCATATTTGGCCTGATGGGGCTGGTCGTCGGCATTATCAGCGATCTGATGTATGTGCTCGTTGACCCGCGTATCGATTTCGAAAAGCGGGAGGGGTAAATGGCACTCTCCCCTCTCAATCAGCGCCGTTGGCGCAATTTCCGGCGCAATGGCAGGGCGTTCTGGTCGCTGATCATCTTCTCGGTGTTGTTCGGCCTATCGCTGTTTGCCGAGTTCATCGCCAACGACA
Organism: Ruegeria sp. CF3; assembly: GCF_056537365.1. Classification (NCBI taxonomy): domain Bacteria; kingdom Pseudomonadati; phylum Pseudomonadota; class Alphaproteobacteria; order Rhodobacterales; family Roseobacteraceae; genus Ruegeria; species Ruegeria sp. CF3. The sequence continues at coordinate 41,052 of NZ_JBQFRK010000002.1, read as the reverse complement.
AACCGATCCTGGTAAAGTACCGGGGTGAAATCTACACGCCTGTCTTCAACTTTTACGCTGAAACGGAATTCGGAGGCGATTTCCAGACCGAGGCGATCTATCGCGACCCCGAGGTCATGTGCCTGATCGATAGCGGCGGATTGGATCAGTGCTTCGACGACCCCGAAGGTATCATCGACGAAATCAAGGCGGGCACGTTCGAAGCGGATGGGTTTGAGCGAGGCTGGGCCATCTGGCCTCCAATCCCGTATTCCTTCAACACCAGCGTGGACCGCCCGGGCGCTGCACCGCTGCCGCCTAATGGTCAGAATCTGCTCGGCACTGACGACACCAAGCGAGATGTGCTAGCTCGTGTCATCTATGGCTTCCGCCTGTCGATCCTGTTCACTTTACTCGTCACCGGCGTGGCCAGTCTGATCGGCATTTTTGCTGGGGCCATTCAGGGGTTCTTTGGCGGTTGGCTGGATCTGATCTTCCAACGTATTATCGAGATCTGGTCGGCGACACCCTCGCTTTATGTCATTATCATCATGTTCGCGATTCTTGGGCGAAGTTTCTGGCTCTTGGTGATTCTGATGATCCTGTTCAGTTGGACCGGACTGGTGGGCGTCGTGCGCGCTGAATTCCTGCGGGCACGAAATTTGGAGTATGTCCGTGCCGCGCGGGCGCTGGGCGTGGGTAACATGACGATCATGTTTCGCCACATGCTGCCTAATGCGATGGTCGCCACGCTGACCTTCATGCCGTTCATCGTGACCGGAACCATCGGTGGGCTGGCTTCGCTGGACTTCCTTGGCTTCGGTTTGCCGTCTTCAGCCCCGTCGCTTGGAGAGTTGACTTTGCAGGCGAAACAGAACCTTCAGGCACCGTGGCTGGCCTTCACTGCCTTCTTCACCTTTGCCATCATGCTGTCGCTGTTGGTCTTCATTTTTGAAGGCGTCCGCGATGCGTTTGATCCCAGAAAGACCTTCTCATGAGCCTTTTGGATGTGAACAACCTCAAGGTCTCGTTCCGGCAGGACGGGCAGGTGAGTGCGGCAGTCAAAGGCGTGTCCTTTACCGTCGACCGGGGTGAAACGGTGGCTTTGGTGGGCGAATCCGGCTCGGGCAAATCCGTTACGGCGTTGAGCACTGTGTCGCTGCTGGGTGATAGCGCAATTGTCGAAGGCTCGGTCACTTATGAAGGGCAAGAGATGATCGGCGCGTCCGAAGACAGGTTGATGGACGTGCGCGGCAACGACATTAGTTTCATCTTTCAGGAGCCGATGACCTCGCTCAATCCATTGCACACGATCCAGAAACAGATGGCGGAATCGCTGGCTCTGCATCAGGGCGTTACCGGCGATGAGGCGCGGGAACGGATTGTAGAACTGCTGACCAAGGTCGGCATCCGAGACCCCGAGGAGCGGCTGGACAGCTATCCGCACCAGTTGTCCGGCGGGCAGCGTCAACGCGTGATGATCGCGATGGCGTTGGCGAACAAGCCGGACATTTTGATCGCGGATGAGCCGACAACGGCGCTGGACGTCACCATCCAGGCGCAGATTCTGGAGTTGCTGGCCGAACTGCAAAAGTCCGAGAACATGGGTATGTTGTTCATCACCCATGACCTTGGCATCGTCCGCCGCATCGCCGACCGGGTTTGCGTGATGAAGGACGGTGAAATTGTCGAAGCCGGAGTGACAACGGAGATTTTCGACAACCCGCAACACCCCTATACTCGCAAGCTTCTGGAGGCCGAGCCGTCCGGGCACCCCGACCCGGTGGCCCCGGATGCCGAAGAGGTAGCCCGCACCGATCACCTGAAAGTCTGGTTCCCGATCCAGCGCGGTTTCCTGAAACGGACCGTAGGCTATGTGAAGGCCGTCAACGACGCGACCCTCAGCGTCCGTGCCGGGGAAACGATTGGGATCGTGGGGGAGAGCGGCTCGGGCAAGACGACGCTGGCGCTGGCGATCATGCGTCTGATCGCGTCCGAGGGCGGGATCACTTTCCGCGACCAGAATGTGCGCCGCTGGTCAACGCGCGAGTTGCGGCGGTTGCGCAAGGACATGCAGATTGTATTTCAGGATCCGTTCGGCAGCCTCAGCCCGCGGATGACCTGCATGCAGATCATCGCCGAGGGGCTGGCCATCCATAAGGTCGATCCTCATCGCGCCCCGCGCGATCTGGTGGCCGAAGTGATGAACGAGGTCGGATTGGACCCCTCTGCGATGGACCGCTATCCGCATGAGTTTTCCGGCGGGCAACGCCAGCGGATCGCCATCGCCCGCGCCATGGTGTTGCGGCCCAAGCTGCTGGTTCTGGACGAGCCTACAAGTGCGCTGGACATGACCGTGCAGGTGCAGATCGTTGACCTGCTGCGTGACCTGCAAAGGAAATACGGGCTGGCCTATCTGTTTATCAGCCACGACCTGAAGGTCGTGCGCGCGATGTCACATAACGTAATCGTCATGCGAAACGGCGATGTCGTCGAGATGGGCGCTGCCGAAGATTTGTTCGAACACGCCCAGACCGACTACACCCGCGAACTGATCGCGGCAGCGGGCTGATACGCAGCCCGCGCCTTCGATGTCAGGCTATTTCCTTGTTTTTGGCTGACGCGGGAACGGGGCCGCGCAGTTCTTCATAGTGATCGAATTGCAGTTTGACCCAACCGGTGCCACGGGTGGCACTGGCGAGGGTTCGGTGCAGTTCATCTTCCGCAACGGCGGGGAGTGTCGCATTGAAGATTTCCCAGCCTGAGGCGTTGGGGTTGCCTTCGAAACCTAGGACTTGTCCCTGCAGCGAGCTGATCGTTGGAACGAGATCGCCTACGAAGGTTGACGGCAGATGGATCTCGGCGTTCAGGATCGGTTGCAGCACGACTGGTTTCGCTTCGGGCAGCGCTTCACGCACCGCGTTCTTGCCAGCGGTGCGGAAGGCATAATCCGAACTGTCCACGTTATGGTGCTTGCCGTCGCTGAGCGTCACCTTAACGTCCACCACAGGGAAACCTTCGGGGCCTTCGACCAGTGCGTCCTTGGCCCCGTGTTCAACCGAAGGAATGTAATTCCGGGGTACGGCCCCACCTTTCACCACTTCCTCGAACTGGAACCCCGAGCCGCGCGGCAGCGGAGCGATGGATATGACCACATCGGCAAACTGCCCCGCACCGCCGGATTGCTTGCGGTGGCGATGGCGATGATCGACCCTTGTGCGAATGGTTTCGCGATAGGCGGTTCCGGCGGCCTCGGCCTCGATCTCGATGCCAAAATCCTCGGCGAGTTTGGCGGTCACGCGCCGCATATGCTGCGGACCTTGTGAGCCCAGAATGGAATGACCGCTCAGCTCGTCTTGCTCCAGATGCAGGCCGGGGTCGATCTCAACCAGCCGGGTCAACGCATTCGACAGGCGCACGTCGTCTCGCTCATGCGCAGGTGATACGACCTGACGATGCGCGGCAGGATGGGATGAGGCCCATTCCGGCAACGGCGTTGCCGCCGCGCTGTCATAGATGAAGCCAGGATTAAGGTGGTCGGATTTGACAGCAAGGCCAATATGTCCGGCTTCAAGCGCGCTGATCTGTGTCTTGGCGTCCAAGGTTGTCAGATTTCCAACAGTTTCGCCACCAAGGGATTCATGTGCTTTCACGCCGTCGCCCAGACCGCGCAAAACGGTGATCTTGCCGATATGCTTCTTCACATCCGCAAAGCCGGCAATGGCACAGGCGTTTTCTTCGGCCTCATCCCGGTCAGCTGCAATTTTGAATTCCGGTGCTTCATGACGCAGCGCTTTCATCAAGCGGGTCAGACCGTTGCCATGGCTCGCGGCACCTAGGCAGGCCGGGATAAGCTGATGGTTCTGCAAGACCTGTGCGGCCAGCTCGTAGACCTCGTCGCTTGGGGGCTGTTTGTCCTCAATCAGTTGCTCCAGCAGATTGTCATCGAAATCCGATAGGGTCTCCAACAACTCAGTGCGTGCTTCCTGTTCGCGGTCTTCCGCTGATTGCGGTAGCTCGATCAGGGCCGAGGGCTGCCCCTCCTGATACTTCCAGGCGCGCTCCGAGATCAGATCGACTGCGCCGATAATGGTGTCTCCGTCGCGGATCGGCACCTGCCGCAGAGCGATGTGGTGGGCGCAATAGGTCTGCAGTGCAGCAACGATGTCGCGGATGCGACCGTTGGGGCTGTCCATGCGGTTGATGAATAAAAAACAGGGAATGCCCGCCTCTTCGACCAACCTCAGATACGGGGCACACAGAACGGCAGCATCGGGGTCAGGTGGAACAACCACAACTGCTGCGTCCGAGATCGCCATGGCCGGGCCGACATAGGCCAGCGCATCGCCGCCTCCGTCTACGTCCACCGCGCACCACGGTTCGTTTAAATAAGAAAAACCGTGCAGATGCACGGTTCCGGCAACATCGAATGTGGTGGGCCGCCCGTCGAGGCGGCTGATCGCTTCGACCAAGGTGGATTTGCCCGATTGGCTGGGGCCGAGGACGGTGAAAACGCGCATGAGTGCTGTCCCTCTTTCAGGTTGCAGTATGGCTGCACGAAAAGGGCTGTCGAACGCATGCGCGTCGGCAAGAACTGTCTGCGTTTGCCTGCCTCAGGCTGTGAAGAGGTGGGTCTCTCCACCCCTTGAGTGTGGAGAAAACCGAAGGCATGCGTCAAGCCCCCGTGCCGGTTTGTAAGGGAAGGTCGCGAAAAACGACCTGCCGAAGAGTGTTCAGATCGCGGAACTATGCCCAGCCTTACTCAGATCATACGTGTCAAAGCTGCGCGCGATCATGCGGGTCAGCGCACGTGCTTCGGGCGGTATGAACAATCCGTTTTCATCCACGCGTAGCAACCCGTCGAAGGCCGCGTTTGCCGTTGCGTACATTTGCTGCAGTTCCGCAGTTGAAATGTCATAATCGCGCAGAATCTCGGCCGAGTTGATCTGAAAATCGCACATCAATGCTTCGATCAGACGAGACCGTAGAACATCCTGATCTTTGAACAAATGCCCGCGCGACGTCGAGAACCGCCCTTCGCGTATGGCCTTCGTATGAGCCGAGGTTGCCGGTGCGTTTTGCGCATATCCTTCCGGAAAGCGTGAGATCGAGCTGGCACCCAAGCCAATCAGAATAGGAGCTTGATCGTCTGTATAACCCTGGAAATTCCGTTTCAATCGACCAGCGCGCAGCGCATGGGTCAGCCCATCGTCCTGCGTTGCAAAGTGGTCGATCCCGATCTCGGCATAATTGTCCCATAGGAACAGTCGCCGGGCGGTTTCAAAAAGTTCCAGTCGCTGTTCCGGTGTGGGCAGGGCATCTGATGGAATCAACTGCTGGCGCTTGGCCATCCACGGCACATGCGCGTAGCCATAGAGTGCGACCCGGTCAGGGTTCAGCGACAACAGCTTTTGCACACTTTCGGTCATGCGTGCCTTGGTCTGGTGGGGCAGGCCATAAAGGATGTCCGCATTCAGGCTGAATATACCACGCGCGCGGATCATCTCGGCAGCTTCGCGGGTGGTGTCATAGCTTTGAATGCGACCGATGGTTTTCTGGATTTCGTCGTCAAAATCCTGAACGCCGATCGATGCGCGGTTCATCCCGGCTTCGGCCAGTGCATCCAGCCGGGCTTCGTCGATCTCATTCGGATCGATCTCGACGGAAAACTCGGCGTCTGGGCCTAGAGGCACAATCTCAAGGATTCGCGCGGCCAGATCCCGCATCAGGTCTGCATTCAACAGCGTCGGCGTGCCGCCGCCCCAGTGCAGCCGCGACAATGTAACACCCTCTGGCAGGCGTGCCGCCAGCAAATCCAGCTCGGCCTTTAGCACGTCGACATAGGCGATGACCGGGTTATCCGTCTGGGTGCCTTGTGTCCGGCAGGCGCAAAACCAGCACAGCCGACGGCAGAAGGGTACGTGGATGTAAAGCGAGATTGAACTGCCCGGAGCAATCCCGGAAATCCAGTCGCTAAACAGATCGGCCCCAACGTCATTGCTGAAGTGGGGTGCGGTGGGATAGCTTGTGTAACGCGGTACTTTCGCGTCAAAAAGTCCAAGCCGTGCCAGTTGAGGTTTCAGTGTCATAAAGATATGACTATAGCTGGAGGGCCCAGGGTACTTTGACCGAAATCAAATGGAAGCGCGAATGACACTCAAGGCCCAATTCGACCACACCAATTGCGCAGAATGCCCGATCCGGCATCGTGCGGTGTGCGCGCATTGCGAAAAGGACGAGCTGGAAGAGCTTGAGAACATCAAGTACTACCGCAGCTTTGAGGCGGGGCAGACGATCATCTGGTCCGGCGATCCGATGAATTTTGTCGGCTCGGTCGTGTCGGGAATCGCGTCTTTGACACAGACGATGGAGGATGGGCGCAGGCAAATGGTCGGCCTGCTGCTGCCCAGCGATTTCGTGGGTCGCCCCGGACGGGACAACGCGCCCTATGACGTGGTTGCAACCACCGATCTGATGATGTGCTGTTTCCGCAAAAAGCCGTTCGAAGACATGATGATCACGACGCCTCACATCTCGCAGCGCCTGCTGGAAATGACGTTGGACGAACTAGATGCGGCCCGTGAATGGATGCTGGTGCTTGGACGCAAGACCGCGCGAGAAAAGATTGCTAGCCTGCTTTCGATCATCGCGCGCCGGGACGCGTCGATTCATCAAGCCGGAATGGTAGCTCCGATTGTCTTTGACCTGCCACTGACGCGCGAGGCGATGGCCGACTATCTTGGGCTGACCCTGGAAACTGTCAGCCGGCAGATTTCCGCCTTGAAGAAAGATCAGGTCATTACTCTGGAAGGTAAACGCCATGTAACAATCCCCGATATGGGGCGCCTAATGGAAGAGGCGGGCGACGATACCGATGGCGGATTTCTGGTCTGATGCCTCAGCCCGCCGCCCTCGAACAATTGGGAGTCCCTTATGGAATTTAGCGGTTTACTCGCCATGCTGTTCATCGGCGCGATTGCTGGCTGGCTTTCGGGAAAAATCATGGAAGGGCGTGGGTTCGGCCTGATCGGGAATATTATAGTCGGGATTGTCGGTGCGTTTCTGGCAGGCACGATCTTTCCAGCCCTGGGCTTTGCGGTTGGCGGAGGGCTCATCTCTTCGATCTTCTTTGCCACTATCGGCGCGGTGATCCTGCTGTTCCTGATCGGCCTGATCCGCAAGACATAAAGCCGCACCAGAGACGGGCGGCTTTTGCGTTTGTTGGCGTCGTCAGTGAGCCAGAAACACGGGGATTTCTGATTGCTCCAGCATATTGCGGGTCGCACCGCCCAAAATGGCCTCGCGAAAGCGCGAATGGCCATAGGCCCCCATAACGATCATATCGGCCTCGGTATCGGCAGCGTGGCGATTGAGGATGTCCGAGACGCGCGTCATGGTCTTGCTGAGCACGTCGATTTCGCACTTCACCCCATGTCGCGCCAGCATCTGAGATAGCAGACCGCCCGGGTCCGATCGATCCGGCCCATGACGCGGTGGATCAATCACAACAATCCGTGTGAGTTCGGCCTGCTTCAAGAATGGCAACGCGCGACGGATGGCGCGCATCGCTTCGACGCTTTCGTTCCAGCCCACCATGACGGTTTTTGGGGCCGAAATCGGTTTGTTATCATCGGGCACCAATAGCACCGGCGAATGGCCTTCGAACATGGCGGCTTCGACGATGGGTTCCGCTTCTGCGTCGCGGTCTTTTCCATAAGGTCGGGGCAATACTACGAGATCCGAAAAGCGTGCGCGGCGTGCGACATGTCGCCCGAGATCAGCGATCTGAGCTACCCCGTTTTCAGCGGACCAGCGCACGCCCGACTTACCCAGATAATCCTGAGCGTAGGCGAGTATCTCGTCCGCCTCGGCATTGGCGCGGCTCAGGGTCTCCTGCAGGATCAAAGCGTTTGCACCGGCATAATAATAACCGGTCTGACTGCGATCGACGCCAAGACACAACGCTTCGACATGGGCGTCCTGCCCTTCTGCCAATGCCACCATTTGTGCCAGTGCGTTCTGAGAAAGCTTGGTTTCCGTCATGACCGTAAGAAGAGATTTAAATGCCATGTCGACCTCATGTTTCCGGCGCTGTCCGTTGCCAGCGCGTGTCTGTTTCTGCAAAATACCTCTCACAGAAAACAGGGGCTTGTCTTGATGCAGATCAAAGCGTCAAAGGCGACCTCGCTGCATTACAGCATGCAGTCAAAAAGGTTTCGCGTGACACGAAGAATCGCGCGAGGCATGGCAAAGGGACGCAATATGTCAAATTACATCAAGCTGATCGTGCTTGGGCTGGTGGTGCTGTTCGCAGCCATCGGCTCTAACTACGCACGGGATTTGGCGTATCAGGTGCACGCAATTCTGGTGATGTTGATCGCCGGCGGTCTGTTCATCTGGACGCTTAGAAACACGGAAGAGCCAGATATCCTCGTCGACCGCTCTGGTGAGTATATGGATGATGTGATCCGCTACGGCGTGATCGCAACCGCATTCTGGGGGGTAGTCGGGTTCCTGGCGGGGACTTTTATTGCGTTCCAGCTAGCCTTTCCGGCGCTAAACTTCGAATGGGCGCAGGGCTATCTTAATTTCGGGCGTCTGCGGCCTTTGCATACATCGGCGGTTATCTTTGCCTTTGGCGGTAACGCATTGATCGCAACTTCGTTCTATGTCGTACAGCGCACCAGCGCTGCGCGACTTTGGGGTGGAAACCTGGCATGGTTCGTGTTCTGGGGCTATCAGCTGTTCATCGTGCTTGCGGCAACCGGTTATATACTTGGTGGAACGCAGTCGAAAGAATATGCCGAACCTGAATGGTACGTTGACCTGTGGCTGACTGTTGTCTGGGTTGCCTATCTGGCTGTTTATCTGGGCACGATCATCAAGCGGAAAGAGCCGCACATCTACGTGGCAAACTGGTTCTATCTGGCCTTTATCGTGACTGTCGCCATGCTGCACCTGGTCAACAACATGACCATCCCGGTCAGCATCTGGGGATCGAAATCGGTCATCGTCTGGTCTGGTGTTCAGGATGCCATGATCCAGTGGTGGTATGGCCACAACGCCGTGGGCTTCTTCCTGACTGCCGGTTTCCTGGGTATGATGTACTACTTCATCCCGAAACAGGCTGAGCGTCCAGTATTCAGCTACAAGCTGTCGATCATCCACTTCTGGGCGCTGATCTTCCTGTATATCTGGGCCGGCCCGCACCACCTGCACTATACCGCGCTGCCTGATTGGGCCTCGACCCTTGGCATGGTGTTCTCGGTGATCCTATGGATGCCTTCGTGGGGTGGTATGATCAACGGTCTGATGACCCTGTCGGGTGCATGGGACAAACTACGCACTGACCCAGTGATCCGGATGATGGTGATTTCGGTCGGCTTTTACGGCATGTCCACGTTCGAGGGACCGATGATGTCGATCCGCGCTGTGAACAGCCTCAGCCACTATACCGACTGGACTATCGGTCACGTACACTCGGGCGCGCTGGGCTGGAACGGAATGATCACCTTTGGTGCTCTTTACTTCCTGGTCCCTGTTCTGTGGAAACGTGAGCGTCTTTACTCGCTGCAGCTGGTCAGCTGGCACTTCTGGCTCGCCACCATTGGCATCGTTCTCTACGCGGCGTCGATGTGGGTCACCGGTATCATGGAAGGCCTGATGTGGCGTGAAGTGGATGCCAATGGCTTCCTGGTGAATTCGTTCGCTGACACCGTTGCTGCGAAGTTCCCGATGTATGTGGTGCGTGCGCTGGGTGGCGTGATGTTCGTCGCTGGCTCGCTGATCATGTGCTACAACCTGTGGATGACTGTACGGAAAGCGCCGGCCAAAGAGGCCAGCCTGACCGTCGCGGTCCCGGCTGAATAAGGAGGGCCGGAGCAATGGCAATTCTCGACAAACACAAGATCCTCGAGACCAACGCGACCCTCCTGCTGATCTTCAGCTTTCTGGTCGTGACCATCGGTGGCATCGTACAGATCGCGCCCCTGTTCTATCTTGAGAACACCATCGAGAAGGTGGAGGGCATGCGCCCTTACACCCCTCTCGAACTGGCGGGGCGTGAGGTTTATCTGCGCGAAGGCTGCTATGTTTGCCACAGCCAGATGATCCGCCCGATGCGTGATGAGGTTGAACGCTATGGCCACTACTCGCTGGCGGCTGAATCCATGTATGATCATCCGTTCCAATGGGGGTCCAAACGCACCGGGCCGGATATTGCCCGCGTCGGTGGCCGGTATTCGGATCAATGGCAGGTGGACCACCTGCGCGATCCACAATCGGTGGTGCCGGAATCGGTGATGCCGAAATACGGCTTCCTTGAGGATCGTAAGCTAGACGGCAAGTATATCGGTGACATCATGGCGGCAAATGCCGTGGTCGGCACCCCGTATACCGACGAGATGCTTGAACAGGCGCAGGCCGATTTTCGGGCGCAGGCCGATCCGGACAGCGATTATGATGGATTGTTGGAACGCTATGGCGACAAGGTCAATGTGCGTAACTTTGACGGTCAGCCCGAGCTGACTGAAATGGATGCGTTGGTTGCTTACCTCCAGATGCTGGGCACGCTGGTCGATTTCTCGACCTTCACCCCGGACGCAAGCCGTTAAAGGAGGGTGTGATGGAACTATACACAATTCTAAGGCAGTTCGCGGATAGCTGGATGTTGCTGCTCCTGTTCTCGTTTTTTATTGGCATCATCATCTGGGTTTTCCGCCCTGGTGCCAGCAAGGAATACAAGGACACCGCCAACATCCCGTTCCGGCACGCTGATGCCCCAGCGCCCCGTCGGGGCGACGACAAACCCGCCACATCCAAGGAGGCGCGGCAATGAGTAAGACACCTGAAAAACAGCCGGGCGATCCTAACACCACGGGTCACAGCTGGGACGGAATCGAGGAATTCGATAATCCGATGCCACGCTGGTGGCTTTGGACCTTTTACGCGACCATCATTTGGGGCGTGATCTACACGATCATGTACCCCGCATGGCCCTTGGTTCAATCGGCAACCGCCGGTGTGCTGGGTTGGTCCTCGCGCGAGCTGGTGCAGCAGGAAATGGTCGCGTTCGAAGAAGCGAATGCGCCGTGGAATGCCAAGTTGGTGGAAACACCGCTGGAAGAAATCTCGGCCGACGCGGAGCTGCAACAATACGCAGTTAACTCTGGTGGCGCTGTGTTCCGAACCTGGTGTGCGCAGTGCCACGGATCGGGCGCGCAGGGTGCGCCGGGTTTCCCGAACCTGCTGGATGATGCCTGGCTGTGGGGCGGCTCGCTTGAGGATATCGAGTACACCATCGCCTATGGCATCCGGAACGAGGAAAGCGACGACGCGCGCTATTCCGAGATGCCGGCCTTTGGTGAGATCCTCGAAAAGGATGAGATCACTCAAGTGGTTCAATACGTCATGTCCCTGACCAACGCCCAGACCGATGACGCGGCGGCGCAGGCAGGCAAGGTTGTGTTCGAAGACAACTGCGCGGCTTGCCACGGTGATGACGGCAAAGGCGACGTTTCCCAGGGTGCGCCGAATCTGACCGATGCGATCTGGCTTTACGGCGGCAGCCAAGAGGCCCTGACCGAGACGGTCACCTACAGCCGCTTTGGCGTGATGCCCCCATGGGAAAATCGCCTGACCGACGCGCAAATCCGCGCCGTGACGGCGTATGTTCATCAGTTGGGTGGTGGTCAGTAAGGGTTAAAAGAACACCTCCGGGCGGTCTCCCGCCCGAAGGTCTAGGCACCGGCTGTTCCATCTGTTCGCGCGTTTCCAGAACAGCCGGTGCCGATTTTCAAACAATAGGGCTGCAATCTCTGCCGGTCCAGATACGGCATTCAAACCAGTATCAAAGATCGTTCAGATTTACATCGCGCGGGTTTTCTCTCCACCAATGATGTTCGGGCAGCCAGCGCCGCTTGCGACGGCCCGGCTTTGGCGCATCGTAGATGTGAGGCGTATTGATGCGTGTCGCGTTCAAAAAAGATCTGGCGAATACGGTCAGCATGGTTTCCCTCCTGTGCAGAGTTGTTTCTGAGCTTTAAGATTGACCTTTCGCACGCCGAATGCGACTCAATTACCATTTCAATGTGTAAGTAGGGTTTACATATGGACTGGCTATCACTGCCGCCGTTGGCCTCTCTCAGGGCTTTTGCAGCCTTCGCTGAGAAGCGAAGTGTTGTCGAGGCCGGTGCTGCGCTCAATGTTAGCCACGCTGCAATCAGTCAGCAGCTTCGCGCGCTCGAGAAACATCTGGGCGCGGCTCTGCTGGACCGAACGGGCAAAGCGCTGACACTTACCGCGGAAGGTGAGCATCTGGCCCGTGCCCTGCAGCTTGGATTTGGTGCGATCGAGGCTGCTGTGGGTGATCTGGCTCGCTCGGCTCAGGACCGCCCGGTTCATGTGTCGCTGACGTCTTCCTTCGCTGCATCTTGGCTAATGCCGCGACTGCCGAGTTTCCGCGCGACGCATCCCGACGTAAACCTGATCCTAGATCCAACCTTTGAGGTGGTCGAGCTGCAACCGGGTGGCGTGGATGTAGCGATCCGTTATGGCGCCGGCGGTTGGCCGGGGGTGGAGTGTGAGATGTTGTTGCAGACGCCGATGGTCATCGTCGCCTCACCCACACTATTGGGTAACAAGACCGATTGGTCCCCGGCAGAACTTGCGCAGTTGCCGTGGCTTGAGGAAATTGGCACGACTGAGGGGACAAAATGGCTGACTGAGCGAGGTGTCGGACCCGAACGCGGCGCGGGGCGTACGCAGCTTCCCGGTAACCTGCTGCTGGATGGTTTGCGGTCTGGGCAAGGGGTCACCGTCACTGTGCGACAATTCGTCGAAGCGGACATCAATGCGGGCCGCATCGTCGAACTGTTCGCCGAGCCGGATACGCGCGGGTATCATATAGTTACGCAAAAACAAGCTCTTAGGCGATCCGTGAAAATCTTCATCAACTGGCTGAGGCGCGAAGCGCGAAGCCAGCAGTAATTCACGCGTCTAAAGGTGTCTGCACGATGCGCGTTTTGACCCATGTCAAAGTCCCTTGCCTCGTGATCTGGAAGAACACACACTCAGAATAGCCAGTTGCGGAGCCAGCCTGTGAGCGATTCCAATCCCACCCCCAGTCTCTACGCCGCCAGAGAGCCGATTTTCCCGAGACGTGTGTCCGGCCCGTTTCGCAATCTGAAATGGATCATCATGGCGGTGACGCTGGGCATTTACTATGTGACGCCTTGGATCAGGTGGGATCGCGGTCCAAGCCTTCCGGATCAGGCCGTTCTTCTGGATCTGGCGAACCGCCGCTTCTATTTCTTCTGGATCGAGATTTGGCCGCACGAGTTCTATTTTGTCGCTGGGCTGCTGATCATGGCAGGATTGGGTCTGTTCCTGTTCACCTCGGCGCTTGGGCGGGTCTGGTGCGGATATGCCTGCCCGCAGACGGTTTGGACGGACCTGTATATCCTTGTCGAGCGCTGGATCGAGGGCGACCGTAATGCGCGCCTGCGTCTGCACAGGCAGAAAAAGCTGGATTTCCGCAAGGCGCGGCTGCGCCTGACCAAGTGGGTCGCTTGGTTCTTCATCGGGCTCGCGACCGGTGGCGCCTGGGTTTTCTATTTTGCGGATGCACCAACTCTGGCGCGTGATCTGGTCACCGGAAACGCGCATCCAGTGGCCTATACGACGATGCTGATTCTGACCGGCACCACGTTTTTCTTCGGTGGCTTTGCACGCGAACAAATCTGCATCTATGCCTGCCCATGGCCGCGCATACAGGCCGCGATGATGGACGAGGATACCCTGGTCGTCGGATATCGCGAATGGCGGGGTGAACCACGCGGCAAAGGCAAACGTACGGCTGACAGCGAGCTGGGCGATTGCATCGATTGTATGGCTTGCGTCAATGTCTGCCCGGTAGGGATCGACATCCGAGACGGTCAGCAACTGGAATGCATTACCTGTGCACTTTGCATCGACGCCTGCGATGACATGATGGCCAAGATAGGCAAGCCCCGTGGTCTGATCGATTACATGGCGCTGAGTGATGAGGCCCGCGAACGCGAAGGTCAGCCACCCAAAAACGTTTGGAAACACATCCTGCGTCCGCGCACGATCCTGTACACGGCGCTATGGTCACTGGTCGGATTTGCATTGCTCTTTGCGCTGTTCATTCGTTCGGATATCGATTTGACGGTTGCGCCGGTGCGGAACCCGACTTTCGTTACCCTTTCAGATGGCACGATCCGTAACACCTATGATGTACGCCTGCGCAACAAACATGGCGAGGATCGGCCATTCAAACTGACGATTGCGGGCGATCCATCGCTGCAGATTGAAATCGAAGGTGTTGAAGGCGAGACTGTTAATGTCACTGCAGATACGGCACAATTGACCCGCGTCTATATCACCGCTCCGCAGGGTACTGCCCCAGCGGCGGCTGACAGCACCTCGGTTCGCATCTGGGTCGAAGATCTGGAAAGTGGTGAGCGGGCCTACAAGGATACCAGTTTCAACGGACGAGGAAGCTGAGAATGGCAGAACGTCAATTCACAGGCAAACACGCATTGGCGGTATTTGTCGCGGCCTTTGGCGTGATCATCACGGTGAACCTCGTCTTGGCTTATAGTGCAATCAAGACCTTTCCGGGGCTTGAGGTGAAGAACTCTTATGTAGCCAGCCAGGAGTTCAATGAACGTTTGAAGGAACAGCAGGCCTTGGGTTGGAACATCAAGGCCGAGCTGACCGGAGGGCTGCTGGTGCTATACATAACGGATCAGACCGGTTCCCCTGTTGAAGTGGCAGATCTGCAGGCCGTGGTGGGGCGCGCCACCCATGTGAAGGAAGACTTCTCGCCGGACTTTACTTTTGATGGCATCGCCTATGCCGCTCCGGCTGCCCTTGGCGAAGGGAACTGGAACATTCGCCTTGTGGCCAAAGCAAAAGATGGTGCCGAGTTCGCGCAACGTGTGCCCCTGTATGTGAAAGGTTAGAGATGGTTGCGCAAGCCACTCCATCTCGGGCAGCCTGTCCTGGCTGCATCGCAGCCCCGGCGGAAGCGGCGCGGCCAATCCCAGAGGATGTGCAGATCGCGCTGTCGCTGCCGGGCATCCACTGCTCGGCCTGCATCTCTACGGTCGAGCGTGAGTTGAATGCCCATCCCGGAGTTGAAGACGCGCGGGTCAATCTCACGCTGAAACGCGCGATGATCAAGGCGGCACCGGATACGCGCGCCGCCGATCTGATCCCGGTGCTGGAGCGCGCTGGCTTTGAAGCCCACGAACTGGATCCGGGTGCGCTTTCGGCTACGCAAACCGATAAGGCCGGGCGCGATCTGCTGATGCGGCTGGCAGTGGCGGGTTTTGCTTCGATGAACGTGATGCTGTTATCGGTGTCGGTCTGGTCCGGCGCCACCGATGCGACGCGCGACATGTTCCACTGGATATCGGCAGCGATTGCGCTGCCTGCAATTGCGTTCTCGGCCCAGCCTTTCTTTTCCAACGCCTGGAGCGCGCTGCGCGTGCGCCGGTTGAATATGGATGTGCCGATTGTTCTGGCGATCCTGCTGGCTCTGGTCACGTCGCTTTGGGAAACTGCACTCAGCGGTGAACATGCTTATTTCGACGCGGCTTTGACCCTGACATTCTTCCTGCTAGCGGGCAGGTATTTGGACTATCGCACCCGTGCCGCGGCACGTTCAGCTGCCGAAGAACTAACCGCGCTGGAGGTCCCGCGCGCCATCCGGCTCGTGGATGGGACCGAAGCGGAAGTGGCGGTGGCGAGCCTTAACGTGGGTGAACTGATTCTGGTTCGCCCCGGAGGGCGCATGCCAGTGGATGGCGAAATCATCTCGGGCCAGTCCGAGTTGGACCGGTCGCTGCTGACCGGGGAAACCCTCCCGGTCTTTGCCGAGGCCGGGCTGAACGTCAGTGCAGGTGAGGTTAACCTGACCGGCCCTCTGACCATCCGTGCGACGGCAGTCGGGGAAGATACCTCGCTGCACCGTATGGCGGATCTTGTAGCCATCGCTGAATCGGGCCGGTCACGGTATACCTCGCTGGCAGACAAGGCGGCCAAGCTTTATGCGCCGGGGGTGCATATACTCTCCGCGCTCAGCTTCTTAGGATGGTATATTTATTCAGGCGATATCCGGACGGCGCTGAATATCGCTGCGGCGGTTTTGATCATCACATGTCCCTGCGCGTTGGGCTTGGCAGTCCCGGCGGTAACCACTGCAGCATCAGGCCGATTGTTCCGCAGCGGCATGCTGATCAAACACGCGACCGCGTTAGAACGGCTGGCCGAAGTGGATACTGTGGTATTTGACAAGACCGGCACCCTAACATCTGGTGCTCCCGAGTTGACCAATCTTGGTGATCATTCGCGTACCGATTTGCAATTGGCTCTGGCATTGGCCGAAGCGTCTTCGCACCCCTTGTCTCTTGCCCTTGCAAAGGCTGCGCGTGAGGCAGGGATCAAGCCTGCCAAGTTGCACGATGTTGTTGAGGTGCCGGGATATGGCACTGAGGGCGTTTACCGTGATCAGCAGGTCCGGCTGGGTCGAGCGGCCTGGGTCGGCGGCGAAGATGGTGAGCAGACCGCAGCCTGGCTCGCAATTGGATCGCGGACGCCATCGCGCTTTACTTTTATCGACAGTCTGCGCGCAGGCGCAGCCGAGGCGGTTGCGGCTTTCCGCGCTGCTGGCAAAGACGTCATCCTGATTTCCGGCGATACGCAAGGCGCGGTTCAGGCCTTGGCGGGCAAGCTTGGCATTGAGAACTGGATCGCCCAGGCCTTGCCACAAGACAAAGCCGCCAAAGTGCGGGAGCTGAGTGATCAGGGTCGGCACGTTCTGATGGTCGGCGATGGGCTGAACGATACGGCGGCATTGGCGGCGGCGCATGTCTCGATTTCTCCGGCCAGCGCCTTGGATGCCGCGCGGGTGGCGTCGGATATCGTGCTACTGGGCAATGATCTGTCCCCGATCGCTGAGGCTTGCGATACAGCCGTCAGGGCGACGCGTCGGATTCGCGAGAATTTCCGGATCGCCACTGTCTATAACATCATCGCGGTCCCGCTGGCCGTTGCCGGGTTGGCGACACCCCTTATTGCGGCATTGGCGATGTCGACCTCGTCGATTACTGTTTCGCTGAACGCCTTGCGGCTGAGGTAACTCTGATGGAAGTGCTTGCCTATCTGATCCCGATTTCCCTGCTTTTGGGCGGGGTTGGCTTGGTTGCGTTTATCTACACGGTCCGCTCGAACCAGTATGAGGATCCGGAAGGCGATGCGCGCCGTATCCTCAGCGACGAATGGGATGACAAGCCCAAGCCCTGACAAGGGCGTCAACAGCCCTTGAAATTGCCGCAATGCCCGGCTATGTCCGGCCCATCCGCTAGAAGAGAGATTGTAGCCTCATGGCAACCTTAAACCCGATCCAGTTCATTCAGCAGGTCCGCGCCGAAGTCGCAAAGGTCGTCTGGCCGACCCGTCGTGAGGTGCTGTTGACCACGGTCATGGTGTTCATCATGGCTGCGCTGACGGCTGTGTTCTTTGCGCTGGTTGATCTGGGCATTCGCGGCGGTCTGCAACTGGTACTCGGCGCGTTCAGCTAAGCCGGTTTGGGCAAGCCGAAACGCGACTGCCCCCTTGCACAGCTTGCGATGTCAGAGTAGGTGACATGACTATTCGGAATGGGCGTGCGGCGAATCGGGCTGCGCGCCGCTTTTTATTCCGGGTGACGCAATAGGATTTCAACGAAGGGCGCGATGCGTCGCAGCCCAAAGGCAAACAAGGACGACAGGTTCATGGCGAAACGGTGGTATTCGGTCAGCGTTCTTTCGAATTTCGAAAAGAAGATCGCAGAGCAGATCCGCACGTCGGTGGCTGAGCAGGGCCTTGAAGACGATATCGACGAGGTTCTGGTGCCCACCGAAGAGGTGATCGAAGTGCGCCGGGGCAAGAAGGTCACCACCGAACGCCGCTTTATGCCGGGTTACGTGCTGGTACACATGGAAATGTCGGATCAGGGCTATCACCTGATCAACTCGATCAATCGCGTTACCGGCTTCCTGGGCCCTCAGGGCCGCCCGATGCCGATGCGCGACGCCGAGGTGAACCAGATCCTCAACCGCGTTCAGGAAGGTGAAGAAGCGCCCAAGCTGATGATCAGCTTCGAGGTCGGCGAGAAGGTCAAGGTCAACGACGGCCCGTTCGAGGATTTCGACGGCATGGTCGAAGGTGTGGACGACGAAAACCAGAAACTGAAAGTTTCGGTTTCGATCTTTGGCCGCGAAACACCGGTCGAGCTGGACTTTACGCAGGTCACTAAGCAGAGCTGATTGGTTTCCATCGAACCATCGTTTGGGGTGCCTTATGGGCACCCTTTTTACGTTTGGGGCGTGCTCATCTGCCAGACAGTTTGATCCTCACCAAAACCTTTAAGTGATACAGTTCCGACCGGTTCGCAGAGTTTCGGGAGAAATGCTGCGGCTGTATCCGAAAGGACATGGTCGCAATCCAAGTCTGTGGCCGCCGCTACAAGTCTAGCCGCCAAATTGACGTCGGGACCGATGGCCGTGAAATCCAGCCGATCCCCGCCACCTACATTTCCATAGTGGAAGCGACCATGATGGATCGCAGTCCGTACGCCTAGCTTGTGCTGGAAATCGGCCTCGGCCAGCGACGCCACACCCTCGCGCACCGCTGCGATGGCGGCCTGAATCTGCACCTTTGGCGGAAGATCCGTGCTGGTTGGGAAGATGGCAAAAAAGCCGTCGCCCATGAACTTCAGAATCTCTCCGCCGTGGTCCATGACCGACGGGACAAGGCAATCAAACGTGTCATTCAGCAGCCGGACCAGCGTATCGCCGGAAACCGAATTCGAAAGACGGGTAAATCCCTTGAGATCCGCAAACAGGATAACGGCCTCGATTTTGCTGCCATCACCGCGATGTACTTTACCGTCCAGAATGTGGGCGCCACTGTTACGGCCGACATAGGTCGACAGCAGGTAGGTCGCGTCGAGCCGCAGCATATAGGTTTCGGTCAGGCGGGCGAGCGGACCGCGAACCCGGTTCAGGATCGCCAGATCACTCTCTGAAAACCCACCGGGCGTGGCACTTGACCAGGTGCAGACATGGGTATCGCCGTTGAGATAGATCAGCGGTTGCGCCAGGTAATCGGTGAAGCCCTGCTCGCGCAATTCGCCGACAATGATGTAATCCTCGGGGCAGCTGGGGTCTTCCAGATGGCGGCGGATGGGTTGCTGACGCTCGATCACATGCGGCAGGGGGTTATCGGTGTAGATCGCCTCGGTGAACAATTGAGACGGCGCGTCGACCCGGTCGACTCCAGCGCCCGCTTTCCACAGGAAACGTCGGCCCATCAGATTGGGATGCAGCGTCCAGATGAACAAACCGAACCGGTCGATGGCGACACCGGCATCCAGCAGACGAGTACAGATACCTTCGATGATATCGACCGCATTTCCAGCTGGGCGGGCACCGTCAACCATCCACTCGATCAAAGCGTCGATCTTGTCCTGTTTTGGGATCGGTTCCGGTGGGGTCGGCATAATGGCACCCTCAATATAGAACGCCGCGATGCAAACGGACACCGCGGCGTTATTTGTTTCAGCCTCGCAGTGGCTGAAACGACTGAGTGCGCGACTTACTGCGCTTGAACCATAGCCGCACGCAACAGTTGCGGGCGGTCGGTCTGGGACGGCAGGAAGACGGCTTGCGAACCGGCATCCAGTGCCGAAAGGCTGGCATCATACCACTGCATAGCAAGATCGCGACGCTGTTGCACACCGAAGCCTTCGCGCAGATGGTGGCCGATCAACTCTCCATAGGCAGGCTCACCCATCGCGACTAGCATCAATGCAGAACCGACTGCCGTGTCCATGTTGTCCTGACGGTAGCCCATCGACAGGCAGACCTTGCTTGTCGCTGCAAGATCAGCGGGGCTGAGGCCCGAGTCCAGCGCAAGCTTGCGTACCTGGGTTTCAGCTTCTGCCTTCGAGCTGATCGAAAGCGCATCAACTTGCGGTGCCAACATTTCGCCGTACGAGTCGCATTGTGCGCTCACCTGATCCGGCGTCAGCCCCTGGATATCCGCCATCAGATCTTCGCCACGCGCCATTGCATAGCTGCGAGCAAGGCAGAACTGTTCGCTGAGGGCAAAATCGGCATCCGTCATATTTGACAGCGTCGTGTAGCCCCCGTTTGTCGAGGTCTGCAGCATCACCCCGCTACACCGATTGGCCAGCGATGGGCCGCCGGTCCCGCCGGAAAACAGGCTTGGCAGGCTGGCAGAGGCGGTTTCAGTTGTATTGGCCTCGGGCTCTGGTTCCTGAGCTTGAGGAACCACAACCGGAATCGTGGTTGCTGGGGCTTGTGCTGGTGCCTGAGGGGCAGCAGCCAGGGCAGAGCCGGTTTGTATCTGCCGACGGTATTCCATCAAAAGCGGTTGGCCTGCGAGTTGGGTTGTCGTCTGACCGCCGCTTGTCGCCCAGTAGTAGGCCTGCATCAGGAAGTCGCGCTGATAGGGCTGGAAGTCATAGCCATTCACGGGGTAGCCCATCGAGACCTGATAGCGTTCGATCGCAGACCGTGTGCCACGACCGACTTGACCATCAACGCGACCCGCATTGTAGCCGAAATAGTTGAGCGCGGTCTGGGTTTGCGCCCCTTGTGTGGTCGACGGAATTCCGGGGCGATAGGTGCGTGTTGTTGTTGACCTCGTCCGGGCCTGCTGTTTTCTCTGCTGATCCCGGCCGATAGCGTAGCCGATGACGCCACCAACCACAGCACCGCCCAGTATCTCGCCAGCATCGGCCCGCGCGGTCTGAGGAGAAGACGCCGCAAATGACAGCGCGATGCCAACTGTTATTAATAAACGAATGATCATAATTAACCTCCACCAAAAATACTAATTTCGTCGAGTATAGCACAGCTGCGAGTATTGAGGTGAGGGGGGTGGCGGAAACCCGACCATCCCGCAACCACCGCGCAGATTCTGCATTGATATTAATTTCTTAAGAGTTGTCAGTCGCACCTTGTTAGTAACGATCTGTACTCCGTGAGCGTATAAGACCCACTTGGGGGCTTGATTCGATGTGTGAGAGCAGGGCAGGCCACTTGCCAACCCCGCCGTTCCGCTGTAAGTGCCGCCCCTATCGTCTTCGGGCGAGATTCTCTCGTGGGAGGTTGCTGGGATCGCGATCCCGGATCGGACCACGCAACATAGTCTGGGTGAAACGCGTTTCACCTAAGTTGAAAGGAAAACCAAATGGCCAAGAAGCTTGCTGGTACAATGAAGCTGCAGGTTCCTGCAGGTCAGGCGAACCCGTCGCCGCCAGTTGGTCCGGCGCTGGGTCAGCGCGGCATCAACATCATGGAATTCTGCAAGGCGTTCAACGCCAAGACCGCAGACATGGAGCCCGGCGCCCCGTGCCCGACCGTGATCACCTACTATCAGGACAAGTCCTTCACCATGGACATCAAGACGCCGCCCGCGTCTTACTACCTGAAAAAAGCGGCTGGTCTGAAGCCGGTCGGCAAGCGGAACCGCCCTCGTGGTGCGGAAAACCCAGGTCGTGAGACCGTGGCAACCGTAACCTCGAAGCAGGTTCGTGAAATCGCCGAAGCCAAAATGAAAGATCTGAACGCCAACGACGTCGAAGGCGCAATGCAGATCATCCTGGGCTCGGCCCGCTCAATGGGCATCGAGGTGAAGTAAGATGGCAAAACTCGGTAAACGTACCCGCGCTGCGCGCGAAGCTGTCGCTGGCAAGGAAAACCTGTCGGTCGAAGAAGCTGTTTCCCTGGTCAAAGGCAACGCAACCTCAAAATTCGACGAGACCATCGAGATCGCTCTGAACCTCGGCGTTGACACCCGTCACGCGGACCAGATGGTTCGCGGCGTTGTTGGCCTGCCGAACGGTACCGGCAAAGCGATGCGCGTCGCTGTATTTGCTCGTGGCCCCAAGGCAGACGAAGCGAAAGAAGCGGGCGCAGATATCGTTGGCGCGGAAGACCTGATGGAAACCATTCAGGGCGGCACCATCGAATTTGATCGCTGCATTGCAACCCCGGACATGATGCCGATCGTCGGTCGTCTGGGTAAAGTGCTCGGCCCCCGCAACCTGATGCCGAACCCCAAAGTTGGCACCGTGACCATGGACGTGAAAGCGGCTGTGGAAGCAGCAAAAGGTGGTGAAGTTCAGTTCAAAGCGGAAAAAGGCGGCGTTGTGCACGCCGGTGTTGGCAAAGCGTCCTTCGACGAAGCCAAGCTGGTCGAAAACGTCCGTGCCTTCATCTCGGCTGTGGCCAAGGCCAAGCCGTCGGGTGCCAAAGGCACCTATATGAAGAAAATCGCGCTGAGCTCGACTATGGGCCCGGGTGTGACTCTGGACGTGGCGGCTGCTGCGGGCGAATAAGCCTTAGCGTTAAGCTGTGAGAACTTGATCCCGGGTAGTGAGAACTGCCCGGGATTTTTATTGCGTGCCACATGAGAAACAGGCTGTAGCTGTGTGATAGCGTGGTTGCTTGCACCTCAATTGAAATCTTGAAGTTTTGCCAATTTCAAACCCGGTTACAGCTACGCTGACTAAAAAGCAGCGATACGCACAAACATAGATTCAATGCCTCAGCAGCGGTGGCTAAAGAAGCGATTGAACTAGGGGGTGCGGTCTGACACAGTTCCCCCATTGTCGTGTAGTAGCTGTTCGAGAATACCCATCAATGAACCAAAATATTCGTCAGAAATCACTTCCAGAAGATCGACGCGCCTTTTGGGACCAGTTTTATGCGAAATCGGCAGGGTCATGGGAGCTTACCTTGCCGTCGCAATTCGCAGCGTTTGTGGCAAATGAGATTGATCGGCAGTCACATGTCATCGACGTAGGGTGTGGGAATGCCCGTGACAGTTTTTTCTTTTCACGACACGGGTTCAAAGTGACCGGCATGGATGCGTCTGAGGCAGCGATTGCGTCAGCGCAAAAGCATGCACAAAAGCAGGGCGGCGACGATCTTGAATTTGTTCAGACCAATCTCGAAGATGGATGGGTTGAGCGTGTGTTGTCCGAGCGACGATCTGAAATCGTTTGCGTTTATGCTCGGTTCTTTTTGCATGCGATCACAGATGATGAAGAAGATGCTCTGATCCGGGCGCTGCGGAGCGGGTGCAAGCCTGGCGACGTCGTGGCGTTCGAATATCGAACGTTGGCGGACCGAGCCACAACGAAAATTGCGGCGCCGCATTTTCGGCGATACGTAAGTGCGACGGATCTGGATTCAAAAATGGAAGCCTCAGAATTCCGAAAGTGTTATGGCGTCGAAGGCAGTGGTTTCGCAAAATATAAAACAGAAGATGCGATCGTCGCCCGCGCGATCTATGAAAAAACACCATGACAGAAGAAGAATTAATCAAGGAGCTTGCCTCACTTCGAGAGCATGTTTTTACCCATGCTGCGGCACAAACTGCACTACCACGGCCTCGTAAAACGCGTTTGGCTGTCAATTCGCTAAAGGAACCAATAAAGCGCTTGGAAAACCAAGCGCTCTTTGATGACTGGGAAGAGACCTATATCCTTCTTTGCTGCCATGGGAGAACAAAGCCTGCCCGTACGCACGGTAGGCTAAAGCATATGGAGACTCGCTATGCGGATCAGGGCAAAGAGGCGCGCTTTGCCTCATTTTTTGAGCGCGTGAAGCAGACGCTACATCCCGATTTCATTACACCGCATGGCTATAACAGAACATTCGGGGAAAAGGCTGGTGATGAAATCTTTTCAAAACTTGACGCCGAGCTTAAACCCGTAATTCGTTTGGGGAAGCCGATCATTCTGTACGCTGGCGCTTTGTTGGGTCATGTTCGCGAGGGTGGATTGATTGGTCACGACGACGATGTCGATTTTGCGGTGTATCTGGGTGAGTCAACGCTTGAAGGTGTTGCAGGAAAATGGGCCGAATATCAGCGAGAATTGCTGGAAAGCGATTGCTTGGATGCCAATTCGCTAAAAAACAGCATACCTATATTCAAAGTCAAAAATAACTTGGGTATTGATATCGATCTGTTTCCGGCTTGGACGGAAAACGGGCGCTTTAGCGTGTATCCGTACTCACTTTATGATCTGCCGGAAAGCGCGATTTTCCCGCTTAAATCTCTTAACGGTGGGGAAATCATGCTACCGCAGGACGCGCCCGCATTGCTGGCGCAGAGTTACGGTGAAAATTGGCGGATACCGGACCCGCTGTTTCATTTCGCTTGGCGAAGGGCGCGCCGCAAGTTTGCACCTTTGCTTCAGCACGACTTTAGTATCGGTTGAAAGCACCGCATCATCGTGTCCTCAAGCAACAGTCGCATTTGCGTCACGGGATAAACTGGAGGAATACTTGTCTAGATCAATATGCGGATAGGCGCTAAGTCGTGGCTGGGGCGAAGCTATGGTGCGCGTAGCGAAATCCGCAAGCCTTAGTGTCGGCTCGTTTTCTGGAAACCGAGATGCCTCAGAACAATTTCAACTATGTGGCGGCCCCTGCGCGGGAGGTGCAAGCCGCCTAAATTTACCTCTTGGAAACCCGGCCTATCTGTCCTAAGTAGACCTGCGGAATAAAGCGTGCGATTCGTCGTGCGCTTTATTTCGTTTCGTCCAAGACGGTGGGTGGGTCCATCTGGCCCCTTAATTCCCTGCCTGAGACGGGTAAGACCAAAGAATTCTGAGGGTCACGATCCTCGGGCGCATTTTGGCCAATCCCGTAACAACGGACCTGAACGCCGGAGCGAAAGCTGCGGCAAATATGAGCCGGGGTGAGATATCACCCCTAACTTGGAGAGAACTGTGGATAGAGCCCAGAAAGAGAAAGTGGTCGAGGAACTCGGCCAAATCTTCGAAAGCTCTGGCGTCGTAGTGGTTTCGCACTACGCCGGTCTGACAGTTGCCGAGATGCAGGACCTTCGCGCACGTGCTCGTGACGCGGGTGGTGCCGTGCGTGTTGCCAAGAACAGGCTCGCCAAAATCGCCCTTGAGGGTAAGCCGTGTGAAAGCATGGCCGACCTGCTGACAGGGATGACCGTTCTGACCTATTCCGAGGACCCTGTGGCAGCTGCCAAGGTGGCCGAGGACTTCGCCAAGGATAACAAGAATTTTGAGATCCTTGGCGGTGCAATGGGCGAGAACGCTCTGGACCGCAAAGGCGTTGAAGCCGTTTCGAAAATGCCGTCTCGTGAAGAGCTTATTGCTTCGATCGTGGGCTGCATTGGCGCACCTGCTTCGAACATCGCCGGCGCGATTGGCGCACCTGCAAGCAACATCGCAAGCATCCTTTCCACCATCGAAGAGAAGGCGGAAGCTGCGTAAGCGGTTGGCACTGAATGATCTGCGTAGGGGATCCACCCTGACGTTGGAACACACACTGTAAAACGGAAAGAGCTAATACAATGGCTGATCTGAAAGCACTCGCAGAAAGCATCGTGGGTCTGACCCTGCTGGAAGCACAAGAACTTAAAACCATCCTCAAAGACGAATACGGCATCGAGCCTGCAGCTGGCGGCGCCGTAATGGTTGCAGCTGGTGGCGACGCCGGTGGCGCAGCTGAGGAAGAGAAAACCGAATTCGACGTCGTTCTGAAGAACGCCGGCGCTTCGAAAATCAACGTGATCAAAGAAGTTCGCGGCATCACCGGTCTGGGCCTGAAAGAGGCCAAAGAGCTGGTCGAAGCTGGCGGCAAGATCAAAGAAGGCGTGTCGAAAGACGAAGCCGAGGAAGTCAAAGGCAAGCTGGAAGCAGCTGGCGCCGAAGTCGAGCTGGCCTAAGCCAACCGACAGGCGCATCGCTGATGCGCCGCAAAATTTGGCTGGGTCCGGAGAAATCCGGGTCCAGCCGAACCTGTCTTAGAAAGGGCCTCAACCCAGGGGGCGTTTTCTAAGACACGGTTTTCGGATCGGGAGGCCGCCTTCGGGACGGTGGCCACGAATTGATCCGGACGTGTCGTCTCGATTGTGCAAGATGCCGGGGCCCGACGGTGTCTTTGCCCGCTGAGAACATCGAAAGGTGACATCTGACATGGCTCAAACGTTCCTTGGCCAGAAACGTCTTCGTAAATATTACGGCAAAATCCGCGAAGTTTTGGAAATGCCGAACCTCATTGAGGTACAGAAATCTTCTTATGATCTTTTCCTGCGCTCCGGCGATGCAGAACAGCCTACAGACGGCGAAGGCATCAAAGGCGTGTTCCAGTCGGTTTTCCCGATCAAGGATTTCAACGAAACCTCCGTGCTGGAGTTCGTGAAATACGATCTGGAAAAACCCAAATACGACGTCGAAGAGTGTATGCAGCGCGACATGACCTACAGCGCGCCGCTCAAGGTCACTCTGCGTCTGATCGTGTTTGATGTCGATGAGGACACCGGCGCGAAATCGGTCAAAGACATCAAAGAACAGGACGTGTTCATGGGCGATATGCCCCTGATGACACCGAACGGCACCTTCATCGTGAACGGTACCGAGCGTGTGATCGTCAGCCAGATGCACCGTTCGCCCGGTGTGTTCTTTGATCACGACAAGGGCAAGACCCATTCATCGGGCAAGCTGCTGTTTGCCTGCCGCATCATCCCGTATCGCGGCAGCTGGCTGGACTTTGAGTTCGACGCCAAGGACATCGTGTTCGCCCGTATCGACCGTCGTCGCAAACTGCCTGTGACAACCCTGCTTTATGCGCTGGGTCTGGATCAGGAAGCGATCATGGACGCGTATTACAACACCGTGTCCTACAAGCTGGACAAGAAGAAAGGCTGGGTCACGCCCTTCTTCCCCGAGCGTGTGCGCGGTACCCGTCCGACATATGATCTGATCGACGCGAAATCGGGCGAAGTGATTGCCGAAGCGGGCAAGAAAGTCACCCCTCGCGCGGTCAAGAAGCTGATCGACGAAGGTGCTGTTACCGACCTGCTGGTGCCCTTCGACAACATCGTCGGCAAGTATGTCGCCAAGGACATCATCAACG
Organism: Ruegeria sp. CF3; assembly: GCF_056537365.1. NCBI lineage: Bacteria > Pseudomonadati > Pseudomonadota > Alphaproteobacteria > Rhodobacterales > Roseobacteraceae > Ruegeria > Ruegeria sp. CF3. The sequence goes on along the minus strand of NZ_JBQFRK010000002.1, from coordinate 14,068 downwards.
AAGAAAACGGCGCGATCTATGTCGAAGCCGGTGATGAGCTGACCCTAGAGTATGATAAAGACGGCGACCTGATCGGTGGTACTGTCAAGGACCTGATGGATGCGGGTATCACCGACATCCCGGTTCTGGACATCGACAACGTCAACGTTGGCCCCTACATGCGCAACACCATGGCTCAGGACAAGAACCTGAACCGTGAAAGCGCGCTGATGGACATCTACCGCGTCATGCGTCCGGGCGAGCCTCCCACCGTCGAGGCTGCGTCGGCTCTGTTCGACACCTTGTTCTTCGACAGCGAGCGCTATGACCTGTCCGCCGTTGGTCGTGTGAAGATGAACATGCGTCTGGCTCTGGACGCGCCGGACACCCTGCGCACGCTGCGCCGCGAAGACATCGTGGCCTGCATCAAGGCGCTGGTGGAACTGCGTGACGGCAAAGGCGACGTGGACGATATCGACCACCTCGGCAACCGTCGTGTGCGTTCGGTCGGCGAACTGATGGAAAATCAGTACCGCGTTGGCCTGCTGCGCATGGAGCGCGCGATCAAAGAGCGTATGTCGTCTGTCGAGATCGACACCGTCATGCCGCAGGACCTGATCAACGCGAAACCAGCTGCGGCTGCTGTTCGTGAATTCTTTGGCTCATCGCAGCTGTCGCAGTTCATGGACCAGACCAACCCGCTTTCGGAAGTCACCCACAAACGCCGTCTCTCGGCGCTTGGCCCGGGCGGTCTGACGCGTGAGCGTGCGGGCTTTGAGGTGCGCGACGTGCACCCGACCCACTATGGCCGGATGTGCCCGATTGAAACGCCAGAAGGTCCGAACATCGGTCTGATCAACTCGCTGGCCACCTTTGCCCGCGTGAACAAGTATGGCTTCATCGAAACACCCTACCGCGTCGTCAAAGACGCCGAGGTGACCGATGAGGTACACTACATGTCCGCGACCGAGGAAATGCGTCACACCGTGGCGCAGGCGAACGCGACCCTGGACGCCGATGGCAAGTTCATCAACGATCTGGTTTCGACCCGTCAGGCTGGTGACTACACTCTGGCCCCGCGCGAGAATGTGGACCTGATCGACGTGTCGCCGAAACAGCTGGTCTCGGTTGCTGCATCGCTGATCCCATTCCTTGAAAATGACGACGCCAACCGCGCTCTGATGGGCTCGAACATGCAACGTCAGGCGGTTCCGCTGCTGCGGGCCGAGGCTCCGCTGGTCGGTACCGGCATCGAGGAAAAGGTTGCGATCGACTCGGGTGCCGCGATTCAGGCGAAACGCGCCGGTATCATCGACCAGGTTGATGCCCAGCGTATCGTTATCCGCGCCACCGAAGATCTGGAACTGGGTGACGCTGGCGTTGACATCTATCGTCTGCGCAAGTTCCAGCGGTCGAACCAGAACACCTGCATCAACCAGCGTCCGCTGATCAAGGTGGGTGACACCGTCCAAAAGGGCGAAGTCATTGCCGACGGTCCGTCGACCGATATGGGTGAACTGGCGCTTGGTAAGAACGTGGTCGTCGCGTTCATGCCGTGGAACGGTTACAACTACGAAGACTCGATCCTGATCTCGGAACGTATCGCGCGTGACGACGTCTTCACCTCGGTCCATATCGAGGAGTTCGAAGTCGCCGCCCGCGACACCAAGCTGGGCCCGGAAGAGATCACCCGCGACATTCCGAACGTCGGTGAAGAAGCGCTGCGCAACCTCGACGAGGCAGGCATCGTTTACATCGGTGCGGATGTTGAGCCGGGCGATATTCTGGTCGGCAAGATCACTCCGAAGGGCGAAAGCCCGATGACCCCGGAAGAAAAGCTGCTGCGCGCCATCTTTGGTGAGAAAGCATCTGACGTGCGCGACACCTCGCTACGCGTGAAGCCGGGTGACTACGGTACGGTCGTTGAGGTCCGCGTCTTCAACCGTCACGGCGTCGAGAAAGACGAGCGTGCGCTGCAGATCGAGCGTGAGGAAGTCGAACGTCTGGCCCGTGACCGGGACGACGAGCTGGCGATTCTTGACCGCAACATCTACGCGCGTCTGCAAGGTCTGATCCTGGGTAAAACCGCTGTCAAAGGCCCGAAAGGCGTCAAGGCAGGGTCGGTGATCACCGAGGATCTGCTGGAAACCCTGACCCGCGGTCAGTGGTGGCAGTTGGCGCTGGAAGGCGAGCAGGATGCACAGATCGTTGAAGCTCTGAACGAGCAATACGAAGTGCAAAAGCGTGCTCTGGACGCCCGTTTCGAGGACAAGGTCGAGAAAGTCCGTCGTGGCGACGACCTGCCGCCGGGTGTGATGAAGATGGTCAAAGTCTTCATCGCCGTGAAGCGTAAGCTGCAGCCGGGCGACAAGATGGCCGGTCGTCACGGGAACAAAGGTGTTATCTCCAAGGTTGTTCCGATGGAAGACATGCCGTTCCTGGCCGATGGTACTCCGGTTGACTTCTGTCTGAACCCGCTGGGTGTGCCTTCGCGTATGAACGTCGGTCAGATCCTTGAAACCCACATGGGTTGGGCCGCACGCGGTCTGGGTCTAAACATCGATGAGGCTCTGGGTGAGTACCGCCGTTCCGGCGATCTGACCCCGGTGCGCGAAGCGATGAAGCTGGCTTATGGCGAGGATGTCTACGAAGAAGGCATCACCGGTCTGGACGAGGATGGCCTGATCGAGGCTGCGGGCAACGTGACCCGTGGTGTTCCGATCGCTACTCCGGTCTTCGACGGTGCCAAAGAAGCAGACGTCAACGACGCGCTGGTGCGTGCGGGCTTCTCGGAAAGCGGTCAGTCGGTTCTGTTCGACGGTCGCACCGGTGAGCAATTCGCGCGCCCGGTCACCGTGGGCATCAAGTACCTGCTGAAATTGCACCACCTGGTGGACGACAAGATCCACGCGCGTTCGACCGGGCCGTACAGCCTGGTTACCCAGCAGCCGCTGGGTGGTAAGGCGCAGTTCGGTGGTCAGCGCTTTGGTGAGATGGAGGTCTGGGCTCTGGAAGCTTACGGCGCCGCCTACACCTTGCAGGAGATGCTCACCGTGAAATCGGATGACGTCGCCGGTCGGACCAAGGTCTATGAGTCGATCGTCAAGGGCGAGGATAACTTTGAAGCGGGCGTACCGGAATCGTTCAACGTTCTGGTTAAAGAAGTCCGTGGCCTCGGCCTGAATATGGAACTCCTGGATGCGGAGGTTGAGGAGTAAGGGCCTCGGCCCTTCCTCCCGTCCCCCCTTCCGCAAAATTTGAGGTATCAAAATGAACCAGGAAATCACCAACAACCCGTTCAACCCGCTGACACCGCCGAAAGTCTTTGACGAGATCAAGGTTTCGCTGGCCAGCCCTGAACGGATCCTGTCTTGGTCCTATGGTGAGATCAAGAAACCCGAAACCATCAACTACCGCACGTTCAAGCCCGAGCGTGACGGTCTGTTCTGCGCGCGTATCTTTGGCCCGATCAAAGATTACGAATGTCTATGCGGCAAATATAAGCGGATGAAATATCGCGGCGTTGTCTGCGAGAAATGCGGTGTGGAAGTCACCCTGCAGAAAGTCCGCCGCGAGCGTATGGGCCACATCGAACTGGCCGCGCCCGTCGCACACATCTGGTTCCTGAAATCGCTGCCGTCCCGCATCGGTCTGATGCTGGACATGACGCTGCGCGATCTGGAACGCGTTCTGTACTTTGAAAACTATGTCGTCATCGAGCCCGGTCTGACCGACCTGACCTACGGCCAGATGCTGACCGAAGAAGAGTACATGGATGCGCAGGATGCCTATGGCATGGATGCGTTCACCGCGAATATCGGTGCCGAAGCCATCCGTGAGATGCTGGCCCAGATCGATCTGGAAGCCGAAGCTGAGCAGCTGCGCGCTGATCTGGCCGAAGCAACCGGCGAGTTGAAGCCCAAAAAGATCATCAAGCGTCTGAAGGTTGTCGAATCCTTCCTCGAGTCGGGCAACCGGCCTGAGTGGATGGTCATGACCGTGATCCCGGTCATTCCGCCGGAACTGCGTCCGCTGGTTCCGCTGGATGGTGGCCGGTTCGCGACCTCGGATCTGAACGATCTGTATCGCCGCGTCATCAACCGGAACAACCGTCTGAAGCGTCTGATCGAGCTGCGCGCGCCTGACATCATCGTCCGCAACGAAAAGCGGATGTTGCAGGAATCCGTGGACGCTCTGTTCGACAACGGCCGTCGTGGCCGCGTGATCACCGGCGCCAACAAGCGTCCGCTGAAATCGCTGTCGGACATGCTGAAAGGTAAGCAGGGTCGTTTCCGTCAGAACCTTCTGGGGAAACGCGTCGACTTCTCGGGCCGTTCGGTCATTGTGACCGGCCCGGAACTCAAGCTGCACCAGTGTGGTCTGCCCAAGAAGATGGCGTTGGAGTTGTTCAAGCCGTTCATCTACTCGCGCCTTGAAGCCAAGGGTCTATCTTCGACCGTCAAACAGGCGAAGAAACTGGTCGAGAAAGAGCGTCCCGAAGTGTGGGATATCCTCGACGAGGTGATCCGCGAACACCCTGTCATGCTGAACCGTGCGCCGACGCTGCACCGTCTTGGCATTCAGGCGTTCGAGCCGGTTCTCATCGAAGGTAAAGCCATCCAGCTGCACCCGCTGGTCTGTTCGGCCTTTAACGCCGACTTCGATGGTGACCAGATGGCCGTTCACGTTCCGCTGAGCCTTGAGGCCCAGCTGGAAGCGCGTGTTCTGATGATGTCGACGAACAACGTTCTGTCGCCTGCAAACGGCGCGCCGATCATCGTTCCGTCGCAGGATATGATCCTGGGTCTGTACTATGTGACCCTCGAACGCGAAGGTATGCCGGGCGAAGGCAAGGTCTTCGGTTCGATCGAAGAAGTTCAGCACGCGCTGGACGCGGGGGAGGTGCATCTGCACTCGAAAATCACCGCGCGGATCACGCAGATCGACGACGAAGGCAACGAAGTTCAGAAGCGCTATGAAACCACTCCGGGCCGTCTGCGTCTGGGTGCATTGCTGCCGATGAACAACAAAGCCCCGTTCGAGCTGGTCAACCGCCTGCTGCGGAAGAAAGAAGTGCAGCAGGTGATCGACACCGTCTACCGTTACTGCGGTCAGAAAGAGTCGGTTATCTTCTGTGACCAGATCATGTCGATGGGCTTCAAAGAAGCGTTCAAGGCGGGCATCTCGTTCGGTAAGGACGACATGGTCATCCCGGATGACAAGTGGGGCATCGTTGATGACACCCGCGGTCAGGTGAAGGACTTTGAACAGCAGTACATGGACGGCCTGATCACTCAGGGCGAAAAGTACAACAAAGTTGTTGATGCCTGGTCGAAGTGTAACGACCGCGTCACCGAAGCGATGATGAGCACCATCTCGGACGTTGCCAAGGCCGAAGACGGGTCGGATCAGGAACCGAACTCGGTCTACATGATGGCCCACTCGGGTGCGCGTGGCTCGGTCACTCAGATGAAACAGCTGGGCGGTATGCGCGGCCTGATGGCCAAGCCGAACGGTGACATCATCGAGACGCCGATCATCTCGAACTTTAAAGAAGGTCTGACCGTTCTCGAGTACTTCAACTCGACCCACGGTGCCCGTAAGGGTCTGTCGGATACCGCTCTGAAGACGGCGAACTCGGGTTACCTGACCCGTCGTCTGGTGGACGTCGCACAGGACTGCATCGTTCGCGAGATCGACTGTGGTACTGAGCGTGCGATCACAGCCGAAGCCGCCGTGAATGACGGTGAGGTTGTTGCCTCGCTGGCCGAACGTGTGCTGGGTCGTGTGGCGGCTGACGATGTTCTGCGTCCGGGCACGGATGAGGTGATCGTGGCCGCTGGTCAGTTGATCGACGAACGCATGGCGGACACTATTGACGAAGCTGGTGTTGCGTCGATGCGCATCCGCTCGCCTCTGACCTGTGAGTCCGAGGAAGGCGTCTGCGCCACCTGCTATGGTCGTGACCTTGCACGCGGCACCATGGTGAACACAGGTGAGGCTGTCGGCATCATCGCCGCGCAGTCCATTGGTGAACCCGGTACGCAGCTGACGATGCGTACTTTCCACATCGGTGGTGTTGCGCAAGGTGGTCAGCAGTCGTTCCAGGAAGCCAGCCAGGAAGGCGTCGTTTCCTTCGAGAACCCGCAGATTCTGGTCAATGCCGCAGGCGAAAGCCTCGTTATGGGCCGGAACATGAAGCTGGTGATCAGCGACGAACACGGCGAAGAGCGTGCCAGCCACAAGCTGGGCTATGGCTCCAAGCTGTTCGTCAAGGACGGCACCAAGGTTGCTCGTGGCGACAAGCTGTTCGAATGGGACCCCTACACCCTGCCGATCATCGCCGAGAAAGCCGGTACCGCGAAATATGTCGACCTTGTTTCGGGCCTTGCGGTCCGGGATGAGACCGACGATGCAACCGGCATGACCCAGAAGATCGTGATCGACTGGCGCGCGGCCCCCAAAGGCAGCGACCTCAAGCCCGAGATCATTCTGGTCGGTGAAGATGGCGAGCCCGTCCGCAACGATGCGGGCAACCCGGTTCACTATCCGATGTCGGTGGATGCGATCCTGTCCGTCGAAGATGGTCAGACCATCGAAGCCGGTGACGTTGTTGCGCGTATCCCGCGTGAGGGCGCCAAGACCAAGGACATCACCGGTGGTCTGCCGCGTGTGGCCGAACTGTTCGAAGCCCGTCGTCCGAAAGATCACGCGATCATCGCAGAAGCCGATGGTTACGTGCGCTTTGGCCGCGACTACAAGAACAAGCGCCGCATCAGCATCGAACCGGCTGACGAGACCATGGAGACCATCGAGTACATGGTCCCCAAGGGCAAGCACATCCCGGTCGCCGAAGGGGATTTCATCCAGAAGGGTGAATACCTGATGGACGGTAACCCGGCTCCGCATGACATCCTGTCGATTATGGGTGTCGAAGCGCTGGCGGATTACATGATCGACGAGGTGCAGGACGTCTACCGCTTGCAGGGCGTTAAGATCAACGACAAGCACATCGAGGTCATCGTGCGCCAGATGCTGCAGAAGTGGGAGATCCTGGATTCAGGTGACACCACCCTGCTGAAAGGCGAACATGTCGACAAGCAAGAGTTCGACGCAGCCAACGAGAAGACTATCTCGCGTGGCGGTCGTCCGGCTCAGGGTGAGCCGATCCTTCTGGGGATCACCAAAGCTTCGCTGCAGACGCGTTCGTTCATCTCGGCGGCGTCGTTCCAGGAAACCACCCGCGTGCTGACCGAAGCCTCGGTTCAGGGCAAGAAAGACAAGCTGGTTGGCCTGAAAGAGAACGTCATCGTTGGTCGTCTGATCCCCGCCGGGACCGGTGGGGCCACTCAGGCCGTCCGCCACATCGCGCAGTCGCGTGACAACGTGGTTATCGAAGCGCGCCGGGAAGAGGCCGAAGCAGCCGCTGCTCTGGCCGCTCCGACCTTCGACGACGACATGGTCGGTGATGAGCTGGACGTTCTGGTGGAAACACCGGAAAGCCGCGAATAGGCACCCTCAATAGCTAAGAAAGGCCCCGCGATTTCGCGGGGCCTTTCTTGTTGTGAGCGCTCCGAGGCGAACTCTCACAAAGATAGTTACTAATGTGACCCGGTTTGTGGCATGCTTTCGTCAACAGAGGAGGGGGCCGCAATGACAACCCGTCAAACGCATGGGCGAAAGCGCCTGTATGACAGTATTTTGGACACCGTCGGAGACACGCCAAGCATACGAATAAACAGGATCGCGCCCTCAAACGTGACGGTCTATGTGAAGTTCGAAGCATTTAACCCGGCCAGTTCTGTCAAGGATCGCCTTGCCCTCAACATCATCGAAGCGGCAGAACGCGACGGTAGCTTAAAACCCGGTCAGACAGTAGTTGAGGCGACCTCGGGGAATACCGGTATCGGGCTGGCGATGGTCTGTGCGGCCAAAGGCTATCCCTTGGTTGTGACGATGGCCGACAGTTTCTCGGTCGAGCGGCGCAAGCTGATGAGGTTTTTGGGGGCAAAAGTTGTCCTGACACCGCGCGCGCAAAAGGGGTTCGGCATGTATACAAAAGCTAAAGAACTGGCCGAGCAGAACGGTTGGTTCCTGGCCAGCCAGTTTGAAACCGCAGCCAACGCCGATATTCACGAAAATACCACCGCGCAGGAAATCTTGGGTGACTTTGATGGGCAGAATCTCGACTATTGGGTTACGGGCTATGGCACTGGCGGGACCGTCTCGGGCGTGGCCCGGGCTCTTAGAAAAGCGCGCCCTGAGACCAAGATCATCCTGACAGAGCCTGCCAACGCAGCCATTGTGTCGTCAGGATATGTGAACACGCGCAATGAAATACACCAGCCGACCGAGAGCCATCCGAACTTCGAGCCGCATCCGATCCAAGGCTGGACGCCTGATTTTATTCCGTGGGTTCTGCAGGAGGCCATTGATAACTCGTACTATGATGAGTTGATTCCCGTTCCCGGTAGCGACGGTATTGCATGGTCGCGCCGTTTGGCCGCGGAAGAGGGGATTTTTACCGGTATTTCTGGTGGCTCGACCTTTGCGGTCGCGATGAAACTGGCCGAGACTGCTCCGGAAGGTTCCGTCATGTTGGTAATGCTGCCAGATACGGGCGAGCGTTACCTTTCGACACCATTGTTTGATGGCGTAGAAGAGGAGATGACGGATGATGAGATCGAGATCTCGAAATCTACGCCTTCCGCCCAGATGACAGATTGAAACGACTGACAAGCCGACAGTTGGTGTAACTCGTCGGAACTATTACCGTAGGATTGTCAGGCGCAAATTGACTTCGTGATCGATTGAACAGTGAGTACGACGATATATTGAAGACCGGGTGTTGATTAAATGAATCCTAACGTTAAAGGCGCATTGCTGATGATGGGCAGCATGGCTGCCTTTACGATCAATGACACCCTGGTGAAACTGGTCGGACAGGCTATTCCCCTGTTCCAACTGGTTGCGATGCGCGGAGCATTGGCAACGGTTCTGGTGTTCTTTCTGGCGCGGCATCTTGGTGCGCTTCACATCGACTTTTCGCGCCATGACAAATGGTTGATTGCCTTTCGCTGTGTAGCCGAGCTGGCGGCGACATTCTTTTTCCTGACCGCGCTGATGCATATGCCGCTCGCCAATGTTGCCGCCGTTTTGCAGGCACTGCCCCTGACCGTGACTTTGGGCGCCGCCCTTTTCTTTGGCGAGGTGATCGGATGGATGCGGATCGTTGCGATCGCACTGGGGTTCTTCGGTATGATATTAATCGTTCGCCCCGGCCCTGACGGTTTCAGTATCTACGCGATATATGCATTGATAGCGGTTGCCGCTGTCACCGCCCGTGATCTCATCACGCGACGTATGTCGGCAGACGTCCCTTCGATGGTAGTGACTTTGGCAACATCACTCTCAATCACATTAGCCGCAACCATTGCCTCTATACTCGAGGGTTGGGTGCCAATTTCTATTGGACCCGGCATGATGATAGCTGGCGCTGCGGTATTTGTTCTGATGGGGTACCTATTCAGTGTCATGGTCATGCGCGTGGGAGAAGTCGGCTTTGTTGCCCCCTTCCGGTATTCCAGCCTGATTTGGGCGCTTGGGCTTGGATGGGTGGTGTTCGGAGACTGGCCTGACGGTATTACAATGCTGGGCGCGGCATTGGTTGTTGGGGCAGGGATGTTCACTCTGTTTCGCGAACGGGCGCGTCAGGCGGAGAAGTGAGGCAAACGTACGAAACCGGGGTTTAGCGCGAAACGCGTGGCAAAATCGGTCTCGATTTCGGGCGTGATCGGCGCAAGCTGCGCCTTCTGCTTTTCAGCGCGCGGCGAGTCGTTGGAGTTGTTCAATGTCCTGATCCACATCGGGCGATCAGGATAACTGACCACTGGCATGAAACGCCCGATCCGGTTGTGGGTAAAACTTATGATCGTGTGGGCGCACCCGCCCGCGATAAGCATGCCCAAGCCCACCCCAAGCAGAGATTTGTAGACTTGTGCCGCCCGAACCCCATTCGGCCCAAAGCTGGCCTGGTATCCGTTGTTGAAATCGAGGCCTATGGCCTGATTTTTTCCAATCAGCCCGGCAACATCATCGGCGGACTCGCGCAGTCTTTCGATGAAATCAATCGAAATGCTGTCGTCGTCATCATGGCGAAATTGAAGACAGGGCCGGTCCGGGTTTGAACGCGCTTCTTGAAGGATTCGTTTCATGACCTGCCGGTGTTTATGGCTTGGTTCGACAGGCCTTTGGACAATTCGTACCTGCTTGATGTCAGCGGAGAGGTCCTTAAGCCGGTCGAGCGCCTTTCGCGGCAGACAGTCCCCAACAACGACCAGAAGCTGATAGTCCCCATCTGTCTGCGCGCGAAAGCTGGGCAATGTCACAGATTCGAACAAGCGGAACCGCTCTTCCAGACGAGCAGGGTTGTAGAGATGGGCGCGCCGATCTGCGACCGTGTCATGTTCGATCTGGAAATCGCCCAGAGCAGGGAATGAAAATCGGCACAGGCCAAAGACTTGCATGGGGCATCCAATGGTTTGCAGGGCATGCTCACTATGCATCCGGTGCCGAAGTGCTGCAATGCGTCGGTGCAGTGGGAATCTCCATTAGTTCCTGATAGACGGCCGGAGCTCTTATGTACAACACGCGCTTCCCGCTGGGCTGTTGACACTCGGGCCGACTCCCCTTAATACGCGCGACATCTCGGTACCGGGGGCCGCCCCATAACCGATTTCAGTAATGAACTGGTCAAGGCCCGGACACTTTTATCGTTCGCGCCCTCTGATAACAAACCGCGACGTTCACCTCGGAATGGGAACGCTCGCGGGTTTTGCGCTTGTGGACGCATGAGTGCAGCGAATTTAACCGCACGCAACGCGCGTGCATGTCATGTGTGTTGCAAAACGGGGAAGAAACCGGAATGCCAACTATTCAACAGCTGATCCGCAAACCGCGGCAGCCCAAAGTAAAACGCTCGAAGTCCATGCACCTGGAGCAGTGCCCGCAGAAGCGCGGCGTTTGCACCCGCGTGTACACCACCACACCGAAGAAGCCGAACTCGGCTATGCGTAAGGTTGCCAAAGTGCGCCTGACCAACGGGTTCGAGGTTATCTCGTACATCCCGGGTGAAAGCCACAACCTGCAGGAACACTCGGTTGTTCTGATCCGTGGCGGCCGTGTGAAAGACCTTCCCGGTGTGCGTTACCACATCCTGCGCGGTGTTCTGGATACTCAGGGCGTCAAAGACCGTAAGCAACGCCGTTCGAAATACGGCGCGAAGCGTCCCAAGTAAGAAGGAGAGGCTGATATGTCACGTCGTCACGCCGCCGAAAAACGCGAAGTCCTGCCTGACGCCAAATTTGGCGACAAGGTACTGACCAAATTCATGAACAACCTGATGATCGACGGCAAGAAGTCGGTCGCAGAGCGCATCGTTTACAACGCGTTTGACCGCGTTGAGAACAAGGTAAAGCGCGCTCCTGTCGAAGTGTTCCACGAAGCGCTCGACAACATCAAACCGTCGGTCGAGGTTCGCTCGCGCCGCGTTGGTGGTGCAACCTATCAGGTTCCGGTCGAAGTGCGCCCTGAGCGCCGCGAAGCACTGGCCATCCGCTGGCTGATCACTGCTGCGCGCGGCCGCAACGAAAACACCATGGAAGAGCGCCTTGCAGGCGAGCTGCTGGACGCCGTTCAGTCCCGCGGTACTGCCGTCAAGAAACGCGAAGACACCCACAAGATGGCCGAGGCGAACAAAGCCTTCAGCCATTATCGTTGGTAATCCGAGAGGCTTAGACCAATGGCACGCGAATATCCGCTCGAACTGTACCGTAACTTCGGTATCATGGCGCACATCGACGCAGGTAAGACCACCTGCTCGGAGCGTATCCTGTATTACACTGGTAAATCCCACAACATCGGTGAGGTGCACGATGGTGCAGCCACCATGGACTGGATGGAGCAGGAGCAGGAACGCGGCATCACCATCACTTCGGCTGCGACCACCACTTTCTGGGAACGCACCGAGGACGGTCAGACCGCAGAAACTCCTAAGCACCGCCTGAACATTATCGACACCCCCGGCCACGTTGACTTCACCATCGAAGTTGAGCGTTCGCTGGCGGTTCTCGACGGTGCTGTCTGCGTTCTGGACGCAAACGCCGGTGTTGAGCCCCAGACCGAAACCGTGTGGCGTCAGGCTGACCGCTACAAGGTTCCGCGTATGGTTTTCGTCAACAAAATGGACAAGATCGGCGCTGACTTCTTCAACTGCGTCAACATGATCGAAGACCGCACCGGCGCACGCGCTGTTCCGGTTGGTATTCCGATCGGTGCCGAGTCCGAGCTGGAAGGCCTGATCGACCTGGTCACCATGGAAGAGTGGCTGTGGCAGGGCGAAGATCTGGGCGCAAGCTGGATCAAAGCTCCTATCCGGGACAGCCTGAAAGACATGGCTGACGAATGGCGCGGCAAGATGATCGAAGCGGCCGTCGAAATGGACGACGACGCGATGATGGAATACCTGGAAGGCAATGAGCCCGACGTTCCAACCCTGCGCGCCCTGCTGCGTAAAGGTACTCTGGAAATCGCGTTCGTTCCGGTTCTGGGTGGTTCGGCGTTCAAGAACAAAGGCGTTCAGCCTCTGCTCAACGCTGTGATCGACTATCTGCCCAGCCCACTGGACGTTGTTGATTACATGGGCTTCAAACCCGGCGACGAGGAAGAAGTTCGTGACATCGCCCGTCGTGCAGACGACGACATGGCCTTCTCGGGTCTGGCGTTCAAAATCATGAACGACCCCTTCGTTGGCTCGCTGACCTTCACTCGGATCTACTCGGGCACCATGAACAAGGGTGACTCGATCCTGAACTCGACCAAAGGTAAGAAAGAGCGCATCGGTCGTATGATGATGATGCACTCGAACAACCGGGAAGAGATCGAAGAAGCGTTTGCAGGCGACATCATCGCGCTGGCGGGTCTGAAAGACACCACCACCGGTGACACCCTGTGTGACGCGAAGGATCCGGTGGTTCTGGAAACCATGACCTTCCCCGATCCGGTTATCGAGATCGCGGTTGAGCCCAAAACCAAGGGCGACCAAGAGAAGATGTCTCAGGGTCTGGCCCGTCTGGCCGCCGAAGACCCGTCCTTCCGTGTGGAAACTGATCTGGAATCCGGTCAGACCATCATGAAGGGCATGGGCGAACTTCACCTGGACATCCTGGTTGACCGTCTGAAGCGCGAGTTCAAGGTTGAAGCGAACATCGGTGCACCTCAGGTGGCCTATCGTGAAACCATCTCGATGCCGGTTGAGCACACCTACACCCACAAGAAACAGTCGGGTGGTTCGGGTCAGTTCGCGGAAGTCAAGCTGGAGATCCAGCCGACCGAAGCGGGCGAAGGTTACTCGTTCGAAAGCCGCATCGTTGGTGGTGCCGTTCCGAAGGAATACATTCCGGGTGTTGAAAAAGGCATCAACTCGGTCATGGACAGCGGCCCGCTGGCTGGCTTCCCCGTGATCGACTTCAAGGTTGCCCTGCTGGACGGTAAGTTCCACGACGTTGACTCGAGCGTTCTGGCGTTCGAAATCGCATCGCGGATGTGTATGCGTGAAGGCATGCGCAAAGCTGGCGCGAAACTGCTGGAACCGATCATGAAGGTCGAAGTGATCACCCCGGAAGAATATACCGGCGGTATCATCGGTGATCTGACCTCGCGTCGGGGCCAGGTATCTGGTCAGGAACCGCGCGGCAACGCAATCGCGATCGACGCGTTTGTTCCGCTGGCCAACATGTTCGGCTACATCAACACTCTGCGTTCGATGTCGTCGGGCCGTGCCCAGTTCACCATGCAGTTCGATCACTACGATCCGGTCCCGCAGAACATCTCGGACGAGATTCAGGCGAAATACGCATAAGCGAAGATTTGAGGGAGCGCGGCTAACGCGCTCCCTTCATTACCGAAAAAGGAGGCCATCATGGCAAAGGAAAAGTTTGAGCGTAATAAGCCGCACGTCAACATCGGCACGATTGGCCACGTTGACCACGGCAAGACCACGCTGACCGCAGCAATCACCAAGTATTTCGGT